>NZ_JACVBM010000012.1:0-192144 GCF_014852385.1 Pseudomonas sp. PDM03 | reverse complement strand
ATTTCACGGACGCCATCGCTGGCAAGCCTGGCTCCTACGGATTCGAGCGTGTTGGGGATTGTAGGTTCACGCCACACCTGTAGGAGCCGGCTTGCTGGCGATGGCGATTTCATGGACGCCATCGCCAGCAAGCCGGCTCCTACGGATTGGGGGATGTTCGGGATTGGGGATTCACGCCAAACCTGTAGGAGCCCGGCTTGCTGGCGATGGCGATTTTACGGACGCCATCGCCGGCAAGCCGGCTCCTACGGATCGCGGGGATGTTCGGGATTGGGGATTCACGCCAAACCTGTAGGAGCCCGGCTTGCTGGCGATGGCGATTTCACGGGCGCCTTCGCCGGCAAGCCTGGCTCCTACGGATCGCGTGGATGTTCGGGATTGGGGATTCACGCCAAACCTGTAGGAGCCCGGCTTGCTGGCGATGGCGATTTCACGGACGCCTTCGCCGGCAAGCCTGGCTCCTACGGATCGCGGGGTGGCCGGGATCGGTAAATCAGGCAAACCGCTTCAACGAAAACGCCGACAGGTCCAGGTCACTGCTCCCTCGCACGCACCACTGCGCAACCGCCTCGCCCAACGCCGCTGAATGTTTGAAACCATGTCCCGAACAGGCCGACACCACCAGGGTGTTTTTCAGTGACGGATGCTCGTCGATGATGAAGTGCGAATCCGGCGTGACGGTGTACGCGCACACCGCCGACTTGACCACACGCGAAGTCACGCCTGCGATCCGGCCGCGCACCTGACGTTCGTACATGTCGTTTTCTTCAGCGGCGCTGACGGTGCGGTCCAGCGTGTCTGGCAAAGAGTCTTCAGTGTATTGCTCCGTCGCGACTTTCACGCTGCCCTCGCCCGGTAACGGCGGGAAGCCGTAGAAGGACTGCGCCGGGCCGTGGCTGAAGATGAACGTCGGTGACACCTCGGCAAACCGCACGTGCTCCTCCTGTTCAAACCAGAACAGTTTCTGCCGACACACCCGCAACAAGCGGTCAAACGGCTGTCCCAACAAATCCCGGGACCACATGCCGGCACTGACCACGACTTTGTCGGCGCGGATCGTGCGCTGATCAGTGGTGAGGGTGACGCCCTGCTCGTCCGAGCGGATGTGCGTGACGGTTTCGCCTTTGAACAACGTGGCGCCGTGTTCCTCGGCGAGCTGCAATTGCACCGCGATGCAGCGTTCTGGCCGGACGTAACCGCCACTCGGTTCGAAGTAGCCGACTGCAGTGTCCAGCACTTGGGAAAACTGTGGGAATCGGTGGCGAATCTGTTCGGCGGACAACATCTCATGCTCGATGCCGTAGGTGTTCGCCAGTTGAAGGGTGCGGTTCGTGAAGTCGTTGGCATCGTTGGCGTCATAGCCGGGGCTCGAGGTCAACACCAGCACGCCGCACTGCTCGAACAGCGACTCGCCGGACAGCGCTTCGAGCTCTCGCCAGATCCGCTGCGAGTTGCGGACAATGGGCACGTACGCGGCACCTTCGCCGACCGAGAGCCGAGTGATGCGCGTGTCCCCATGACTGGAGCCCTGCGTGTGGGGAGGATGGTGGCGGTCGACGCCGATGACCCTGACCCCGGATTTCGCCAGTTGATACACCGTCGCGGCGCCCATCGCGCCGAGTCCGAGCACTGCTACTTCACACCGATGTTCCATATCGTCACCGTCCCGAAAAGGACCATTTGAGTCTGAAAGCCGCTGAAAACTCAACAACGAAAACAGGCGGCCTGAGCCTGTCGATTCAGGATTCATGCGAAATCCGACAACAGTGTTTGTCCGGTCGCCCAATATATGGCCAAGCCATAAACACCTAGCATCGACTCAACCCAGCGAGCCATTGAAGTTGCCAGCAACTTGCTCGCCAGGCAACAACCCCGAAATAGTCGATGCCAAGGTGAATACCATGAACGTTTTAAAAGCAGCGCTGTTCCTTGCTCTTGGAAGTTTAACCGCACAGGCCTTTGCAGACGAAAGCCATGCCAATGCAGAAGCCGGCCAGGTACCGGTTGAAAGTTACACCTACGGAATGAAGCTCGATATTCAGAAGATCATTACGGTGTCGGACATCGCGAACGAATGCGCACCGGTGCCGGCCCAAATGACGTATGAAGACTCTCACGGTCAACGGCATATCCTGCAATATCAAGTCATGGGCACAGGCTGCTCGAACGGTTGAGTAGCGTGCGGACGATGGAGGGTCGACACTCCATGCCTGCCGCGCCTGTCAGGGTTTTGCTGGCGAGCCGACAATGTCCTCATCGGAGGCCAACAGACCCGGAATGTAGTCTTTCAGAAACTCCACCCATGTCTTGATCTTCGCATCCACGAACTTTCGTGACGGGTAGATGGCAAACAAGTTGAATTCCTCGAAATGATAATCCGGCAACACCCGCACTAACGTGCCGGCTCTCAGTCCGTCCACGGCAGACGCAATAGGTTGAATACCGATGCCCATTCCATTCTTGATCGCGACCGTCATCGCATCGGCGGTGTTGACGTGAAAGGGAGAGATCGGAACGTTCACCGTCTCCACGCCATCCGGCCCCTCGAATGCCCAGTTTTCAACCGGCATGACCGTATTCACAATCCGCAGACAATCATGTGCGCCAAGCGCCCCTGGAGAATCAGGGTGCCCGCGTTTCTTCAAGTACGCCGGCGAAGCGCAGAGGATGCTGTAAGTGATGCCCAGCCTTTGCGCGACAAACCCGGAATCGGGCAGGTCCCGCGCTAACACGATCGACATGTCATACCCCTCCTCCAGCAAATCGGGCAGCCGATTGGTCAGGGTCAGATCAAACATCACCGAGGGGTGAGTCTCTCGGTACTTGGCAATCGCATCGATCACGTAATGGTTACCGATGGCCGACATCGCGTGAATCTTCAGCCGGCCCACCGGCGTGATGTGAGCGGTTCCTGCTTCCTCATCGGCTTCACGCACCTCTTCAAGAATTTTCTCGCAGCGCTGCAAGTAGCGCACACCGGCTTCAGTCAATGCCAGGCGTCGAGTGGTCCGGTTGATCAGGCGTGTTTGAAGCCGGGCTTCCAGACTGGTCACCGCTTTGGAAACGTTGGTCGTGGTGGTGTCCAGTATCTGCGCCGCCGCCGTAAAACTGCCGGTTTGGGCGACAGCCACGAAAAAACGCATGGTCTGGAAAATGTCCATCGCTAGGCCTCAAGGGTCTGGATAAAAAGGGCGGCCTTACAGAAAGCCGCCCTCTCGAATCGGATTACTTCTTGCGCGCAATAAACCCGGGAACACCGGTTTCCACCACCGAGTTGAACCGTACCCGAGTGGTGATCTCTTCCTTGATTTCAAGCATCGCCCGGTGTGGCAGCGTGGACAGATCGAAGTTTTCCCGGATGTGGCTCGGTGTCGCCGACGTGGTCAGAAACGCCACGCCCCGCTGCACCGACCAGGCCAGCGCCACTTGCGCCGGGGTCTTCTGCACGCGCCGGGCGATCCCGGTAATCACCGAATCCTCCAGCACGTTGGGCTCCATGCCATGGCCGAGTGGTGCAAACGCCAGGACGATAATTCCATGTTGCTGACAAAACTCAAGCAGTTCCCATTCCGGCAAATAAGGATGGGACTCGACTTGCACGACGGCAGGCTTGATCCGCGCCTCGGCGACAATCGCCTGCAACGCCGGCAACGTGATGTCCGACAAGCCGATGGACTTGCACCGACCTTCATCCACCAGACGCTCAAGTGCCCTCCATGTCTCGATCAACGTGACCCCTGAATCGTAGATGACGTTGCCTTGCTCATCCCTCGGGTCCTGGTTTTCACCGGGTTGAAAGGCAAACGGCGTATGGATCAGGTAGCAGTCGATGTAGTCCACTTGCAGCCGTCGACAACTGGCCTCGAACGCCGGTTGAACCCGCTCGGGGCGATGGTTGGTGTTCCACAGTTTGGTGGTGATGAACAGGTCTTCGCGGCGGATTGTTCCGCTCGCCATCACCTCTTGCAGGGCAACGCCGACCTGTTCTTCATTTCGATAGCGTTCTGCACAATCGAAATGACGAAAGCCCGCGTGCAGAGCCTCCTTGACCGCTTGCGTGGTGACCGCAAGATCTCGAAACAGCGTGCCGAACCCAACCGCCGGCATTTCACCCGCGCCATGGTTGAGCGCAAAACGCTGATCGCGAAGTGCATCGTGAAAGGCTTCGTAAGGCATCTCTTTACTCCAATTGTCGGGGCCGCAGCCGCTATTGATACGCAGGGTTCTGTGCTTCGCGTGTGGCCACCCGTTGCTCGAATGCGCCAACGGAATTACCGCCGAGCGCGACGTACAGGCGCACCGTGTCGAGGTATTGCGCCGTCCTGATCCGGATTCGGCCCAGCAACGCTTGCTGATAAGCGCGCTCCGCTTCCAGCACCTGGAGAATGCTGTTTTCGCCTTGCGCATAGGCTTGCTGGTTCAAGCGCAAACTGGTTTCGGCCGCGCGCAATGCGTCTTCCTGGGCGAGGTTTTCCTCGGCGTCATGGTTGATGGCTTGCAACGTGTCGGCGACCTGGCCGAACGAACTGATCACGGTTTGCTGGTATCCGGCGAGCGTCGCGTTGTAGCCGTCGATGGCAGCCTGACGTTCAGCCTTGAGCGTTCCACCATCAAAGATCGGCCCCGCCAGCCCTGCCGCGAAGCCCCAGAGTGCGGCGCCGCCATTGCCCGAAGCGGCCTGTGCCAGCGACGCGGACAACGTGACGTGGGGATAAAGGTTCGCGGTCGCGACGCCGACGGCAGCGCTGGCCATGTGCAGTTCTGCTTCTGCCTGGCGCACATCCGGCCGGTCGTGGGCCATTTCAGAAGGCAAGCTGACAGGCACGTTGGCCGGCAATACAAACTCGGCCAGGTCGAAGTCCGGCGCGATCCAGTCGCCCGGGCCTTTACCCGTCAGAATCGAAAGCGCGTGGCGAGCCGAGTCGCGCTGCTGAGCCAGGGGCGGCAACAACGTGCGGTCTTGAGCGAGCCGGGTTTCGGCCAGCGAAACATCGATCTGCGTGGTGCTGCCATTGGCGTGGGCCATGCGCACGAGGTCGAGGTTTTTCGCGTCGTTGGCCAGCAGCTTCTCGACGGCTTGCATCTGCGCATTCGCCGACGCCACCAGCAACGCCTGACTGGCGACGTTACCGGTCAGGGTCAGGTACGCCGCTTCGTAGCGATGTTTTTGCAGATCGGCAAACGCTTCCTGTTGCTCCACCAAGCGCTTGTTGCCGCCGAACGCGTCCAGGTCAAAACCGACCCGTGGCCCGATCGCATAGAAGTTGGAGACGGCCGGCTCTTGGGCGTTATGAACCCGTTGACGGCCCGCCTGGGCGCCAAAATCGACTTGCGGGTACAACGCACCTTCCGCCGCCGTTACCGAGGACGCCGCCTGGCGAAGGGTTGCATCCGCCGCCACCAGTTCAAGATTGCCCGCAATGGCCCGACGCACCACCGTGTCGAGCTTCTGCGAACGGAACGTCGTCCACCAGTCACCGCGGACCTTCTGCCCCAGATCAATTTGCTTGTTGCCACGCTGACCAAGACGCTGTTCGGCCTGTTGATCGTAGTGCTGCGACTGGCTCGGCGCAGGCATTTGGTAGTCGGGGCCGACGGTACAGGCGGTCAGGAACACCAGCACTGCCGCCGCGCCGAACGTGGTTTTGAACGTCTGCCCATTGATTGCGAGCGCATGGGATTTCATTTGGCACACTCCACGAAAACTAGTTGGCCGCAGCCGGCTTGCGAAGGAAAACCACCAGTGGACTCACCACCAGCATCACCACCAGCAAAATCTTGAATTGACCGATCAGCGCGATAAAAGCCGCCTGACCCGTGATCATTTCGTTGAGCCCTTCCAGGGCTTGCAAGGACGTCGGCACGGAAAGCGCAGCGGCGCGATAGGGCGTCAGGTTGCTGACCAGCGCCGAGTGCATCGCTTGCGTGTTGTTGAAGAAAAACAACTGCACAATCGCAACGCCCAAAGTGCTGCCGTACACCCGTGACAGATTGAACAAACCGGTGCCTTCCGGACGCAACGCGGGGTCTAGCGTGCTGAACGCAACCTTGGTCAGCGACGGCATCAAGACGCCGATGCCAATGCCCTGAACCGCACCGGCCACCGCCACCGGCCACTCGTCCATCAACGGCGAATAACCGAGCATCAGCCAGTTGGCATAGACCACCAGGGCGACGCCTGCCGCCACGAACCCGCGGCGGTCGAAGCGCTCGGGAACACGCCCCATCAGCAGGAACGCGCCGACCAGTCCGACGCCACGCGGAATCGTCAGGAATCCCGTGGTATCTGGCGGGTAGCCGAGAATTTCGTCGAGCATCGGCGAGGTCAGCGCCATGGTCGACAACAGCACGAAACCCACAGCGAAAAAGATGACCGTCGACAGCACAAAATTGCGGTCGTCGAACAAACGCTTGTTGAGAAAATGCACCTTCGCCGTCAGCACATGCACCGCAAACAGATAGAACCCCAGTGCACAGCCTAGCGCTTCGAGGCAGATCTCGGTCGAGGCAAACCAGTCCAGGCGTTCACCACGGTCGAGCAGCATTTGCAGGCTGATCAAACCCAGCGTGAAAGTGCCGAAGCCAAAGAAGTCGAATGACGGCCGCTGTTCGGCCTTCTTCTCCTTCAGCAAAAGCGCCATGACCAGGAAGATGTACGCCGACAACGGCAGGCTGATGTAGAAGATCGGCCGCCAGTCGAAGTGTTCGCCGACCCAACCACCGATGCTCGGCCCGCTGACGATGCCGAACAGCACGATGGCGGTCCACGTCGCGCCAAACTTCGCACGCTTCTCGAGGGCCAAGGTCTCCATCGAAATCGCCATCGACAACGGCGCAAGCACGCCACTCGCGAGCCCCTGGATGATCCGCGCGCCGACGAATTCCAGCGGCGTCGTGGCCAGCGTCGCAAGCAGCAAGCCAAGGGCAAAAAAGGCCAGCGCGGTCAGATAAACACGCTTCAAGCCATAACGCCCGGCGAGCCATTGCGCGACCGGCAGGGTGATGGCGCTTGCTGCAAGGTACGAGGTGAAGATCCAGCCCGCCTGATCGTCGGTCATCGACAGGCTGCCCTGAATCAACCTGAGTACCGCGTTCGGAACAGGCAGGTTCGCCGACTGCATGTACGTCGCCAGCAGCGCCGCTAACCTCAGCGCATGCGCGCCCTCTCCCACCGGGTGTCCACTCTGTTGGCTGTTCATCAGGCGCCACCCGCAGTCAACAATGCTTTGAGCGGATGCCACCACGGCGTGCGATAGCCGGTATCGACCTTGACCGTGGCGCTGGTGCCCGAGAACAGCGCCAGGGCAGGATCTGCTTCATCGAGTTCGAGGCGCACCGGAACGCGCTGCACCACCTTGACCCAGTTGCCGGTCGCGTTTTCTGGCGGCAGCAGGGCGAAGTCCGAGCCGGCCCCCGGGCTCATGCTGGTGACGTGGGCCTTGAACACGTGATCGGGATAGGTATCGATGCTGATGGTCGCTGCCTGCCCGGGGCGCATATGGGTGACCTGCGTCTCGCGGAAGTTGGCCTCGACCCAGATCTCGCGATCGGACAGCAGCGCAAAGGCTGGCGCGCCGTTGTTGACGAAGTTGCCCACCTGCAAGTCGTCAACCTTGGTAACGATGCCATCGTCCGGCGCGTACACCGTCGCATACCCGAGGTAGAGCTGCGCCTCGTCCAGTTGAGCCCTGGCCTCGCGCACCGTCGGGTGACTGTCCGCGTCGATGTTCGGGTTGCCGCTGAGCGCGACGACGGTGCTGGCGATCTGTTGTTCGATCGACGCAATGCGCTGCCGTGCCACTTTCAGATCAGTGTCCGCCCGCTCGTAAACGGCCCGCGAGACAAACTCGGAGGCGACCAGCGCTTTCTTGCGGGCGAACTCTTTCTGGTCGAAATCCGCCGACTCTCTGGCGGACTGCAACTCGGCCTGCTGCTGCCGGTAACTGGCCTTGAGCCCATCGATGCGCAGCCGCGCGACGCTCAACTGTGCTTCTGCACGGTTGACCGCGATCTGAAACGGCTCCGGGTTGATGCGGAACAGCACCTGGCCTTTGCGCACAGGCTGATTGTCCTGAACCGCAATCTCGACGACCTGTCCGGAAACACGTGCATTGATCGAGGCCTTGGCCACCCGGGCGTAGGCGTTGTCGGTCGAAACAAAGGGCTCGCCCGCCTGATAGCGTGCGTAGCCAAACGCGGCGAAAAGCAGCGGCACACCGACCATCAGCAGGGGCCGCAGTTGCGCTTTGAGCGGTTTCTTCACGGGCGCGTCAGCCGGGTTCGGACCGGGATGCCCGAGGGTCTGTGTCGCTGAGAGATCGAACTGTTTAGTCATGATCGAATACACCTTTAACCGGGAAATCGGGCTAACACCCACTGGAACAGCGCCTTACCGTGTGCGGTCGGGAGGATCGCTCCGCCGCACCTGTTTCGTAGCCGCAATACCCCGATCGAGCTCCGCTACAACAAACCCGCAAGCAAGGAATTTCTGATTCCTTAATTTTGTGCGATGGTGTAAGAATATAGCCACGCCACCCCCCGACTCAAGGATTTTGTACGACATGGAACAAAATAAAACTACCGAGAGCAAAGGACGCGGCCGTCCTCGCGCCTATGACCCGCAGACCGCCTTGCAACAAGCGCTTGGTGTGTTTTGGAACACCGGCTATTCCGGTGCATCTCTGGACAGCATCGCCAGCGCAGCCGGGATGAACCGGCCGAGCCTGTACGCCGCATTCGGTGACAAGCACGCGCTCTATATCAAAGCGCTTGAGCAGTATTGGGAGTTCGCTGCCGCGTCCATGCACGAGGCGCTGACCAGCGAAGAGCTGACGTTGCGCCAGGCGTTGACGCAGTTTTACAAGGGGCAGTTGTCGATTTACTTCTCGGGTGACGGCCAACCCCGTGGCTGCTTTGCGATTGGCACCGCAACCACTGAAGCCGTCGAAGATCCGGAAATTCGCGAGGTGCTTTCGGATCGACTCAGCCGACTGGATGCCGACCTGGAAGCGCGTCTGCGCGTGGCCATTGATAAAGGAGAGCTCAAGGACGATGTCGACGCTGCGGCCCTCGCCGTGCTCGCCTCCTCCCTGCTGCACAGCATTTCCATCCGTGCGCGGGCGGGCAAATCCCGGGTGGAACTGACCGAGATCGCACGCAATGCGATCAACGTGATCTGCGGTTGAGCGGTGTCATGACGGGCAACAGACTCGAAGACAGGCTGGCAAAGCATCTGGCGGTGGTTTTTTGCGGCATTAACCCCGGCATGATGGCCGCCGCCCAAGGGCATCATTTTGCGGGGCGCAGCAATCGCTTCTGGCGCACCCTTCATCTGGCCGGCTTTACGCCGCAGGAAGTTCGCCCGGAAGATGACCGGACAATCGTGCAGTATCACTGTGGATTAACGGCCGTGGTGGAGCGGCCAACGGCGCGCGCGGATCAGTTGTCGGTGGATGAATTCATCGCCGCCGCTGCGCAGTTTGAACAGAAGATCGCGCACTATGCGCCACGCTTTGTGGCTTTTCTCGGCAAGGCCGCCTATGGCGCGTTATCCGGCCAGCGCAACGTGGCCTGGGGGCTTCAGTCGCAAACGTTCGGTAACGCCTCGGTCTGGGTCTTGCCCAACCCCAGTGGCCGCAATCGCGCTTTCACCCTGGATCAACTGGTTGACGCGTATCGACAACTCTATCTGGCCCAACTTGGTGTTAAATAGCACGCTGTCGCGTAATGCAGTGCAACGAGAACGGATATGAGAACCCATTTTGAGAAAAGTGATGCCCCTGAGCCAACGCTCCCGCGTGATGGAAACATTCAACCCGTCACCCCTCAGCAGCCGGTGGTAAGCGCATGATCGAAGTCACTGAAGTGTCCATTGCCGAACTGCGCGCGGCGCTCGAATCCGGGCAGACCACCGCCGTCGAACTGGTGCAGGCTTACCTGGCCCGGATCGATGCCTACGATGGCCCGGACACCGCCACCGCGCTCAACGCCGTGGTGGTGCGCAATCCCGAGGCGCTCAATGAAGCGCGGGCCTCCGATGCCCGTCGGGCCAAAGGTCAAACGCTGGGGCCGCTCGATGGCATTCCCTATACCGCCAAAGACAGTTATCTGGTCAAAGGGTTGACCGCCGCCTCTGGCAGCCCCGCTTTCGCCCACCTGATTGCGTATCGCGATGCGTTCACCATCGAACGGCTTCGCGCCACGGGTGCGATCTGCCTGGGCAAAACCAACATGCCGCCGATGGCGAACGGTGGCATGCAGCGCGGGGTCTATGGCCGGGCCGAAAGCCCGTACAACGCTGACTACCTCACCGCCCCTTTCGCCTCGGGTTCGTCGAACGGCGCCGGGACGGCGACCGCCGCCAGTTTCGCGGCCTTCGGTCTCGCGGAAGAAACCTGGTCGAGCGGTCGCGGTCCGGCCTCGAACAACGGTTTGTGCGCCTACACGCCGTCGCGCGGGGTGATCTCGGTGCGCGGCAACTGGCCGCTGACGCCGACCATGGACGTCGTCGTGCCCTTCGCCAGAACCATGGCCGACCTGCTTGAAGTGCTCGACGTGGTGGTGGCGGAAGATCCCGACACCCGTGGCGATCTGTGGCGGCTGCAACCCGGGGTGCCAATTCCGAGCGTCGCCTCGGTGCGCCCGGCGTCCTATGCCGAACTTGCGGCGAACACCGATGCACTGGCCGGCAAACGCCTCGGCGTTCCGCGCATGTACATCAACGCCGATCCCGACGCGGGCACGAGCGACGCACCGGGTATCGGTGGGCCGACGGGACAGCGCATCAACACGCGTCCATCGGTGATCGGGCTCTGGGAAGAGGCCCGCAAGGCACTTGAAGCGGCGGGTGCCGAAGTGATTGAAGTCGACTTCCCGCTGGTCTCCAATTGCGAGGGTGATCGTCCGGGTGCGCCGACGGTGTTTACCCGAGGCCTGGTGTCGAAAGAGTTCCTGCACCATGAGTTGTGGGACCTGACGGCCTGGGCATTCGATGATTTCCTGCAGGCCAACGGCGACCCGAAATTGAACCGTCTGGTCGATGTCGACGGGCCGCTGATTTTCCCGCACGACCCGGGAACCCTGCCCAACCGCGAGGGCGACCTGGTCGCCGGCATGGACGAATACGTGCGGATGGCCGAGCGCGGCATCACTCCGTGGGATCAGATTTCCACAGTGCCTGATGGCTTGCGCGGGCTGGAAAAAACCCGTCGAATCGACCTGGAGGACTGGATGGATCGGCTGGGGCTCGATGCGGTGCTGTTCCCGACAGTGGCCGACGTTGCGCCGGCGAATGCCGATGTCGACCCGGCCTCTGCGGACATCGCCTGGAGCAACGGCATCTGGGTGGCCAACGGCAACCTCGCCATCCGGCATTTGGGTGTACCAACGGTCACCGTGCCGATGGGCGTGATGCCGGACATCGGCATGCCCGTCGGCCTGACGTTTGCCGGTCGCGCCTACGACGATTCGACGCTGCTGCGCTTCGCCTCGGCATTCGAATCGACGGGGACCAAACGCCTGATCCCGCCTCGAACCCCACCGTTGTCGACCGCTAAAAAGTAGAACCGCGCGGTTTCACAGGGCAAGGCGTTGGTCGAAGTGTTCTTCCTTGAGAATATCGAACAACGCCTGCGCCGCAGCCGACAACTCCACCCCAGGCTTGGTCAACACCCCGATCGCCCGTTCCACCACCGGGTCACGCAGGGTAATGCACCGTGCGCCCAACTCGCGCATCTGCCCGGCACACAACGCCGGCACCGCGCTCACCCCCAGGCCACTGGCGACCATTCTCCCGACTGTCGCCAACTGATGGCTTTCAAACTCCACCGGCAACTTCATCCCCCGCGTTTGCAAGTGCTCCTCCAGCATCACCCGCACTGTCGACGGTCGCTGCAAGGTAATGAAAGGCTCTTCAAGCAACGTCTGCCAATCAATGTCTTCGCGCTCTGAAAAAGGCGAATCGAACGGCACCACCGCCACAAACCGGTCCCGGTACAACGGCGTGAATTGCAGCGACGAACTTTGCGTCGGTTCAAACGCTACGCCCAACTCGACCTGCCGATCGCGCACCATTTCCAGCACCTGCTCGTTGATCACGTCATTCACCGTGACGTTGACCTTGGGATAGCGCGCGCGGAACGTCTTGAGGATCGGCGGCAACAGGTTGCCGGCAAACGACGGCATCGCCGCCAGCGTCACGCGCCCGCGCTGCAGGGTAAAACGCTGGCGCAGTTCGTCCTCGACATTGTCCCAGTCCGCGATCAACCGACGGGCCAACGGCACCAGCGATTCACCCTCGGGCGTCAGCGCCACGTTACGCGTGTTGCGGGTAAACAACCGCCCGCCCAGGCCCTCCTCCAGCGCCTTGATGGTCAGGCTCAACGCCGATTGCGACAGGTGCAATCGTTCGCAGGCGACGGCAAAACTCAGACTCTGGGCCACGGCCAGAAAGGCGCGGATCTGCTTGACTGTCATAGGCTAACTGCTCCAGTAATGAGCGCAGGTGCTTTCTGTAGGAGCATGGCTTGCCTGCGATGGCGTCCTGGAGATCGTCATCGCAGGCAAGCCATGCTCCTACAGGATTTATTGGTGAGTTTTATCTATCAATCAACCTTAAAAATCAACTTAACAAATAAATCCTCCAGCGCGACACTCCATCCCATACGGCTAGCCAGCCGCCCACAAAGAATAAAAGAGGTGCATATGGCAGGTTTCGACAAGCGCGTGAGTTCCTACGAGGAAGCTCTGGCAGGTCTTGAAGACGGCATGACGGTAATCGCTGGCGGCTTCGGCCTGTGCGGCATTCCGGAAAACCTGATCGCCGAGATCAAGCGCAAAGGCACCCGTGACCTGACCGTGGTTTCCAACAACTGCGGCGTCGACGGTTTCGGTCTTGGCGTGTTGCTGGAAGACCGGCAGATCAAAAAAGTAGTGGCCTCCTACGTTGGCGAAAACAAGCTGTTCGAAGACCAACTGCTGAAAGGCGAAATCGAAGTCGTCCTGACACCTCAAGGCACCCTCGCCGAAAAAATGCGCGCAGGCGGCGCTGGCATCCCGGCATTCTTCACGGCTACTGGCGTCGGCACCCCGGTCGCCGAAGGCAAGGAAGTGCGCGAATTCCACGGTCGCAAGTACCTGATGGAAGAATCCATCACCGGTGACTTCGCCATCGTCAAAGGCTGGAAAGCCGACCATTTCGGCAACGTCATCTACCGCCACACCGCCCAGAACTTCAACCCGCTGGCCGCCACCGCCGGCAAGATCACCGTGGTCGAAGTCGAAGAAATCGTCGAACCCGGCGAGCTGGACCCGGCGCAGATCCACACCCCTGGCATCTACGTCGACCGGGTCATTTGCGGCACGTTCGAGAAGCGCATCGAACAGCGCACCGTGCGTAAGTGATCCCCTGCCCCCGGACCGAATGAAGGAATAACAACAATGGCACTTTCCCGCGAACAAATGGCTCAACGCGTCGCCCGCGAAATGCAGGACGGCTTCTACGTGAACCTGGGCATCGGCATTCCGACCCTGGTCGCCAACTACATTCCCGAAGGCATGGAAGTCATGCTGCAGTCGGAAAACGGCCTGCTCGGCATGGGTCCTTTTCCTACTGAAGAAACCATCGATGCCGACATGATCAACGCCGGCAAGCAAACCGTGACTGCGCGTACCGGCGCGTCGATCTTTTCCTCGGCCGAGTCCTTCGCGATGATTCGCGGGGGTCATGTCGACCTGACCGTGCTGGGCGCCTTTGAAGTCGATGTGCAAGGCAACATCGCCTCGTGGATGATCCCCGGCAAGCTGGTCAAGGGCATGGGCGGCGCGATGGACCTGGTGGCCGGCGCCGACAACATCATCGTCATCATGACCCACGCGTCCAAGGACGGTGAGTCCAAGCTGTTGTCCCAATGCAGCCTGCCGCTGACCGGTGCCGGTTGCATCAAGCGCGTACTGACTGACCTTGCGTATCTTGAAATCGAAAACGGCGCGTTCATTCTCAAAGAGCGTGCGCCGGGCGTCAGCGTCGAAGAGATCGTCGCCAAGACTGCCGGTAAACTGATCGTGCCGGACCACGTTCCGGAAATGCAGTTCGCTGCCCAGTGAGGAATCATTCCATGCAAGAAGTCGTCATTGTCGCCGCCACCCGTACTGCCATCGGCAGCTTCCAGGGCTCGCTGGCCAATGTGTCCGCCGTAGACCTCGGTGCTGCGGTGATCCGTCAGTTGCTGACGCAAACCGGCCTGAACCCGGCGGAAGTCGATGAAGTGATCATGGGCCAGGTGTTGACCGCCGGCGCCGGGCAAAACCCTGCGCGTCAGTCCGCGATCAAGGCGGGCCTGCCGTTCACCGTGCCGGCCATGACCCTGAACAAGGTCTGCGGCTCGGGCCTCAAGGCCCTGCACCTGGCCACCCAGGCGATTCGCTGCGGCGACGCCGACGTGATCATTGCCGGCGGCCAGGAAAACATGAGCCTGTCCAACTACGTCATGCCCGGTGCGCGCACCGGTCTGCGCATGGGTCACGCGCAAATCGTCGACACCATGATCAGCGACGGCCTGTGGGATGCGTTCAACGATTACCACATGGGCATCACCGCCGAAAACCTGGCTGAAAAGTACAGCCTGACCCGCGAGCAACAGGACGCCTTCGCTGCGGCCTCGCAGCAGAAAGCCACGGCCGCCATCGAAGCCGGGCGTTTTGCCGATGAAATCACGCCGATCCTGATTCCGCAGCGCAAGGGCGATCCGCTGTCCTTCGCCACCGACGAACAACCTCGCGCCGGCACCACCGCCGAAGCCCTGGGCAAACTGAAACCGGCCTTCAAGAAGGACGGTTCGGTGACTGCCGGTAACGCCTCGTCGCTGAACGATGGCGCCGCCGCCGTGATTCTGATGAGCGCAGAAAAAGCCAAAGCCTTGGGCCTACCGGTGCTGGCAAAAATCGCGGCTTACGCCAACGCGGGCGTGGACCCGGCGATCATGGGCATCGGCCCGGTCTCGGCCACTCGCCGTTGCCTGAGCAAAGCCGGCTGGTCCATCGACCAACTGGACCTGATCGAAGCCAACGAAGCCTTCGCCGCGCAATCCCTGGCGGTGGCCAAGGACCTGGAATGGGACTTGAACAAGGTCAACGTCAACGGCGGCGCCATCGCCCTCGGTCACCCGATCGGTGCGTCGGGTTGCCGTGTGCTGGTGACTTTGCTGCATGAAATGATCAAGCGCGACGCCAAGAAAGGCCTCGCCACCCTGTGCATCGGTGGTGGTCAGGGCGTGGCACTGGCGATCGAACGGGCTTAACGCGTTCAACGGTCGGCGCGGGGACCCACGAAGATCCGCGCCATCCGGCAACACCCCTGTAGGAGCCGGCTTGCTGGCGATCGCGGTGTGTCAGGCAACATATTCGTTGATGATGCACCGCTATCGTCGGAACGCCGCCCGCAGCAAGCCGGCTCCTACAGGATTTGCGTTTATTGCCGCAAACCGTGTCAGGCGAACTTCACGAGGTTCAACACTGGCAACGGCCCACCCGGAAACTGCGCCAACCGCGCGCCGACACTCAACTCCCCAAGATCAATCCCGAAGAAGCCCAAGCGCTCGGTCAACGCAACCACCTGAGCTTTCGCCTCGGCATCATCGCCCGACACAAACAGCACCCGCCGACCGCCCTCCGCCGCCGGATCACTCTCCAGCAAGCGCGCCGCCAGGTGATTGAACGCCTTCACCACCCTCGCCCCCGGCACCCATTCGGCGAACACTTCGCTGGACGTACGGCCCTGCAAATCCACCGCCTTGAACGACGGCGCCTCAATCGAGTTATTGGCGTCGATCACGATCCGCCCGCCGAAATCGGCCAAACCAGCGAGTGCGGTCGGTAACTTCGACCAGTTGACCGCCACCAGAACGATTGGCTGGGCGGCCGCTTCTTCACGGGTGCCGGCGCGCGCCGTCGGGCCGAGTTCTGCCACCAGCGATGACAGCGTTTCAGGTCCACGACTGTTGGCGATGACGACTTCGATGCCCTGACGGGACAAGGCTCTGGCAAACGCTGAACCAATGGCGCCAGCGCCGATGATGCCGATAGTACTCATGGTGATTCACTCCAAGGGGTTGTCGTTGGCGTGAATACTGCGCTTGTCATTAGCCCTTGATTAGCGGGTAATGACTTGAATGATTTTCAAGCATTCATAGCAGGTGCCAGACGTGGAAACCCTCGCCAACCTCGAATCTTTTGTACGCAGCGCTGAAACGGGCAGTTTTTCCGCGGCGGCACGTTTGCTGGCGCTGACACCTGCCGCGGTCAGCCGCAACGTGGCGATGCTGGAGCGCAATATGGGTGTGCGGTTGTTCCAGCGTTCGACCCGCAAGCTGTCGCTCACTGAAGCCGGTGAGGGTTTTCTGGCCGGCATCGGCGGCAACCTGGAGGCGTTGCAAGCGGCGATCAGTGCCGTGAGCAGTGATCGCGGGGAGCCGGCAGGTGTGCTCAAGGTCAGCCTGGCGCCGACGTTTGGCATCGGTCATGTGTTGCCGTTGTTGCCGCAGTTCCTGGCGCGTTATCCGTTGATTCGCCCGGAATGGCACTTCGAAAATCGCCAGGTGGATTTGATTGCTGAAGGTTATGACGCGGCCATCGGCGGCGGCTTCGAACTCACGCCTGGGGTCATCTCACGGACATTGGCGGCGGCGGATATCGTCGCGGTGGCCTCACCGGCCTACCTGGCAGGACGCACGCTGCCGCGCACGCCGGCCGACCTGATCGGACACACCGGCATTGTGATGCGCGGCATTCGCACCGGGCGGATTCGTCATTGGGTGATGCACGATCGAGCGGGCCATGAAGAGAGCGCCGGTCTGAACGAAAACATCGTGCTCAACGACCCTGCCGCCATGCGTGAGGCAGCGCTCCTGGGCCTGGGGGTGACGCTGCTGGTATTGCCGGATGTGGCAGCGAACATCGAGCGCGGGGAACTGGTGCGCCTGCTGCCGGACTGGCACGCCGATGCGGGGCCGATCTCGCTGTATTACCCAAGCCGGACGCTGATGCCGGCCAAGACCCGGGTGTTTATCGATTTTGTGGTTGAGGCGTTTCAGCGATAGACCGCGTCATCATTCATCGCCGGCAAGCCGGCTCCTACAAGGACATGGTGAACCTGTAGGAGCCAGCTTGCTGGCGATGAGGCTAGACCTGTCACCCAAAAAACTGAAAGATCAACCAACTATTCGCCCCACTGATCACCGCAAACAACCCCCACGCCAACATCCGCGTCGGCAATCGATTCACAAACGGCCCCATCAACTTGTGATCGTTGGTCATGCGAATCAACGGATACAACGCAAACGGCAACTGCAAACTCAGCACCACCTGACTCAACACCAGCAGCTTGCCAATCGCGTTATCCCCCATCAGCCACACACCGATAAACGCCGGGATCAACGCCAGCCCCCGGGTAATCAACCGCCGCTGCCAGCAGGGAATCCGCAGGTTGAGGTAACCCTCCATGATCACTTGTCCGGCGATGGTGCCGGTGAACGTCGAACTCTGACCGGACGCCAGCAACGCGACGCCGAACAGCACGCTGGCCAACGCGCCGCCCACCAGCGGGTCGAGCAAGTGATAGGCGTCCTGAATGTCCACCACATCGGTGTGCCCGGTCTTGTGGAAGGCCGCGGCCGCGAGGATCAGGATCGCCGCGTTCACCAGCAGCGCCAGCGCCAGGGAGCCGATGGTGTCGATGCGCGCCAGTTTCACCGCGTCCTGCTTGCTGGCCAGGTCCTTGCCGATCATCCGGGTCTGTACGATCGAGGTGTGTAGGTACAAGTTATGCGGCATGACCGTGGCCCCGAGAATCCCGATGGCCAGGTACAGCGGCGCCGCATCGCCGATGGCCGACAGTGACGGCGTGAAACCCCGCGCGACGTCCGGCCAGTAAGGCTTGATCAACAACAATTCAACGAAGAAACACACACCGATGGTGCTCACCAGCACCAGCATGATCGCTTCCAGTCGACGGAAGCCACGGTTCTGCAGGGCCAGCACCAGCAGCGTATCGAACGCTGTGAGGGCGATGCCGACGCTCAGCGAACAGCCCAACAGCAGATGGAACGCCAGCGCACAGCCGAGCACTTCGGCGAGGTCGGTGGCGATGATCGAGATCTCCGCCAGCACCCATTGGGTCCGTGCGGTCCGCGTGCTGTAGCGTTCGCGGGACAACTGCGCCAGATCGCGCCCGGTGGCAATGCCCAGGCGCGAGCACAAACACTGCACCACCATCCCCGCCAGACTCGCCAGCAACACCACAAACAACAGGCTGTAACCAAACCGCGAACCGGCCTCGATGGCGGTGGCCCAGTTGCCCGGGTCCATGTAGCCGATGGACACCAGCAAGCCCGGGCCGGCGAAACGCAGGACACGTTTGAAAAATGACGCGCGAGGGTCAACGGCAACGCTGCCCGCCACTTCCGGCGGACAAAACGGCGCAGTGGCGACTTTGGGCAAACTGAATTTCACGCAAACATTCCAGAAAACAGGCGGGAGGGCGCAGCTTAGACGTTTCGCGCTTTTCGGTGTACCGACAAACGCAAAGATCGCCGCAGTTGCCTTTGCCTTTGCCTTTGCCTTTGCCTTTGCTTTTGTAGGAGCAAGCTTGCTCGCGATGGCAGCACCTCGGTGGTCCAGACGTTCCGCGTCATCGTTTATCGCGAGCAAGCTTGCTCCTACAAAAGCAAAAGCAACGGCGGGTGATGTTCAGGGCTTGGCAATGCCCAACAACTGCTCCCGCAACTCGGGATTGCTCGTGCGCGGGTCGAGCCAGATATCAAAAAACGCCCGGGCGAACACCGGGTCCGTCACCTCGTACTGCAACTGCGGGCCGACAAAAAAACGTGCGCCCTGCCCCGGCAAGTAAACCCCGATGAGTCGGGTCCCGGCCTGCACATCGACAAACGCCTGCTGCATCTGCGCCTGCCATACCGCGAGTTGCCCGGCACTCACCGATGCGCCCGACAGTCGTTTGATTTCTTCGACGCTGGCCTGGACCAGATCGTCCCGGGAAATCCTGCGCTGATAAATCAGCTCCAGGGCGAACGGCTGGTCGCTCGCAAATGGCTGCGCGGCGCTCCACAGACGAGCGTTGTAGATATCGAAACCGAACATCCGGAACTCGCCGGTACCAACGATTTGGGCGCCAGGCAAAGACTCCTGCCAGTTGGCCAACGCGTGGTTGCCCAGCAATACAAACAGCCACAGGGTATGCCGCAGAGGTGATCGTGGTCGGGTCATGATCGGCTCGATTCAGCGCGTATGGGTTCTGTTACTTATACGCATAAAGTGTTGCTGTACAAGCTTTCAACTTTGTATACAAAAACAGCTAATCCTTAGAGCAATCTACTTGTCGCAATGCTAACGTTGCCGCTTCGCTAAGGTCGGAGGCGCCTACGTGCTGCTGCTCAAACTGCTGGTCATTCCCGGTTTTCTCTTACTGATCTCCCTGGCGGGCAAACGCTGGGGCCCGAGTGTCGCCGGTTGGCTATCGGGGTTGCCGGTGGTGGTCGGGCCGATTCTGTTCTTCCTCGCTATCGAACAAGGTGAAGTGTTTGCCGCGCAATCGGCGACCGCCGCGTTATCCGCGATGTTCGCGATGATTGCCTTCTGCGTAACCTACGCCCAGGTCGCCCAACGCGCGGGATGGCCTTGGGCGCTGACGGTTTCGTTGCTGGTCTGGGCCACAGCGGCGGTGGTGCTGTCGGTGATTCCACCGTCCCTGGTGTTCTCGGTGATCGCCGCCGCGACCGCGCTGCTGGCGGCGCCTTACCTGTTTCCCAAGGTGCAGCCGATCGTCTCCGGCCCGGCACCGAAGTCCGACAAATTACTGCTGCGCATGATTGCCGGCGCCCTTCTCACTCTCGCGGTCACCTGGCTCGCCAGCACCGTCGGCGAACGCTGGAGCGGCCTGCTCGCGGTGTTCCCGGTGCTGGGCAGCGTGATGGCGGTGTTTTCCCAGCAAACCCGTGGCCCGGCGTTTACCGCCGCCTTGTTGCGCGCCACGGCCACCGGCATGTATTCATTCAGCGCGTTCTGCCTGGTCCTGGCGCTGACCTTACCGGGCATGGGCCTGAAGGCCTTTGGCCTGGGCGTCGCGGTGTCGGTCGCCATGCTCGGCGTCACCCGGCGCCTGTTGGCCAAACCGGTGGCAACGCCCACAACCCGTTCAACTATTTCGAACGAGTAGAACAACAACCCCGTACGTCAATCGAACGGGTTTCGCCCACTATCAGCCTCAGTTCCTGACCAACCACTGACTGAGGCCTACACCATGAAATTCTTTTTCCACCCTTCGCCAAACCCGATGAAAGTCGCCCTGCTGCTTGAAGAACTGCAAACGCCGTACGAATTGATCGGCGTCGACACCTTCAAGGGCGAGCAACACCAGCCAGCCTTTCTGGCGATCAACCCGAACGCCAAAGTGCCAGCGCTGGTCGATGGCGACGCCACCGTGTTCGACTCCCAGGCGATCCTGTTGCACCTCGCGCAAAAACATCAGCGCTTCCTGCCGACCTCCGTTGCCGGCCAGGCCGAACTGTTGTCGTGGCTGATGTTCATCGCCACCGGCCTGTCGCCATTCTCGGGTCAGGCGGTGCACTTCCTGCACCACGCACCGGAAGACCTGGCCTACGCAAAAAACCGTTACCTCAAGGAAGTCGAACGTCATTACCGCGTGCTCGATCAGCGCCTGGCCGACCATCAATACCTGGCCGGCGACACCTACAGCATCGCCGACATGGCGCTGTGGGGCTGGGCCAATTACGCGCCGTACATCCTCGGCGAAAACGGTTTGGCGGCGTACCCGAACGTCAAGCGCCTGTTCGATGAAATCAGCGCTCGCCCGGCAGCCGTACGTGCTCACGGCCTCAAAGAGAAGCTGGTACTGAAAGCGGAATTCGACGAAGAAACCCGTCGCAATCTGTTCCCGCAAAACCAGGCGCAGTAATCCATTCCCCACGTGCGAAGGTGATGAAATGAGTGATCAAGTCGCGTTTATCGTTTACCTGCCAGCCAAACCGGAACGCTTCGCCGAAACAAAGGAGCGCCTGCTGGACGTGGTGCACCAGATGTCGGCCGAGCCGGACTTCGTCAACACCTGGGTCCACCAGTTGCAGGACGAGCCGAACACTCTGGTGCTCTATGAAACCTGGAACTGCAGCAAGGAAGACTTCATCACCCGTCACCTGAGCAAGCCGTATCGCCAGGACTACGAAAAGCTGTTGCCGGAGCTGTTGGCCAGCGACCGTCGGATCGAGTTTCTGGACGTAATCGAGAGCTACCCGGTGCGCCGCGACGTGTAACAGCGTAATCCCCGTGGTGAGGGCCAGCCTCTCACCACGGGCATCCCTATTACTCGGCGGCGTCGAGTTTATCCAGCGCCTGATTCACCGCCAGCTCCCCAAGCATGATGACCTGCGCAATGCCCAACAGCGAATTGCGACGGGTCCCCTCCATATGATCCGCCAGGTCCATGGCCATGACATTGGCCGATGCCAGCGACTCGCACGCATGGCTGAGCAGGGTCTGGACATCGAGTTCCGGGTTGACGCTGAACATGCTGTGGAGTTGCCTTGGCGTGGCGTTGATCAGGGCAATGTGCGCGGCAGGATTGGCGTAAAAGTCGAGGGCGAGCTTGATGGTCTCTTCGAGCTTCTCTTGGCCAGCGCTTTGGGCTGGAGCGGACAGGTCCGGGTTGGGGGGATTGGGTGTTGGTTTGGGCATAGATGGAACTCCGACGCTACTTAGAAGGAGCCATCATCCTCTCGCTACCAAACGGAGGGTGGCGGCCATACGAAGGTTGGTAGACCGGGCATCGGAACCGGCGCCCCCGAAGGAGCCCTGCGCATGGCCACCATAAAACGCAGCCCTGAGAAAGGGCCGAACAAGGTGACGCTATGCGTCGATGCTGAGGGTCTACCAAACCCGATCACTGTGTTTTCAGCGACCGGAAAACAATAGAACCCACCCCAAAAGCGCACAAGCCGGCGGATTCTTACGTACCTGTAGGCAACGACGCAAGGTGTTGTAGCTTTCATGAAGTAACGCTGAGCGCGGTTAAACAAGCCTTCGTAAATACGTTGATTCGCCGTAAACGCGAGGTTCAAAAGCTTTTCGCTCAGCAGAACCCGACCACCCGTTAGCCCACACTGGAATGCGTCACGACCTCCATGGGATGATCGCCCCCCACCGCGAGACCACCCTGGAGATTTTGAATGTCACTGTTGAGTAAAAAAGCCGTTGCCCTGCTGCTGGCACTGGCTGCCAGCCTGGGGGCTTTGAATGCACAGGCGGCTAAAGAGGCAGCGCCCGCGCAGAACGTCTCGATGCTGGGCGGAAAATTCAAATTCAACCTGCCCAAGGGCTTCGTTGCCAACCCGCTGCCGGCGGACGCGACCGGTGCGAGTGGCACCATGTACACCAATGCAACCACGAAAACCGTGGTGATTGCCGCTGAAAACACCATTCCTGGTGGCGTCAACGCCAAGGACAACGACGGTGAGTTCCTCGATACCACGGCGTCCGACTTCGCCACTCAACAAGCCAAGGCGCTGCCGGATTTCACCAAGCTCAGTGAGAAAAGCCTGACCCAGAAAGGCACCGGCCTCGGTCTGCGGGAGATCGACAGCATCGCCACCCAGGGCGGCGGCAAGACCCTCGATACCACGCTGATGGCCGCCTCGGGCACGCGCATGGCGCTGGTAAAGGTGATTTCCCGTCTCAGCGACAATGCCGGCCACGAAGCGCTGGTTAAACAGATCGTCAGCGGCAAGTAAGGCTCAGGGGTTGAGGCGCTGCAACCAGGCGCTCAAATCCTGCATTTCGGCGGCACTGATGTTGTGGCCAACACCTGGGTAGGCATGAAATTCAGGCTTGAGTGACAGGCTCAGCAACAGGCTGTTCGCCTCGGTGCCGTCGTTGAAGGGAAGGCGTTTGTCCGCCGTGCCATGCCCGATGAAAATCGCCAGTTTCTGAAGACTTTCATCGGGCTTTAGCTCGGACTTGAGCACCGGCAAAATTCGCCCGCTCAACGCCGCGATCCCGCCCACGGCTTCGGGATGACGCAACGCGACCTCGTAAGACATGATCGCGCCCTGGCTAAAGCCCACCAGGAAAACCTTGCTCGGTGCTGTGTGATATTTCTTCGCAGCCTGTGCGACGAAATCCAGCAACACCGGGCCGCTGGCCTTCAGGTCATCCGTCTCGCCGTTGTAGGCACCTTCTCCCTTCTTGCGAAACCACTGATAACTGCCCTCCTCCATGACCATCGGCGCGCGCACCGACAGGTAGTTGTATCGGGCAGGTAATTCATCCTTGATACCGAACAGGTCCTGCTCGTTACTGCCGTAGCCGTGGAGGAAAATCACCAGGGGTTGATTGACCGATTCGGGGTTGGCCTGCTCCAGGTATTTGAGCGGCAGATCGGTGTGCAGCGGGGTTTCAGCGTAGACGGCGGCGGACGCCAGGAGTGTCAGCAGAGCGAGAACCTTCAACATAAACCTTCCTTTACAGAGCGCAGGATTCGGGGTTGAGCCTAACATCTCTTTCAAGCAACTCACGCCCTCTGTAGGAGCCGGCTTGCTGGCGATTCAGGCAACGCGGTCTGCCTGACACACCGAGTGGTCTGAATCGCCAGCAAGCCGGCTCCTACAAGTGTTGCGGCGTTAGTCGTTGATCAGTTTTCCGACCCGGATCGGCTCACGCCCCGCAACTTTCGCCTGCCATGTCCCCGGTTGCGTGTACCGCCCACGATCAATCGCAAACAACACACCACTGGTACCGGCGCGCACAGTGGTCACCCGGTCGCTCAACGGGTCAACCACTTCAAACAGTGCATCGCCCTTCTCGACCCATTCACCCGCCTCGCGCAGGAAACTGACCACGCCATGATGCGGCGCAAACAGGTATTCCGTGCCTTCAAACGGCATACCTTCACAGCATTCACTCGGTACCGCCGGCCAGGTGCCTTTGATAAAACCCTGTTCGGCAAGGAAGCCGAGAATGGCCTCGCAATTGGCCTGAGCCTGATCGACCCGGGTATCGCCCATGCTGCCCAGCTCCAGCGTTGTCGCCAGGTTGGCCGGTGGAATCGCCGCCTCGGGGAATGCCCTGGCCAGGCGCAACCATGGTGAAGAACAGGATTCATCGAAAGAACTGCCGCCGGAATCCTCGCACAGCAGCGCAACGCCTGCCTTCAGCCGAGCCGCCAGGGACTTCCATTGCGACCAGTGTTGCGGCAGCGCATAAATATGAATCGCCGCTTCGAAATCGCAATGCAGGTCGAGGGTGATGTCGGCGTCACAGGCATGGCGCAGCAGCAAGCGATGCATGGCTTCCAGCTGCGACTTCGGTGCAGGCAAACCGTCGAGAACCTGGCCCATGGCCTGGCGAATCAACGCGATGTTGGCCTGGGCATCGGCGCCCAACTGATCGCCGATCAGCTCACCGACCGGCGCGCTCAGTTCAACGAACGAGCGGTTGAAATTCTTGCCACTGCCGAGTTCGAAACGGCCCATGTGACTGCCTTGCAGGTGCTGGTCCAGGCCGATGGGATTGGCCACGGGAACCAACTCGATCACGCCTTGCAACTGACCTTGGGCTTCGAGTTCGGCCAGGCGTTTTTTCAGCTCCCACGCCGTGCGCATGCCCGGCAGTTCGTCCGCGTGAAGGCTGGCCTGGATGTAGACTTTGCGCGAGCCCGTGCCGTAACGAAATACGCTGAGGGTGCGTTCGGAGCCCAGGTGGCTCCAGGGCAATGGGTGGTCGATGCGTTGCATAAAAACTCCTGAACATCAGAACACTGAGATCCCCTGTGGGAGTGAGCCTGCTCGCGATAGCGGTGTGTCAGCCAATGTTTTGTTTCCTGACACTCCGCTATCGCGAGCAGGCTCGCTCCCACAGGGTTCTCATTTCATTAAAGAGAACATAAAAAAAGTGGCAACCGCCTTCACGGTTGCCACTTTCTTATACGGCTGGATTACTCGCCGTAAACATCAAAATTGAAGTACTTGTCCTGCACTTGCTTGTACTTGCCGTTGGCACGGATTTCAGTGATGGCGGTGTTGAATTTGTCCGCCAGCTCTTTATCACCCTTGCGCACAGCGATGCCGGCACCGCCGCCGAAGTACTTGGCGTCTTCGTAGGTTGGACCCACAAAAGCGAAGCCCTTGCCCGCGTCGGTTTTCAGGAAACCGTCGTCGAGGTTGACCGAGTCGGCCAGCATCGCGTCGAGGCGACCGGAGACCATGTCCAGGTTGGCTTCCTGCTGCGAGCCGTAACGCACCAGGATAATACCGGCCGGTTGCAGCACTTCAGTGGCGAAGCGGTCGTGGGTACTGGCGCGCAGTACACCGACTTTCTTGCCCTTGAGCTCGGTCAGCGGGTCTTTGACGTCGGTGCCTTCCTTCATCACGAAGCGCGCCGGGGTGTGGTAGTACTTGATGGTGAAATCGACGTTTTTCTTGCGGTCGTCGGTGATGGTCATGGACGACAGGATCGCGTCGATTTTCTTGACCTTCAGGGCCGGGATCAGGCCGTCGAACTCTTGCTCGACCCAAGTACATTTCAGTTTCGCCTGCTCGCACAGCGCGTCGCCGATATCGACGTCGAAACCGGTGAGTTTGCCGTCAGGGGTTTTCATCGAGAATGGCGGGTAACCGGCTTCGATACCGATGCGGATCGGCTTGGCGTCATCGGCCACAGCGGTCAGGGACAACATCGACAGTGCCAGGGCACCGAACATCACTAGCTTCTTCATTTATAACTCCTGTGGGCGGAGGCTTTTATTGGCAGCGTTCGATTGGTAGCGTTCGGTCAGCGCTTTTTTGTTGGAGAAAACCGAAGTGGCGGGCAGTCTAGAGCGGCTTCAGGCGCGTAAATTGTGCATATGCGACAAATACTTATAGAAAAGGCGAGCTGAATGAACGATGAGATTCGCACCTTGAACCTGATCCAGCACCACCCCGCCGAAGGACCGGGCGCAATTGCCGACTGGGCTGCCTCCCGGGGATTGTCGCTGAACGTCTACCGCGCCGACCTCGGTCAATTGCCGCCAGTCAGCGCGGAACCGGCGGTTTTATTGGGCGGGCCCTATGAGTCCAACGCCGGCCCCGCGTGGCTGGAGGCTGAACGCCAGTGGCTGGCGCGCAGCCTGGAACAGGGCGCGGCGGTGTTTGCGATTTGTCTGGGGGCGCAGTTGTTGGCGCTGAGTCTGGGCGGAAATGTGCGGCGAATGGATCGGACCGAAACCGGCTGGACGCCAGTGCGCTTTGCCGATGGCCAGGTATTGAAAGTGCTGGAATGGCACGAAGACGCCATCGACTTGCCGCCCGGCGCGCAGCTACTGGCCAGCAGCGATCAGTGCGAGCAGCAGATGTATCGCGCAGGGCCTGCTCGGGTGGGTTTGCAGTTTCATCCGGAGTGGAATGCCGAATCGGTGGCAACGCTCAATGCGCACTTTGCCGAGGAATCGCCGCTGCCACGGGGAGCACCGGACAGCGCCGCCCATGCCGCCGTTTTTGACTGGTTGCAGGCGACGCTGGATGAGTGGCATTCGGCAATTGCTCGATGATCGCAACCTGTAGGAGCCGGCTTGCTGGCGATGGCGGTGGTTCAGTCGACATGTTCATCGCCTGAACGGTCGCCATCGTCGGAACGCCGCCCGCAGCAAGCCGGCTCCTACAAAAGCATTTACATCAGCATTCGCAGCCGATGGTGGCTGGCCGTTGCACCTCAGTGCTCAACTCAAACCCTTCATCCAGCCACCCGGTCACTCCGCCGATCATTTCCTTGACCGGGTAGCCCAGCGCCGCGAGTTTCACCGCGGCCTTGTTGGCACCATTGCAATGTGGCCCGGCGCAATACACCACGAACAGCGTGGATTTGGCATAGCCAGCCACCCCTTCAGCGGTCAGCAGTCGCCCCGGAAGATTGATCGCGCCCGGCACATGACCACGCTCGAACGCCAGCGGACCGCGCACGTCCACCAACACAAAATCCACTTCACCTGCCTGCTGGCTGCCGTGGACGTCGGAACAATCGGTTTCAAAGGTCAGACGGTTGCTGAAATGCATCAGGGCAATCGCCGATGGGGCGGCGGGAATGTTGCGGACCAGGCTGGTCATGAGCGGTACTCCAACGTGTCAGTGGGTGTGAGAAGACTTTATCCGCCGTGCGCTTGCGGCTAAAGTGGCGCACAAGACACCTACCGGGAATTTTCCGCCAAATGCAACCCAGCCCTGGATTAGTCGCGATTCTGGCTTACGACGGCCTCTGCACCTTCGAATTCGGCATCGCCGTGGAGATCTTTGGCCTGGCGCGACCGGAGTTCGATTTCCCGTGGTACGAACACCGGATCGTCGCCGTGGATCAGGGCCCGATGCGCGCCATGGGCGGCATTCAGGTGCTGGCCGATGGCGGCATGGAACTGCTCGGCGACGCCCGAACCATCATCATTCCCGGTTGGCGTGATCGCAACGCTGCGGTGCCTGAAGCGTTGATCACCGCCCTGCGCCAGGCCCATGCGCGGGGCGCGCGGTTGCTGTCGATCTGCTCAGGCGTGTTCGTCCTGGCGGCGACCGGTTTGCTCGACGGTCACGGTGCCACCACGCACTGGCGCTACACCTCGGAACTGGCGGCGCGGTTCCCGAACATTCTGGTGGACCCTGACGTGCTCTACGTCGACTCGGGCCAACTGATCACTTCGGCGGGCAGTGCTGCAGGTATCGATGCGTGCCTGCATCTGGTGGCACGGGATTTCGGCACCCAAGTGGCCAACTCGGTGGCACGACGGCTGGTGATGTCGCCGCAACGCACCGGCGGCCAGGCGCAGTTCATTCCGACGCCGGTCAGTCCTACGCCGCGCAGCGATCTTTCCCGCGTGATGCAGTGGGTTCGGGAGCGTTTGCATGAACCGCTGGAGGTCCGCGATCTGGCCAGCGAGGCGGCCATGAGTGAACGGACATTCCTGCGTCGGTTTACCGAAGCCACAGGCATGCCGCCCAAAGCGTGGTTGCAGCATGAACGCCTGGCGCGGGCCCGTGAATTGCTGGAGAGCACGAGCAGAAACACCGACCAGATCGCCGAGCAGTGTGGTTATCGCTCGGTGGAAAGTTTCCGGGTGGCGTTTCGAAATGTGGTCGGCGTGCCGCCGTCGGTGTATCGGGAGAGGTTTGGGCGGGAGATTGAAGCGAAGATTTGAGGTGTGTTTGAGGTCCCCTTCGCGGGCAAGTCGGATCGCCGCACCGCTCGCTCCTACAAAGATTATGTATTCCTTGTAGGAGCGAGCGGTGCGGCGATCCGACTTGCCCGCGAAGGCGGCTTCATGGCTTACGCAAAAGGTACGTATCCATAATCCACCCATTAGCCTGCCGCGCCGCCTTGCGCACTCGCTCGATCTCATCCGCCACGTCCTTGAGCTTGCCGCTGATGAGGATTTCATCCGGTGTCCCCAGGTAAGCCCCCCAGTAAATCTCTGTCTCCTGATCCGCCACCTGATGGTAGGAATCTTCCGCGTCGAGCATCACCACCAGGCTGTCGGCATCGCTCACCTGCCCTGCCGCCAGCCGACGGCCCGTCGTGATTTCGAATGAGCGCCCAATCCGGTTCAGCGGCACTTTATGCTGGGCCGCCAATGCCTGAACGCTGGTGATACCGGGGATCACGTCGAACTCGAAAACGCAGCGGCCAGACGCCAGAATCGCCTGCAAGATCCGAATGGTGCTGTCGTACAACGCCGGATCACCCCACACCAGAAATCCGCCACACTGGCCGTCGGACATTTCCTCATTGATCAGCCGTTCGAAGGTCAGCTGCTTGGCAAGGTTCAGGTCTTCCACACTGGCCTTGTAGTCCACCTCTCCGCGTTCGCGCTCCGGGCTGTGGGCTTCAACGAAACGGTAGGTGTGATCAGTGATGTAGCGCTGGCAAATCTCACGGCGCAGGTCGATCAGTTTGTCTTTGCTCTGGCCCTTGTCCATGAGGAAAAATACATCGACGAGGTTCAGAGCCTTCACGGCCTGCATCGTGATGTAGTCGGGGTTGCCGGCACCGATGCCGATGACCATCAGTTTTTTCATCAACAGGCTCCCTCAAGGTCTGTGCCCAATACACGTAAGCGCCAGCGACCATTGAAGCGCAATTCGATGGCTGACAGCGGTTCGACATCGATCAGATTGAACGCGGGACTTTGCAGCACATGGGTCAGCGCCGCGCGAATGACAAAAGGGTGGGTGATGGCAACGCTGTGCCCCGGTGTTGCCTCCAGCGTTTTCAGCCAGGCGGCCACCCGCTCGCCGAGTTGCGCTACCGACTCGCCACCGTGAGGCGCCGAATGCGGATCATCGAGCCAGCTCTGCAAGGTCTCGGGTTCGGATTGCTGCAGGTCGTCGATCCGCAAGCCATTCCAACGCCCGAAATCACACTCCCTCAGCGCCTCGACAATCTCCACGTCATCGGCGAACAACCCGGCGGTTTGCCGGGTCCGCAATTCTGGACCGCAGAACAGGCGCGATGCCTTCTTGAGTCGGGAACCCAACGAACCTCTTGCCGATTGCCAATCCATCTCCACCGGCTCATCCGTAGGAAAACGCGCCAATTTCTGTGCGACGGTTCGAGCGTGGCACATCAGGGTCAAACGGGTCGCCTGCACGAAGGATCACTCGGTAAAAGGAAAGGGAAACGGCGTCACGCCGCCAACAATCACGCAATTGTGCCGTAAGAAACACGATTGGGGGCGTTTCGTTTTACCCTTTGCCAACGCTTGTCGCCCTTAAAAAACCGCTATCTCCGACCCCCCTGTAAGCGAGGACCTACAAGGCTGATCGACTTTGGTGTAGCCCCCGACATACGGGCATTTCGCCCTATCTTGGGGCCAGAAATGGCCGAGCAAAAATTCACTAGACATGGAGCGATCGTTCCATAAATACTGCCGCCACGGCTAATGTAAACAACACCCTCATCCAGCAGGAGCCCGGATGCCCGCTTCCAGCAACATGCACCACCGCCTCCGCACCCAGAACCCGACCGACAGTGTCAGCATGACGCTGCCTGCGGCAAGCAGCGACTGACTGGAAAAGAAAAAGAGTGGCGCCTGCCAAACAGCATCAAGCGACCGCCGATTCAATGCGTGGAAACCGACAGTGATAGTCAGGTTCGTGCCAACCGCCGAACCCTTTGATACAGGAGTGCATCCATGCTGGTCTTACGCCCAGTGGAGTTAACCGACCTGCCCCAGTTGCAGCGACTGGCGCAAGAAAGCCTGGTCGGCGTGACGTCCCTGCCGGACGACACCGAACGCTTGCGCGAGCGGATTCTCGACTCCTGCGCCTCGTTCGATAAAAACGTGCAACAACATGGCCCGGAAAACTACTTCTTCGTGCTGGAGGACCTGACCACCCGGCGCCTCGCCGGCTGTTCGGAAATCCTCGCCACTGCCGGTTTCGGCGAACCCTTCTACAGCCTGCGCAACCGGCATTTCACCAGCGCCTCGCGAGAGTTGAACATCGAGCACGGCGTGCCGGCGCTTTCGTTGTGCCACGACCTCAGTGGCCACACCTTGCTGCGCGGGTTTCACATCGATGCGGCACTGGTGCGCACACCGTCCTCCGAATTGCTGTCACGGGCGCGCCTGATGTTCATCGCCGCGCACCTGCCGCGCTTTGCCGAAGCGGTCATCACCGAAATCGTCGGCTTCAGCGATGAAGAAGGACGGTCGCCGTTCTGGGATGCACTGGGCAAACACTTCTTCGACCTGCCTTACACCGAGGCCGAGCGGCTTTGCGGACTGGAGAGCCGGACATTTCTTGCCGAACTGATGCCGCAATATCCGATCTACGTGCCGATGCTGCCCCAGGCCGCGCGGGACTGCATCGGCCGTATTCACCCCGACGGCCAGGAGGCCTTCGATATCCTTGAACGCGAGGGGTTCGAGACCAACAGCTACATCGACCTGTTCGACGGCGGCCCGACCCTGTATGCACGGCTCGCCAACATCCGCTCTATCGCGCAAAGCCAGAATGGCACCGCCACACCGGGCTCGACCATCGATGCCCGCGGACGCTACCTGGTGAGCAACGATTCACTGCGAAACTATCGCGCCATCGTCGCCGATCTGGACTACACCGCCGGGCAACCCGTGGTCCTCAGCGCCGAGATGTGCGAGGCACTGAATGTCACCGACGGCAGCCCGATCCGGGTGATCGCGCTGTGAGCATCCTCGCATCCAGTGCCCAACGACAGCGCTCGAGCCTGCGCGTAGAAGGAGCTGCATCATGATTGTCCGTCCGGTCCAGATCACCGACCTGCCCGCCCTGTTGGCGCTGGTCCGGCAGGCCGGCCCCGGGTTTACCACCCTGCCCGCCAGCGAGGACCGCCTGGCGCACCGGGTGCGCTGGGCGCAACGGACTTTCGCGGAACAGGTTGAACGCGCCGATGCCGACTACCTGTTCGTGCTCGAAGACGACGATCAGCAAGTGGTGGGTGTCAGCGCCCTGACGGGGGCCGTTGGCCTGCGTGAGCCCTGGTACAACTATCGAGTGGGACTGACAGTCAGTGCGTCACCGGATCTGGGCATCCGGCGGCAAATCCCGACACTGTTCCTGAACAACGAAATGACCGGGCAATCGGAGATTTGCTCCCTGTTCCTGCGTCACGATCAACGCCACGGCAGCAATGGTCGATTGTTGTCGTTGGCGCGTTTGTTGTTTGCTGCCGAGTTTGCGCACCTGTTCGGCGAGAAGCTCATCGCCGAACTGCGTGGCAGCGCCGACGAACAAGGCTGCTCACCATTCTGGGACAGCCTGGGCCGGCACTTCTTCAAGATGGATTTCAACCATGCCGATCACTTGTCGGGGCTGGGCAGCAAATCGTTCATTGCCGAACTGATGCCACGCCAACCGCTGTATACCTGCCTGCTCACCGAACAGGCCCAGGCCGTGATCGGCAAGGCTCACCCGAATACCGAACCGGCATTGAAAATCCTCACCGCCGAAGGTTTCACGCACAAGGGCTACATCGACATCTTCGACGCCGGCCCGGTCATCGAAGCACCGCTGTCGAAAATCCGCACGGTGCGCGACAGCCAGGCGCTATCGCTGGTCATCGGCACGCCAGACGACCAGGCGCCGGTCTGGCTGATCCACAACCGCCGACTGGAAAACTGCCGCATCACCGCCGCCCCCGCCAGGCGGGTGGGCAACAGCCTGATCGTCGACCGGCTCACCGCCAAACGCTTGCAACTGCAACCCGGCAACTCGGTACGCGCAGTGCCGCTGCTCAATCAACAGCAGCAGGCTGCGGCGGCTTGAAGCAACCTCACGCCTCTCAATGGCGGTTTCGATCAGGCCCGCTCTGCAAATTCGTCATCATTCTTCCCCCCTTAGCGTGATAGCCTTTTGTTTTTTCGGCGTTGACACTTCTGCTCAAGCCCTTCCATTCCATTGGTGGAACTCATATGTCCAGGCTTTCACATCAAGATTTGCGCCGTAACTTCCGTGAACTGTTCGCTTCCAAAACCTGCTATCACACCGCGTCGGTTTTCGACCCGATGTCGGCACGCATTGCCGCGGACCTGGGTTTTGAAGTGGGGATCCTGGGTGGTTCTGTCGCGTCGCTACAGGTGCTGGGCGCACCCGACTTCGCCCTGATCACCCTCAGTGAGTTCGCCGAGCAGGCCACTCGCATCGGCCGTGTCGCCCAATTGCCGGTGATCGCCGACGCCGACCATGGCTACGGCAACGCACTTAACGTGATGCGCACCATCGTCGAGCTCGAGCGTGCCGGCATCGCCGCCCTGACCATCGAAGACACCCTGCTGCCGGCGCAATTCGGCCGCAAGTCCACCGACCTGATCGGCGTCGCCGAAGGTGTCGGCAAGATCCGCGCAGCGCTGGAAGCCCGGGTCGACTCGGAAATGGCCATCATCGCCCGCACCCACGCGGGCATCCTGCCGGTGCAGGAAATCATCAGCCGCACCCAGCAGTACCAGAAGGCCGGTGCGGACGGGATTTGCATGGTGGGCGTGCGCGACTTCGACCACCTCGAACAGATCGCCGAACACCTGAGCGTGCCACTGATGCTGGTCACTTACGGCAACCCTCTGCTGCGCGACGACAAACGTCTGGCAGAGCTGGGCGTGCGGGTCACCATCGACGGTCATGGCGCTTACTTTGCGGCGATCAAGGCGACTTACGACAGCCTGCGCGAGCAGCGGCAGATCCTCACCCAGACCTCGGACTTGAGCGCTACGGAACTGACGCATACCTATACGCAGCCTGAGGAATACATCCGTTGGGCAGAAGAGTTTATGAGCGTTAAAGAGTAATTACTGTGTGAGCCGTTCTGACGCCATCGCCAGCAAGCCGGCTCCTACAAGGGATTTGCACAGTCCTTGTAGGAGCCGGCTTGCTGGCGATGGCGGTGTAACTGCCAATGAAGAACTGACGGCCTCTTCGCCGGCAATCGCAGCTCTTACAAGGGATTTGTGCAGGCTTTCAAACCGGGTCGAACAGTTCGTGACGAGGTTCGCCCTCGCCGCTACAGATGACCCGATTGCGGCCGGTGGTCTTGGCCTGGTAAAGCGCCTGATCGGCGTCGTTGAGCCAGAGCGTCGCGTCTGTGTGCGCCAGGGTGAAAGCGGCCAGGCCGATGCTCAGGCTGACTTTCAGCGCCGGGCTCTGTTCGTAACTGAGGGTGGCAAAACGATCCCGCAGGGCATCCATGGCCGCCGCGGCGCTGCCGAGCGCAAGGTCCGGGAGAATCACACAGAACTCGTCACCGCCGTAGCGGCCGGCCACGTCAGTCGCCCGAAGGTTCTGTTTGAGCACCTTGCTCAACTGCCGCAAGACGATATCGCCGGCGACATGCCCGTAGGTATCGTTGATGGCTTTGAAGTGATCGACGTCGATCAACGCAATAGCCCCACCCCGATTCTGTCGTTTACAGCGCTGGAATTCGACTTCCAACTGGTCCTTCCAGGCACCATGGTTGAGCAGGCCGGTGAGGCTATCGGTGCGACTCAGGGCGAGCAATTCGCGCTTTTGCCGGCCAAGCGTGGTGGCCTGGCGAAAGCAGATCCAGCCCAGCGCCAACGGATAGAGACACAGCAAGGGTAAACAGGCGTAAAGCTGCAGTTGACTGGTTTCAGGAATGAAGGCCGGCGCAAACAGAAAGTATCCGACGCAAACGCCCAGAAGTTGCGCAACCGTGCCCACCAGCAGGAATCGCAAACCTCCAATGGCCACATTGTTCATCGCCATCATGGCAATGGTGGTTGCGCTGGGCAGCGGATTGAATTGCATGGCGGCGACCCAGAAGCCGCCGAGAAAGGCGTCGACCAGCAGGTTACGGTGTTCGGCGTGGTAGGGAACCTTCGCCCGACGCGCCCATTGGTAGGCCACGTGTGGCCAGAAGATTCCGTTGAAGAGCATCATCGCCCAGACCCACAATGGCGGATCGAGCGGGTACATCGCGGCGGCCACGCACACCAGTCCCGCGGCTAGCCCCAGGCTTCGCGATGCATAGAGCCTCCTGGCCAGTGAAAGTCCTTTTCCTCCCGTTTTTCCCATAAGGCCTCTGTACCGCTGAACGGAACCTGATCACACCTGGGGTTGCGGGTGTGCTCGAAGTCTAACAGGGCAACGTCAAATAGCCATCACCGGCCAGCAGTCTGAATACCGCGGTATAGACAGGAGGCGAGCCCCGAATGTTTGGCTATACCTGAAGAGGCAAATAACGAGAAAAAAGGAGGCCCATGCAGACTTTCCAAGTGTTGATCATCGGCAGCGGTTTCGGCGGCCAGTGCGCGGCGATCAATTTGCTCAAGGCCGGCATCGATGATTTTCGTCTGTTGGAACGTCGGGACTTCTTCGGCGGCACCTGGTGCCAGAACACCTACCCCGGCGCCGCCGTCGATGTGCCCTCGCCGCTGTATTCGCTGTCCTTTGCGCCCTATCGCTGGACGCAAATGTTCGCCGAACAAGCCGAATTGCACCGCTACACGCAGCACGTGGTGGAGCAATTCGGCCTGCGCGACAGGGTGGAACTGGAGGCGAACGTCGAACGCGTCGACTGGGACGACGACGCCAAACGCTGGGCGGTGCACACCGCGAGCAAAGGCACGTTCTACGCGCAGTTCCTGATCAACGCCACAGGGCCGCTGAGTCAGCCCGTCGTCCCACGCTTCGAGGGCCAGGAGCGCTTTCAGGGCAAGACTTTTCATACCAACCATTGGGATCACGCCTACGACTATCGGCATAAACGCGTCGCCATCGTTGGCAGTGGCGCCAGCGCGGCCCAGGTAATCCCGGCGATTGCTCCGGACGTCGCGCATTTGCATGTGTTCCAGCGCACACCGCACTGGGTGCTGCCACGGGGCGATCGCACTTTTGGGCCTTTCCAGCGCTGGTTGCTCGGCCTCAAACCCGCCTACAAGCTGCTGCGCTGGATGATCTACTGGCAATTCGAAACCCGGGTGATTGCCTTCAAATATTCGAAACCGGCCATCCGCATGGTCCAGCAACACGCCCTGCGCTTCCTCAAACGACAAGTGCCTGACCCTGAACTCAGACGAAAACTGACACCGGACTACGCCATCGGCTGCAAGCGGGTCATTGTTTCCAGCACCCTGTACCCGGCACTCGGCCGCGACAACGTGACCTTGCACAGCCGCGAGCAAGGCATTGCCGCCATCGACGAAACCGGCATTGTCATGCAGGACGGGCAGCACATCGACGTGGACCTGATCGTCTGGTCCACCGGTTACGACGCCACTGACGGGGTCATTTCCTACCCGGTCAGCGGAAAAAACGGCAAGCAACTCAGGGATTTCTGGGCGACCTACCCTCGTGCCTACCTCGGCACCAGCCTGCCGGACTTCCCCAACCTGTTTATCGTCACCGGTCCCAACACCGGCATCGGCCACACGTCGGCGCTGTTCATCATCGAATCGCAGATGAATTACATCCTCGACTGCATTCGCACGTTAAAAGAACAGGGTTTGCGCAGCATCGAAGTACGCCCCGAGGCAGAACGTACCTACACTGAAATGATCCACCGGGAGATGGAACGCACTGTATGGAAGTCAGGAGGCTGCCACAGTTGGTATCAAAGCAAGAGCGGTCATGTAATCGCCATGTTTCCGGGGTTCAGTTTCAGCTACCACCGATTGACCCGGGCACTGAAACCCGCCGATCACATGCTGTCCTGATCAGAGAGAAGGGAGACGCCTGATGCTTTTGTTGGTTGTTGCTATTGCGGTTTTCGCGGCCTGGAGCTGGTTGAGCTACCCGGCCATCGGTTATTGGCTCTATGACTTGAACATGGCGGCCGAAGCCAAGCTGTATCGGCTACACAAAATCGTCGTGCCCATCGCCGAAATGACCGTCTCGACCTGGCAAGGCGGGCCTTATGAAGCGTCAAGCAGTGTGCTGATGCTCCACGGCTACAGCGCCGACAAGAATATCTGGCTGCGTTTTGCCCGGCACTTTGTCGGCACCTACCGGGTGATCATCCCCGATATCGCGGGGCATGGCGAAACCGGCTTCAAGGCCGGCGGCGGTTATGACATTCCCTTGCAGGCCAAACGAATGATCCAGTTGCTCGACGTCTGCGGCGTCGAGAAGGTCCACGTGATCGGCAACTCGATGGGCGGCTACATGGCAGCCTGGCTCGCGGCCACCTACCCGGAGCGCATCGCGTCGGTCGCGCTGATCGACCCGGCCGGCGTGACCGCCCCCGAAATCAGTGACCTGGAACGCCACCTGGCCCAGGGGCACAACCCGTTCCTGGTTCACTCCCGAGAAGAATTCCGGCGCTTCTACGCCATGACCATGGCCGAACCACCGTGGGTGCCCGGCGTGGTGCTGGACGCCATCGCCCAGCGTTATGAACAGTCCCGGGATGAGTTGGCAGAAATCTTCAGCGACTTCCGCGCCAGCCCGCCGATGGAGCCAAAACTGCCCGACATCAAGTGCCCGGCGCTGCTGCTGTGGGGGCGCAAGGACCGCTTGATCGATGTCAGTAGCGTGGCGATCTGGAGCAAAGGCATCGAGGATCTGCGTGTAGAAATCTGGGACGGCATCGGCCATATGCCGATGGTCGAAGAGCCAGGGAGCACGGCGCGGTTATATCGGGAGTTTTTGGCATCCCAACGCTCGGAAAGCCCTCAGGACCAGAGGATGCATTGAGCAAGCAGTCCTTGGAAGAATGAAGTCCGTAAGATTCTTCGTTTGTCGGCGGCGCTGAAGGCTGCGATCTTTTCCGCATCCTTTACGTCACCGCGCCAGGAATTTTTTCATGAGCCACCCGAGCTTTGTCAGCCCTGACCTGATCCGCCAACGCTTCTCCAAAGCGATGTCCGACATGTACCGCGAAGAAGTGCCGCTGTACGGCGCGCTGATGGAACTGGTGGAACAGACCAACCGCCATGTACTGGAGAGCGATCCGCAGATCGCCCGACAGTTGAACAGCACCGGTGAAATCCAGCGCCTGGACCTGGAGCGTCATGGCGCCATCCGCGTCGGCACCGCCGCTGAACTGGCCACCCTCGCCCGGCTGTTTGCGGTGATGGGCATGCAACCGGTCGGCTATTACGACCTGACCCCGGCCGGCGTGCCGGTGCATTCCACGGCGTTCCGCGCTGTGCATGAAGCCGCACTGCAGGTCAGCCCGTTTCGAGTGTTCACCTCGTTGCTGCGTCTGGAATTGATCGAAGACCTGGAACTGCGCGCCTTTGCCCAATCGGTGCTGAATAAGCGCTCGATCTTCACGCCAAAAGCATTGAACCTCATTGATCGTGCCGAAACCGAAGGTGGCCTCACCGAGTCCGAGGCCCAGGACTTCGTCGAGCAAGCGCTGGAAACCTTCCGCTGGCACCACAGCGCGACGGTCACCGCCGAGCAGTACCAGAAACTCAGCGCTCAGCATCGCCTGATCGCCGACGTGGTGGCGTTCAAGGGCCCGCACATCAACCACCTGACGCCGCGCACACTCGACATCGACATCGTGCAGGCGCAAATGCCGGCCCACGGCATCACCCCTAAAGCGGTGATCGAAGGCCCGCCCCGCCGGCAGTGCCCGATCCTGTTGCGCCAGACCAGTTTCAAGGCGCTGGACGAGCCTGTCGCCTTCACCGATCAAGCCGAAAGTCGCGGCAGCCACAGTGCCCGTTTCGGTGAAATCGAGCAGCGCGGCGCGGCGCTCACACCTAAAGGACGAGCCCTGTATGACCGTTTGCTCAATGCTGCTCGCGACGAACTCGGGGACTTCCCCAACGAAGGCAACGCCGCACGCTATAACGCGCTGATGACGCAGCACTTCAGCGAATTCCCTGACACTGTCGAGGGCATGCGACTACAGGAACTGGCGTACTTTCGCTATTTCGTCACGGAGAAAGGCGTGGGAGCGCAGGCGCTTAAATCCTCGTCTCTGGAAGATCTGCTCAGCGGAGGCTATTTGCGGGTTGAACCGCTGGTTTACGAAGATTTCCTGCCGGTCAGCGCGGCGGGAATTTTCCAGTCAAACCTGGGGGATGCCGCGCAAACCCACTACGGCGAGCATTCGAACCGGCAAGCATTCGAGCAAGCCCTGGGACGATCGACCATCGATGAGTTGGGGTTGTATGCCGAGACGCAACGGCGCTCGATCGAGGAATGCTTCGCAACACTCCGTTAATCACCACCCCTGTAGGAGCCGGCTTGCTGGCGATGGGGCCCTTGGATTTGTATTGCTCTTAAGGGCCTTATCGCCAGCAAGCCGGCTCCTACAGGTTTTGTAGCGGACTTTTGTACCTATTTCAGCTTCGTCAGCAGCGCTTCAGCCGCCGCCTCGGACGACGCCGGATTCTGCCCGGTCAGCAGCAGACCATCGGTCACCACATAACTCGCCCAGTCATCCCCCTTGGAAAAAATCCCGCCCTTCTCCTGGAGCATGTCCTCCACCAGAAACGGCACCACATTGGTCAGTTGCACCGCCTCCTCCTCGGAGTTGGTGAAGCCGGTCACACGCTTGCCTTTGACCAGCGGTTGGCCATCCGCGCCCTTGACGTGACGCAACACGCCCGGCGCATGGCAGACCAAAGCGACCGGTTTACCCGCCTTGTAAAACGCCTCGATCAATGCGATCGAAACCTTGTCTTCAGTCAGATCCCACAACGGGCCATGCCCGCCCGGATAGAAAACCGCATCGTAATCTTCGGCTCGCACGCTGCCGAGCAACGCGGTGGACGCCAATGCGGACTGGGCTGCGGAATCCTTGCGAAAACGCTCCGTCGCAGCGGTCTGCGCATCGGGCTCATCGCTTTTGGGGTCCAGTGGTGGCTGGCCGCCCTTGGGCGACGCCAGCGTCAGCTGAGCGCCGGCGTCTTTGAAAGCGAAATACGGTGCCGCGAATTCCTCCAGCCAGAAGCCGGTTTTCTTACCGGTATTGCCCAATTGATCGTGGGACGTCAAAACCATCAGGATTTTCATGTCGCGCTCCTTGAATGTGGGAAATGTACGGTTATCTCAGCGCAGTTTTGACCACCCGGCTGCGCAGTTCGTTGCACTTGTTACACGGGTTCTCTCAGTGATGGCTAACCGCCTTGATGCGCAAGAAGTTGCGCAATCGACCGAGCAAATCCTCCGGCTTCACTGCGCAACATCCGGCTAATCAGGGCCTCCAGCCGAGTGCGCAAGAAGTTGCGCAGTGCTGCGCAACTTCTTGCGCACATTACGCACAGATCCTTGCGTGGCGTTTCAAAAACAGTCGCAAAACCTTCTCAAAGCTTTGTTTTATATGGCTTTTATCGTTTATGGCACGGACCTTGATAACAGTCATGCACCCACCGGGCGATACCGCCTCCCGGGCACCTTTATTTATTCAGCAAGGAGAGCATCCATGGCAACACCAGCGTACATGTCCGTCACTGGCGAAAAACAAGGCCTGATCACTGCCGGCGCCTTCACTGCCGACTCCGTTGGCAACACCTACCAGGAAGGTCACGAAGACCAGGTCATGGTTCAGGCTTTCAGCCACGACGTGATCATCCCGCGTGACCCGCAATCCGGCCAACCGACCGGTCAGCGCGTACACAAGCCAGTCGTGATCACCAAGGTCTACGACAAGGCTTCGCCTCTGCTGCAAGCTGCTCTGACCTCCGGCGAGCGCATGAGCGAAATCGTTATCCAGTGGTTCCGTACTTCGGCTCAAGGTACTCAAGAGCACTACTACACCACCAAACTGGAAGACGCGATCATCGTCGCCATCAACAACAAAATGCACAACTGCCAGGATCCAGGCAACTCGCACTTCACCCACCTGGAAGAAGTGCAGTTCACCTACCGCAAAATCACCTGGACCCACGAAGTATCCGGTACTTCGGGTTCCGATGACTGGCGTGCTCCAGTCGTTTAATTACGGCTGATCGTTACAAGCATCGGCCAGCTCTGCTGGTCGATGTTGTTTACGCCCCTCCAGAATTTCGCGTGCGTTGATCCGCTTTGCGGTTGTCGACGAACGCCGCTCCACAGCACGAGGAACAAGGGATGTTCGCGCCGGCCAATCAGACTCACTTTGCCCTGACCATCGAAGGTCTTTCCAGCGACTTCCAGGTTTTATCCCTGCAAGGTCGGGAAGCCATCAGCCAGCCGTTTGTGTTTGAGGTGGAACTGGTCAGTGAAAAGCCGTCCCTGGACCTCGAAAGCCTGCTGCACAAACCGGCCTTTTTGCAGCTCTCGCCCGACGGCAGCGGCATTCATGGCCAGATCTATCGCGCCGCCCAGGGTGATTCCGGCAAACGCCTGACCCGCTACGCGGTGACCCTGCGCCCGCAACTGTCCTACCTCGCGCACCGCATCAACCAGCGCATCTTCCAGAACCTCACCGTACCGAAAATCATCGGCCTGGTCCTCGAAGAGCACGGCATCCAGAGCAATGCCTACCAGTTCAAAGTCGGGGCGATTTATCCCGAGCGCATCTACTGCGTTCAGTACGATGAATCGGACCTGCAATTCGTCCAGCGCCTGTGCGAGGAAGAAGGTATCCACTACCACTTCGAGCACAGCGCCACGGCCCACAAACTGGTGTTCGGCGATGACCAGACGGTGTTCCCGAAACTCGCGCCCGTGGCCTATCAGCAAGACTCCGGCATGGTCGCCAGCGACCCGGTGATCAAACGCTTCGATCTGCGCCTGGAAACTCGCACCAGCCGCATCACCCGCCGCGACTACGACTTCGAAAAACCGCGCATCAACCTCGAAAGCGAACACCGTGGCGACGCCCTGCCCGACCTCGAAGACTACGATTACCCTGGTCGCTTCATCGACCGCGAACGCGGCAAGCACCTGGCCAAACGTGCCCTCGAACGTCATCGCAGCGACTTCCAGCTGGCCGAAGGCAAAAGCGATCAGCCGTTGCTGGTCAGCGGCCATTTCCTGGCCCTGACCCAACACCCGAAAGCTAAATGGAACGACCTGTGGCTGCTGACCGAAGTCCTGCACGAAGGCAAACAGCCGCAAGTGCTGGAAGAGTCGGTCACCAGCAGCACGACCAACCTGAAAGACGACTTCCATCAGGGTTATCGCAACCGCTTCCAGGCCACTCCGTGGGACGTGCCGAACCGCCCGCCGCTGACGCAGAAGAAACCGCGCATTCTCGGCAGCCAGAGCGCCGTGATCACCGGGCCCAAGGGTGAAGAAATCCACTGCGACCAGTACGGCCGCGTCAAAGTGCAATTCCACTGGGACCGCGAAGGTCAGGCCGACGACAAGACCAGCTGCTGGCTGCGCGTCTCCTCCGCCTGGGCCGGTGCTCACTACGGCGGCATCGCCATCCCGCGAATCGGCATGGAAGTGCTCGTCACGTTCCTCGAAGGCGACCCCGACCAGCCGCTGATCAGCGGCTGCCTGTACCACAAGGAAAACGTCGTCCCGTACGCCCTGCCGGCGAACAAGACCCGCACCACCTTCAAAACCCTGAGTTCACCGGGTGGCGCAGGCTTCAACGAACTGCGCATCGAAGACAAGAAAGGCCAGGAACAGATCTTCCTCCACGCCCAGCGCGACTGGGATGAAAACGTCGAACACGACCAGAAGATCCGCGTCGGCAACGAACGCCACGACACCGTGGAGAAGAACAGCTACAGCGAATTCAAGGCCGAAGAACACCACACCGTTTATGAAGACCGCAAAGTCGAAGCCCGCGCCAACGACCACCTGACCGTGGGCGTGAACCAGCACATCAAGATCGGCACCGGGCAATTCATCGACGCGGGCCAGGAAATCCACCTGAGCAGCGGCATGAAAATCGTGCTCGAAGCCGGCAGCGAACTGACCCTGATCGGCGGCGGCAGCTTCATCAAGATCGATGCCGGCGGCGTCACCCTGAGCGGCCCGGCGATCAACATGAACTCCGGTGGCGGACCGGGCAGCGGGACGGGGGCGGCGCCGATATTGCCGGGGCCGTTGAAGCAGGCGGATGCGGATAAGCCAGGCATGCCTATCGAGGCATTGGTAAAACAGAACATGGTGTTCAGGCAGACACCTTCGGGGGTCTGTGAAGTATGTGAGGCAGCAAAAGCAGCGAAAGAGGCGCACAAATGACCAACATCAATGGCCGCAATGGATTTCTGCTGATGGATGGTGCGCATTTGGAAGATGCAGTGGTTTGGCTCTATCAAAACTACCCAAGCCACCAGCCGATGCCCCTGCTACTCGGAACACCTTACGAACCCATTGCCGAAGCCGGCCCCATTCTGCTCGACGCCCCGATGGGTAGTCCCGCTTATCAGGCGTGGTCGCATGCGGATGGAAACCTGAGTAACGGGATATGGCTGCAAACCCAGCAATCGGCTAGCCAGGTATTCAATACGTTACAGCGACGAATCCGAATCTACTCCCCGGATCGAAGAGAGTTCTGGCTGCGCCTCGGTGACGCAGCACCGATACGACGAGCGTGGCTCGCAGGCGCAGTCTGGCCAATCGGCTTTTGGCATGGGATTGATTGCGTGTGGGTCAATCATGAAGGCACTGCGAAACGTGCGTGGGCAAATGAAAAACCCAAGGAAGATTGTGCCCCCAACGATAGCGGCATCAATGCGCAGATCGTTTTAACCTGGCCGTTGCTTGAGGCATTGGCACCTGATACCGATACATCACAGGAAGTCGTGTAATGACCCAACCTGCGCCAGCAAAAGCAGAATTCAAACCGGCCGGCTGCCCATTACTCACCGCCGTGATACCACTACGTTACGCCATTGGCCCAACGCCCAGCCTTGATGTCAGCGCAATGAATTTGCCGCCGCTTAACGGCAACTTTCCCGAGTTGGGTGACAAGAATGCGGTAACTCGTGGCAAGCCATTGAATTATGTCGCGCGCTTCCTCCGCAACGGTCACCTGTACGTATGGCAAACCTCCCCGGCAAAGCTGGTCGAGTTCACTGTCGAAAATACGATGCTGCAAGAAACCGCTCGCGGCGGCAAAGTCATCGACAAGAGTAAAAAACCATATTTGATGCTGCCAGCTGGTACACCGGCGATGCTCGCCTGGTCGCCAACCCAATGGACCGATCAACAGTTCGCGGCGGCTAAATCAAAAGCCAGCACGCGCACGCGGGTGATGCGAGCGTTCACACCTGGCGCCGCCCCAGCCAGCGGTAAAGCAGAGGGCATTTATGACTTCATTGGCGACTATAAAGAGCCGGAAGGTTTTCAATGGAGTTGTGAGTCATCTACCCAAAATGCGCCTAAATGGAAGCCAACCTTGCAGGCTATGCAGCGTTGCGAGCAGCAGGCGTATGTCATTGCTGATGATGCGTGGGGTGTCTGGAAAGATTTGGCCGCGATGACACGAGCCAGACAAGCTGCGTTTGACGATCTTCGTCAAAAACGCAGCGATGATTGGGCTATTGCTGGTGCGCTTAAATCACTAAGCGATAACGACTCTAAAATTAAACAAGAACTGCCTTCAATGACCCGCCATGCCGAGCTTCTGAAGGTATGGAAGGAGCAGGAAACTGAAGAGTCCAGAAACAAGGACGATATTCGGCGGATAACCCAACTTTGGAGTGATTGGCTTCAAACATTTAATACCAAGGGCCCATCCACTCTTGATACAGCGGCAGGCCATTATGATATTACCCAACCGGAGGCTCGAGTTGAGCTGGAGAAAAACTTTGCAGCAGCTTGCTTGGGACCTGCTGGCTGCAGCATCAGCGCCAAGGCTCTGGCTGTAGCACTTGACCCTGAAAAAGGAAAAGAAGGACACTCTTGGTTGATTTGGTCCTTGTTGGGGTTATCTCAGCGTATGGGCCTCGCTGAGCTGAAATCACTGTTAGATATTTCTGACTCTATTAATGACAATGGCGCTGCCATGGCTACTGCGGCGAGCAGCAAGGTCAAAGATTTTTTCGCTGCAATTAATAAAGTTGCTCATAATCTGGCCTCACATACGCCCGCCCCGATATTAGAGGCGCTGTTCCTGTCTCTTGCTCCCGTTGCTGGTAACGAGTTACATGATAACGGGAAGCCTCCAAGCACCTTGGCAAGGATTTACATGGGTGCTGCCATGGCGCGAAGCGGTCAACGCATCGAGGCTGTCAACGCCACCCCGAAACAAATAGGCGAGTGGCTAAGCGATTTGATGGGAACACGCCCAGCTGTGCCGAGTAAAAAGTTAAAATTAACGCCAATTGCTTCCGCTGTACAAGACGCACTTCCCTTCTTTATTCTTGTTCCTGCAAAAACAACAGGAGCCGCAGCTGAAAAACTTGCGTCTGTTTCTGAAATGGTTACACCGGAGACAAACCTGAAAAATTTGCTCAACCTTAGTAAAGATTCAATGGACAAAGCCCCAGTAAAATGCGTAGTTGCTTTAATGGCCGCTGTAAATTTTGGATACGCATTAAAACAACTAATTGATAAACGATCAGCGAAAGGCGTGATAAACCTTGTAGGTGCTGGCGTGGGTCTTGGAGCCGCAACAGCAGCGGTTTGGCAAAAAGTCGCCGAAGTAAACTGGGAAGCAGCAGTTAAATCTTCGGGCAACAATTCCTCAACAGCTCGAATTGCATTGGCAGATGCTCTTGGATTTAGCTGGAAAGCAGCGGGCTTACAAAGCGTTGTCTCAGCATTCGATATTGTCGTGTATGGCATGGAAGCATTTGAGTCCTATCAGGACGGGGACTTTAATACATCTGTTATCAATGCAGGCTTAAGCGTTGCGTCAGCGGCAAACCTCGCTATATATGTTCAAACTTTCCGGACAATTCGTGCTGCACGCGCGGCAGTAATATTTGGCGAAGCAGCTGCAGTTGGTCGAGGCGTAAGCCAAGCACCTCACCTGGCTTTTAAAGCAGTGGGCATAACAATAATCATTGTGGGCGGCGTCGTAGCCAGACTTTATACTCAAGACACCCCTCTAGAGAAATGGGTTAAAGGCACGCGCTTTGGCACAAGCCCAGCTGACTGGTCAAAAACTTATGCTGAGACCATGACTGAATTTTATAAAATTGTTTTCCCTATCAGTTTTGATGCATACCGTTTGAACGAACTGAACCCCTACAGGGGAATGGTAGAAAGCACCTACCTGATGCTTAAACTCCCCGGAAAAACTGAAATAACTGACAACATGATTCTTTTCGAAGGCGAAGAGATATGGGGAGGTATTTTCGGCTATGGCAGCAAGCGCGAAAAGGTAACGTGGACTGGAGACAACTTTGATCGCCACGAAGGCACCCGCGTAGCGAATGATCCAGGTGTTGCCACTTACAGGCGCGTGTATCATACCGACCGAGAAGGCCGAGCGTTAAATCGTATCCGTGGTCAATTGACCTACTCTCCACTTGAAGGTGTGTCTTTACCGCCGATAGAAATCAAGGACATCGCATGGCTCTGAAAGACCTCATAAAACAGGCAAATGCAAAATATGGAGCCCCGCCTACGGTAGTTCTCAGGGCTGACGAGCCAACAGGCAAGGCCCCTTTAGAGCTATTCATTACCGATGAGCACACCGAAAATTATCTTACATTGAAAATGAGCGGCGACGCTGAACGGGGTGCAATGACAGGCATGCTTGCAGGCATCGCATCTCCGCTTGGACTGCTTCTGTCGCTATGGATGGCGATGGAAGCTGAATGGGCGTTGGCAGCTTTATCTCTCGCCATTGCGATTCCTATGTTTGTAATTCCTTTCTTATTTGAAATCAGCCGACCTCTTCCTTTACCCGTTCTATTCAATCGCCGCACTCGTGAAGTTTACTTTGAAAAAAAAGGCGAACTATTCCATTCCCCATGGGATGGAATTCAAGCTATGGCGTGCGAATTTCAAATTGTCGGACCCTATACTGGCGGCATTGGAAATACGTCTTTAGATATAATGCTTCATCGTTTTTGCGACCCTGGCAATTCATTAATGATTAGCCTCGGATCACCAATAGGTAAAACCCTGGATATGCAAAAAGGATTTTGGGAATACATACGCTCCTACATGAACAATGGACCATGGTTTGACGAGAAAGGCAATCACAGCCAATCAGATACTTTTGTGAAAAGTCAACTAAACCTAAACACGAAACCCTCTAGCTTTCTTGCTCATTGGCGAAAAACCATCGCTGACAAAAAAACCGCAACAAATGGAAAGAACTATCTCAGTGGTATGGATGCGCTCATGCTTCTAGGACACATAATGTTCTATCCTACCCATTGGATTCAGGATTTCACCTATAACATTGCAAAACGTAAATCTCGTAATCGGTGGCCAAAGGTCGTGCTGGAGCGTTTACAGTCAGATGGCCCCACTACTAGATTGATTGATATTGAGAAGTAGAAGAAAAAATCAAGAACTTCCGCCATCTCTATCCTGGGCATGGAGTTGTGGATAGCGCTTTTAGGCCGATGGGAAGCCGTAATATCGCCAGTGGTGTTCGGAGCACCATTTTTCCTCCCCCACTCCTGTGGGAGACACTTTAGCCACCTCTACCGATACTTTTCAACCGCACGACTCGCTGCCAGAAAATAGGAAATCACATGGCTCTGGATGACCTTGTAAGACAGGCGAATACAAAATATGGAGCCTCAAAAACCACAACCCTTAGTTTTGATCAGTCAACAGGCCAACTCCCTATGGAACTGTTCATTACCGACGAGCACTCCGAGCATTTTTTGTCACTAAAAACTGGCGGAGATACAGACCGTGGGCTCATCACTGGATTAATGGCTCTCGGATCGATTCCATGCTTTCTAATAGCCCTATGGCTATTAGCGACCGGCAATTATGAAGGCGCCAGCAATGGGTTAATCGTGGCTGTGCCATTGGTAGCAATTCCCTTCCTCTGGGAGACATTTCGCCGATTACCGCTGCCCATAATTTTCAATAGACGCACTCGCGAAATCTACTATGACAACAATGGGGAGTTGTATCACGCACCTTGGGATGGGCTAAAAGCGCTGACATGTGAATTCCAGATGGTCGGACCTTATACAGCGGGCATGACTAATGCCTCTCTGGAAATACTGGTTCACCAATTCGGTAATGCTGAGAACGCGCTGATGATCAGTCTTGGTACCCCGATGGGAAAAACGCTAGACATGCAAAAGGGCTTTTGGGAATACATCCGATCATACATGAACAACGGCCCCTGGTTTGATGAAAATGGAAATCCGAGCGACTCCGACAAATTCGTTAAGACTCAGCTCGCATCGAATCTTAAACAGTCGGGATTTCTTGGTCATACTCGCAAAGTAATAGCTGACAAAAAAGCCGCTGCTAACGGTAAAAACTACTTAAGTGGTATTGATGTCGCAATGCTTTTGGGCAACCTATTTTTTCACCCCTCAAGCCTAATTCAGGATTTCACCTACAAAATCGCTAACCGTCGTTCGCGTAATCATTGGCCGAAAATCGTGCTTGAACGTTTACGGTGTGATGGACCATCATCTAGATTAATCGACCTTGAGAAAGAAGCTGACTCCTGAAAAAGTTACAGTTTCAGACAACATAAAAAAGCGGGCGATCAAACGATCGCCCGTTTTTTATGCACGCTCAGCCAATAAACTCTCTTCAACCTCATACTTGACCACCACCCGATTCTTATAAAGCCGCGCACTCTCCAATACCTGACTCTCCTGCCCCTTGCTCCTCACATCCCGCCAGATTTCATTCTCCCGAAACACCCGCCCGCCTTCACGCACAAACCGGTGTTCCCGTTGATAAACGTGATACCGAAACGCCCGGATCTGATCACACAACAACTCCCCCTCCAACTGCTGCTCAGCCACTTTCAACTTCAGCTGAAAGTGCCGATCCGTCGGGTTGTGCAACACTAGGTCGATGTAGTTGTAAAAGATTGCCGCCCCGGAACCGAATGGCAGCACGCGCCCCTCGTCAGGAAATGGGTCGAAGCTGTGATTCGATCGTTCGACTACCAGCAGCGGGGAGTGAATCGCCATCCAGTGGATCAGGTTGCTTAGTTGGCAAATCCCGCCACCGACGCCGCTGCGTGCTTCACCAAAGGACAGCTCCATGCCTTCGACGTAACCGCGTTTTCGGGTCGGTCGGCCGACCAGACGGCAGAAGGAAAAGTATTCACCGGGGCCAATGACCACGCCGTCTATTGAAGCCACCGCCAATTTCAGGTTCACGACTTTGTTGTGTTGCAGCTGCACATCGGAGTTGCCGAGTTTGCGGATCAGTTTGGAGGTGTGTTTGAGGTATCGGTACGGCAAGCGCTCAAAGGTGTCTTTCGGGCGAGCGTAACGTTTGCGGGAGAAGCGCCACGCCAGTTGGCGGAACAGTCTTTTTTGCCACACGCGCAGCCAGTAGAGGGCCGGGTGATAAAGGGAGAGAGGTTTCATCCGTGTCAGAACGGCGGCTGCCGTTTTCATCCTTTACAAGAAATGCTGGGCATCCTATCGGATTTATGCAGTGCATATTGCACTTGAAGAAGGTGTTCGCCCAGTGTAATGGCCTCGGCAATCCATGCACTGGTAAAGAGCCCTGACACTGGGCGAACGGGAGGGATTTTAATAGAAGTTGGCGGATATGTCCGTGTGCATAAACATGAAATTTGTGTACACAATGTTTAACAAAATGTCGATTGCAATATTACACCGACAACTATTAAACCCACCAGTTAGACCATTAAATCTGATCATTCCTATACAAGAAACTGTACAGGAATGATCAAGCTGTAGAGCCAAGACTCAACTTTAGTGTTGAGTGGTCACTTTCAATACATCGGTATACGTCACGACGACGCTCTGCCCTACTTTCAAGTCTTTCAGTTTTTTCTGAACTTCAGGCTTTTCAACGTTGACGGTTTTCGAGTGTCCGCGGGGCCCCTTGAAGGTCACCTGATTTTTCGCCAAATCAATTTTGGTGATTTGCAGTTGTACTTGCACCTGACGGAAGGCTTCACCCCCAGGGTTGGGGTCGTCTTTGGTGGCGCGGATTTCTCCGGTGCGTTCGGTAGAGCCCGGCAGACCTTTGTCGACATCAGTGTCGAGGTAAGCGGCAACCGAGCGGATAACCTCGACAGTGACCTTATCACCGACCTTCAGGTTACCCAGATTCTTGGCCTTGTCGCTCAGTTGTAGATTAACCTCACGGCCTTCAGCACCTTCAAGGACGACTTGATGGTTAGCGGCGTCTACGGCCAGGACTTTGGTCGTGACTTGATCGGCTTCAACGACGGCAGACAACGGAATGTCCGCCGCTACGGTGCTAAAGCTGACAGTGGACAGCACAGTGGCGAGGGCGATGGCTTTGGTCAGAGCATGAAGTTTCATAAGCGGGACATTCCCTGTGGTGGATGGCAGCAGACGGCTCTGAATCGAGGTTCGGCGCCGTCTGTGCCACTGAGCATAGACGCTGTTCAGCGATTGTCCGCCGTCTCTTGCACGGGTGGATGCGGTACGTCGGAGTATTTCGAGGCACGCGCTGTCGAGAGCTGCGACTCAATACCCGGTCATTTCCAGATAGCCCTGCCCCGCGTGACTGCCGCTCAGGCGCACGGGGCCTTCCCAGTACGGAATGCGCAAATTCATCCAGGCATTGCGATTGAGGGCATCGAGGGTGATGTCGAGGTGCTTGGCGGGAATTTTGATTGACCAGCGCACCGGCATCGAACGACCGGCGACTGTCGCGGTGTCTTGTGGCGTGAGGGTGATGTCGGCGGCGTGCAGTAACTGAGTCTGGCCCTGCGCGTCGATCCAGGTGCCGGTGAGATACGGCTCGCCGTTTTTCTGCCGCATACGGTACAGCATGACCTGTTCGCCGCTGTCCAGGTGCAGGGAAAACCAGTCCCACCCCGTCTGATTGGCGGTCAGTGGCTGGCTGCTCCACTCGCGGTCAAGCCAGGCTGGACCGCTGACCTGATAGGCCTTGCCGTCGATATCCAACGTGCCGTTGGCCTGAAAAAATGGCTGGCTGTAGTAGTACGACGCCTGGCCCTGTTCGGATTTCTGACTGAAACCCTTGTCGCCCTGCAGCACCAGCGGACGCGTAGACGTCAGCCGCAGCTGGTAGCCGAACGCCTTGTCGCGGGCACTGAGTTGAAGCTCCGCCAGAGGATCGGCGCCCTGGCTGCTGAATCGCCAGTCGTCGATCCACGCATTGAACGGGTCAAGACTCACACCCGCCTGACCAACGCCGCCCCGGGAATAGCGCTCGGCAGCATGATGCACCGCGGCAGAGGTCACCGCAGCATGCCCCAACCAGATCACCTGATTGCCCCAACCCGCCACCTCGGGTGCGGCTTTCAACGCACTGCGAAACAGCGTCCATTGCACGCCGAACTCGCGGCCCTGATCGTCCTTGAGGTTAGCCGTGACGTACCACCACTCGATCCGAAAGCCATCGTGAGGACCGTGATCCGCCGGGAAACTGAACACCCGGCCGGGCACCACCGATGTGAACGCGACGGCTTCGCCCCCGAGCCCGGCGAAACCTTTTTCAACCGGCGCCGTGTCATCGCAGCCGCTCAAAAAAAGTGCCAGCAACAGCGCGCCGAGCTTAATCCTCATGAGCAAACGTCCTCAGCAGGTCCGCCGGTTGCGAGCGATACAGCGCGTACAGCGGCCACGCCGACGCCAGCAAGGTCGCGAACAACGCCAGCCCCATCAACTGCAACAGCTGCAACGGAAAGACCCGCAACGGCAGGCGCCAGCCGAACGCCTGAACGTTGATCACCGTGTCCAGGCACCACGCCAGCGCGATGCCCAACGGCAACGCCAACATCAGCGTCAGCACCGCCAGCAGCCAGGTTTGCCCGAGGTTGAGCAGCATCAATTGTCGGCGCGTCACGCCCAGCGCCCACAGGGGCGCGAGTTGTCCGAGGCGGCTCTGGCTCTGGGTCAGCAGGCTGATGAACAGCGCCACGCCCGCAACTGCGAGGGTCAGGCTGTTCAGCGCGGCAGTGGCGGCGAAGGTGCGTTCGAACACTTGCGTGGACCAGCCCTTGAGCCGGGCCTGATCGACGATGCGACTGTCATCGAGGGCGAAGCGCGCTTGCAGGGTTTGCAGGAACGGCGCAATCAACGGCGGGTCGATGCGCAGGTTGAAACGGTTCGGCGTCAGTTGCGGCCAGCCGCGCAGCAGGTGGTTGACGTTGACCAGGAGGTGGCCCTTGGGGTTGCCGTAGTCGGCGTAAATCCCGACGATTCGCGGCGACCAGGGTCCCGCCGGTGTGGGAATCGTCAGGTGGTCGCCCAAATGCACTTTCAATCGCCGCGCCAGTTGTTCGCTGAGCATCAAGGCGTCGTCCTTGGCCAGACGGTCCCACGGGTTGTCGCCCAAGGCTTCCAACAGCGGCCAGTGCTGGCGATAGGTCGGGTGATCGATCACGCCGAACACGTCCGCGGGCCAGCCTTGCAACTGGATCGACACCTGCCAGTTGGGCAGCACCGCGCTGAGTGAGGGTTGCTGTTTGAGCCAGCTCTGCAGTTCTCGGGCCTGGGCCGGATTTTGCGGGTTCACGTACAACTCGGCAGTCAGGCGTTGTTCGAGCCAATTGCTGAAGGTCTGGCGGAAACCGGCGGTCATGCTGCCGGCGCCGATGTTCGCCGCCAATGCCAACAGCAGCGCCATCAGCGCCAGGCTCAGGGCCGGCAGTTGCTGGCGGCAATCGGCGAGAAACCATTGGCCGAGCACCGAACGGCTGCGATGCAGCGTCAGGTTCAGCACGCTGTTGAGTACTACCGGCAGTGCCAGTGCGGCACCGATCAACAACGCCGCCATCAGCACAAATCCACTGGCGAGGCTGTCGCCCCGGATCAGCGCCAGCAACGCGATCACGCCGGCAATCGCCGCGACCCAGGCCTGGCGCCGCAACCAGCGAGCGTGAGCCTGATGCCAGGCTTGCGGATCGGCCAGGGCCAGCAACGGCAGGCGCGCCGCCCGCAACAAACTGTTGGCACCGGCCAGAAACGCGCCGAACAGGCTCAGGCCGACGCCACTGAGCCACCACCATGGACTGAGGCTCAACTGCCCCGCCACTTCGGCACCGTACAAACCGCGCAAACTGGCGGCGACATCCGGTAGCAACACGCTGGCCAGCAGGTAACCGCTGGCAACCCCGGCGAGGCCGCCGATCAGTGCCAGGCCGCCCAGTTCAACGGCGAGGCAAGCGATCAACATCCGTGCGCTGACACCACAGGCGCGCAAGGTTCGCAGCAGCCCTCGGCGTTGTTCCAGCGCCAGCCCGATGGCCGCGTGAACGATGAACAGGCCGACCACGAAAGACAGAAAACCCAAGGCATCGAGGTTCAGGTGAAAGCTTTCGGTGAGGCGCGAGAGGTTGTTTTCTTCGCCGCTGCTTTTGAGTTGGAGCTGGCTTTTGAACTGATCCGGCAAGGTCGCGGTGAAATCCTTGGGCAGCAGCAGACGTGACAGTTGCTCCGGCAGCCCCAGAATCTGCTGGGCGAAGCCGATATCCACCAGCAACACGCCGGGGGCCATGTCGGTTTGAACATGCAGCGGCGGCAATGTCGCCCCGCTCAACGTCAGCGGCTGCTCGCCTTCGCGCATGCCCAACGCTTGCAACGTCTGCGGCGAAATCCAGGTGCTGCCCGGCGGGCTGAAAAACCGGACGATCTGCTCGATGTCCAATGCCCGCCCGGCCACCGCTGACCCGGCCGGCAGCGACACCGGCTCGATGCCCATCAGTTGCAAGCGCTGGTCTTCATGGCCCTTGAGCGTCACCCGCCCTTGCAGCACCGGCGACACAGGCCAACCGTCGCGGCGCAGTTCGATAAACAATGCCTGAGAAAAAGTCCCGCCACCGGGTGCGCTGAGGCTGGCCTGCGGCTCACCGCCGATCAACTGACTGGCCCGCGCATAACTTTCCCGCGCCTGACTGTTGAGCGCCTGCACGCCGGTCAGCAGGCTGGTGGCCAGCCACAGCCCGGTCAGCACACTGAAAAACTGCACCGGGTGCTGCCGCCAATGGCTGAGCAGCGCCCGCAACGTCTCGCGAAAGACCCGCACCTCAGTGCTCGTCCGCGCCAGCCAGACGGCCACGGTGCAGCACTACTTTTTCTGCGAGGCGCGCGGCCACTCTCGGACTGTGGGTGACCATCAACAACGTCGTCGGACTGTCGTCGAGCAGTTCCAGCAACAACTTCAGCACTTCATCGCTGGTGGCTTCATCGAGGCTGCCGGTGGGTTCGTCGGCCAGCAGCAATTTGGGTTGCGATGCCAGCGCCCGGCCCAGCGCGACTCGCTGTTGCTGGCCGCCGGACAACTGCTCGGGATAACGCCGCAGCACATCGCCCAGGCCCAGACGCTTGACCAGATGCGCCTGCCAGCGCGCATCATGCCGCCCCGCCAGTCGCGCCTGGAACGCCAGATTGTCTTCCACGCGCAAACTGCCGATCAGGTTGAACTGCTGGAACACCAGGCCGATTTCGGTGCGTCGCCAGTTCGCCAGTTGCCCTTCACTCATTCGTTCAAGCTGATGTTCACCACTGCGGATGCTGCCGCTATCGACCTTGTCCAGCCCGGCGATCAAGTGCAGCAAGGTGCTTTTGCCGCTGCCCGACTCGCCCATCAGCGCCAGGCTGCTGCCGGATTTCAGCGTCAGGTCGACACCTTGCAGCACCGACAGCGGACCTTGCGGAGTGGCGTAGCTTTTGAAAACGCCTTGGACCGAAAGCATGGGTGAACCTGTTTGAGGGGCGTGGGGCAAAGGATAGCTGCAGCGAAACTGGAGTTGGGGCAGATTTCAGGTTTGCGTTGCACGTTAGGGCCCCATCGCGAGCAGGCTCGCTCCCACATTGGATCTTCGTTGCGCCAAAGATCAAGGTGGGAGCGAGCCTGCTCGCGATAGGGGCAACTCATTTTCGGCTCAAAAACTCAGCTCTTCACCCCCACCCACGTAAAACACAACGGCAATTGCGCCTCTCGCTGCTGATACTGATCATAAATCTCCTCCCGGTTGGAATGCGGATATTCCTTGAAGTGGCTGATCTGCAACCCCGCTTCGATGGCGCCGGTGAACATCTCGCTCAGGGTGTGGACGAACCAGTAGGACGTCGCGGCCTGCTGTTCGACTTTGCCTTCGTAGACGATCGGCTGGTCCTGCACGAAAGGTTCGCGGCGGAAGTACGAAGTGACCGGGCGAAAGGGATCGTCTGATTCGGGGTCGAACATTTCCAGGAACGGGTGGGTTTCGTACACCACCAACGCCCCGCCGGGCTTGAGGGTGCGGGCGACGTGGCGGAAGAATTCGCCGATGTCCGGCATCCAGTTCAATACGCCGATGGTGATCAGGGCCACATCGAACCGGTGGTGCAGTTCACTCGGCAGGTGATGAATGTCGGCCTCGACGAATTCAGGCGCGTGCGGCGAGCGGGAAGCCAGTTCCCGCGCCTGATCGAGAAACGCCGCGGATTGGTCAACGCCGACGACGCTGCGGGCACCGAGCGCAAACAGCGAAAGACTTTCGCGGCCGTTGTTGCAGCCCAGTTGCACCACGTCCTTGCCGTCGACCCCGACCTGCTCCAGCACGCCGCGCAACGTGTCGTCGATGCAGCAGAAATCGCCCAGTGCCACGGCCTTCAACAGGGACGGCCATTCGGGATTGTCTTTGTGGTGTCGGGCGGAGTCATTCCACGCATCGCGGTTGCTGGCGATGGCTTTTTCTTTGGTCAGCATTTCCATTGCACGCTCCAGAACTCGGTTTTATCAGACCGGCCCGAGTCTAGATCAGCGTTTTTGAAAAACCCATGTGGTGTTTGTTGGAATGTTGTAAGCCGGCAACGCCCCCGTACGGCAGCTATAGTTAATGGCCTTGGGGAATTGCGGGACAACCGATTTCGCAGGTGCTGCCATGAAACACACCGATTTGATGCTGTTGCTCATCTTCTGCCTGACCGCCACCACGGGGGTTCACGCGGATGACAACCTGCCGCCGCCGTCCGGGTACAGCAGCGAGTTCAACTATTACGGTGAAAACCAGCCGTTCGCCCACCCCGTTCCGCCGACGCTGAGCACCGTGCCACCGCGCTCGTACATTCCCACGGCGCCGCAGGATTTCATCCCGATCTCCAGCGAGCACGTGTTCTCCGATTCACGGTTGCCGACTGTCGCGGATGCCACCGTCCGGGTGTTCATCCGCTCCTATGACCCGGAACTCGGCGTCTACGTCAACGAAGAAGTCGTCGACCCGACCTGCTTGCTGGCCTGCCTCAGTCGACAGGGCCAGGCGACGCCCGTCTACCACTGACGCTTGTCCGGGCGGGCGAGGCCGAGTTTTTCGATCCGGTAACGCAGCATGTCGCGGCTCAAACCCAGCAGGCGCGCGGACTTGGTGACGTTCCAGTCGGTCTTGTCGAGCATCTTGCGCACCATGTCGCGCTCGACCTCCGGCAGGTTCATCGACTCGTTGCCGTTGTACGCCGGGCGCACTTCGTTGTGGGGCGCCTCGGGCATCGCCACCGGCTCGTCCACCAGGCTCAGGCAGACGTTCAACTGGTGCGCGGCGATGGTGTCGTACTGGGCCAGCAGCACGGTTTGTTCGAGCATGTTGCGCAACTCGCGCACGTTGCCCGGCCAGCTGTAGCTCATGAGCAATTCTTCGGCCTGTTCGCTGAAATGCAGGTTCGGTTTGCCATAGCGTTTGCCGTGGATGGCGAGGAAGTGCCGGGCCAGCAACAGGATGTCTTCGCCACGGGTATACAGGCGCGGCACCTTGATCGAAATGATGCGCAAACGGAAGAACAGGTCGCGGCGGAACTTGCCCTGCTGGACCATTTGTTCAAGGTTGCAATTGGTTGCGCTGATCACCCGCAAATCGACCTTGCGCTCCTTCACCGAACCGACCCGGCGAATGGTCCGGTCTTCCAGCAGCTTCAGCAGTTTGGCTTGCAGCAGAAGGTCCATTTCCCCGACTTCATCGAGAAACAAGGTGCCACCATCCGCCGCCTCCACAAGACCGACGCGACGGTCCTTGGCGTCGGTGAATGCCCCCTTCTCGTGACCGAACAGCTCTGACTCCACCAGATTGGAGGGAATCGACGCGCAGTTGAATTCAATGAACGGGCCCTTGCTGCGCGGGCCGTCGAAATGCAGCGCGCGGGCCACCAGTTCCTTGCCGGTGCCCGTCTCGCCTTCCACCAGCACCGGCGGCAAATCCGCGTTGGCCATCCGGCGCTCGGCGTCGAGCAACTGGCCGATGGTGTTTTTCAGAAAGACCATGGGCCCCGATTCGCCGATCAACGCCTGCACCCCCGACTTCTGCGCTTCGCGTTCCTGATAGAACGACAGCGTGCGCTCCATCCGCTCGGTGGCCAGGGCCTTGTCCAGCAACAGCTTGAGTTCCGGCAGCGCCACCGGTTTGGTGACGTAATGGAACGCGCCTTCTTTCATCGCCACCACGGCGTCTTCGACATTGCCGTAGCCGGTCATCATGATCACTTTCAGGTCCGGCGCGCTGATACGCAGCTTCTGGATCAGATCGTGACCGCTCATGCCCGGCAACGAGTTGTCGGTCAGTACGACGTCCGGGGCAAACGTGTTCATTTGCTGCAGCGCATCTTCAGCCGAGTGGCAGACCGTCACCTCGAAGTCTTTGCGTTCCAGGTAGGTCTGAAGATTCCCGGCGAGGATTTCGTCATCCTCGACCAGCAGAATGCTGTACCCCATATTCCCCTCCCGTTGCCACTTTGAAGTTCAGACAAACGCGGGTTCCTTCCTGCTCTTGGCTGGTCAGTTCGACCGAACCTTCAAAACGCTCCATTATTCTTTTGACCAGGGCCAGGCCCACACCCAACCCGCCTTGCTTGGTGGTGAAAAACGGTTTGAAAACCATTTGTTGCTGCTGTTTGGTCATGCCCTTGCCGGTATCGCTCAGGGTCATGCGCAAGAGTCCGGACTGCGGCGACTCGATATCGATGCTCAGCACGCCGCCCTTGGGCATGGCTTCCAGGGCATTGGCGAACAGGCTATTGAGAATTTGCGTGAACAGCACCTGTTGGCTGACGACCGGTGGGCAAACCTGCGGCGTGAACCGGACTTCGACACCGGAGCGCTTGATCAGCGCGTCAAAGGCACTCAGGGTGTCGTCGATGGCCAACACCAGGTCTACGGTTTCGTAGTCGTCATTCACCGGCCGCAACGACACCAGCAACTCGCGAACCCAACGCGACATGCGATCGACCTGGTTGATGATGTCGCCGATGTTCTTTTGCGCGCTCTGACTGGCGATTTCCTGGGCCAGTTCGGCGCTGGAGCGAATGTTCGCCAGCGGGTTGCGCAAACTGTGGGCCACGGCCGAAGACATTTCCCCCAGCGCGACGAAGGTTTCGTTGGCGATCAGCTGTTTCTGCTGACTCTCGATCAGCTTCGCCGCACGCCGCACAATCCAGAACAGCCCCAGGTAGATGGCGGCACCACCGAGCACAGTGGCCAGCCAGATGGCCTTGAAACCGCGCTGGATACGTTCAACCAGATCAGTAGGCTCCTTGTAGACCTCGACCATGGCGATGACTTTGCTTTTGTCGGCGTTGAACATCGGGATGTAGTTTTCAACGAACAGGTACTGGGGCTCGTGCAACAGTTTTTGTTCGGGACGTTCTTCATCGACTTCGTGGTAGCTGGTGGAAACGGGCTCCTTCATTTCGAAAGATTCGTCCAGTTCATCGTCGTCTTCGATACGTACGCCGATCAGCTCCGGGTTGGTCGACCAGACCACGGTGCGATCCTGGGCATACACCGTGGCCAACAGCAGGTCCGGCAGGTTTGCCACATGATCGAGAAACTCGATGCGCGCCGCAGCACGTGCGCCCGGGTTCACGTCGGGATGGGCGTTATCCTGGCGAGAGTCGAGCATTTCGCCCATGGTTCTTTCCGGGGAAATCGATGCGTGGCGGATTTCGGCAGCACCGATGGCCTGGATAAATTGCGCGGTCAGCATGGAATCGCGTTCGATGCTCTCCTCCACCACGAAACGGGTGGAGATGTACCCCAGCCCCGCCGCCACGGCGGCAATGATCAAAAAACTGGCAAAGGAAAACCAGCGCAGCAGATTGAACTCGCCACGCCAACTCGTGCATTCCCCCGCCGGAAGGTTCGACGGAGCAGGTACTTTTTGTTGTTCGAGTATCTGCATGGTGGGTCCTGAATTCGGTACTGGCATGAAGCCTATTCAGTGGCGTATCGCATCAGTGTAGGTGTCATTGATCGAGTCGGCGGTTCAATGATAGTAATTCGCCGCTATGGCACCTGCGCCGCTTGCAACGATTGCTGACGATCGGTTTCCTCCTGCAAAAAATCAATGATGGACTGCGCCGCTTTCTCATCAAGGCGCAGGTTTGGCATCGGGATTTTGTCGAAGCGTTGAAACAGTTCCAGCGCAATCGGGTCTTTTTCGGCCAGCATGCGATCCGGTTCGCGGATCCAGCGATTGAGCCAGGCGGGATCGCGCACGCGGGTTACGCCGATCAGGTCCGGGCCGATGGCGCGCATGCCGATGCCCTGCCCGTCTTGCGGCCCGAGGCTGTGGCACGAGGCGCAACGGGTGCGAAACAACTCTTCGCCGTTGCTCGGCGGGCGGATCTCGGGCGCATCTGCATAATTTTCTTCAACACTGGGTTGCTTCCAGTTCTGCAAGGTATTGGCCAACTGATCGGCGAGGATCCATGGGTTCTCGAACGGTGAGGCTTTCATCCAGCGACCGGTGCCCTGGTTGCCGACGATCAGGCTCAGGTTGTGGTCCTTGCTGCGACCGTTGTCGACGCCCTCGATGAACAGCCCGAGCTTTTTGCGCAGGTCGGTGACGGCCTCGAACTCCCCGGTGAGGAACTGCCAGCCCGGTCCGACTTTGAAGCGCTGCGCGTAGGCCTTGAGCACCTCGGGTGTATCGCTCAACGGATCGATGCTGATCGAGTAGAAAAAAATATCCTGGCCGACCCGGGGCCCCAACAACTGCTGCACCTGGCGTAGGCGCGCGGTTTCCAGCGGGCAGGAATCGCTGCACGTGGTGAAGATGAAGTTGATCACCACCACTTTGCCTTTGATCATGTCATCGAAAAAACGCACCTGCCGACCGTCCTGGTCGGTCAGCAAGGTGTTGGGAAAGTAATCGCGCCCCCAGGGTGTCGCCGAATCCGTCGGTGCCGGCGACAGTGCGCCTTCATGAGCGAGCAGCACCTGGCTGGCCAGCAAAAACGTCACCAGTACCAGAATCAGGTGCATGCCCAGAGCGCGGGAGCGCGGCGTGTGCAGTGTCATGTCGGCTCCCCTGCGGATCATGGCTTGATCACCACTTGTGGGCCGTAGCCATCGCCAGTGCGGAAGGTTGGCAGTGCAGCAGAGTTCACGTAGCGCACGCCATCCCAGCTCGGCAGCGGAACCGGCATCAATTGCAGTTGCCCCGGTTTCTCAACGTCCCAACGCAACAACATGGAGTTGTCCTCGTGTTGAGTGTTGTGGCAGTGCTCCATGTACGTCCCGGCGAATTCGCGGAAGTGGATCGCAATCTCGACGTTGTCCAGGCCGTCCTTTTCCGGACCGATGCGGTACACGTCCTTACGTGCCCATTTTTCCCATTCCGGTGGTAGCTTGCCGCCGCGACTGAGGATGATCCCCTCCTCGAAGTGCACGTGAACCGGGTGGCTCCAGCCTTCGCCGCCGAGCTTGATGTTCCACACTTCCAGCGTACCGAAGCCCGTGGCGCCGGCATCGGTCGGACCGGAGGCCAGTTTGGTCGAGACGTTCAGCCGACGAGGGTCCATGCTGAAACCGAAACCGCCGTCGGTCTTGATTGTCCACGGCGCCGAATCGGTGCCGTCGGAACGACCGAAGGTGAAGGTGCGATGACGGGCCTTGGCCAGCAGCGCCTTGTCGGCCACATTATCGCGGTGAATTTTCAGCGGGATCATCACCAGGCCTTCAGCCTTGCCCGGTTTGGCCGGTTCATAAGCCGCCGGGTCCATGGCCAGGTCCTGACCGGTGTAGGCCTTGACGTTGAGTTGCAACACTTTGCCTATCGCCGGATCACCGTCCTCCCATTTCGGCCCCTTGCTGGTTTGCTTGATGACGGCCTTGTACTTCTCGGACAGCACGTCAGCCAGGGCAACGGGTTCTTCCGGGCCCTTGCCGTCTTCGTGCACCAGCAGGTTGACGAAGAACAGCTTGTCGCCCGCCTTGACCCCGTTTTTCGAGAAGTTGACGATGATGTCGAAGCGTTCGGCGATGCCCATGGTTGGCAGGATCGCGTTGTGATTTTTAGTATCGCCGTCGGCATCCAGGTCCATGGTGCCGTCGAACGGCACGGCGTGTTCCATGATATTGCCGTCGTTGGCAATCATGTGGAACGGCACGCGGGCATACGACACGCCCGACCCGACAGGCCCTGGGAACTCGCCGCCGGTGCCCTTGATCTCGCGCACCAGCGCCAGTTTGAAGTAGCGCGATACCGAGCCATTGAGCATGCGGAACCGATAGCTGCGGGCGCGCACATCCAGGACCGGTTTCCACTGCCAGTTGACCAGCACCTGATCACCGAGGAAGCCGTCGGTATTGAACGGGTTAAACCACAGTTGACCGTTCTTGTCCCACGCTTTATCGGCAAACAGCAGGTTGACGTCGTAGTCGCGGTTGCCCCAAGGCAAGGCGTTGCCACTGGGGAAACGCAGGTTGACGCCGTCATTCACCGCTTCATTGCCACGGTCCAGGGCGCTGTAGTAGTTCATCATCGCCGCGTTGCCCTTGTAGACGTTCTGCGCGGTGAAATCGAGCATGTGGTCGTGAAACCAGTGGGTGCTCATGGTTTCGCGCCAGTCGCCGCGGATCTTGATCGTGCCGTTGTCGCAGGTCTTGCGGCTGGGGATGAGGTCGTTGGTCCACAGGGTTTCGCCCGGCGAGCACGGAAAAGCTGCACGCGGGTCTGTAGCCGTGGTGTTGATGCTGTCGTAGCCGGCCAACTGGATCGGCCAGCGATAGTCGTAGAATTGCCCGGGGAAGAAAAATGCGCTGGCATAACCGTCGCTTTCCGCCGGTTGGTGACCGTTGTGTTCGTGGGTACTGAGGGTGTGCAGACCAAAACCCATGTTCGCCGACGGGTCGATCGGCAAGGCGTTGTAATGGCGCATCAGCACAGGTTGTCCGTAACGCACCATGAGCAATTTTGGCGGCAAGGTGCCGTCGAAGGTCCAGACCGATTTGTGGTTCTGCACCGGCATTTTCGGGTGAAAACGCGCATCGACGCCTTTTGCGGTGCCTACGGTCGTCGGCAGGCCAGCCACATTGTAATAGAGGCCACCGGGGCCAAACTCGCCCATGGCATAGCGGTGCATCTGACGACTGTCACGCAACCCGGTATTCACCCGTGCGCCGGATTGCACAGTCTTGTAGGCGATCTGCGGGTAAAACTCGTTCCAGCGCTGGTGCGACCAGCCTTTTCCTGGTGGACGGCCTTCAGCCGACGAACCGATACGGCGGTTGAGGAAAAATTCGATCTGCTTCTGCCAAGGGTTGCGGTCGACCACGTTGGAATAATGGCTGGGAAACGGGGTCAGTCCGGGTTGGCGCATGAAAGCGTCGAGCGCCGCACTCGGCGGAGCGCTGCGAGCGACGCTGGTGGGATCCTGTTGCGGCAGCGGGCCGATGGCGGCCGGTGGAAACGGCAACTGTGCCGCCGGGGTGGTGGGGTCGAGTTTTTCCGGACCGAACTCTTCGAACAGCACCAGTTGCTGGGTGAACGGCAGAGCACCGTACAACGGGCTGGGTTTGCCGTTGGTAGGGTAATTGAAGCTGGTCTGTATCGCCGGCGGAAGGACATTTTCCTTGAGCGGGGTCTCTCGGGTGCCTTTGACGCCAGCCGGCAAGTCGAAGGCATCCAGGTTGGCGGGGGGCATGGTCAAAATGGCGTTCAAGGCACCTGCTTTGTCAGCCGGCTCGTCGTAATACGCCGAAGGGTCGGAAGGTGGCGGCTGCCCTTCGTCGTCGATCGGGCTGGCGCGCAGGCTCGTTGTGCCGAGCGTCATGGCCACAAAAACGCTCAGGGGCGTCAGGAGACCAAACCATTTGCAGGGGTGCAGCGCTTTTCTGTCCATCACCAGCCGCCTCGAAGTCGTGAAGGGGGTAATGGGGGTTTTGCAAGGAGCTCGCCAGACTTGCTACAGCCTATACAAACGCACTAATGCTCGTGGAAACAATGGCTTATCAACATCAATTTGCCATTCCCCGAAAAACGACTGGGGAATGACACCCGCAACCGGGGAAAGTTCGCCCCCATTTCAGGGACTGCGTTGGAACGACAGGCGAACACTTGTGCCCTCGCCCTCGCGACTGTCCAGGCTCACCGTACCGCCGCAACGCTCCATAATCCGCTTGACCAGTACGAGCCCGACGCCGAGCCCGCCTTGCTTGGTGGTGAAAAACGGCCGGAAAGCCATGCTGCGCTGTTCCTCGTTCATGCCTCTGCCGGTATCGCTCACCACCACGCTGACGTCTCGGGCATCCGTCGGCTCCAGAATGACGGTGAGCGTGCCGCCCTGGTCCATGGCCTCCAGCGCGTTGGCCAGCAGACGGTTGAGTATCTGCGTCAACTGCATCTGCTGGCTCAGGACCATGGGCGTGTCCTTCGGCTCGAACACCACATGAACGCAGGCCTTGGCGATCTGCTGCTCGAAGGCCATGAGGCTGTCGTGCACCGCCGCCACCAGGTTCACCGGTTCCGGTTCATCGGTGAGCGGGCGCAAGGATTGCAGCAATTCCCTGACCCACGTCGACATGCGGTCGACCTGACCGATGATGTCGTTGATGTTCTGGTGCGCCGGGCCATTGTCGAACTCCAGCGCCAGTTCGGCACTGGAGCGAATGGTCGCCAACGGATTACGCAAACTGTGGGCCACCGCCGATGACATCTCGCCCAAGGCGACAAAGGTTTCGTTGGTGATCAATTGTTTTTGTTGCGCCGCCAACAGGATCGCCGCACGCCGCACAATCCAGTACAGCCCCAGATAAATCAGCCCGCCGCCCAATGCAGTGGCCAGCCAGATCAACACCAGACCGCGCTCCATGCGGCTGATCAGGTCTTCGGGTTCCTTGTAGATCTCGACCATCGCCGTGACGTGCTCGCCGTCGGCATCGAACAGCGGAACGTAGTTTTCGATGAAGATGAATTCCGGCGGCGTGACGAACTTTTGCTCCATGCGTGACTTGTCGACGTCGTGATAACTGGCCGACACAGCCGTCCTGGAGACGAATGCGCGCTCAAGGTCTTCGTCGGCATGGATCGTGGTGCCCATCAATGCCGGGTTGGTCGACCAGATCACCATGCGGTCGGGGGCGTAGATGTTGGCAAGGATCACGTCAGGCAAGTGCTCGATGTGGTCGAGAAATTCGCCCCGGGCGTTGGCGCGGGCCATCGGGTCTACGTCGGGGAAATCCTTGTCCTTGCGCGGGTCCAGCAGCTCGCCCATGCTGCGCACATTGGGAATCGAGACGTGGCGCACCTCGGTCAAGGCAATCGTCTGAATGAACTGCGAGGTCAGCAATGCATCGCGCTGCACGCTCTCGGTAATCACAAATCGCGTGGACACAGCCCCCAGCGCCACCGCCACCGTACCAATCACCGCCATGCTGATGAGGGAAAACCAGCGCAGCAGATTGAACGGTTGCTTTCGCGAGCTCAAGCGCACATCGCCCTCTTCGGACTGGAGCGATTGTGTGGGCATGTTCATGGGCGTACTTCCCGGCGATTCCCCCCATTGGTTATAGCCCACGGTCAGGCATTTGCCCGGTATTGGGTGTTGACTTGACGCCCCCTGTTGGATCCATCACTCGATACACGCCGTAACCGTTCGGCAACCACAAATGCCGTGGCTTTGACTTTGCGCCCTGGCACGAGCACAGTCTGGCGCTACGTGAGGATGGATGCCTCGGTGAGGCTCAAGGAGAATGCCATGTTTCCGACCAATGTCTGGCTTGCCTACACGGCCGCGTGCTTACTGTTGGTAATCGCACCTGGCCCGGACAATCTGCTGGCCGTAGGCCGTGGACTCAGTCAGGGCAGGATTGCCGCTATCGTCTCGGGCATAGCCTCCGGGGCAGGAATTCTCTTTCATGTGGCAGCCGCTTCGCTGGGGCTGACGTTGCTTATGCAGACGTCCGCCGTTGCGTTCTGGGTCGTCAAGCTGATCGGTGCCGGTTATTTACTGTGGCTTGGCATAAAAGTCCTGCGTTCTCGTAGCCTGATCAGCTTCCAGCCTGCGACCCGGCAATCACTGCCGAGCATTTTCCTCACGGGATTCCTCTCGGCAGCGCTCAATCCGAAGCCCGGTTTTTTCGTCCTTGCGTTCATCCCGCAGTTCGTCGACCCACAACGCGGCTCGGTGAGTGTGCAGATGCTGGTGTACGGCATCTGGTTCGCCGCACTTACGGCAGTGGGATTCGCACTTATGGGCGTATTTGCCACGGCACTGTCCGGTTTTTTGCGTCAGAGGCCACGGCTGATAAATGGCCTGAACGTAGGGGCGGGACTCACCTTCGTTGCTTCGGGCGTATCGATAGCGGCGCTCAGTCAAAAATAGGGTCCGTGCAGGGGTGTCGCGGGGCCGCCACCCCTGAAGAGATATCCGACGTTTTCCGCGATGTTTAGCAATGCTTGCTCATGTTTAACGACGCGTGTTTAAAAACATTCCGTGTTACTTCGCGCAGGCTACAACGCCTTGCGCCATTGCCTACGCTTGCGCCAGAATCCGCCGGCTTGTGCGCCTTGGGCCTGGGCTTTATCGTTTTCCGGTCGCTGAAAATCAGTGATCGGGTTTGGTAGCCCGAGCTGCATAAGGTGCATTGCATCGCCATTTGAGGCTTCTGGTCTCGCATTTATGGTGGTCATGCACAGGGCGCCTTCGGGCGCGCCGGTTTCCTTGTGCCCGGTCTACCAACCTGCGTATGGCCACCACCCCTCGTTTGGTAGCGAGGGTGATGGCTCCTTGTTGTTAGCATAAGGAGTTTTATTTATGTTCAAAGTAACGCCCAATCCACCGGACACCGATCCGGCATCGCCGCAAGACAATCCCGATTCAGAAGCACATCGCGAAGCTGTCAATCGCGCCCTCGATTTCTACTTCAACCCTGCCGCCCAGAACGCTCACATCAAATCCACTCCGCGAACACCCACCACCCTGTTCATCGTCAACCCGGAACTCGATACCGAAACCCTGCTGGCCCATGCGTGTGAATCCCTGGCATCGGCCAATGTCATGGCGACGGACCTGGCGGATCAACTGGACGGGACATGCCGCAACTCCCTGCTGGGGATTGCGCAAGTCATCATGCTGGGCGAGTTGGCGGTGAATCGGGTGCTGGATCAATTAGCCCCCACCGAGTAACGACTGCGTCCAGCTGTCTGTAGGAGCAAGCTTGCTCCTACAGGTTTCCCGCCCTCCCCGGTATCCCCATCGCCCCCCAATGCTGGGGACAGTCGCCCGTTGGTTCGTCCGGCATCCAGGCAACGCTTAATAGCGAAACGCTGTAATGCCGGGCCTTTGCCGGCCGTTTCCAACGATTGGTACGGAAGTTGCCGACTCCCCCGTCAACTGACCCACCCCCCCAAGGGGCAGGTCTCTGATAGAGGGAATACTCATGCACCCTTTACTGTCCAAAACCACGATCGCCCTGGTCGTGTCCGCTCTGGCCCAAGGTGTCGCCCAGGCTGCGCTGTTTGCTGTCGACCCCGGCCCCTATGTTCCCGCCAACGGTAACTTCGCTTCCTGGTATCAGGACACCCACGGTCGAACCCTCGACTTGTGCCTGTCCAAGGCCGTCAGCTCCAGGGTTCCAGGTGCGCCCGGCGCACCGTCCTACATGTGCCTTTTGAATCCGAATCCCGGCATTTTCGATGACACTCAACCCATCGTTTTCCCGACCAACTTCCCCGACGAAGCGTTCTGGTTCACCGGCGACGGATCCATCGTCGACGCCGCACGGGGCATCGACCTGACCTATGTCAGCGCCGTTGAAGCCGCGTTCAGTGGTGGCGACCCGCTGGAAGGCGATCAGATCAGTTTTGGCCGTATCCGTATTCGGGTCGACGTGCCCACTGCGGGCACCTATGTCATCACCCACCCTTACGGCGTCGATGTCTTCAACGTCGATACCCCCGGGCGCCGCGCGATCAACATGACCCGGGACATCGGCATCGGCTCGCCGAAAACCTACGACGGTGCGCTCAAAGCGGACATCGGCCCCTTCCTGCGCAGCCTCAACGGCCCTTACGTCGAGCCCAACCCGGTTACCGGTTCAACCGACACGTTCGTGGGCGATCCGAACCTGGAAGAGGCCTTCACCGGCAGCCCTTTCAATACCAACTACATCCGCATTGAAGGGCCTAACGGACTGGACTTGCGCACGACGGTGATGGCCATTTCCGGCAAGTTATCGACGCTCGTTCGCCCCACTCCGATCATTGCCGAACGCAGCACCTATTCGCGCACAGCCGGCGCCAGCGCCCCGGTGGCCCACCAGGATGTTTTCGTCATGGCCCCGCCACCACCGGCCACCGTGACCCTGGACAGCAACACCCCGGTGTTGAACCTGATCGAGGCCAACACCACCGGCCACTGGTACGCCCAGTCAGCCACCAACCCGACGTTGCCGAGCAGCTTGCTGGTGACGGCCGACAACCATCTGGCCATCCCGACCAGCACGCCAACCTCCTTGTCCATGCCGCTGACCGACCTGGTGGTGATTTCACGGGCCGAGTACAGCCTGAGCAGTGGGCAAATCACGGTAGTGGCCTCGACCAGCGATGAAACATCGCCACCGATTCTCACCGCCACCTCCGGCACGGGTGTCGCCATCGGCGCCCTCAGTGGCAGCGGCGCAGAGAAATCCCTGTCGACCGGCATCTCGCCGATTCCACCGGCCAAGGTTCAGGTGACGTCATCCAATGGCGGCAGCGATACCGAAGAAGTGGTCATCGTGCAATGAACGCTCTCATGCCCAGATCCGCATCAGGAGGCATCATGAACAAGTGGCCACGCTTCGCGCTCAAGGCGCTCGGGCTGACTCTTTCGCTGTCCGGCAGTGCGTTCGCGCAACTCACTGCCGTCGATACCGGCCCCTACACTTTCGCCACGGGGAAATTCCCCATGTGGTATCAGGACAGCAACTTGCTGTCGCTGGAACTGTGCCAGTCACGGGCTACCAGCACGCGGGCACCGGGTGCTCCTGGCGCCCCCGCCTATATGTGCATCCTGAACCCGGAGCCCGGCATTTTCGACGACACCCTGCCGATGGTGTTCCCGGATAACTGGCCGCCGGAAGCGTTCTGGTTCCTCGCCGAGACGAGCATCAATGATGTAGGAGGTTATGGCGTGGATGCCTACGTGGCCGGGGTCGAAGCGGCATTCACTGCGGAAAACCCTGTCGACGGCGATCAGGCCAGCTTCGCGCGGATTCGCATGCGGGTGAACATACCTGTCGCAGGCACCTACACCATCACTCACCCGTACGGCGTGGAAACAGTCAACGTCACCACACCGGGCCGCCGGGCGATCAACATCACCCGCGACATCGGCATCGGTGCACCGGGCAACTTCGCCGGGGCACTCAACGGGGAGGTCGGGCCATTTCTGCGCAGCGTCAACGGGCCGTACACCGAAGTGAATCCGGACACCGGTGCCATCGAGACATTCGTGGGTGATCCGAACCTCAGCGAAGCGGTCACCGGCAGCCCGTTCAACAACAACTTCCTGCGAGTCCAGGGTCCGGCCGGGACCATTCAGACCAACCTCTTTACCGTGTCCGGCAAAGTCCTCGACAGCCGTGCGCAAACCCCTGTGGAAATCGGCCGCGCCACTTACCGCCGCCTCCCGACAGGTCCGGGCACGAGCAGTACCCGGGTCGAAGTCTTCGGCAAATCGGCCATCAGTTCGAGCCTGTGCTTCCGTGAAACCGTGCCTCTGGTTCCCGGGCCACCGCAATCGCCCTGCCTGGTCACCATGCTCGGCAACAACACCGGCCAGTTCTTCGGCCATCGTCTGACAGGCAGCACGGTTCCTCCGGTGGTGGTGGTCACCGCGACCGACCCGAGTGGCACCAACCGGCCAACGGCGGTGTCGAGCAAAGTCACCGACATCGTGAAAATCCAGACCGCACGCTACAACTGGAGCAATCACAGCCTGCTGATCGAAGCCACCTCGTCAGACGAAGTCGTGGTGCCGGACATGGTCGCCCAGGGCTTCGGACGGCTGACGAAAACCGGCACCTTGCAACGCCTGAGCGTTGCCGATCTGTCGCAGCCACCGGCCACTGTCACGATCAAATCCGCAGCCGGCGGCAACGACACCGAACCTGTGGTGGTGATCGGCACACAACCGAACAGCGGTGAAAACCAGGCGCCGCTGGCCGTTGCCGACACCGGCAGCACCAGCTTCGGGGTGCCGATCACCCTCAACCTGCTGGCCAACGACAGCGACCCGGACGGCAACACGCCATTGAGCATCGTCGCGCTGACCTCACCGGCCGCCGGGCAAGGCACCGTGGCGATGAGCGGCACGACCGCCGTGGTCTACACACCGCCCCCCGTAGTCACTGCACCGCTGACCACGACCTTCACCTACAAGGCTCAAGACATCAAAGGCCTGGCCTCGGCCACTCCGGCGACCGTGACCATCACCGTGGCACCTAACCGGCCACCGGTGGCCGTCGCCGACAGCGCCGCAACCCTGGGCGTGGCGATACCGATCAGTGTGCTGGCCAACGACACCGATCCGGAAGGCAACGTGCCGCTGGCGGTCGCCAGCTTCACGCAACCACCGAACGGTCGCGGCAGTGTCAGCAGCAACGGTACGGTGATCACATACACCCCACCGGCCAACTTCACCACGGCGTTCACCACGACCTTCACCTACTTCGTCCGGGACAGCTTCGGCGCCCAGTCGACGGCACCGGCGACGGTCACCGTGCAAGTCTCGCCACGGCCACCGGCAGAAACCTTCACGGTGACCACGGCAACGGTGTCGGCACGCTCCAACAACCGCTTCACCTGGGACTTCGCGGGCACCTCATCGGTGACCACCGGCAACGTCGTCACCATCCGGGTGAGCACCCCAACCGGGTTGGCAACCCTGGGCACCGCCACGGTGGCGGTGACCGGTCGCTGGCGGCTGACGGTGAACAACACCACCACGGTGATTCCATCGGCGAACCCGACGGCCACCATCACCTCGTCCCAAGGCACCGTGCGCACCGTGACGGTGATCTCCAACTGAGCCTTGGCCCCATCGGTCACGTGGCCGATGGGGCTGGCCTCTTGCGAAAGGACAGTCTCATGAAAACGTCGACCGCCGCCCTGCTCTGCCTGCTTCTGCTTTGCAGCAGCGCGGGCGTGCGCGCCGACGATCTGATGGAGAACGATGACCTGGGCCCCGGCACCGACCTCGGCGAGTTGCCACCGCCGATTGGCCAGCACGCGCTGATCGACCAGAACGGCCAGGCCAACGTGGCGCTGCTGCAACAGAACGGCCAGTCGCTGCTCGGCACCATCGTCCAGTCGGGGAGCAATCAGGAAGCCTACATCCTGCAACAAGGCAGCGACCTGATGGCAATGATCACTCAGCAAGGCTCCGGCAACTCGGCCTCGATCACCCAGACCGGCAGCCAGAACCGCGCGCAGATAGCCCAGAACGGCAACAACAACGACGCCAGCATCGACCAGGCCGGCACGGGGCTTTCCAGCGCCGTGACCCAATCGGGAAACGGCATGAGCGTTTCAGTCAAACAATACCGCTAAAGCACCGCACCACATGGAGGTTTCATCATGTTCAAACTGACGCCCCTCACCGCCGCGATCCTGGTCATTGCCAGTGCCCATGCGTTGGCCAACGACAGCATTTCCACCCAGGACCAGGTCGGCACCGCCAACATCGCCAATGTGAAACAGACCAAGGCCCCCTACAGCACCGCCACCCAGCAGCAACTCGGTGAAGGCAACGATGCGGCTGCGGTGCAGGACTCGGCCACCAGCACCATCGACCAGAACCAGGTCGGTGAATACAACGCCGGTTACGCCGAGCAATTGTATGAAGACAACAGCACCATCACCCAGAAACAGACCGGCAGCTTCAACACCAGCCATGCCAGTCAATCGATTGGTGCGGGCGGCGGCGAAGTGCTGCAACAACAGGAAGGCAGCGGTAACTTTTCGTTCGTCTATCAGGACAGCCAGGAGGGCACTTCCGGTCAAACTTTCCAGTACGGCGACAGCAACGAAGCCAACATCGAACAGATCCAGCCCGGCATCGGCAACATGGCGGTGATCATCCAGTACGGCACCACCAACTACGCCACCGCCGAACAGATCAACCACATGGGCGGCCAGATAGACATCAACCAGTCCGGCGCCAACAACTATGCCTACGGCGACCAGCGCAACGGCGACGGCGGCAACCTGACCATCAACCAGAACGGCGACGGCAACGGCACCGAAATCTGGCAAGACGGGCAAGCGGGCAGCACGGCCACCGTCGACCAGATGGGCGAGACCAACGAAACCGTGGTAGACCAGAGCTTCGGCGAAAACAACACCGCTCAGGTCTTCCAGGTCGGCAACCTCAACGCGATCTACGCCGACCAGTTCGAGTCCACCGGCTCGACCCTGGCGCTGTACCAGACGGGTACGGGCAACGTGCACTTCACTTACCAGTCCGGCGAAGGCCATTCGCTCACCGCGACTTCGGTGGGTAGCGACAACAAGGTCTACGCCAGCAACTGGAAAGGTCCGCAAAAAGGTGGTCAATTTGGCAGCAACCAGAACGCAACCATCACTCAGAACGGCAAGGAAAACATTGCCAACTTCACCCAGGACGGCGTCGGCCACGTCATGACCACCAGCCAGACCGGCATGGGCAACAAAACCATCGTCAGCCAGGCGGAGAACTACAACGAGCTGTACTTCGATCAGAACGGCACCGACAACATGCTCATCGCCGACCAGCGCGGCACCACCAACCTGGTCGAGGGCAGCAGTAACGGCATGAACAACCGTAGCGAATTCGACCAGTCCGGCACCAGCAACCTGGCCTCTACCAGCCAGTGGGGCAACGATAACAAGATCACTCTGAAACAGACCGACAGCATGAACGTGGCGTATGTGACCCAGAGCGGGATCGGGAACATTGCCAATGTTGATCAGAGTGGCGTGACGCAGATGGCGACCATTCAACAGGTGGGTATGGATAACCAGGCAACGGTGTTGCAGCAGTAATTGCAGGGGTATAAAAAACCGCGGCCCTTGAGGGGGGCGCGGTTTTTTTGTGGCCTGCTTTCTCTGTAGGAGCCAGCTTGCTGGCGATGGCGGCCTGACAGCCGAGCTGTGTTTTGGTCGGAGTACATATCCATTTCTGCGGTGATGGCTGCTATTGGTTCCGCTCTTACAGCGGGTCACTTGGAAGAGCGCCAAGTAACCAAGCGCTCTTGCCCCTTTCGTTCGGTGCCTCGCTCCGGTCCTGCTCCGTGGGCCCGCCGCCATCGGCCATCCCTGGCCGGGGGCGGCTAACCCGGCATCCATGCCGGGTTGCCCACTACGCAGAACCTCCACTCGGCCTCTCGAGGGGGCGCTCAGATCAAAAGCTGAAGGCGAGCTAACGCTCGGCCTGATGAGTGGTGGGAATCAAAAGCGTATGGGATTCCTGTAGGAGCCGGCTTGCCGGCGATGGCGGTGGCGGTGGGCCAGTCGACGCATTTATCGCCTGAAAGGACGCCATCGCCAGCAAGCTGGCTCCTACAAGGGAAATGCATATGTGTTGGATAAATACGATCCCCTGTAGGAGCCGGCTTGCTGGCGATAGCGGTGGATCAGTCAACGTATGTATTGGCTGGACAGACGCCATCGCCAGCAAGCCGGCTCCTACAGGGGGTTGAGTACAGTCGTGAGTGAAGGGTTGGCTGGAAGGACGTCATCGCCAGCAAGCCGGCTCCTACAGGGGGTTGGGGACTTTTGTGAGTGAAGGGTCGGCTGGAAGGACGTCATCGCCAGCAAGCCGGCTCCTACAATGGTACGGCGTACACCCACCAAACCACGAGGCCGAGCGTTAGCTCGCCTTGCGCTTTTGATTTTGATCTGCCCGCCCCTTCGGGAGGCCGAGTGGAGGTTCTGCGCAGTGGGCAACCCGGCATGGATGCCGGGTTAGCCGCCCCCGGCCATGGATGGCCGATGGCGGCGGGCCCACGGAGCAGGACCGGAGCGAGGGAACGCCGAGCCTTAGCGAGGGGCCGAACGAAAGGGGCAAGAGCGCTTGGTTACTTGCCGCTTCTGCAAGTGACTCGCCGTAAGGGCGAAACCAATAGCAGCCGTTACCGCAGGAATGGATATGTCCACCAGATAAAAAATGGTCGGCTGTCAGGCCGCCATCGCCAGCAAGCCGGCTCCTACAGGGGTTCGGGTACATCCGCATGAACCAGGTCGGCCCGGAGGCCGCCTCGGTCACTCTTCTTCAGGCACCACCTTGTTCTGGGTCAGATACCGGTCAAGCGTCTCACCGCTCTCAGGCGAATTATCCCCCGCCACCTGCCACAAACGCCGCTCGATCCCCTGGGCCAGAAGATGCCCCACCGCCGCCTCGATCGCCGACAACACACACAACTGCGCCGGCTCGTTCGTGGTGTAGCCAACCTCCGCCTCAAGCAACTTCTTGAACTCGATAAACTTGAACACCCCGGCACTACGGCCCACAGAGTAAATCGTCTTGCTGGTCATCACATTGGCCAGCACCTGCCCACTGCGCACATCCACCGCCCGCAGGTTCACCGTGACCTGATCCACCCGATACTCCCGGGAAATATCGATCCCCAGGTAACGCGCCCCTTCCCCCCCGCTTTTGACGTTGGTGTCGTACGCAATAATCCCGCCCTCAAGCATCATGTTCGCCGCTTGCAACGGCGGCAGTTCGCCCTGGATATTCACCGGCGTGTTCGGTTTTTTCTGTGAGGCGCGGATGATCTTGCGCTCGGTCAGCAGGTTCTGCAGCCCCTCCCGCTCCAGCACCACAAACCAGCCGCTGGCCTGCAACGCATCCATCAGCATGCTCGCCGCGCCTTGAGTGACACTGGTAGAAAACGAACTGGCCGGGGTCGGTTTGTATTGCCCGGTCTGGTCGCGGAAACCGTACACCACCGCCATCAACCGGCCCTTGGGTCGTGGCATGTTGATCAAGTCGTAGTAAGTCGAAGCCCTCGGGGTCAGCGTCGGGGTTTCGGTGTCCTGCTCAGCCCCGATCGGCTCGCGCAGACTGCACCCCTGTAACGCCGCCAACATCAGCCCTAGCACCATTATTCTTTTCATATCCTTCCCTCCCCATCAACCCGGATCCCTTCAAGGGGCCAGGCCGCTCACCTGAATTTCGGAGACTTCACCGGTCGCTCGGTCGGTCACGACAATGGTCAATTGGCCGGAGTCGTCGACCACGTTGACGATAAAAGCGTCGGTGGTCAGGCTCCCGGTGTTGCCCGCGGAAATGTTGTCCAGCAACTGCCCGAGCAACCGCGACTGCAACTGACTGGAGAACCGCTCCAGCGCCGAAGTACCGGCCGCGGCGGTGCGTTTTTTCAAGTCAGGATCGTCGTAATCGTTTTGCGCCTGGGCGTTGTTGAGCAGCCAGGTCCCGTTCAGCGGGTTACCGCCAAACGAGGGGTTGATGGGCGTGTAGACCAGCTCGGTGGCCTGGACCAGGCCGCAACTGCCGAGCCCGACCAACCAGATGCCTGCCCTTGAAAACAGGCGGTGCTGCGAGAACGTTGTGGTTTTCATAGTTCGTCCCTCTCAAGGTCCGTTGTGTCCTGCAACAAGGCTTCCAGCTTGCGCTGGACGATCTGCCCGCGGACCCAGTCGGCGGCGTCATAGGCCTCTTCCTTGAGTTCCACGGTGTTCGGCGGCAAAAAACGCCGGTAAACCAGACGCTGCTGATATTCCACAGTGACCAGGGCGCCCCACCGCGCCGAAGGTCGTTCGCGTACCACCAGGTTGAAATCCATCGGGCTGGTGGCGCGCAGGCGTTCACTGAACGAGTAGTAAAAGTCGTGACCGATGTGCGAGATCGTGTCATCGACGATGAACCCCATCATTTCGTCCTCTTCGCCGGCCGTGGCGGCAGCAGACGCCAGCATCAGGATCACGGCCACGCAGAATCGGTTCATGGCTGCAACGCTTCGGGCGATTTTGACTGGCCCTTGGCAGGTCCCGATGTGCCCTCGAGAAAGGCTTTCTCGGCCACGAACTGCCAGTCCTTGTAACTCGCCATGCCGGCAAAATCCGACCACTGAGAGGGGAAGTCCGCCTGCTTGAGCGGCGTGTCCGTGGAGGCGCTGTTGAGGCCGGTGATGCGGCCATCGAAACCGCGCATCAGGCTCCATTCGCCGCCGCCGATCGGGTCCGGATACAGCTGCCGGATATGGTGTTTTGGGCTGGGAAAACGCTCGTCCTGCAACAGGTCTACCAGCTCCTTCGGGTATTGGGCCAGGCCAGGTGAACTGCGGTAGTAGCTGCGTAGCGCCTGGGCGTATTGCGTGCCGACCCAGAGCAACTGGCGCTCACGATCACGGCGCGAGAGGGTCGACCACAACTCGCCGGCAGTGGCCAGGCCCATGCCCATCAGCATGATCAGGAACAGCACGCCCAGGTAAGTGAAACCGCCCTCGTACGAAGGTTTACCACTCGGAATAGAGGCTGCCATCACGCGCCCTCCCTGTGGCCCCGCTTTTGATATCGGCAACGCCACCCGGTACGCCGTCCGGTGGTGCGACCATGACCCAGAGGTCCTTGCGTTCGGCAATCGGGTCCATCGGCGGGTTGCGCAGGTAGCGTTGTTCCACCAGTTGCTCAAGGGAATCGGGATAACGCCCGGTGTCGCCGTAGTAGTGATCCAGGGCTTCGCGCATCACCGACAGGCTCTGGCGCAGCGTGGTCTCTTTCGAGGCCTCGAGGCTGTTGAAATAACGTGGCAAGGCGATGGTCATCAGGGTTGCGATGATTGCCATGACCACCATCAGTTCCAGCAGGGTAAACCCCTTTTCCCGACGCATAAGCTCACCACTCCCGGTAGGCGATGCCGTTAAGCCCTTTGCCCCGCGCCTGGGAGTAAACGTCAAAGACGTCTTGGCCCTCACGCGGGTTTTGAGCCGTGCTGTCATAGGAGCGCAAGCCCCAGCCGCCGTCGTCGTCACGCTTGACCGGCTTCAGCGGGTCATGGGGCACGCGCCGCAGAAAATAGAACTTGGCCCCCTTGGCGCTGCGCACATCGCGCACCCCCTCCACCAACACTTTCAGGTTCGGCGGATAGCCGCTGCTGTTCAGGGATTTCTCGATGTAACCGGCGTCGAACGCGCGTTTGTAAGCGTCGATGGCATCGCGAATCTGGTACAGCGCGGTGCGCAGTTCCTGCTCTTTGCCCCGGCGCACCACAGTCTCGGTCAGCGGCGCGGCCATGCCGGCCAGCAAGCCGACCAGGGCCAGCGTCACCACGACTTCGATCAGGGTAAAACCGCGTTGCGAGGCGTTCATGATCAAGGCTTCTCGATAAACACTTGAGTGGTTGAGGCCGCCACCGGCCGATCGATGTGCTCGTTCTGAATGGGCGGTTCCATCTGCCGGTCCGGTGCCTGAATGCGCATGCTGGTTTCGGTGCCGGTCGGGAATTCCATGTCCGACGGGCTCTGGTACGGCAGGTTGCGCACGATCCGTGGCGTGATCGACAGCACCAGCTCCGATTTGCTGACGTTGTCCTTGTTGCTGCCGAACAACCGGCCCAGGCCAGGAATGTCGCCAAGCCCCGGAATCTTGTTGCCGGTGGCGCCATGGTCATTGCGCATCAGGCCGGCGAGAATCTGGGTTTCGCCGTCATGCAGGCGCAGGGTGGTCTGGGCGTTACGGGTATCGACCTGCACCGGAATCGTGCCCTGGCGGGTCGGTTCCAGGGGCGTGGCGTTACTCACTTCCAGCGCGATTTTGATCGCCACTTCGTTGTTCAGGTGCACGGTCGGCTGCACTTCCAGCTTCAGACCGACGTCCAGGTAAGTGACGCTTTCGGTGATCACCGGGCCTTGGGTCGACGGCACCGACGTGGCGCTGATGATCGGCACGCGCTGACCAATGTGGATGCGCGCCTGCTCGCGGTTGCTGACACGAATCACCGGGCTGGCCAGGGTGTTGATGTCGTTGTCCTGGGCATTGATCTTGGCTTGCGGCGAAGGCGAGATGGTGATCCGGCTGGAGTCGATGCCTTTCAATTGATCGAGAATCTGCACCGGCGAACCGTCGCCGTTGACCACGCCGAAGGTGTTCGGCCATTGCAGGCCGAGGTCGAGAATCCGTTGGGTGGCAACCTCCATCACCTCCACTTCCAGCACCACTTCGGGGTTGGACTGGTCTTGCGATTGCAGGAGTTTTTCCGCCATGCGGATCGCGTCTTCGGAGTCGCGCATGGTCAGGGTGTTGAGGCGCTCATCGACAAACACGTCGCGGGTCTTGAGCATGGTTTTGATCATGTTCAGCGCGGTGTTGGCATCGATGCTGGTCAGGTAGAAGGTGCGCATCACCAACTCCTGGTAATCCTTGAGCTTTTGCGGTGAGTCCGGGTAGATCAGCAAGGTGTTTTCGTTCACCACTTTTTGATGCAACTGGTTCTGTTGCAGCAGCAGTTCCACGGCGTCTTCGATGCGCACGTCACGCACGAAGATCGTGGCTTTCATGTCCGGGCGCAGGTCCTTGTCGAAGATGAAGTTCAACCCGGCGACCTGGGACAGCACCTCGAAAATGGTTTTCAGGTTGGCGTCGCGAAACTCCAGGGTCACGGGCCGTTCCAGGCGTGTGCGCAGTTGTGGGTACGGGATGACGTTGCGGCTCTGGACCAGACGGATGCTGCTTTGCAGTTCCAGGGCGCCTTCATTCTTCGGGTCCAGTTCGAGGATCTGTTTGACCTGACGGTCGGCACCGTAGATGTCGCCGCGACGCAAGTCGCCACGGGCCAGCTCGAGCTTTTCATCGAGGCTGCGCATGTAGTCGAGCTGGCGCATTGCATCCTGGGCACGCCGGTTGTTCGGCTCGATGGTCAGCACCCGGTTGTAGCTGACGCGCGCGGCGGCGAAGTCCCGGTGCGAACGGTCGGTGTCAGCCTCGGTCAGCAGCGCGGTAATCGCCTTGGCGTGGGCGGAGTTGCGGGCCAGGTGCAGTTCGGTATTTCGAGGGTTTTCCCGCAGCCCTTCTTCAATACGCGCCAGGCCGGCCTCGTATTGTCCCTGCTCGATCAGCTCGGACGCTTCCTTGTTGGCGACCTGGGCAGAACTGCACGCCACCAGCCCGGCACACGCACAGCAAAAGCTCATCAGCAAACGGGATCTATTCATGGCGTGCTCCCCATAGACAAGGTCTGGGACAAATGCAAAGGCAGGTAGACGAAGCTCAGTTCCACATCGGAAATGCCCACGATCCGCCAGGTTTCGTCGATCACATCCCCTTTGCGTACGACGTATATTTTTTCTCCGCTCAGCAGAAACACTTGCTGGTCTGAACGATCATCCATGCGCCCGATAAACTGGAAAGGCATTGGCGGCGCGCTGGGGACGGTCACCACCGGGGTCACGTTGACGGGTTGTTCGGTGACGCTTGCGAGCGTCGGTTCAGCCTTCCAGCTGCGGGCGGCGAACAGGTCGCCCGCCGGGCTCAAGTCCTTGATCACAGCGGTTTTGCCGGTGGCTGGCGCGGCAGGCAGAGCACCGCGGGTTTTGCTGTTGGCCGCCGTGGCCACGACGGTGATGGCCGCCTCACCGTCGTCCGCCGACATCCAGTAATCGGGCAACCAGGCCAGCCCCGCCGCTACGCCGAAGAACCCCACCCACCCCGCTACGCGTTTGGTATTCATCATGACCTCGACAGGTAGAGGGTCATGCGGATCCGCCCGGTCAGGTCGGTGTCGGCGATTTTTTTACGCTGGAACTCCACGTCCTCCACCACCACCGCCGGCAACTGACCGAGCAAGGCATGCAGGAAGCGCCGCAGTTGCGGGTAGCTGCCACGCACCGGCAGCAGAATCTGATAGCGCGCCAGATGGGTCTTGGGGTCGATACCCAGGGCATATTCACCGCGTGCCAGGGTGATGTGTTCCTGGGCCGCCAACGCGTAGATCTTGTCGATGGCCACCGTGGCTTGCGGCTGCGAAGGTAGCTTGCTGCGGAAGTCGTCGAGCTGACGTTGTGGCACCACCGGCGCGGCGACGCTGCCGTCTTCAACCCTGGCCAGGTATTCACCGGCTTCGCGGGTCTGCTGGCTGAGCTGTTGCAGCGACTGCCAGTCCGGCATCAAGCCCGCCAGGCCATAGACCGATGCCAACGCCAGCAGCGCCATCCCTGCCAGACCGGGAATGCCCAGGCCTTGCAGGTATTCGTGGACGATCAGTCTAGGGATTTGCATCGCCAATCTCCCAGGTAGCCGACAGGTTGAATTGCACCGGGTGCTCGGGCACGTTGGCCACGATTTCGTGGCTCAGCAACGACACATCGGACAGCTCGTCGCTGGCCTCGAGGTTGCGGTGGAAGTCGAGCATGGCGTCGAGGTCTTTCGCCTCGGCGCTGATGCGCACCTGGCCTTTGCGTGCATCGGGGGTCAGGGTCAGCAAGGCGATATCGCCCCGGGGCATAGCTTCGAGCATGGCGAACAGGCGCTCCCACGGCCGGCGCAGTTGCTGCGAGACCTTGCGCATCTCGGCGAGGTTTTGTGCCTGCTCGCGGATTTGCGCCGGGGTCAGGCTGACCGCGCCGCCATCGTCGCCGGTGAGGACGCGCTGGGCGGTTTGCAGATGGCCCTGTTGTTGCGCGGTCTGATCACTGAGGTGTTGCTGAACCAGCACGCAAATCAGGCTCAACACCACGCCCACGGCCAGCAGGCTCCAGCCCAGGGGGCCCGAGCGGCGGCGCGGCTGAAAGTCGAGCATCAGGGCGCGCATGTCAGGCCACCGCCCGGGACATGACGTACAAGCCATCGCGTACGGTTGTCCGGTCTTCTTCAAGGGTGCGCAAGTGCACGCCGGGAATGTCGGGTTGCACATCGATACGCGCGGGCGCATGCAGGTAAACGTTCAGTGGCCGCTCGCTGGTGGAGGCCTGCAATTGGCTTTCACGACCGATCAACGCGGTCAGTGCGGCGTCGCTGTCGCCGGTGCCCACCGAACGCACCGAGGCCCAGCGGCCTTCCCGGGCCAGCAGCAATACGCTGCGTACCGGCTCGGCGACCACGAACAGGAAGTCGCCGGTTTCGAGGCTTTTATCGAAGTGGTTGAACGCCGTCATCAGGTACGGCTGCACCGAACGCAGGCGCAGGCCCCGGGCGCTGACCAGGGTGCGCAGACGCGTCAGCAAATCCTGCGGCAGTGCGCTGGCGACCCGGTCGTAGCCGGCCGGTTCCGGCGAGAGCACCAGGCTCCAGGGTTGCGTCGGCACGCCATAAAGGTCTTCGAAGCACAGCCGGGCAAACCCGAGCAATTCGTCTGGACTGCTGATCTGCTCGCTCCAGGGCACCAGGCAGAAACGGCTGAAATGCCCGGAAATCACCACGCTCAACTCGGCACCGGCGTGGGTGTGATCGGCCAGCAGATGATCGAGGGTGTCCAGCGCCACCGCCCAGGCGTGGAAGCCTTCGTCGATAAAACCGACGCTGCCCAGCCACAAGGTTTCGCTGCCACGACGCTGGCCGAGGCCGACCCCACTGGCGCCGAGCACGGCGATAAAACGATCACGAGACAAAAGTGACACGATTGATCTCCTCGAGCGTGGTGCGCCCTTCCTGAACCAGTTCCAGCGCCGACTCACGCAGCAAGCGCAAGCCACGTTTGCACGCATGGGTTTTGATTTTCGAAATCGGTTGGCGCTCGACGATCATCTGCCGCAGCTCGTCGTCCAGGTGCAGCAGCTCGGCGATCGCCGTGCGTCCGCGATAACCGGTGCCCCGGCAATGCCCGCAGCCCTTGCCGTGAACGAAGTGGAAGTGATCGACGTTGTGGGGGTCGAGTCCCGAAGCGAGCAGTTCGTCATCGGTCGGGGTGCACGGCGCGCTGCAACTGGTGCAGACCAGACGGATCAAGCGCTGCGCCAGCACGGCATTGAGTGCCGAGACAAGGCTGTAGGGATCGATTTCCATCTGGGTGAACCGGCCGATGACATCGAACACGTTGTTGGCGTGGATCGTGGTGAACACCAGGTGGCCGGTGAGCGCCGATTGCACGGCGATCTGCGCGGTGTCGGGGTCACGGATTTCACCGACCATGATCTTGTCCGGGTCATGACGCAGGATCGAGCGCAAGCCACGAGCGAAGGTCAGGCCTTTCTTTTCATTCACAGGGATTTGCAGCACGCCCGGCAACTGATACTCCACCGGGTCTTCAATGGTGATGATCTTGTCCACGCCGTGGTTGATCTCGGTGATCATCGCGTACAGCGTGGTGGTCTTGCCGCTGCCGGTCGGGCCGGTCACCAGCACCATGCCGTAGGGTTCGGCGGCCAGCCTGCGCAGTTGGCGCAGGGTTTCGTCTTCAAAGCCCAGGGCCTGCAACTGCACACCGCAGACCTTGTCCGCCAGGTCCTGTTTGTCGAGCACCCGCAGTACCGCGTCTTCACCGAAGATGCTCGGCATGATCGAGACTCGGAAGTCGATCTGCCGGCCACTGATGCCGATCTTGAAGCGACCGTCCTGAGGCACGCGTTTCTCGCCGATGTCCAGTTCGGCCATGACCTTGACCCTGGAAATCACCTGCTCGGCAAACTCGCTGCCCTGGATCTTGCTGATGTTGTTGAGCACGCCGTCTATGCGGTACTTGATCACCAGGCCGCTGCCGGTGGTGCCCAAATGGATATCGCTGGCGTGCATTTTCAAGGCGTCGTACAGCGTCGAGTTGACCAGTTTGACGACGACGCTGGCGTCTTCGCTGATGCTGGTCAGGGACAGGCTTTGCAGGGTGTCGGTTTCGATGTTGGCATCGGCCTGGGCGTTGAGCGATTCCACCGCATGGAAGCTCTCTTCGTGACGTGCCAGATAGGCTTTCAGGTCGTCGGCATGCACCAGATACAGGGGCGCACCGTGCAGGCAGTCATCGATCCAGGCCAGGCGCGACGTGTCGAACGGGTCGGCGAACACGCCGATGATCTCCTCGTCGTGGCGCAACAGGATGAATTCGCGCTTGAGGCATTGGGCCAGGGTGACCCTGTCGAATACGGGAGTGGACTTGAACAGGTTGTCGGTGTCGAGCACCGGATAATGCAGGGTGGCGCCGAGGCACTGGATGAAGGGCATGGGGGCCAGTTCGCACAACACCCCGAGGGCTTCGAGCATCCGCTCGCCGGAACTGGCGGCCAGTGATCGGGCCTGGGCCAATTGCTCACTGGAAAAGCGCGACGGTACGGATTCCAACTGCGCCGGTTCGACGGTAAGGGATAGACGGTCCATGGCTTGCTCTCCAACGCCGGGGGCTTTGAGCCCTGTCGACGCGGCGAGCAATTACGGCGGTTACCGCAACGGCTGGTCGCGCCACTACTCCCCGGTGAGCAATTGTTCGTCGTCTGGTGCCTTGGACGTCGAGGGATTGCGTCGACGATCCGCCAGCACCCAACTGCCATCGTACAACTGCAGCGGGAAACTCTCGGTCCTGCTCTGGCGTCGTTCGACAAACCCCTCGGATGTGCGCGCGCCTGCTTTGGGTTCGCGCTCCATCCCCAGAAGGTCACAGACTGCACGGGCCAGTTCCGCCATTGGAAACGGTTTGAACAGGATATGGCTGACTCCCACCTGCCGGGCCCGCTCACAGACTTCAGCGGTCGGGTGCCCGGTAATCAGCACAAAATGACAGTTCCTGTTCCGGCGGATGGCATCGAGCACCTCAAAGCCTTCCATATCGGGCAAGCGGTAATCGAACACCATCACATCGGGTGCAAACTGCTCGGCTTCGCCGATAGCCGCCGCACCGTCATGTGCAACCCGGACGTCCAGTGCTTGCGCCTCAAGGTAATCCTTGAGGTTTTGTGCAAGAAGCTGTTCGTCATCGACAACCAGTACTTTGTTTAACAAGGTGGACTCCTTGAAACCGCAGGCCCGAGTTCCGAACCTGGCAGAGTGCTCGCCTTACCGAGGCTAACGCACACTTCATGCCAGGCTGGGTGCCGGGTGTTTCACCACTGCATGTGTTTGATTTTCATAAAAAAGCCTTTCCGCCCAAATACACCGCCCCCCCAAAGACGGGGGCGCACACGGAATTGCCCTGAAGCTTTTCCCCACTATTGGGGGGGAACCTTCATTCATCGTCAATTCGTTCGATTCGATTACGCGATCGCAATTGCGCCAAAACCTGCAGGCGCACCTGAGCCTGTTGCTGTCGGTCGAGGTACGCCCTGACCATCTCAAGCCCTTGCACCTCTGTGACATCGGTCACCTCCCTGTGGTTCTGCACCTGGATCAAGTGCCAGCCCAGTGGCGTGCGAACCGGCTCACTCACTGCGCCCGGTGCCAAGGCAAAGGCTGCCGCTTCAAACGCTGGCAGCATGCGTCCTCGTGGAAAATAGCCCAGATCTCCGCCCTCGTTCGCCGAGGCATCTTCGGACCCCGTCCGGGCCACACTGGCGAAGTCCGCGCCCTGGCGGATTGTCGCCTGCATGTGCACCAAGCGTAGCCGCGCCGCTTCGACTGTGGCGGCATCGGCGTCCTGAGCAACCTTGATCAGGATGTGCCGCGCCTGCACCGCTTCGGGCTGGCTCATCTGCGCGCGGTGTTCTTCATAGAACGCGCGGACCTGTTTTTCGTCCGGCCCCTCGACGCTGGTCAGCTCGGCAAACACCTGCTGAGCCGCGAGTTCACGGCGGGTGTATTCGATAAAACCGGCCTCGTCGAAACCTGCGTCTTCCAGGCGTCGAGCGAATTTCTCGGCACCGCCAATGGCCTGCCGGGTCTGTTCAACCTGGCGTTGCACGGTGGCATCGCTGATCACCACCCCACGCTTGACCGCTTCCTGCCACAGCAACTCGCGGTCGATCAATGCGTCCAGCGCCTTTTGCCGAAGTTGCTTGTACGCCTTGGGATTACGAATGCTGCCCAGCGCCCGGCCCTGGTCCTCCAGGTACTCGGCAAAATAGCGTTCGAGGCGGAACTGGGAAATCTCCTCGCCATTGACCCGCGCGGCGACCGGCCCATTGCTGCCGAACGCCACGGGCAGCCATAGGGTCAGCAGGATCAACAGAGTCTTGAGCGTCATGATCGAGGCCTCCGGTCAGGGTTTCGCGGTAATGGGCTTGTAAGGGGCGACCAGGTAGAAGCGCTGGTCGGGCAAATCCACGGTGACGATATGCGCGCCGCTCAAGCCCAGCCGCTGGCCCGGCCCGAAGTTGAGGCGCGGGGTCAGCCCGGTGTCGAAGTCATGCAGGCCTTCCAGCGCATAGATCAGCTTCTCGCGGCTGGCGTCGCGCCCGGCCTGCTTCATGCCTTCGCTGAGCAGCAGCATCGAACTGAACGCGCCGACTTGCAGCACCGCGTGCTGGCCACCGAGCCCCTGCTGTTCGCGCAACTGGATCAGGGCCAGGCGCCCGGCCAGGGTCCAGTCGCTGGGCACGAACGGATAGGACAAGAACAACCGCCGGGAAAAACCACTGGGCACTCGCAAAAGGTCACCCGCCACCTGATTCGCCATGGCGAACAGGTAAGGAACCTGCCCCGCCCTCTGCAACCTTTCGGCGAGCAGGCTGAAATCGCTACCGCAGCCCAGGTAAAACAACGAGCGCGAGCCCAGCGGCAGTTGGTCCTTTACCGGGTCGTAGACCTGCAGGCTGACATTTTGCCAGGCGTGATCTTGTAGATACTGACGCAGGGTATGAGCCGCCAGTCGTTGACCGGGATCGTCCGTGTAGGTAATCAGCGTCGGGCCCTGGAGCACGCGCAAACTCCCGGTGGCGTAATCGGCCAGGGCGATCAGTTGCTCGCGCACCCCTGGCATCGGTTCAAAAATCTGTCGACTGCTCTGCGCCGTACCCTGCAACGAGAGCGGACCGATCAACGGAATGCCCGCCTGCTCCAGACGCGAAACCAGTTGCGTATCGAGCGCCGGCGCCAGTGGCGCGATCAGGGCAAACACCTGCTCCTGATAGATCAACTGATCCAGCGCCCGCCCGGCACTGACAGGGTCCGGCCCCGGGTCGAGGATCGTCAGGCGCAACTGCCGGCCATGAATCCCCCCCGCCTTGTTGATGCGCGCCACGCTGCCTTTGAGTACCGCGGCCACCGTCGCGCCCTCTTCCGCCAACGGTCCCTGACTCGGCAACAACGTGCCCAGGTGCAGGCTGTCAGGCGTCAGGCCGGGGTCGCGCTCATCAGCCAGGCGCTTGAGGTAGGCCGTAAGGTTGCGTTGATCCTTCATCGATAGCACGAACCGCGGCATCGCCGGGTCGAGGCGATTGTTGGCGGAATCGCGCCCCTCCTGAATCGCCCGCGCCAGGGTGCCGTCGGTGTACGCCGGGTAGTTGCGGCCATTGACGTGCCGTTGGCCATAGGTGCTGGTCAGCCGCGACCAGCTCAGATCGGGTGGACGCACCCCGCCCTCGGGCCGGCCCAGGCCATCGGCGCCGTGGCAGTTGGCGCACGGCAGGCTGGTGGCCGGCAGCAACATGCCCGTCGCCCCGATACGCGCCATGATCGGTTCACCGCTGCCCGACACACCCTCGCGGTACAGCCGTTTGCCAGCACTTTCGTCAGGGTTCAAGGGCAACGTATCGGCCGCGCAATGAAGATTGCCGATCAGGAACAGGCCGAGGATCAGGGAGATTTTCATGGTGCGGGCTCAGCGACCGGCCACGGGCATTGTCAGCAATTGCAAGCGCTGGGCAATGGCGGCGGCCGGGGCATCGGGGCGGATTTTGCTCCAGCGTTTGTTGGCCACGTCACCCACAATCAGTTGCGTTGAATGTTGCTCGGGAGTCGGCACGATCTGGCCGATGCGCCCCAGCACCAGATCCATTTGCGCCTTGTCGCCAGTGAGAAAAAGCCAGTGGGGGCCATTGACGCCCTGCTTCAAGGTGTAAGCCTTGAGTACCGCCGGGGTATCCCGCAGCGGATCACTGGTAAGGGAGATAAAGGTAATGCCGTCTGCTTTGTCGCCCAGCAACTCACGCACTTCCTTGAGCTTGCGGGTGATCAGCGGGCAGGCATCCGTGCAACTGGTGAAAATCACGTTCAGCAGCACCACGCGGTTATGCAGCGCGTCGCTGTAGAAGCGCAGGGTCTCGCCGTTCTGGTCCTGCAACGGCGTGTCGGTGAACCAGGTTTTCGCATCGCGCGTGCCGCTCGCCGGTTGCGCGCTGGCCACGACGGGTGCGGGTTCTTCGTGCCCTTCGTGAGCGAAGGCCAACGAGCTGAAAATCCAGAAGCACAGGCTCAACGCAACCCAGTCGATGACTCTCATGGTTGCTGCTCCATGGCAATGGCGGTGTGTTTGGCGTGGCTGTTGCGCTGACCGCTGAGTTTCTCCACTTCACGGGTCAGTACGGTCGGGTCGGTGAAGCCGTAATAGCGCGTCCAGTGGCGGCTGTTGCCGTCGCCGACGAGAATCAGCGGCTGGTGGTTCTTGAAGTCGCCGCTGAACGTACCGAGGCCTTTGAGGGTGGCGTCGATCGATTGCGCACTGCCGGTCAGCCAGCTCCAGCCCGGACCGTTCTGGAAGCTGCGGGCGTAGTCGTTCAGGCGTTTGGCGTCATCGCGCTGCGGGTCGATGCTGATCGAGACCAGTTGCACCTCGGTGCCCACCCGCGCGCCCAGCTGTTTCTGCACTTTGCCCATGATCGACGACACCACCGGGCACACCGTGGTGCAACTGGTGTAAATGAAGCTCATGACCACGATTTTGTTGGTCACCAGATCCTTCTCCAGACGCACCGGTTTGCCGTTCTGGTCCACCAGCGCGACGTCGGCGAATTTGACCTGGGCGCTTTCCGAACGGGCGCCTTTGGCCGGCATGTCGTGCCCGGCGTGTTCATCCGTCGAGTGCGCCAGGGCTTGCCCCACGCCGATGGTCAACAGGCAGAACGTCAGCAGTCCACGGTGTGCGAATCGGTTCATGTCAATTTCCTCTTCAACGGGCATCGCCGGGCAGGACCCGAACGCTGGCAAAGGTCTTGTCATCGAAATTCGCGCCAAGGGACGCCGCACGCACGTGCAGGTACCAGGCGCCGTTCTGGTCGAGCGTCACTGGGGCTTCGTAGATTCCGTTGCCGACCTCAAGGGCCGCGACTTCCCGAGCCCGCGAAGTCGGGGCGCGGAAGTAGCGCACCTGCACGTCTTTCACGCCGCTGCGCTGGGCTTTCTGTTGGCCCTCAACGATGCGAAATCGCACGGTGTACGGGCTGCCGAGGGCGGCGGTGGCGTTGTCGAGCAGGAATTCGACTTTCGGTACGCCGGGGTGTCGGGTGATACGGGTATCCGGTTCAACCAGCGTCGTGAAGCAATGGATGATGTTCGGTTGATTGAGCAGGAACGCCACGTCGAATCGCCCTGCCGGTGGCAGTTTGACCCGCGCGCTGTACAGCCCCGGTTCGACTTCGCGCAGGCTGCGGTCGATGACCATCGCCGCCCGCGCCACTTGCCCGCGATTGGGGTAACCGGACATCGGTGCGTTCATGCCTTCGGCATAGAAATAGGTGGTGTTGTCCACCGGGTTGACCACAAACACCGCGTTGTCGTCCCGCGATACCGCAAGGCTCGACGCCAGCGGCAAATCACCGGCCAGCCGTGGCGCCTGGGGTCCGGCCTCGAAACCCTGACTGATCGGCTGGCGACCTTCACCGAGCGACGACAGGTTGATCATCGTCACCTTGGGCGACGCCAGTCCGCGCACATAGGCGTAAGCCTTGGTAAACACCAGTTGATACGGTTCGGCGGACACGTCCAGTTCATGGACCAGCGAATCGGTGGCGGTATCGATCACGGCCACCTGGTTTTCCAGGGTGTTGAGGACGATGCCAAATCGTCCGTCGGCGCTGAAGCCCATCGGGCCCAGGCCCTGTTTCATCTTGATCACCCGGCGCACGTCGAGGCTGGCGGTATCGACCACGGTCACGGTGCCGTCCTTGCCGTCGGCGACATACACCGCCTGGGACAGCGGCGAATACGCCACCGACAAAGGATGCGAGCCGGTCTTGAGTTGCTTGCTGAGGGTCAGGCTGGCGATGTCGATGATGCTCAGCGTGCCGTCGTCGCGGTTGGTGATGAAGGCAAACCGGCTGTCTTTGCTGAAGGCGATTTCATGATGCCCGGCGCCGGTGGCCAGGTGTTTGAGCGGCTTCAGGCTTTGGCTGTCGATCACGGTGACCCCGGACGCTTCGGCCTTCGGCGCATTGTTGCCGACCCACAGCAGGCGCTCGTCCGGTTGCAACGCTACGCGCACCGGGTGGGTGCCGGCGGCCACCGAGGCGATCAACTTGAACTGCTCGCTGTCGATCACCGCCACTTCGCCGGCGGTGGGCATGGAGATGAATACGCGTTTGTTGTCCTTCGGTGTGACCCAATCCATCGGCGGCCGCTTGAGGTCGATGCGGGCCATGGTGCTGGTGATGCCGCCCACCGAGACCGAGGGGTCGACCACGGAGACGCTGGCATCACGGTTCATCACCAGCAGGAAATAGCTGTTCAGGTCGAGCAGCGGCCGTGCGCCGATGCTCGATTTCAGGAACACCCCGACCCGGGATTTGCAGCTCCGGTCACGGCCCTGGGCCAGGTCGGCGGCAACGGTTTCCGGGTCCAGCCAGGCACCGGGATTGGCGCCGGAAAAGGGTTGGCCCGAAGCGCTGTCACTGACCCGGAAGAGCACGTCGGCAAACTCGCCTTCGCGCAGCACACCGTCCTCGGCCAATGGCTGCATTTGCAAGGTTACAGACACGCCGTCACGCTCCAGCGTCTGACCGCTCCAGGTGTCCGGTAGCGCTATCTCGCTGAGCATGTCGGGCGGAGTCGTGCGCCAGACACCCAGCCAGATCAACGCCAGCCCGACAACCAGCGCACAACCCGCAATTGCAGTAGTCCTGTTCATGTCACCTTCTCCCCTTACAGATCTGCGCCTGTCTTGCGGCCGCCATCGCTGGCAAGCCAGCTCCTACAGTTGAACCTTGTGAACCCAATCCCTTGTAGGAGCCAGCTTGCTGGCGATGAGGCCCTTACGCCTTGCATCAATCCCTCGGCCGCCATCGCTAGCAAGCCAGCTCCTACAATTTGCCCTGTGCGAACCCAATCCCTTGTAGGAGCCGGCTTGCTGGCGATGAGGCCTTCACGCCTTGCATCAATCTCACGACCGCCATCGCTGGCAAGCCAGCTCCTACAGTTGAACCTTGTGAACCCGATCCCTTGTAGGAGCGAGGCTTGCCCGCGAAGGCGCCATCCGCCATACCACCTACAACCGAGGTGTCCCCTTCGCGAGCAAGCTTCGCTCCTACAGGGCTGGTGTCGCACAACGTCTACGGTGCCGGTTCAGGTTCGTTGGTCACTCGCAACAAGCCCCAGAGCCCGGCGGTATTGCCGTAGGCGCCGTAATCGCGGAACAGGTAGTCGCCCGGTATCGCGTTGCTGCCCCCGGCACTCGGGTGCATGAAGCTGAAATGCGCCGCCGGCAGGATGCTTTCGTGGGCGCCGATGTACATCGACATCGGGTTGAACCCGAACCGCACCGAACCCACGCCAGGCGTACTCATCGGATAACCGCCGGTGTCACTCTTCTCCGACTGGAACGGGTTGACCGACCAGACGTGGCCGTCCAGCTGGAACGTCGTGCCGCGGCTACCCCCGGATGGCATCAGGATGTGCGTGCGGAACGGTTGCCCCGGTTTCACATACAGCACCGGCGTCTGCGGATCGCCGCCCACCAGCGCATTGCTGTACGCCATGTGCGCGTTGGGCACGTCGCCGTAACCCGCGCCGTCGGCGTGACCGAACGGCGCATCCGGCGCGAGGCCGAAACGGAACCATATCGGCTCGGACTTGTAGTTGATGGCCATGCTCGAGTTGTCCTGTGGATCGGTCGGCACACCGAGGCCTTCGGCAGCGATGCCTTCCACCGGCCGGCCATTGGCCCAGCGAATGTTCAAGGCTTTCTGCCAGACCATCGCAAAGTCGCGGTAAGGGGTCTGCCCCGGTGCGGTGACCGTCGCCGTGACTTTGCGCGCGTCGTCCACCCAGGTAGCGCCGACCGGCAGGATGCTCATCGCGCCACCCAGGCCTTTCTGCGGTTGCTTGATCACGTCCGCCGGGGTGAAATTCAACCCGCCGAACTCCACGGCCGTGGCGTTGATGTTGTCGACGTTGCGACCCAGTTGAGTGATCGGTTTGCCTTCGCGCTCCAGGTGCCCGGCGTAGTACTGATACGTACGGGTCGGGTAGGCGCCGCTGTTGCCAACCCTTGGTGGCACGGTCTGGATCGGGTTGGCGCCGACGTTGGTACCGTCGGATTTGGTGATGTCGTACGCCAGCAATTGCGCGTGCAGGCCCACGTGGCTGGACGGCCGCATCAGGTTGTTGCTGAAGGTGGTCGAGCCCTGTCCGCTGTTGCGATCGCGTTTGACGATGCCTTGCATCACCGCCGTCTGGGTCAGGTCCGGCATGACCATGGGCAGACGGTTTTCCAGGGTGATGTTGATGCAGTCCCCCGCCGTTGCGCGCAGCACCAGCGGTTCGACAGGCACACCGGGCTTGAGCTTGCCGGTGACCGTGTCGAGGTCGGACTTGCGCACGTAAATGATCGCGGTCGGGTCATGCAGCGGACCGCTTTGCCCGCCGATGGTGATGGTTTCGCCATCCTCCGGATCGGTCACCGTGACCTGCGGAATATTGACCACCCGCGAGTTGTACACCAGGGTGCCGCCCGCCGGATTCAACGGCCCGCCGACATGCTGGCCGATGCCCTCCGGATCGCCGAGGACCAGGTTCAGCGGATTGCCGAGAATGTCGTTGGCCAGTGCCGCAACCACTTCATAGTTGCGTTGCACGGTCGGCCGGGTGCCGATGCCGTTGGGGTTGGCGCTGATCCGTGGGCAGGTACCGTCGAACGCCACGGTGTTGCGCATCCCCGCCGGTTTCGGGTTGTTCGGCAGCGCGAACAGATCGCTGCGCTGGGCCGTGTAGTTACGCATCACGCCCCAGATCCCGCTCCAGTAACCTTCGAGGGAGGCGTCCATCGAGTACAGGTAATCACCCGTGGTCGCCGCCGAGCTGGACAGCATCGAGACCGGCGCAATAAAGCCCATCTGCTCGGAGATCCCGATCATTTGCGACGAGCGCCAACCCGAGTTGGAGCTGTTGCCGTAACCGGAGCCGCTTTGCAGCCACTTCACCCCGTGCAGGGTCACGTTGTGCTCTTCTTCGTGACCGCCGGCATGCACCCGCAACCGCACGTTGTCACCGGTGTAGGTGCGCAGCATCGGCGTGAACGGATCACCCGGTTCCGCGCCGCCACGGTTGATGTGCGGCGGGAACAAGGTGGTGCCGCCAGTCGGGCCGGTGGCGGCGGTGATCAGGTTCGGCGCCTGGTTCATCGCCGGGATCGCACGGTCGGTTCGGCTTTGCATGGCGTACGCCAGATCGCCGCCGAGGCCGTAGGCCTGCATGCCGCGCTTGCCGTCCGGGCCGATCTTGTAGGGGTCGTATACCCGCAGGGCCAGCGGTTCGTTGCGGTAGTTGACCACGAACATGCCGGGGTCATCGACCGAGATCGCTTGTGGGCACGGCCGGCTCGGGCAACCGGGGACCATACCGCCCTGCACTTCGAGAATGCCGTCCAACAGGGTGCTGGCGTTGTTGCGCACCGGCGGATTGATCGCGTAGCGGAAACTGTCCGCGGTGGCCGGGAACGCTTGTGGATTCGGCACACCATTGGGACCCGCGCCCACGTACACACCGGCTTCATAGGCATGCTGGAAGTCGCTGTACTCAAGGAAGAATTCACGGAAGCTGTCGTTCTTGCCGTCGCCGTCCAGGTCGCCGGTGGACACCACGGCTTGCCACGAAGTCGGCCCGCCATCCTGGCGCGCGCCGCTGTACAACGGTTCGCCGGTTTCGGCGTGGAACCAGGTGGAACCGGCCGGTTCAGCCAGCACCGTGGCGTACAGACCAATCTGCTGGTGAGTCGATGGCCCGAGGTGATCGTGGGTGAAAATGGTCCCCAGGCCACGGTCGACGCCTTTGCTGTTCACCACCGGGTCGGCAAACCAGCGCTGCATCGCGGTGCGCGCCCCGACCCAGTCGGCCCGGCCAAACTGGCCGAAGTACGGGTGGTTTTTAGCTTTCGGGCAGGCCGGTGTGCCGTCACGCGTGTCAGTGCCCTGGCATTGATTGAACTCGCGGATGGCGTGGATGCGTTCTTGCACCGCACCTGGGGAAAGTACGCCGTCTTCGTAGTTCCAGCCGTTGGCCGAACCGTCCGCCGCCGTCAGGTCCCATTTCGGCAAATGAATGTGCTGGCCGATCACGTCAGTCGGCGTGCGCACCTGATAGTCGTCCATTTCATAGGTGGCCGGCACCAGGTTGGTTTGCTGGTATTGCACGCAGTCGAAGGTGTTCATGCGCATCACCAAAGGCTCTGGCGGACGCTGCTTGGTGATCACCGGCCACGCGTCTTCCCACAGGGCCAGAATGCGCGCTTGCGGGAAGTGGTAGCCGACCTTGTTGTAGACCGCGTCGAACTGGATGTTCGCCGCTTTGTAGACCCGTGGCCGGTCAGCCGTGAAGGTCGAGGCCCCGCTGAAGGACATGCCGTCGAGCCGTTCGCCGCTGAAAAACTCGCCCATGCCGGCGCTGCTGGTCAGGCGTTTCTGCCGGTCGTCCATGCACGGTTCGTAGAAAGGCGCACCGGCGACTGGCAGCGCGCCGTTAGTGCGGAAGGCGCGTGCGACGATTTGATTGCCGGGCAGCACGGCGAAGCTCGGGTGGTCTTTTTTCGCGTGGAAGGCCATGGCCGCCTGTTCGACTTCGGTGCCCTCTTCCGGCAGGTAAAGCGCTTTGGCACGGGTCACTTCCTTGGAGAAGTCCAGCGAGGTGGTCACGGTGTTCGCCTCGCCACCGGCAGAGAAACCGTCCAGGGAATGGCGTCCCAAACCGCCGTCCCAGCCACCGGACTGCGCTGGATCGAGGTTGGCCCACAAGGCATTGCCGCTGGTTTTCAAGGCATAGGCCTTGGCGGCGTCGAGCATGTCCAGCGGTGGGGTTGGTGGACGTTGGCCGACCGAACTTTCCATGCCGCCGATCCAGAACGGATAACCAGGGTTTTTCAGGCTGCCGTCGGCGTTGCGGTTGGCGTAGCTGCGGTCAACCAGCGCCAGGGAGCCAATGGCCTGGGCGCCACCGCTTTGCTCACCGTCGCCGGCTTCATCATCGTCATTGCCAGCCACCAGGGTCTCGCCGATTTTCGGCACGACCACGACCTTGCCCGGCATCGGCGCCATGGCTTTGCCCGGTAGCGGCACGACCGCTGGAATCGGCGTACCGGCAATGATCTCGCCATCGGGCAAGGCCCGGGCGCCAGCGGCCGGTTTACCGCTGCGCAGTGCGTAAGGTTCGCTGTGATAACCGTCGGCGCCCTGCTCGGACACCTCGAGTCGGGTGCCTTCTTCAAACACGTCATGCACCCGCCACATGCTCCACATGCCTTGGGCGAAGTGCGGATAGAAGTGGCAGTGATAGATCGCATCACCGGCGACGCGGTTACGGTTGCCCGACCCGCCGTTGGCGATTTCATAGGTGTAGCCGGCGCCCGGCCCGATGCCTTGGGCGTCGACATAGTCAGAGTTGTCGTCGTTGGGATTGAACAGCCACTGGTGCCCGTGCAAGTGGAAGATGTGCTGCTCGTGGCCGTTGTGGGTGTTGCGGAATTTGACGAAGTCACCGATGTAGCTGTGGTTGACGTTGGACGGCTCGGATGGATACAGCGCCATCGTCGCCTTGACCCCGACCTGATCGGCGCGCGGTGTTTCGCCCGGCCGGATGCTTTCCAGACCGGCGTTGGCCGGCACGTCCACCAGCATCGCCACGTCGCCGACGGTGTGCGAGCTGAGGAAGAATTCTTCATAGGCGCAGGACAGGCAATCGTGCATCGGCCCGACGCCTAACCGGTTGGCCACCACTTCGGCGCCCATGCCGCCGGAGCCGTAGTTGATCATGAACGAATCGCGGGTCGGCTCCAGCACGTGGGCCATGACCGGGTCTTCCCAGTACGCGGGGAATGCCTGGGTCGCGGCGGTTTCATCCTGGAATTGCGAGGCGAAATCGCGGAACGGTTCCAGCCGGTTAGGCAGCGCCGGGTTGCGTTTGCCGATGGCTTCCAGCGGATAGGTCGACGGCGGGAAGCTGCCGTCGGCGTAGCTGCCCATGACGATCGCATCGCTCTCGCTGGAGATGATTTCGTTGCCGTCGACCATGTTGATGATCGGCGTGCCGGCCTTGCCTTCACGAATCCACGGTTCACGCTGCGGGTAGCGTGCCTGGTAATCGACAATCGGTTGACCAGCCGGCGTGCGGCCAGTGCTGGCGAGGCGCATTTCTTCTTCGGTCACGGTGTTGCGATAGGTGCGGCCGCCCTTGGGCACCACTACCACTTCGCCGAACAGGCCATTGGCGACGTTGCCCGCATCGCCTTCACCACCGAACGTTGCACCGCGGCTGCTGGCGGCGAACGCCCCTTCACGCTCGGCGTACAAGGTGTAGGAACGGGTCGCGCCGGGAGCGACCAGCGTATTGGGGTTGCGTCCGGTGTAGGCCGAAATGTCGTCAATGCTGTTGACCGCCTGCAGACCGTTGACCTGAAAGCCGACGTGGCGGTCGGTGACCTGCTCATCGACCTTGAACTGCTCCGCGTTGCCGATTTCTACCTCGCCCTCGATTTCCCCCTCTTCTTCCTCGCCGCTGTCGTGGCTGCCGGGGTTGGCCTGATAGGCCAGCAGGTTCTGCAGATTGATGGTCAGACAGTCACCGGCGGCAACCCGTAACACCAATGGACGCGGACGCTTGTCGGGCCGCAGCGAAACCTTGCCCGGCACCGCTGCCCCACCGTAGGCCAAGGACACATTGTGATCGTCGACCACATCGCGACGCAGGGCGAACATCATGCCGTTGGCGTTCTGTGCGCCGAGGCGGTTGAACATCAGCGGTTGATCCAGCGCCACAACGTTCGCCACCAGATTTCGTTCACAACGCACGGCGGCTTCGGCCAACTCGATGCCAAACAGGGGTGCAACAAGCAGCAGCAAGTTAACCAAATGATGAGCGTGGGGTATGCCGGTCATAATCACGGGCCTCGCTTTGGGTACTCACGGGAATGATTCTCGACAAATCCCTTGGAGCAATCCGCATGCCATAATTTTTTTTGTTATTTTTCAGCTAGTTACGTAAACGACTTGATAAGTCGGGGGATATTCCCCACCCAATCCCCACCATTCGGGTTGCCCGCTGATTCCACCAAGACGCCCACACCTGTAGGAGCCGGCTTGCCGGCGATCGGATTTGTGGACAGGTGGTGATTGTGAAAATGCCTTCGCCGGCAAGCCGGCTCCTACAGATGAATGTGTTGCCCCACATGTGGGGCCATCACCCATCACAGCGGCGCATCCACGGCCAGGCCTTGCAAGCGGCGATATTGGCGCAGCACGCTCGGCACATAACGGCGGGTTTCGGCGAACGGCGGGATCACCCCGCCACGGCTCAGCACCGCTTGCGGCCCGGCGTTGTAGGCCGCCACGGCGAGCGCGATGTCGTTGTCAAACAGGGTCATCAGGCGCTTGAGGTATTTGGCCCCGCCCTGAATGTTGGCCTTGGGGTCATAGACGTTGGTCACGCCCATTTCCCGGGCGGTGTCGGGCATCAATTGCATCAGCCCGCCAGCCCCCTTCGATGAGGTCGCGCCGGAGTCGTAGTGGGACTCGGCCTGGATCACCGCATGCAACAGCGCCGCCGGTAATTGATTGGCCTTGGCGGCCGCCGAAACCAGCTCGGCATAGGGTTGCCGGGCAATCATCTGTGGCTGTTGATCAAGGCTTACCTGCGCCGATTCAGGCTCGTGGATCACCCGTTCATAGGTACGGCCGGGGCGGTGGACATTGGACAAAACGTAGCTGCCCTTGCTGTCCACGGAAACGAATACATCGGCCTGAGCTGTGCCTGCCAGCAACATGCAGCCGAGCAGTCCAGTGGTGAGTATTTTCATTATTCTGTCTCCCCTGACCGGCCCCGAAAAATGGGGCTATTGCCCCAATGACCGGTAGTGAACCAGCCATACGCAAGCACTGTGCCGTAAGCGCGAAGGCCAGTAATTCAGGGGTTGCGGCAGGATGTCCGGGGGTGAGCATGGCAATTGCATGAGCCTCTGTGGCGACCCTTCTGCCGACTGTGTGAGGTCATCATGAATCATCGTCTGTGTTGTGCCCCGCGTAACGGCTCACCGCGAGCCCAGCGCGGGTTCACGTTGCTCGAACTGTTGGTGGTGCTGGTGGTGCTGGGGTTGTTGGCCGGCATCGTCGCGCCGAAGTATTTCGCCCAACTCGGCCGCTCCGAAGTGAAGGTGGCCAAGGCGCAAATCGAAGGCCTGGGCAAAGCGCTGGATTTGTACCGCCTGGAGGTCGGCCATTACCCGTCGACCGAGCAGGGTTTGCAGGCGCTGGTCACCGCGCCCAGTGATGAAACCCGCTGGACCGGCCCCTACCTGGCGAAAAAACTGCCGCAGGACCCGTGGGGCCGCAATTACACCTACCGCTACCCCGGCGAAAACGGTGAATACGACCTGTTGTCCATGGGCAAGGACGGTCAACCCGGCGGCGAAGGCGAAAACGCCGAAATCACCAGCTGGCAGTGACGGGAGGCGAGCATGCGCTTTCATCTCAAGGCTGTCGGCAAGGCCGGCGTGGTCTCGATGACAGTCGAGGCCCATGGGGACAGCGAAGCCCGACGCATTGCCGAAGACCAGGGCCTGCGGGTCGTCAGCCTGCAAGCCGAAAAGCACTGGCGGGCGTTGCGTCTGCAAAAGCGCGAGACGTTCAACCTGGTGCTGTTCAGCCAGGAGCTGACCACCCTGCTCAACGCCGGCCTGCCATTGATCGATGCACTGGAAAGCCTGGCGGAAAAAGAAACCGCGCCACAGGCCCGCAAAACCTTGAGTGAACTGGTGCGCCTGCTTTATGAGGGCAAATCGTTTTCCCAGGCGCTGGGTCAGTTGTCGGCGGTTTTCCCACCGCTCTATGTGGCCCTGGTGCAGTCCAGCGAGAAGACCGGCGCGGTGGGCGATGCGCTGGGCCGCTATGTCAGCTATCGCCAGCGCATGGACGAGGTTCGACAGAAGATCGTCAGCGCATCGATCTACCCCATGCTGTTGCTGGTGGTGGGAGGTGGCGTGGTGCTGTTTCTGATGGGTTACGTGGTGCCGCGCTTCAGCCTGGTGTTCGAAGGGCTGGGCAATAACCTGCCGTGGCTGTCACAAGTGCTGATGAACAGCGGGATGTTCCTGCATGCTCACCAGGGCGAATTCTTCGGCACTTTGGCGGCGGTCGTCGTCGCCCTCGCCTTCCTCCAGCGCCAACCGGCCTTTCGCCGGGGCGTGGACCGGGTGATCGAAAAACTCCCGGCAGTCCATCAACGCATCTTCATGTACGAACTGGCGCGCTTCTATCGCTCGCTGGGGATTCTGCTGCAGGGCGGCATCCCCCTCGTCACCGCCATGGGCATGGTCCGTGGCCTGCTCACCGCGGCCTCCCGCGTGCGCCTGGACCAGGCCTGCGAGCGGGTGCGCGAGGGGCAATCGCTGTCGACGGCGCTGGAGCTCAATCACCTCGTGACGCCGGTGTCCCTGCGCTTGCTGCGTGCCGGCGAGCAGTCCGGCAACCTCGGACAAATGATGGAACGCAGCGCGGATTTCTACGACGAAGAAATCAGCCGCTGGATCGAATGGTTCGTACGCTTGTTCGAACCCTTGCTCATGACCTTCATCGGCCTGTTGATCGGGGTCATCGTGATCCTGATGTACATCCCGATATTCGAACTGGCCTCGAGCATTCACTGACCCCGGGACAGGGTCGACTCGTACCGTTCATCGTTCATCGACGTTGCCACTGAATAAACCGGAACGTTGCAGTGTTCTCCCACTGAATCGAGCAGCAAGTTGCATTGTTCATCAACGTTCCAACCTGAATAAGAAGACGGAGAACGACATGCACATCAACAAGCTTTTACTGGCAGTAGCTATTGGCGCGGTTTTGTCGGCGTCTACCGTATTGATTCCGGACAGCCTGTCCGGCGTATCGAGCGCTCAGGCCAAGGATGGTGGGGGTGGTGGCGGCTCTGGTGGTGGTGGCGGCGGTGGCTCTGGCGGCGGTGGCGGTGGCGGTGGCTCTGGCGGTGGCGGCGGTGGTGGAAACGGTGGCGGCGGCAACGGCGGTGGCCACGGCGGAAGTGGCAGTGGCGGCAATGGCGGCAGCGGTCACGGTGGAAACGGCGGCGGCAATAGCGGCAGCGGTCACAGTGGCAACGACCATGGCTCGGGACATTCCGGTAACACCGCCTCATCCGGTCGCAGCGGCACCCATGCCGAACCGGGAGACGATCACGGCGTTCACCACGCCGGTGAAGTCGGCCACAACCGTGGCGTTCATCATGCCGGTGAAATCGGTGACGACCACGGCGTTCATCATGCCGGTGAAGTCGGCCACAACCGCGGCGTTCATCGCGCCGGCGAAATCGGCGATGACCACGGCGTTCATGTCGGCGGTGAACCGGGTGACGACCACGGCGTGCACGTCGGTGGCGAGCCGGGCGATGACAAAAGGTCCTGATCACCCCTGACCAACAGACAACACCGCCCCCTGTAGGAGCAAGCTTGCTCGCGATAGCTATCTGTCATTCAACATTAATGTGTCTGACAAACCGCTTTCGCGAGCAAGCTTGCTCCTACAGGGGGCGGTGGACCTAGAGTCCACCCTCAGCCTGATCCAGCCGCTCACGCAAAAACTCGATCAACGCCTGCACCGGTCGCGAACTCTGGCGATGCTGCGGGTACACCGCCGACAACGTCAGCGGCTGTGGGCGAAAATCATCCAGCACCGGCACCAGCCGCCCATCCTTCAACGCCGCCCCGACAATGAAGGTCGGCAGATACGTGATCCCCATCCCGGCAATGGCCGCATCCCTGAGCAACTCACCGTTGTTGACCCGCATCCGCCCGGTCACGTTGACCGCCAGCGGCTTGCCCTGCCCTTCAAAACGCCATTGCACCTGGCGGCCGTGGCCATACGGCAGGCAATCGTGCGTGTGCAGGTCCTCGGGTTTACCCGGCGTTCCGCGCTCCGCCAGGTAAGCCGGGCTGGCGCAATACACCCGCTGGATCGAAGCGATGCGGCGAGCGATCAGCGTCGAGTCTTCGAGGATGCCGATGCGCAACGCCAGGTCGTAACCCTCGCTGAGCAGATCCACCGGGCGGTCGCTCAAATCCACTTCCACCGTGACATCGCGATAACGCTGCAAGAACACCGGCAGCAGACACCCCAGATGTGCCACCGCAAACGACAGCGGCGCGCTCACGCGAATGGTGCCGCGCGGTTCGGTGGTCTGGCCGGCGATGCCCTGCTCCACCTGCTCGACTTCGCTGAGCAAGCGCAACGCCGACTCGTAATAACTCTGGCCCAGCGGCGTGACGTCCAGGCGCCGCGTGGAGCGGTTGAGCAAACGTACGCCCAGGCGTTCTTCAAGTTGCATCAAGCGACGGCTGACGAACTGCTTGGACAGGCCCAATTGATCGGCGGCCGAGGTGAAGCTGCCGGAGTCCATGACCTGGCAAAAAATACGCATATCTTCGAACGGGTTCATTGTCACTTTCCGGTTGACAGTTAAACGCTTTATAGCCGCTTTTTCCCTTTCGAGCACCCTATTAATCTGTGTCCACGGTGTTGCTGAGGCCTGAGTCCCAGCGCAGCAGCAACCTGACCTTTAGGTAACCAATCTCAAATTAATTAAAAAGGATTTGCTCATGAACCTCGTCAAAAAAACCCTGACCGCTTCCCTGCTCGCCCTCTCCGTCGGCAACGCCTTTGCCGCTGGCAGCCCAGGCGTTGAACACAACACTCAAGCCTTCCTCGAAGCCCTCGCGGCCGGTGGCGGTAAACCGCTTGAGCAGTTGAGCCCGAAAGACGCCCGCGCGGTGCTGACCGGTGCGCAAAACTCGGTCAAGGTTGATCTGTCGGGTGTGGACGTCAGCGATCGTGCAATCAAGGTCGATGGTCAAACCATCAACCTGAAAATCGTGCGCCCGGCCAAGGTCAAAGGTGAGTTGCCGGTGTTCATGTTCTTCCACGGTGGCGGCTGGGTGCTGGGCGATTACCCGACTCACCAACGCTTGATTCATGACCTTGTGGTCGGCTCCGGTGCCGTCGCGGTGTATGTCGATTACACGCCGTCGCCGGAAGCGCACTACCCGACCGCGATCAACCAGGCCTACGCCGCGACCCGTTGGGTGGCCGAGCATGGCAAGGACATCGGCGTCGACGGCAAGCGTCTCGCGGTGGCCGGCAACAGCGTCGGTGGCAACATGGCGGCGGTCGTGGCATTGATGGCCAAGGAACAGAAAGCCCCGGCGCTGCGCTTCCAGCTGTTGATGTGGCCAGTGACCAACGCGCAGTTCGACACCGGCTCGTACCAGCAATTTGCTGAAGGCCACTTCCTCACCAAAGGCATGATGAATTGGTTCTGGGACAACTACACCACCGACCAGGCCGAGCGTGCGCAGATCCACGCCTCGCCGTTGCAGGCCAGCGCCGAAGAGCTCAAGGGTTTGCCGGCAGCGCTGGTGCAGACCGCCGAGTTCGACGTGTTGCGTGACGAAGGCGAAGCCTATGCCCGCCACCTCGATGCGGCCGGTGTGCCCGTCACGGCGGTGCGCTACAACGGGATGATCCACGACTTCGGCTTGCTCAATCCGCTGAGCCAGATTCCGGAAGTGAAAGCGGCGGTGCGTCAGGCCGCGCTGGAACTCAAGACTCATCTGAAGTAGGAGCGAGCTTGCTCGCGATGAACGCTAACGATGACGCGGGGAGTCTGAATGAACGCGTTATCGTTGACCGCCATCGCCAGCAAGCCGGCTCCTACAAGGGATCGGGTTCACACGGTCAAATTGTAGGAGCCGGCTTGCTGGCGATGGCGTCCGTGAGAGCGATGCAGGGTTTGAGATCGCCTTCGCCGGCAAGCCGGCTCCTACAAAAACACTTATTCCGGAGTTCTTCCATGTCCCTCATCTACGGTCATCTGCTGTCCTGGAGTGCGCTGTTGCTGGTCATCGACGCCGTGCTCTGGCACGTAGCGCCGTTCAAGCATCGCGTCACGCGGGTCGGTGTGCGCCTCGCGCTGTTTCTGATGTTCAGCGCGCTCATCATCAACGCCGGCGTCAGCCCGTTGCAGGCGCCGCTGTTGGCAGACGATCGCGTGGCGCAACTGGGCGCGACGGCGCTGGGGATTCTCTGGTGGCTGTACGCCGCACGTGTGCTCACCGAAGTCATCGGCCTGCTGCTGATGCGGCGCATCGGGCACAGCGGGCGGTTGCTGCAGGACGTCATCGGTGCGCTGGTGTTTCTGATCGCCATCGTCGCCGCAGCCGGTTACGTGCTGGAGTTGCCGGTGAAAGGTTTGCTGGCGACGTCCGGGGTGGTGGCAATCGTCGTCGGCCTGGCGTTGCAAAGCACCCTGAGCGATGTGTTTTCCGGGATCGTGCTCAACACCACCAAGCCGTATCAGGTGGATGACTGGATCGTGATCGACGGCGTCGAGGGCAAAGTGCTCGACATCGATTGGCGCGCCACTCACTTGCTGACCAGCGCAGGCAGTACGGCGGTGGTGCCGAACTCGGTGGCGGCCAAAGCGAAGATCGTCAACCTGAGCCGGCCCGGCAACATGCATGGCGTGTCGATCAGCATCCAGGTGCCCAACCACATCCGTCCGCGTCGGGTGCTGGAGGCACTGGACCGCACGCTGCAAGGCAGCAGCAGTCTGCTGCTCAACCCGGCGCCGAAAGCCGTGCTGAAAGAGGCCGGCGAAACCATGTCCGAATACGTGGCCAGCGGGTTTATCGCCGAACTCGGCAAGAAAAGCGAAGTGCGCAATCAACTGTTCGACCTCGCCCATCGGCACCTCGAAGCGGCGGGTATTTCCCGACAGCTCGACGGCGTGATCGAACCGACAACCCGCGCGCGGTCCTTGCTGGACGAGGTGAAAGTCTTCCGCTCCCTGAGCGAAGACGAACGCGACCGGATGGCCCGTTCGATGGTCGCGCAGCAGTATGCGGCAGGCCAGGTGGTGCTGGAACTGGGTGAAGTGCCGGACAGCCTGATGGTCATCGCCACGGGCGTGGTCAGCGCGACAGTACCGGACGGCGCCGGGCAAACCGAGGCCGGGCGCATGGGGCCGAGCGAGGTGATGGGTGAACAGAGCATCCTCACCGATACACCGTCGCAGGCCACATTCACCGCGTTGACCTCGTGCATCATCTACCGGATCGACAAATCCCTGACCCGCAGATGCATGGAACAGCGGGTTGAAGTGGGTCGGGCGTTGAACAAGTTGCAGGCGGTACGGCAGCAGAACAGTCGGTTGGCGCTGCTGGCCAAACCGGTGCCGATCAAAAAAGGCGGATTCCTGAGCTGGCTGCAAAAACGCCAATCGGTGTAACGCTGTACGCAAAAACGCCACCAATGTAACGCCGCACACATTGTAGGAGCCGGCTTGCTGGCGATGGCGATTTCAGAGGCGCCATCGCCAGCAAGCCGGCTCCTACACAAAGTGGCCATATCAAAAAGGCACAAAAAAATGCCCGCAGATCGCGGGCATTTTTTTGGCTGCGGACTTACTTCGAAGTCAACACCGAGTAGCTGTTCATCAGGTTGCGGTAGTTGGGAATACGCGGCGACAGCAGATTCGCCAGGCCTTCCATGTCGTTGCGCCAGTCGCCCTGCAGCTCGCACGCCACGGAGAACCAGTTCACCAGTTGTGCACCGGCCGCCGCCATCCGTGCCCACGCAGCTTGTTGCACGGTTTCGTTGAACGTACCCGAAGCGTCGGTCACCACAAACACTTCAAACCCTTCGGCCAGCGCCGACAGCGTCGGGAACGTCACGCAAACGTCAGTCACCACACCGGCGATGATCAGTTGCTTGCGGCCGGTGGCTTTGACGGCCTTGACGAAATCTTCGTTGTCCCAGGCGTTGATCTGGCCTGGACGCGGGATGTACGGCGCGTCCGGGAACTGCTCTTTCAATTCCGGCACCATTGGGCCGTTCGGGCCGTTTTCGAAGCTGGTGGTGAGGATGGTCGGCAGTTTGAAGAACTTGGCCACGTCGCCCAGGGCCAGCACGTTGTTCTTGAATTCGTTCGGCGAGAAATCCTGAACCAGCGAAATCAGACCGGTCTGGTGATCGACCAACAGGACAACGGCATCGTCTTTGTTCAGGCGTTTGTACGGAACGTTGCTCATGTGAAACTCCTCGATGGATGGGTATTACGTCAGGCGCCGACACGCGGGTCGGCGCTTTTTTGTGATCGTCAGAACGCGAAGCACGAGCAGCCGAAGGCGCCCCAGAAACCGGCGAAGTCGCTGACCGGCGCGTTCGACAACCGCGCCTTTTCATGACTGTGGGAATGCACGCCGCATGGCCCGCTGCAATGGTGAACCTGCGCCTGCATCGGCGACGTCGGGCGCCAGTGACCCGGCACCTTGACCACCGGCGACCAGTCCGGCAGCACCGGCACACTGGCCGGGCCGAGTTTTTCGAAATCACCGGCGGCGTACACCACCTTGCCGCCGACCACGGTCAACACCGACTCGATCCACTTGATCGCTTCTTCGTCGACGCTGAAAAAGTCCGCGCTCAGAGCCGCAACGTCAGCCAGTTGGCCGACTTTGATCATGCCTTTCTTGCCCTGCTCGGAAGAGAACCAAGCGCTGCCGTGGGTGAACAGTTCCAGCGCGGTCTGCCGGGACAGCCCCTCGGCGTGCAGCTCCAGGCCACCGACGGTGCGACCGCTGACCATCCAATACAGCGAGGTCCATGGGTTGTAGCTGGACACCCGCGTCGCATCGGTGCCCGCGCCAACCGGTACACCTTCGGCCAGCATGCGCTTGATCGGCGGCGTCGCTTCGGCAGCCTTGGCGCCGTAACGCTCGACGAAATACTCGCCCTGAAACGCCATGCGATCCTGAATCGCGATACCACCGCCCAGCGCCCTCACGCGCTCGATGTTCTGCGGCGTGATGGTTTCGGCGTGGTCGAAAAACCACGGCAAACCATTGAACGGGATGTCGCGGTTAACCTTCTCGAACACGTCGAGCATGCGGCTGATGGATTCGTTGTAGGTGGCGTGCAAACGGAACGGCCAGCGCTGCTCCACGAGGTGGCGGACCACCGGTTCCAGCTCGTCTTCCATGGTTTGCGGCAGGTCCGGACGCGGTTCGAGGAAGTCCTCGAAATCCGCCGCCGAGAACACCAGCATTTCCCCGGCACCGTTGTGTCGCAGGAAATCATCGCCCTGATGCAGGGTTACGCTGCTGGTCCAGTTCTTGAAGTCGGCCAGCTCTTCTTTCGGTTTCTGGGTGAACAGGTTGTAGGCGATGCGGATGGTCAGTTGCTGGTCCTTGGCCAACTGCTCGATCACCTGGTAATCGTCCGGATAATTCTGGAAACCGCCGCCAGCATCGATGGCGCTGGTCAGGCCGAGACGGTTGAGTTCGCGCATGAACTGGCGGGTCGAGTTGACCTGATACTCCAGCGGCAACTTCGGTCCCTTGGCCAGGGTCGAGTACAAAATCATCGCGTTCGGGCGCGCCACCAGCATGCCGGTCGGCTCACCGTTGGCATCGCGCACAATCTCGCCACCCGGCGGGTTCGGCGTATTGCGGGTGTAACCGGCCACGCGCAACGCGGCGCGGTTGAGCAGAGCGCGGTCATATAGATGCAGGACAAACACCGGCGTATCCGGTGCCGCCTGGTTGAGTTCCTCAAGGGTCGGCATGCGCTTTTCAGCGAACTGGAATTCGTTCCAGCCTCCGACCACGCGCACCCATTGCGGCGTTGGCGTTCGGTCGGCTTGATCCTTGAGCATGCGCAGGGCGTCGGCCAGCGACGGCACACCTTCCCAGCGCAGTTCTAGGTTGTAGTTCAAACCGCCACGGATCAGGTGCAAGTGCGAGTCGTTAAGGCCGGGGATGACGCAGCGGCCCTTGAGGTCGATGACCTGGGTGCCGGAACCGCGCAGGGCCATGGCTTCGGCGTCAGTGCCGACCGCGACGAAGCGGCCATCGCTGATGGCGACGGCACTGGCGCGTGGGTTTTCACGGTCAACGGTATGAAATTGGCCATTGAACAAAATCAGGTCGGCGTTCATCGCGTTTCCTTGGGCTGAGTGGAGGGGGACAGCCAAGGCGCGAACAAACGCGTCGCCATCGGCATGAACAGGTACACCACCGAAACGACGATGGTCAGCGTGATCAGGAACGTGGCGACCACGTAATTGGACAGGAACGCGTTAAGCCGCAACAGCGGGCCCCAGATCAGCGGCACCAGCAAGGTGTGCGGCAGAATCACCAACAACGTCACCACGGCCTGCTTCCAGCGCGGTGGCGGCGAACCGGTTTCAGCCTGCGGCGCGAACCAGAATTCTTTGACCGGGTTGACCTCGGTCTGGTCGCCATCGGCGAGCATCGGCGTGGCTTCGTTGACCAGTTCCAGCCGTTGTGGCGAATCGAGCCAGTGCTGCATCGCGTCGGTGGAGCAAAAGCGCAGCACGCAGGTGTACATGTCGAGGCCGGCGCTCTTGCCGCGCATCACATCCACCCCCAAGTGCCCTTCCTGCTGCCCGGCGATGCTGACGATGTTGCGCAACCAGGCTTCGTAGGGCACTTCAAAACCGGCTTTGACCCGGTGCTTGATGACCAGGGTCACGACTTCCTCGAAACGATTGGATTCAGGCATAACGCAAAGCTCCGGCGAATCGGACATTGAGCGCCAGCCGTCCCGGCCCGGCGATAAAGAGGCTGGTGAACAGAATCAACAGCAGCCAACCGAACTGCCCTTCCTCGAGGCTCCATTGCGGGTGCACAACCAGCAGCGCGATCCACAACACAGACAAAATCGGCAGGCACGCCAGGCGCACCAACACCCCGGCAATGATCAGCAGCGGACACAGCACCTCGGCAAAAATCGCCAGCATCAGCGTGACATTCGCACCCAGGTGGAAAGGATCTTCGATGACTTGCAGTTGAGCGTTGTAGTTAAGCAGCTTGGGCAAACCGTGCACCCACAGCAGAAACAAACCAGCGCTGACCCGCAAAAAAAACAGCCCGATATCCTGGGCCCGTTCATCCCATTGCGAAGCGTTCATGGACTACCTGCACAAATGAAAAACCATCGGCGTCAAAGCGCCGGGACCTCATTCGATAGTGCCGGTGTGGGGGCGGGGAAAATTGAATATACGTGCTCTTTTTGTGAGCCGATCAGGATCGCCAGCCATCGCCCCCCCCTGTAGGAGCTGGCTTGCCGGCGATGGCGGCCTGATAGCCGACCTATCTTTTATTGATGTACATATCCATTCCTGCGGTAACGGCTGCTATTGGTTTCGCCCTTACGGCGAGTCACTTGCAGAAGCGGCAAGTAACCAAGCGCTCTTGCCCCTTTCGTTCGGTGGCTCGCTAATGCTCGCCATGCCCTCGCTCCGGTCCTGCTCCGTGGGCCCGCCGCCATCGGCCATCCCTGGCCGGGGGCGGCTAACCCGGCATCCATGCCGGGTTGCCCACTACGCAGAACCTGCGCTCGGCCTCTCGAGGGGGCGCTCAGATCAAAAGCGGAAGGCGAGCTAACGCTCGACCTGATGAGTGGTGAGAAGCAAAAGCGTACACCGATCAACTGTAGGAGCCGGCTTGCTGGCGAAAGATTTTGGAAAGTGCGGTGTTCTTCAGGCCGCCATCGCGAGCAGGCTCACTCCTACAAGGTCCCCGTCGTACACCGATCAACTGCCGGGGAGCCGGCTTGCTGGCGAAAGATTTTGGAAAGTGCGGTGTTCTTCAGGCCGCCATCGCGAGCAGGCTCACTCCTACAAGGTCCCCGTCGTACACCGATCAACTGCCGGGGAGCCGGCTTGCTGGCGAAAGATTTTGGAAAGTGCGGTGTTCTTCAGGCCGCCATCGCGAGCAGGCTCACTCCTACAGGGGATTGGGTACATTCGTGGGTAAAGGGTCGGTTGTCAGGCCGCCATCGCCAGCAAGCCGGCTCCTACAAGGGATTGGGGGCATCCGTGGGTGAAGGGTCGGCTGTCAGGCCGCCTTCGCGAGCAAGCATCGCTCCTACAAAGAGCAAAGCAACGCACCCGCCCGTCACCACTCATCAGGCCGAGCGTTAGCTCGCCTGCAGCTTTTGATTTTGATCTGCCCGCCCCTTCGGGAGGCCGAGCGCAGGTTCTGCGCAGTGGGCAGCCCGGCATGGATGCCGGGCTAGCCGCCCCCGGCCAGGGATGGCCGATGGCGGCGGGCCCACGGAGCAGGACCGGAGCGAGGGAACGCCGAGCCTTAGCGAGGGGCCGGACGCCGGGGCGAAGCGTTTTGCTTACTTTTGGGCGTCTGCAAAAGTGAGTCGCCGTAAGGGCGAAACCACCAGCAGCCGTTACCGCAGCAATGGATATGTACCCCCAAAAGAAAATGGTCGGCCCAAAGGCCGCCACGTTCAACCCGATACAGACAAAGGCCTGGACATAAACTCACTGATCCGAGACCGCAACCACCGCTCCGCCGGATCATTGTCATGCACCCCACTCCAAGCCATCGAAAGCTGCGCAGCATCAATGGGAAACGGTGGATCCTCAGCCCGCAACGCACACCCCTCAACCAGCGCACACGCCGCATAATCCGGCACCGTCGCAATCATCTCCGTGCCGGCCAGCAACGCACGCAACCCACTGAACTGCGGAACGCCCAACACCACCCGACGACTGCGGCCAACCTTGGCCAGATCCAGATCGATATTGCCGCTCAGATCACCGGAAAACGACACCATCGCATGCGGTCGCTCGCAGTATTCATCCAGCGTCAACAGCCCCGGTCGCTTGTCCCCACGCAGCACCTTGCAGGGGATGTCGCGCAATTTCTTGCACTTCGCATTCGCGGGCAAATCCGTGGTGTAACTCACCCCCACAGAGATCTCTCCCGAAGCCAGCAATGCCGGCATCAGCAAATAGTTCGCACGCCGCACCACCACAACAATCCCCGGCGCCTCTTCCTGCAGTTGCCGCAACAACGGCGGAAACAAACCGAATTCGGCGTCGTCCGACAAACCAATGCGGAACACATCGCAGCTGCTCGCCGGATCAAACTCTTTAGCTCGGCTGACCGCCCCGGAAATCACATCCATCGCCGGCTGCAATTCCTTGAGAATCGCCAGCGCCCGCGTTGTCGGCTCCATGCCGCGACCATTACGCAACAGCAACGGATCGTCAAACAGATCCCGTAACCGCCCCAGCGCCGCACTCACCGCCGGTTGGCCCATGAACAATTTTTCAGCCACCCGGGTCAGGTTCCTCTCGAACATCAAGGCCTCGAAAATCACCAACAGGTTCATGTCGACGCGGCGCAGATCGTTACGGTTCATAGGCACGGCTCCCTTGTGAATGCGTCGGACTTTACTCGATCAGCGGCACTTTCGCCGCACGTTTATAAGGACCGTATTCGACCGGTACCCATTGGAAATGCTTGCCCTCTGCGGCGATATGGCCAATGCCCGGAAACGGCAAATGCGCTGCCGTCACCCAGGTTTTACCGGCGGCTGCATCGCTGAACACCTTGGCGCGGCTTTTGATCGCTTGCTGGCTGTTGACGTCAAAGCCGATCGAGACTTCCGGGTGCAAGAACTGCACCGCGAGGTTATGCACCAGATCGCCCATGAACAAAATGCTCTGCCCTTGAGAGGTGAAGCGGTATGTCGTGCTGCCCGGCGTGTGCCCGGCTTCCAGCGTGGCCTCGACCCCCGGCACAGGCGACTGGCCGGCGTCGAACGTCTTGAAACGTCCCGCCGCGACGTACGGTGCGGTGGAGTCCTGGGCGATTTTGAAATACGGCTTGGCGCCCTCGGGAGCTTTGGCCAGCGCCTGAGGATCTAGCCAGTAATCGGCTTCGGCCTTCGCGGCGTAGACCGTGGCGTTGGCAAAAACCGGTTTCTGCTGGCCGTCGACCAATCCGCACACATGGTCCAGGTGCAAGTGAGTCAACAGAATCGTGTCGACCTGCGAAGGCTCGTAGCCAGCGGCTTTCATGTTGTCCGAGAGCATGCCCGCCGTCGCACCGATGCATTGACCGGCGCCGGTATCCACCAGGATCAATTGCTTGCCGGTGTTGATCAGGAAGGCGTTGAACGCAGTCTGCACCCCCGGCATTTCAATCGAGCGACGGGCCAGCAGTGCGCGGATCTGGCTTTGGGTCAGGCCCTGGAGCAGTTTGGGCGACAGGTCGTTGTAGCCGTCGAACAGCGCCGTCACCTCAAAGTCGCCCACCGCCAGGCGGAAGTAGCCCGGCACCTGGGTGCCGACCTGTGCTGGCGCCTGAGCCGAGGAGATTCCGGACGCCAACGCCACCGCGAGGCCCAACGCGCCAACCAGAGAATGTTTCATGCCGTCACCCTTGATCAAGTCAGAAGAGCGGCCATGCACAGGCCCGCCACAAGACGTCGATCATGCCTCGCCCGGCACCGCAAAAATTGCAGCCATGTGCTGAGTCAGCGCTGTTGTCCACCACTGCGCATCGGCGAAATTAACAACGTTTAACTCGCCTGCCAGAGCCCCGCGACCAAGAATGAAGCTCACCGAAACGGACATTTGTCATGGCTCATTCTCAGCAAAACGTCGCTCGCGCGACTGCCACTGAAACGCGAAAGAAAACCACCGGCGGCCTGACCCCGTGGCGCGAAAGCCTGGTCAAGCAACTGATCCTCGAACGCCTCGGTGAAACCGTCGAAGTGACCGAACTGGCACGCGCCTGCGCCCTCTCGCGCAGTCATTTCTCCCGCGCATTCAAGTGCAGCACCGGCCTCTCGCCGCAAGACTGGATTCGCCACCAACGCATCGCCCGGGCCAAGCAACTGATCCAGAACACCGACCTGAGCCTCACGCAAATCAGCCTCGAATGCGGTTTCTGCGATCAGGCGCACTTCTGCCACATCTTCACCCGCAGCGAAGGCATCAACCCGTTCGCCTGGCGCTGCCGAGCCGTGCGCGCGCTTCCACGCGTCAACCTGTAGGAGCGCGGGCTTGCTGGCGATGGCGATTTCACGGGCGCCATCGCCAGCAAGCCGGCTCCTACAGGAATTGTGGGGTGTTCGGGATTTGGAGATTACGCAAATCCTGTAGGAGCCTGGCTTCCTGGCGATGGCGATTTCATAGGCGCCATCGCCAGCAAGCCGGCTCCTACAAGGGATGTGGGATGTTCGGGGATTGAGGGTCGACACAAAACCTGTAGGAGCCTGGCTTGCCGGCGATGGCGATTTCATGGGCGCCATCGCCAGCAAGCCGGCTCCTACAAGGGATGTGGGGTGTTCGGGGATTGAGGATCGACACAAAACCTGTAGGAGCCTGGCTTGCCGGCGATGGCGATTTGATGGGCGCCATCGCCAGCAAGCCGGCTCCTACAAGGGATTGTGGGGATGTTCGGGGATTGAGGGTCGACACAAAACCTGTAGGAGCCCGGCTTGCTGGCGATGGCGATTTCATAGGCGCCATCGCCGGCAAGCCTGCCGCCTTTTACCCTAGCGGCACCAACCGCTCCAACGCCTCCGCCACGCCAAATCCGTACGCAGGATCGGCTTTGGTGCAATTGTCGATATGACGCTGGCGGATTGCCTGCGGTACGCCGTTCATCGCACGTGCGGTGTTGTCGAACAGCAACTGCTTGCGCGCCGGATCGAGCAGTCGAAACAGGTTTCCCGGCTGTTCGTAATGATCCTCTTCCAACCGATGATCATAATGCTGGGCAAAGCCTTCCAGCGGCAGCGGCGGCTCGGCCAGTTCCGGCGAGTCCTGCCATTCACCGACACTGTTCGGGAAGTAACTGGCGGTACCGCCGAGGTTGCCGTCGGTGCGCATGGCGCCGTCGCGGTGGTAGCTGTGCGCCGGGCAGCGCGGCGCGTTGACCGGGATGTGGTTGAAGTTCACGCCGAGGCGATAACGCTGGGCATCACCATAGGAAAACAGCCGCGCCTGGAGCATGCGGTCCGGTGAAAAACTCACGCCCGGCACCACGTTGGCCGGCGAAAACGCTGCCTGTTCGATTTCGGCAAAGTGGTTTTCGGCGTTGCGATTGAGCTCCATGACACCCACTTCAATCAGCGGGAATTCAGCGTGCGGCCAGACCTTGGTCAAGTCGAACGGGTTGTGCCGATAGTTGAGCGCCTGTTCTTCCTCCATCACCTGAATGCACAATTTCCAGCGCGGGAAATTGCCCTGCTCGATGACTTCGTAAAGGTCGCGCAGATTGCTTTCGCGGTCCTTGCCAACCACTGCTTCGGCCTCGGCGTCCGAGAGGTTTTCGATGCCTTGCTGGCAGACAAAATGAAACTTCACCCACACCCGATTGTTGTCGCGGTCGATCAGGCTGAAGGTGTGACTGCCGAAGCCGTGCATGTGACGGAAACTGGTGGGAATCCCGCGATCGCTCATCACGATGGTCACCTGGTGCAGCGCCTCGGGCAGCAGGGTCCAGAAGTCCCAGTTGCTGGTGGCGTTGCGCAGGCCGGTGCGCGGGTCGCGTTTGACCACGTGGTTGAGGTCGGAGAAACGCAGCGGGTCGCGGAAGAAAAACACCGGCGTGTTGTTGCCGACAATGTCCCAGTTGCCTTCGTCGGTGTAGAACTTCACCGCAAAGCCACGGATATCACGCTCGGCATCCGCCGCGCCGCGTTCGCCGGCCACCGAGGAAAAACGCACGAACAGCGGCGTTTCCTTGCCCACCGAGCTGAAGATGCTGGCTTTTGTATAACGGGTGATGTCATGGGTGACGGTGAAGGTGCCGTAGGCGCCCGCACCCTTGGCGTGCATGCGCCGTTCCGGGATCAGCTCACGGTCGAAGTGGGCGAGTTTTTCCAGCAACCAGATGTCTTGCAAGAGCGCCGGTCCACGGGGGCCGGCGGTCTGGATATTGAAGTTGTCGGCCACCGGTGCCCCGGTGGCGTTGGTCAGCTTTTTCATGGTCAGGTTCTCGAAGGATTCGGCTCTACAGGAGCGAGAACGGCGCGGATCTACGCCCGCGCCGTGGGCACATCAACCCTTGAGGAACGCCAGCAGATCAGCGTTGAGCTGATCCTTGTGGGTGTCAGTCAAGCCATGGGGCGCGCCGGGGTAGATCTTCAGCGTAGAACCTTTCACCAGTTTTGCCGAAGCAATGCCGGCGGCCTCGATCGGCACCACCTGGTCCGCATCGCCGTGCACCACCAGCGTGGGCATATCGAATTTTTTCAGGTCTTCGGTGAAGTCGGTTTCGGAGAAGGCCTTGATGCAGTCATAAGCGTTCTTGTGGCCGGAGGTCATGCCTTGCACCCAGAACCAGTCGATCATGCCTTGCGACGGTTTGGCGTCCGGTTTGTTGAAGCCGAAGAACGGACCGCTGGCGAGGTCGATGTACAGCTGCGAACGGTCGACGAGGGACGCCTGACGAATACCGTCAAACACCTCGATCGGCAGGCCACCGGGGTTGGTTTCGGTCTTGAGCATCAGGGGCGGCACCGAGGAAATCAGCCCGGCCTTGGCCACGCGCCCGGTGCCGTGGCGACCGATGTAGCGCGCCACTTCACCACCGCCGGTGGAGAAACCGAACAGCACGGCGTCTTTCAGGTCGAGCCGTTCGATCAACTGCGCCAGGTCATCGGCGTAGGTGTCCATGTCGTTGCCGGTCCACGGCTGACTGGAACGGCCGTGGCCACGACGGTCGTGGGCGATCACCCGATAGCCTTTGGAGGCGAGGAAGATCATCTGCGATTCCCAGCTGTCGGCGTTCAGCGGCCAACCGTGGCTGAAGACGATGGGCTGGCCGGTGCCCCAATCCTTGTAATAAATCTCGGTGCCGTCTCGGGTGGTGAACGTGCTCATGCGATGTTTCCTCAGGAGGGTTGGGGGTGATTCAAACCGGTGAGTGGCTCAGGCGTTCAGCCAGCCGCGCCACGCGTTCGCCCAGGTGCGCGGCGGTGCAGCGATCCTCCGGGGGCGGTGCGAATTCGGGGGACTGTTCGACATTCGACTGCGCCATGGCGCCCAGCGAACTGCCGAGGCGATTGAGCTGCCCGTCGAACACGCCGGTGCCGGAGCGTGCCGGCAGCAGGTCGAGGCCGACCCAGATCATCGAATGCTGCGCGGCGAACACCGCCATCTGCAGCAAGGTGTTGAGTTTGTCGCCACACAGGCAGCCGGAATTGGTGAAGCCCGCCGCGAGCTTGTCGCGCCAGGGTTGGGTCAGGTAGAACGCCGCCGTGGCTTCCATGAACCCCTTGAAGCGTGCCGAGGCGCTGCCCATGTAGGTCGGCGCACCGAAGATGATCGCGTCGGCGTTGTGCAAACGGTCCCAGTGCTGGTCCACGTCCTCGACCGAAATCAGCTGGCAGGTACTGCCCAGGTGCCGTTCCACACCTTGGGCCACGGCTTCGGCCATGACCCGTGTGTGCCCGTAGCCACTGTGATAGACCACCACCACGTTGCTCATTCCGGCGTCCTCATGACAAATAAATCCCTTTTCACAACACGGCCCCCCCTGTAGGAGCCGGCTTGCTGGCGATTGCGATGTACCCATCGCCGACAACTTCGGCTGAAATACCGCAATCGCCAGCAAGCCGGCTCCTACAGTTTGAGCAGTTGCGGTGCTGGAGTTTTGGGCGTAGACCGGACGCAGGACGAGTTAAACGTTGTTAATTTTCCCTGGCGCGCCAAAAGCCCCGGCGCCTTCTGCACGAGCGCCGTGCCCAGTAAAAACGCAAAGAACAGGGAGGATCGCAAACCGGCAGTCCAAGTGAACACCCGGCAGTCAGTTGGCCAGCGCATTGCGCGAATGAACAAACCTGACGAATATGCTCGCTAACCGCGTACCAGACGGCTGCAAGCAGGAGTGACCCGTTGACCCTTCCCCCCGAACAGGCCATCCATTTCGGCCCTTACCGGATCTATCCCGGACAACGCCTGGTGATGGAGGCCGACCAGCCCCTGCGCCTGGGTCGGCGTGCCATGGACATTCTGTTGATCCTTCTGGAACACGCCGGAAATGTGGTCAGCAAACAGGAACTGATCGCCGGGGTCTGGCCCAAAAGCGTTGTCGAAGACATCAACCTGCGGGTGCACATGGCGGCGTTGCGCAAAGCCCTCGGCGACGGCCAGAACGGCCAGCGTTACATCATCACCGTGGCCCAGCGCGGCTACAGCTTTGTCGCGCCGTTCTCTTTGGAGCACATCGAGCAACATCCGGCGAATGAAGCCCCCGCACCGAACGGCCACAACCTGCCCGTGCGGCGCACGCGCATGATCGGTCGCCAGTCCCTCGTCGACAGCCTGGTGGTGCAGTTGTCACGCCAGCGTTTCATCACGCTGGTCGGTCCCGGCGGCATCGGCAAAACCACCGTGGCCCTGCGCGTTGCCGAGCAATTGATCGGGCGCTACCGCGATGGCATTCGTCTGCTGGACCTGGCGCCGATCAACGATCCATCGATGATCAGCGCGCATCTGGCGACGCTGCTCGAACTGTCGTTGCATGACACCGACCCGATGAGCGGCCTCCCCGCATTTTTGCGCGACCGGCAGATGCTGCTGGTGATCGACAACTGCGAACACCTGCTCGACGCCATCGCCGTGTTGAGCGAAAGCATCCTGCGCGCCGCGCCCGACGTGCACATCCTGACCACCAGCCGCGAGAGCCTGCGGGCCGAAGGCGAGTTCGTTCAGCGTCTTGAGTCACTGGACTGCCCGCCGCCCATTGCCGTGCTCGACCGCGCGCAGGCCCTGAGCTTTTCGGCCTTGCAGTTGTTTGTCGAACGGGCGATGGCCAGCCACGACAGTTTCGAACTGCGTGATGACGAGCTGCCGCTGGCGATTGAAATCTGCCGGCGCCTGGACGGTATTCCGCTGGCAATTGAACTGGCGGCGGCGCAAGTCGGCGGCCTCGGCGTCGGCGGCTTGCTCACGCAACTGCAAGGCAGTTTTCGCCTGCTCACCCAAGGCTGCCAGACCACTTTGGGCCGCCATCAAACCTTGCGCGCCACGTTGGACTGGAGTTTCGAACTGCTGAGTGCCTGCGAACAAACCTGCCTGCGCCGACTGAGCGTGTTCAGAGGCGGCTTCACCCTGGAATCGGCAGCAGCAGTGATCGTCGGCGAACATATCGAACCCTGTGAGGTGTTTGGCTCGATCACACAACTGGTGGCCAAGTCGCTGCTGAACGTCGAGGTCGGCGACGAAGAAGTGTTCTACCGCCTGCTCGACACCACGCGCAGCTACGCCCTGGAAAAACTCGACCAGGCCGCCGACCTGCCGGGCACCCGCGAACGCCACGCCGAGCGTTGCCTGGCCTTGATGCATCAGGCCCAGCAGGACTGGGAGCTGATCGCGACGGCGACGTGGATCGAGCGTTATGCACGCAGTCTGGAAGATATTCGCGCAGCCCTCGATTGGGGGTTGGACGCACAAGGGCCGCAGACGTTGGCGATCCGCCTGGCCGCGACATCGACGCCGCTCTGGCAGGAGATGTCGCTGCTCAAGGAGCACGGCGTGTACGTGCGCAAGGCGCTGGCCCTGCTGGATGCAGCGCCCGAGCCCTGCCCTCGGCTGAAAATGGCCCTCAAACTGGCCCTCGGCAGCGCCTGCTACCACACCCAGGGCGGCACGGCGGAAACCGTCGAGGCCTTCGTCAGCGCCAGAACGCTGGCCAGGCACTGCAACGACGTGGCCGGTCAGTTGCGTGCGGTGTCCGGGCACATGGCGGTCAACCTCTGCTGTGCCAACTATCAAATGGCCCTGGAGCAGAGCCAGCAGTTCGACCGGTTGGGGTTGCACGGCGACGAAGTGTTGTCCCTCAGCACCCACCGTTTGCGGGTGCTGGCGCTGCACTTTGCCGGGAATCAGGAGCAGGCGCGGGTGAATGCTGAAGAGGTGCTTCAGCGCATGGCCCAGAGCGGCCACCTCAACCGCTTCACCCACGGTTTTGGCGTGCAGTACGACCAGAGCGTCGCCGCCCTGACCATTCTGGCACGCATCCTCTGGCTGCAAGGCCGGCCGGAACAGGCGTGGCGCACCGCCCGGCAAGCGCTGGACATCGCGATGCAGATCAACCATGGCACGTCCATCTGCTACACCCTGGCGCTGGCCGGTTGCCTGATCGCCCACTACAACGGCGACACCCGCACCGCGCGCGAACTCTTGCGACTGCTGCTGGAACAAGCGCAAAAGCACTCGGTGCTGCTGTTCTACACCTGGGCCATGCATTACGCACAGGTGATCGACCACACCAAGCTGCGCTCCTCCCTTCTGCCGGGCGAGGGGTTGATCAAGGACATCATGGTGACGCTGGACACCGGTTTCGTCGATGACGACTTGTCACAACGGGCAGATACCGGCATGGCGGGCTGGAACACGGCGGAGATCCTGCGAGCCAGGGCTGAGGCGCTTCTGGCGCAAGAGTGCCCCTTGAACACCGACGCGGCCGAGGCCTTGCTGATCAGGGCCTTGAACGTCGCCAATCATCAGGGCGCCCTGGCCTGGGAACTGCGCAGCGCTACCTCGCTGGCACAGCTTTGGCAGCGTCAGGGCCGGCACCGGCAAGCCCATACGCTGCTGGCGCCGATCTACAACCGGTTCACCGAAGGTTTTGCCACACCGGACCTGACGAAAGTCCGCCGATTACTCGACGAGTTGCAGCGCCACTTGCCCGCTTGATACCCACCGCGCCCGGCTGATGTAGCGGGCGTAACGCATTTCAACGGTGCGCAATTCACCGCTGCCCTCGAGTTTCTCCAGGGCGTAGGTGCGGGTGGTGTTGAGGAAACGGTAGCGGGCCAGTCCGCCGCCCTGCTCCAGTGATAGCAACGATTTGAGCGCCAGACTTTCCACCCCTTCAATCAAGCGGGCAGGCAGCAATGCCGCGCAACTGATCACGCCAATGGCGGCATCCAGCGTAAAGGCCATCTTGAACACGGACAGGCGCTGCAACACGGTTTGCTCCAGCGGGCTCAGTTGCTCATAGCTCCAGTCCAGCGCCGCTTTCAAGGTTTGATGCCGGGGCACGGCGGTGCGCCGACCCTGGGTCAGCAGCTGAAAACAATTGTCCAGTTGAGCTTGCAGGCCCACCAGCGCCAACGCATCAATCTGCGCCGCCGCCAGTTCGATGGCCAGGGGCAGACCATCGAGCCGGCGACAGATTTCGCGCACGACCTTGAGGTCTTGTTCGCGCAGCACAAAGCCTTGCTGACGAGCACGGGCACGGCTGACGAACAGTTGCACCGCCGAATAGCCCATCGCTTCGGCCACACTGTGCAACGCCGACGCCGGAGGCACCGCCAGTGGCGGCAAACGCTGGACCGTTTCCCCCTGCGCCTGGAGCGGCTCGCGACTGGTCACCAGGATCGACAGGCGTGGCGCCGCCATCAGCAGGTCCTCGACCAGTGTCCGGCAGCGTTCGAGCAGGTGCTCGCAGTTGTCGAGCACCAGTAACGCATGACGTTGCGCCCATGTCTCCAGGGTGGTTCCGACGCCCAGTTCAAGCGCACGGGTCAGATGATCGACCACCTGCGCAGGGTCATCGATCACCGCCAGATCCACCAGCCAGACCCCATCCTGATAATGCTGCAGGAGCAGTTCGGCCACCCGCAACGCCACGGTGGTCTTGCCGATGCCGCCGGGACCGGTCAGGGTCATGAGGCGCCGAACCGGCAACTGGCGGACCAGACTGCCGACCAGCGAATCGCGCCCGATCACCGGCGACAGGCGCGCGGGCAGGTTGTGTTGAGGTTTCTGAACCGTTTCGATCGAGGCCAGCGTACTCGCCGGCACCCGCTGCACGGCTGCGATAAAGCTATAGCCGCGCTGGGGAATGTTGACGATGTAGCGCTGCCCGTCCTGCCCGTCGCCCAATGCGCGACGTAGCGCGGCGATGTGCACGCGCAGGTTGATCTCCTCGACCACCGAAGTCGGCCAGACGAGTGCGATGAGTTCGTCCTTGCTGACCACGTTGCCCGCGCGCTGGACCAGCACCTGCAAGATATCCAGGGCCCGCCCGCCCATGCGCAGCGGCCGGTCCCCGTCGAGGATCAGCCGTTGCCGCAGGTGAAACGCATAAGGGCCGAATCGCAGCACCGCTTCGTTGTTCAAATCACTGACGCTGTTCATGCAGGTCCACGTGCGCAAACCCTAAGCGGCTCAACGGATTGTCATTTCCATTGCGCGCCAGGCTCGCGCCTCCATTACAAAGAGTTCACGGGTATCTTCGCAGGCCTTGGTGACGGAACAACGGCCACGGTGGGAGCGTCACGGCCATCACGGTGCGCAGAACGGACAAAAAGGCACTAGCTGAACTGTTCACGGTACTGGGACGGGGTCAACCCGAGTTTTTCACTGAACAGAAACCGCATGTGCCGCACACTGCCGAAACCACTTTTGAAAGCCACGGTCTTTAGCGGCAAGTCACTGGTTTCCAACAGATTTCTAGCACAGTCGATACGTGCGCTCTGGAGAAATTCCATCGGCGTCATGTTCACTTCCCGGGCGAACACCCTGGCAAAATGACGCGGACTCATGGTGGCCAGGCCGGCCATACGCTCGATGCTGAAGGCTTCGTCGAGGTGGTCGAGCACATAGTTCTGCACGCGTGTCACCGGCGTTTCGTGAGGGGCCACCGTCGCCATCAACGGACTGAATTGCGCCTGTCCGCCCTGACGTTTCATCACCACCAGCAACACCTTGGCCACGTCCTGGGCGACTTTCTTGCCATGGTCTTCGGCAACCACCGCGAGTGCCAGGTCGATGCCGGCGGTGACGCCGCCGGAGGTGATCAGGTTGCGGTCCTGGACGAAAATCTGATCGGTTTCCACCGTCGCCTTCGGGAACCCCTTGATCAGCCGTTCGGTGTAATGCCAGTGGGTGGTGACACGGTAGCCGTCAATCAGACCGGCATGCCCAAGCACGAATGCGCCGGTGCAGATCGAGCCATAACGTCCGGCCCGCTTAACCGCACCTTTGAGCCAGCCGAGCAATGGCGGGTGTTTTTCGTTGTAGGCCCCGGGACCGCCCGGCACCAGCAACAGGTCATACGCCTGATCCGCCTGATCGATATGCACATCGGCCTGCACGCTGACACCGTTGGAGGCACGCAACGCGCCGTGCTCGGTGCCGATGGTCGACAACACGTAACGCTCGGCCGGTTCCAGATAACGATTGGCGATGGAAAACACCTCCATGGGCCCGGCCATGTCGAGCAGGAGAAAATCAGGGAACAGCACCATTGCCACGGTTTTCATGGGTTCAAAATCACTGAAATCAAAAAAAAATACTGGCCGTACATCGCCCCCTGTAGGAGCCGGCTTGCTGGCGATAGCGTCAGCCAATAAGGTTGGCGACTGACACACCGCCATCGCCAGCAAGCCGGCTCCTACAGGGTTGTGCGCGCGGCGTGAAGACTGTGCTGTGCATTATGGCCAAGTGCGGCGGGATCAGTCTGCTTATTATTGTCAACTCAAAAGGGACAGTATTTCAATTTCCACCTACTTATTGCACCAAAGGATAAACATTAACCTTCTCCTCACTCGGACGAATCAACGTCCCCACAGGAGATTTCATCATGCTGACCCTTCGCAAAGCTTCCGATCGCGGCTTGGCCAATCATGGTTGGTTGAAGTCGTTCCATACCTTTTCCTTCGCCAACTACCGCAACCCGAAAGAGCAGGGTTTTTCCGACCTGCTGGTGATCAACGATGACCGCGTCGCAGCCGGCAAAGGCTTTGGCCAGCACCCACACCGTGACATGGAGATTTTCTCCTACGTGCTTGAAGGCGCCCTGGAACACAAGGACACCCTGGGCACCGGTTCGGTGATCCGCCCCGGTGACGTGCAACTGATGAGTGCCGGCAGCGGCGTGGCACACAGCGAGTACAACCACTCGGCGACCCGTGGCGTGCACTTCCTGCAAATCTGGATCGTGCCGGACGTCAGCGGCGCCAAACCGCGCTATCAGCAAGAGCATTTCAATACACAGAAGAAACGCGGGCGTCTGCAACTGATCATCTCCCCCGAGGGGAAAAACGGTTCGCTGAAGGTGCGCCAGGATGCGCGGGTGTATGCCGGCCTGATCGATGGCAAGGAAAGCGCCACGCTGGAACTGGCCGCCAATCGTTATGCCTACGTGCATGTGGCGCGCGGCAGCGTCGAACTCAACGGCCTGCAATTGCAGGAAGGCGATGGCGTGCGGGTTCGCGATGAACAGTTGCTGACCCTGAGCAACGGCGTGGATGCCGAAGTGCTGGTGTTTGACCTGCGTCCTCAGGAATTGCCTGAAATGCCGTAATCCGGTGTGAAGTAATCGCCACCTCGCTGCGCTCGACAGCTCCTACAGGTACACGCAAATCCCTGTAGGAGCTGTCGAGCGCAGCGAGGTGGCGATCTTTCAGCCGTTACTCACCCGTCCCCGCAAACCCCGCAACAATCTCATCGATCACCACCCGCACCCTCGCGGTATGTCGTAAGTCCGCGTGTGTCACCAGCCATATGTCATACGGCACCGGCCGTGTGCGTTCCGGCCATAGCCTGACCAGCCCGTCGCGCTCCCCCATGTACACCGGAATTTCCCCCAGCCCGATCCCCGCGGCAATCGCCCGGCGCACCAGCAGACTGGAGCTCAGGCTCGAAACGATGCGCCCGCGCCCCAACGGTTCCGAGACCAGCGTGATGTCTTTGTTGCTCTGCAAATACGGTTGATACACCACCAGATCATGCCCCTCGAACGCCGAGCCCGGTGCCGGCACACCGTGGGTGTCCACATAGTCCCGGGAGGCAAACAGGCCCACCGGCCAACGCGCGATGCGCCGGGCGATCAGGTCCGGGTTGTCTGGCCGGGTGTTGCGCACGGCGATGTCGGCTTCGCGTTTCGACAGGCTCAAAATCTGCGTCGAGGCATCCAGTTGCACGCGCACGTCGGGGTGCTGTGCGTGCAAGCGGGCAATCGCCGGGATCAGGAAGTCGATGGCCATGGAGTCCGTGGTACTGACACGAACGATACCGGTCAGGCGGTCGTCGAGCCCTTGAATCTGGCGCTGCATCTCCAGTGCGGAGTGCTCCATTTTCTCCACGGCTTTCAACGCTGCTTCACCGACGGCTGTCAGCGCGTATCCCTCCGAAGTGCGCAGAAACAGCGTCGCACTCAAGGACTTCTCCAGTGCCGTGATCCGCCTCCCGACGGTGGCCTGATCGACCCCCAGCACCCGCGCCGCGCCACGTAACGTCGATTCCCGGCATACGGCCAAAAACACCCTGGCATCATCCCAATTCATAGGTTTCTCCACTGCCGCATATACGCATCACCATAACGCAAAATCGCTGCGTTATTGCATCAATGAACATGGATAAGCTGGGCACCATAGATAAACCTGGAGGACGGCTCCCATGCCCAGCACATCAACCACCTCACGCAGCGCCATCTGGCTGCCGATTTTCGCCGGCCTCTGCGCCAGCCTGGTCAGCATCGGCCTGGCGCGGTTCGCCTACACACCGTTGATTCCCTCGTTGATCCAGGCGCACTGGTTTTCTGCCAGCGACGTGGTGTACCTCGGCGCCGCCAATCTGGTGGGTTACCTGATTGGCGCGCTGATCGGCCATCCGCTGGCCCGTCGGACCTCCAACAAAAGCGCCCTGCGCCTGATGATGCTGGCGGTGACGCTGTCGTTTTTCGCGTGTGGCTTTCCGTTGTCGGTGAGCTGGTTCTTCGGCTGGCGTCTGCTGTCGGGCGTCGCTGGCGGCGCGATCATGGTGTTAGTGGCCGCAACCGTGCTGCCGCATGTGCCAGCGTCCCGCCGAGGGCTGGCCAGTGGTGCGATTTTCCTGGGCATCGGTCTGGGTATCGCCGGCTCCGGGACGATTGTGCCGCCGCTGTTAAGCCTGGGTTTGCAGAACACCTGGTTCGGTCTCGGCGTGCTGGCATTGGTGCTGACCGTCGCCAGTTGGTTCGGTTGGCCGTCAGCCCCGCACGCGGCCACCGCGGCACCGTCCGCTGCCCCCTCGACGATGTCGACCGACCCGAACGTTTACCTGTTGTTCGCCCAATACGCGTTCATGGCTGCCGGGCTCGTGCCCGCCATGGTGTTTCTGGTGGATTACGTTGCCCGCGGGCTCGGGGCTGGCGCGCACATTGGCGCTCTTATCTGGGTGATGTACGGCCTCGGCGCGATTATAGGGCCGGTGAGTTATGGTTTTCTGGCTGACAAGCTGGGCGCACGGCTGAGCATTCGCCTGGTGCTGGTGGTGCAGGCAGTTGCGGTCGGTTTGCTATCGATTTCAAGTGCTTTCACTGCGCTGGCCTTGCTTGCGGTGATCCTCGGCTCGTTCCCGCCGGGTATCGTGCCGCTGGCATTGGCCCGGGTTCACGAACTGATCCCGAACCATCATCAACAGCAGATTGCCTGGAGTCGCGCCACCGTGTCGTTCGCTACCTTCCAGGCGATTGCCGGGTTTGCATATTCGGCGTTGTTCAACGCCAGCGGCGGGCATCACGCGCTGTTGTTCATCATCGCAGCGGGCGCCATTGTCATAGCCCTGCTGCTGGAACAGGGCATGCGCTTGCTGAATCGTCGCGACCGGCTGCAACCTGTATTGAGCTGAGTCACCGACGGCTTGATGTGGTCCCACTTACTGAACATTTCCAGACAGGACACTCACATGAATCTGCCCCACACCATGACCCTGATCGAAATCACCGAACCCGGCGGCCCGGAGGTATTGAAGCCACGCCATGCGTCAGTACCTACCCCTGGCCCGGGCGAAGTGCTGATTCGCGTGCACGCTGCCGGGGTCAATCGCCCCGACGTGATTCAGCGTGCTGGCAAGTACCCGATGAAACCCGGCATGAGCCCGATTCCGGGGCTGGAAGTGGCCGGTGAAGTGGTGGCGGTCGGTAAAGGTGTCAGCGAATTCATCGTCGGCGACAATGTCTGCGCGCTGACCAACGGCGGCGGTTACGCACAATACTGCGTCGCGCCGGCCGGCCAGACGCTGCCGATTCCTCAAGGCATGGATTGGGTGCACGCGGCGGCGATCCCGGAAACCTTCTTCACCGTATGGGCCAACCTGTTTGACATGGGCGGCGCTGCCAAAGGTCAGCGCGCATTGATCCATGGCGGCACCAGCGGCATCGGCACGACCGCGTTGATGCTGTGTCGCGAATTCGGCGTCAAGGCCTTCGCCACGGCGGGCAGTGAGGAAAAGTGCGCGGCGATCCGTACGTTGGGCGCCGAAGCGATCAACTATCGCGATCAGGATTTCTCTCAGGTCATCCAGGAAAAAACCGCCGGCAAGGGCGTCAATGTCATCCTCGATATCATGGGCGGCTCGTACCTGAATTCGAACATCGCGGCGCTGGGCATGGAAGGTCGACTGGTGATGCTGGGCTTTCTCGGCGGCGCCCACGCCAAGGACGTCGACCTGTTGGCGATCATGAGCAAACGCGCCATCGTGACGGGCTCGTTGCTGCGCCCACGCACCGTGGAAGAAAAAGCCTCGATTGCCGAGCAATTGCGCGAATACGTGTGGCCGGTGCTCGCTGCCGGGCGTTGCCTGCCGATGATCGACAAGGTTTATCCGTTGGCCGAGGCGGCACAGGCGCATGCGCGGATGGAAGGTGGCGAGCACATTGGCAAGATTGTGTTGCGGGTGGATTGATCCGCAATTGTCGCGCCCCCCTGTAGGAGCAAGCTTGCTCGCGATAGCGGTGTGTCAGTCGACAGCATTGCTTAATGTGCCACCGTCATCGCGAGCAAGCTTGCTCCTACAGGGAGGGTTGGCGAACGGCTGTCGAAAATATTCCCCCCGCCGACACGCTTCTGTTAAAAACCGGACTTCAGTTTTTTACCGACGGACCATCCGATGCCCTCCTCCCCGCTCACACGTCTGCGCCGACGCTGGCTGCCCTTGCTGTGCATGGCCGCGCTGATTGTCGGTCTGCCGGTGAGTTGCGGCGTGCTTGAGCACACCGAGCGCGAGCTGCTGTTTCGTATCGAACCGGGCACGGCGGGCTGGTATCGCGGTTTGCCGAAGGACGTTCAAGAATTCGACATCCAGCCCGCCAGTTTCAAGGATGGGCAAAACCTGCATGCCTGGTGGTGGCCGGCGGCTCGTCGTGATGCGCCTTCGATCCTCTATTTGCACGGTGTGCGCTGGAACCTCACCGGCCAGGCGTTTCGCATCGAACAATTGCGCGCCATGGGCTATTCCGTCCTGGCGATCGACTACCGCGGGTTTGGTCAGAGCAAAGGCGATCTGCCGTCGGAAGCCAGTGTGTATGAAGACGCGCGAGCCGCCTGGGAACGCTTCACAACGATGCAACCGGACGCCAGCAAGCGCCTGATCTACGGCCATTCCCTCGGCGGCGCGGTAGCCATCGACCTCGCGTCAGACCTGGCCGCACAGGCGAAAAAGAACCATGTCGCCGTCCCGGTGCGTGGCCTGGTGATCGAGTCCACGTTCACGTCACTGGGCGATGCCGTGGCCCAAGTGGCTGAAAGTAACCTGCCGGTAAAATGGCTGCCGGTGCGCTGGCTGCTGTCGCAGAAATTCGATTCCATCGACAAGATCGTCGACATCGACATGCCGCTGCTGGTCGTGCATGGCCTGGCCGATACATTCATGCCGTCGCGCTTCAGCCAGCAGTTGTTCAACGCCGCCAGCGAGCCCAAGCGCCTGTTGTTGGTGCCGGGCGGCACGCACAACAACAGCATGAGTTTGGGCGGCCCCCAGTATCGCCAGGCACTTGAGGGCCTGATGAAAGCAAAACCGCCGCAGATGGCCGGGCCTGCAATCTCACGCGGCTCTCAGGACTCCTGACGTTTAGCGATATCCTCGCGCCTGCAAGTTGAACAATTGCGCGTAGCGCCCTCCGGCGGCCACCAGACTGGCGTGATCGCCGCGCTCAAGGATCGCACCCTGATCCAGCACGATGATGTGGTCGGCATTACGCACGCTGGAAAATCGGTGGGAAATCAACAGCGTCATGCGGCCTTCGGTGTGCTCGCTGAAATGCTCGAACACCGCCGCTTCCGCCGCCGGGTCGAGGGCTGAGGTCGGCTCATCCAGAATCAGGATATCGGCGTCACGGCGCATGTAGGCACGGGACAAGGCAATCTTCTGCCATTGCCCGCCGGACAGTTCCTGGCCGCCGGCGAACCAGCGACCCAATTGGGTGGCATAGCCGCGATCCAGACGCTCAATGAAAGGCGCAGCCATGCCCTCGGCGGCTGCGGCTTGCCAGCGCTGCTCATCGTTGAACGCCAGAGTGTCACCGACACCGATGTTCTCGCCCACGGAGAACTGGTAGCGAATATAGTCCTGGAAAATCACGCCGATACGCCGGCGCAGCGCATCTTCGTCCCACGCCTGCAAATCACTCCCGTCCAGCAGGATGCGCCCCTGATCAGGACGGTACAGACGGGTCAGCAGCTTGATCAGCGTGGTCTTGCCCGAACCGTTCTCCCCTACCAGCGCCACGCTGTGCCCCGGCACGAGGTGCAGATCGATGCCCTCCAGCGCCGCGCGGCTCGCGCCCGGATAGCGGAACCCGACGTTTTCGAACCGCAGACCATCGCCGGGCAGCGCGCCTGCGGTCAGGCTGCCGGAGTCGGCCACCACGGGCTCAGCCAGGTATTCATAGAGGCTGGACAGATACAGTCCGTCTTCGTAAAGACCACTGATGGCGCTCAAGCTGCTGCTTACTGCGGTCTGCCCCTGCTTGAACAGCACCAGGTACATGGTCATCTGGCCGAGGGTGATGCTGCCGTGGACGGTGTCGACCACCACCCACGCGTAGGCGAGATAAAACGCCCCCGTACCCAGTAATCCCAGAACAAAACCCCAGCCATCGCGGCGCAGGGTCAGCCGACGGTCCTCAGCGTAAAGACGCGCGAACGTATCGCGATAACGCTTCAACAGCAGTGGCGCGAAGCCAAACAGTTTGACCTCTTTGATGTAGCCCTCGTGGGAGAGCAGTGTCTCGATGTAGTTCTGTTGCCGACTCTCCGGCGCACGACGGGTAAACAGCCTGAAGGCGTCCCCGGAAAAATGTGCTTCGGCAAAAAATACCGGCAACGCACCCACCACCAACAACACCAGCGCCCACGGCGAAAAATGCACCAGCAACACGCCGAAACTGATCAGCACGATCAGGTTCTGGATCAGCCCCAGCGACTTCATCACCAGCGCCAACGGCCGGGTCGACGCCTCGCGCCGGACCCGCACCAGCTTGTCGTAGAACTCGGAATTCTCGAACTGCACCAGCGACAACGTCTGGGCTTTCTCCAGAATCATCGTGTTGACCTTCTGCCCCAACTGCACTCGCAACAGCGATTGCTGAACCGACAGCGCCCGCTGGGTCCCGGACAGCAACGCGAGCACACCGGCTTCAAACAGCACGTAACGCACCACCGGCCACAACGGCGCACTGCCCTGCTGCGCGTGCAGTTGCATGGCGAAAACCACCGCGTCGACGATGCGTTGGCCCAGCCAGGCAGCCAATGCCGGGAGTACGCCTGCGATCAGGGTCGCCAGCACCAGCCCCAGAAACAACCCGCGAGAAGTAGCCCAGACAAGGAGCAAGGCGCGTCTGGCCTGATCAAGCAATGAGGTGACGCGGGAAAGGGCCGCTGGCATGTTTATCGGTTGCGCTTGCGCGGTTTCGTCATTTCTTTTCGTAAAGGTGAAGGCCCGATGGGGAACACCAGCCCGGGGGGAAGAGGACCACCATTTTCCCACTCTTCCATCATCCGCCTCAGCTCAGGCGGCATTTCAGTCGGCGCTTTGCATGACATTTGATCACCCTATTGTTTTGCGAATTCGACACAACTCACTTTTGATACATCAATAACCAGGGCCTTTGCCCTACCAGGTAACAGATTGCCGTCGCTATCGATCCAGCGAGGGAACTCCAGAACGAATTGTCCGTTAGCAGGCTCCGATGGCCATTCGCTTGGCCAGCCAAACAGACGTTTCCCTCCGATCAAATGCAATATCACGAAACCCGGTCTCGATGAAAAAGCACTGTACCACTCGCAAGGGAACGATTTTTTAGCCGTTATTTTCAGTTTCCTGAGTAACGCATGAAGCCTGTCGCCATGAGCGATATGACAGGAAAGAAACCCCATCACCAGCGCAATCACTGCCGACCATAACGCCTCCGATTTCCTGTCCCACACGCCGATCGAAAAAAATCGTTCTCCCGCCAGTAGCAACAGTCCTTCCAAACCGACCACCAGCGACTGAATCACAAACGTAAAAATCAGTGCCTGGACAATCTGTCCAAAAGTGTCCGGGCGCTTGAACGCCGTGAGCGAGTAAAAAATCCACGTCGCTAAAAACCCCGGAAGCAGATACTGCAGTAGCGGGATCACGTCCTTGATCAAGCTGTCCATTGCCCTTTCCAATCCATTGAAAATTCGTCCCGGAGCAAATAAATACAGCACCTCTACAGCCTGTGTCATCCACTGCTGAAGCGCTGTCGTCACAAGAAATTTCGGGACTACAGGCGGGACTACAAGCGAAAAAACCTCCTACATTCAACAAGGAAAAACTGGACAAAAACTCAATCCAGATCCGACGTCACGTGCTCCAAAAACCGCGCTCGATACCGCCCTGGACTCTCCCCCGTCCACTTCTTGAACGCCCGGTGAAACGCACTCGGCTCCTGAAACCCCAACTGTTCGGCAATGTCACCGATGCTGGCCTTGCTCTGCCGCAATTGCTCAAACGCAACCCCTCGCCGCACCTCGTCCTTGATTTCCTGATACGAACACCCTTCCCGCTCCAGCTTGCGGCGAAAGGTGCTGGGGCTAAGGTGTTGTTCCAGGGCGAAAGCCTGCAAGGTCGGCCATTGGCTGTAGTGACTGTTGCGCAAACGCTGGTGGACTTGCGACGCGAGCCCATGCTGGTTGCGGAAGCGAATCACCAGCCATTGCGGCGCGGTGCGCAGAAACACTTTCAGCGAAGCCAGGTCCTGGACCACTGGCAAGCGCAGGTAGTGGCTGGCAAATTCGATTTCGGTGCGCTCGGCGCCGAAGGTCAGGTTCGGCCCCCAGAGCAAACGGTCATCGCTGAGGGATACGCGCTTATGGCGGAAGTCCGCGCGGTCGATGGGAATACGCCGACCACCCAGCCAGCACATCAGGCTGATCATCAGCACCAGAAAAGTTTCTTCGCCAAAACGCGCAACATCATCGTTTTTCGCGCAGCTATCCAGGCTGATGACTGCACGTTTGCCGCGCACCGTCAGCGTGCCGCGAAAATCGCGAAGGAACAGGGCAAAGTTGTTCAGGCACTGGCGCATGGCTTTGTGCAGGTCGGGCTCCTGAATCAGGGCCCGGCAAATCAGGGCGAAGCTGCCCGGCGGCATGCCGTGGGAGTCGAGCCGGAAGAACTCGTCATCGAACTCGCGGATCTGGATCAACCAGAGTGCGGCAAACGCACTGGCCGGCACCCGCGACACGGGCTGTTCGATCAACGCCGGGTCGATACCTGCCTGTTCCAGCGCAGCCCTCCGCCGCTGCGGATTGTCCCCCAGCCCATGGATCATCGCCTGCACAAAGTAGGCGGCCACCGAATCCTTTTCCCGCATCTGAACGCTTCGCTCCCCATCACCCGAATGGCAAAAAACACCAGCACCGTTGAACAGTTCCGGCATAGGACAACCGCCCCGCCGGTTCTAGACTCGCGGCCAATAGTACGCCTTCGGCCGCTGTGGCGGCCAAGGTATCGCGGGGTTTGACCGGAAGGACGTGTACATGAATCTGCAAAACATTGGCGTGATCGGCGCAGGCACCATGGGCAACGGCATTGCACAAGTCTGCGCCCAGGCAGGGTTCAACGTGACCTTGATCGATATCTCCGAGAGCGCCCTGCACAAGGCTGTTGCGACCGTCGGCAAAAACCTCGATCGGCAAGTTGCCAAGGACACGCTGACAGAAGCTCAAAAGCTCGCCGCCCTCGACAAGATCCGCACCAGCACCGACTACAGCAGCTTGCACAACGTGCAACTGGTGATCGAAGCCGCCACCGAAAACCTCGACCTGAAACTGCGCGTGCTGCAACAAATCGCCGCGCAGGTCAGCGCCGAGTGTGTGATTGCCTCCAATACGTCGTCACTGTCGATCACCCAGCTTGCTGCCAGCGTCAGCCAGCCTGAGCGCTTCATCGGCCTGCACTTCTTCAATCCGGTGCCGGTGATGGGTCTGATCGAAGTGATTCGCGGCCTGCAAACCAGCGACGCAACCCACGCCCTGGCGCTGGACATGGCAACCACCCTGGGCAAAACCGCGATCACCGCCGGTAACCGTCCGGGCTTTGTGGTCAACCGGATTCTGGTGCCGATGATCAACGAAGCGATCCTGGTGTTTCAGGAAGGCCTGGCCAGCGCCGAAGACATCGACGCCGGGATGCGCCTGGGTTGCAACCAGCCCATCGGCCCGCTGGCACTGGCCGACCTGATCGGCCTGGACACCGTGCTGGCGATTCTTGAAGCCTTCTACGACGGTTTCAACGACAGCAAATACCGCCCCGCGCCACTGCTCAAGGAAATGGTTGCCGCCGGTTATCTGGGACGCAAGACGGGGCGTGGCTTCCATGCCTATGCCTGAGCGTTGCTCACGTTTCGCCGAGTACCGCGACAAGGTGCTGGAGCTGTTTGCCAGCAAGGGTTTCGGTCAGGTCGGCATGCGTGAGCTCGCGACGTGCCTGGGGCTTTCCCCGGGTTCGTTGTATCACCATTACCCCAGCAAACAGCACTTGCTGCTCGACCTGATCGAGGAGTTCTACGAAGAGCTGTTGGCAACCCTGGGGCGCATCGAGCAAAAGTCTCCGGCCAAGCGCGACAGGCTCAACAGCCTGATCCGCGCGCATTTGAATCTGCATCAGGAAATGCCCTGGCATTTTCGTCTGGTCGAACGCGACAGCGGCTGCCTGAATGACGAACAGCAGGCGCGCGTTCGGCAGTTGCGCGAGCAGTACGAACGCACATTGCTGCTGATGCTCGGGACCAAACCCCGCCTCAGTGAACAGGCGCAACAGGCCGCCGGGCATGCCATCGCCAATCTGTTGAACAGCGCGCCCTGCTGGCTGGCGCACCATCTGCTGGATGAGCCTGAGCGTAATGAACTGCTGGAAAACCTCGTGGCTGGGGCCATTGAGCGTTTGTTGCGGCCCTCGGTGCCACGCGCAGTGGCCTAATGGCGGCGAGCGATAAACCGTTGCGGTTCAATAGAAAAACCATCTAAACAATTCTTGCCAATCACCACCTCTAACGCTTTGCTGATGCCGTTGTAGGAGCGAGCTTGATCCGGGCGGCGTTCCAACGATGGGCGCCAACGATAACGCGTGCGGTCTGGATAAACGCGGCGTTCTGGAGACCATCGCGAGCAGGCTCGCTCCTACAGGAAAACCCACCACCGTCTGTTGGCAACGGGAGCAAACAATGAAAATCAATCCCTACCTCATCTTCAACGGCGACTGTAAAGCTGCGTTCACTTTCTATGCCCAGGCCCTTCAAGGCCAGCTCGACGTCATGATGACTTTCGGTGAAAGCCCGGCGCGCGAGCACTTTGCGGCGGACCTGCACAACCTGATCATTCACACCCGCCTGTCGGTGGGCGATCAGGCGATCATGGGGTCGGACACCACACCTGATCGCCCCACGGATGACATGGCCGGTTGTTCGGTCTCGCTGAACGTCGACAGCATTGCCGAGGCGGAACGGGTCTTCAACGCATTGGCAGAAGACGGCAACGTGCAAATGCCCCTGGAAGCGACCTTCTGGGCCGCACGTTTCGGGATGCTGGTCGACCGGTTTGGTGTGTCGTGGATGGTCAATTGCGAAAAGGATCAGTGACTTTACCGGCAAGCAAACGCCCAACCTGAAAAGGCTGGGCGTTCTGGACACTCCCGGACCGTCTGCTACCGTCAACAGGCCACCCCGCCTCACAGCAGAACCTTCGGAGGAAACCCACCATGCCTGCCCATGACGCGCTCTGGTCCACCCGTTTGAAAATATCGCTGCTGGCGACAGCGCTCGCCGGAACCCTGCTGGCGTTGAGTGGTTGCGCCACGGTCGATGCCCAGACCACTGCTTATGTGGGTGTCGAACATCCCGCTCCGACGCTGGCCAGTGAAGTCGTGGTGTTGCGTACCGAACCCCTTCGCCCGCACATTCGATTGGGTGAAGTGCTGATCGATGCCAGCGTTGATCCCGCCCCCCCGATCACCCAGGTAGAAGGAAAACTTCGGGACGAGTCAGCCAAGCTCGGTGGCGATGCCGTGGTGGTGGTCTACGACCATATCCAGCCGATGGGCGCTTATGTCAACGGGCCGCTGTGGGCTCGCGATGTAAGAACCATTGAGGGACGCAAACTCAAAGGGATCGTGATCAAGTACCGGTAGCGGCCGCGCCTAACCCTTCACGCACACCACCTGACGCAAGGTATGCAGCACTTCCACCAGTTCGCGTTGGGCGTGCATCACGCGGTCGATGTCTTTGTAGGCCATCGGTATTTCATCGATCACCGCCGCATCCTTGCGGCACTCGACGTGGGCGGTGGCGCGGATCTGATCTTCGACGGTGAACAGGCTTTTCGCTTTGGTACGGCTCATGGTGCGGCCAGCACCGTGGCTACAGGAACAGAACGATTGCTCGTTGCCGAGCCCGCGAACGATGAAGCTTTTCGCGCCCATCGATCCCGGAATGATCCCCAGCTCCCCCTTCTGCGCCGACACCGCGCCTTTGCGGGTGACCAGGATTTCCTGACCAAAATGCCGCTCTTTCTGCACGTAGTTGTGGTGGCAGTTCACCGCCTCCAAGGCGACGTCGAACGGCTTGACGATCACTTTCCTTGCCGCCTGAATCACCGACTGCATCATCAACGCACGGTTCTGCCTGGCGAAATCCTGGGCCCAACCGACGGCTTCAACGTAATCATCAAAATGCCGGCTGCCTTCTTCGAAGTAAGCCAGGTCACGGTCCGGCAAATTGGCTATGTGCTGGCGCATGTCGGCCTGGGCCAGTTGAATGAACAAGCAGCCAATGGCGTTGCCAACCCCTCGTGAGCCGCTGTGCAGCATGAACCAGACCCGATTGGCCTCATCCAGGCACACCTCAATGAAGTGGTTGCCGCTGCCCAACGTGCCCAAGTGCCCTCGATTGTTGGTGCTGGCGAGTTTCGGGTATTTGTCGGTGATCGCCTTGAACCGTGGGTTCAAGGCAGACCAGGCATGATCGGCCTGTTTCGGAACGCTGTCCCAGGCACCTTTGTCCCGCACCCCACGACCAACGGTGCGCCCATGGGGCACCGCTTTTTCGATCGCGCAACGCAAGCCATGCAGGTTGTCCGGCAAATCAGCGGCGGTCAACGACGTGCGCGCGGCGATCATGCCGCAGCCAATATCCACCCCGACGGCGGCCGGGATGATCGCGCCCACGGTAGGAATCACACTGCCGATGGTCGAGCCCTTGCCCAGGTGCACGTCGGGCATCACCGCCAAGTGCTTGAAGATGAACGGCATCTTCGCGGTGTTGATCAATTGCTGCCTGGCTTCGTTTTCTACCGGAACGCCTTCGGTCCAGAGCTTGATCGGTTTGCCGTTGGCGACTTCCAGCAGCTGATAGGTACGGTCTTGCATGATTCGGTTCTTTCCGGTGGCCGATGATCCGGCGCTGTGCTGAAGACTCAGCCGTGTGTTGAGTCTTCATGATATCGCAGCGAAACCACGTTGCAGATCCTCAATCAACGCCTCGACATCCTCCAGCCCGATGTGCAAGCGCAGCACCGGATTCAATGAGCGGTCCGCCGCACTCTGGCGATCCTGGGTGTCGGCCACGGTGATCAGACTTTCGAAACCACCCCAGGAAGCGCCCAATCCGAACAGCTGCAGCGCATCGATGAAGCGCTCGACATAAGCGGCGTCCGCCTCGTTCAGCTCAAAGGACAGCAAGCCGTTGCTGCCCTTGAAGTCCCGTTGCCACAAGTCGTGGCCGGGGTGGTCGGGCAAGGCCGGATGGAACACCCGTTTCACCTGCGGTTGCGCTTGCAGCCAATGGGCGATTTCCAGCGCCTGGCGCTCATGCACCTCCAGTCTCGGTGCCAGGGTTCGTGCGCCGCGCAATACCAGATAAGCGTCATCCGGGCTGACGGTGACGCCAAAGGTGTCGCTCATGGAGGCCAGCGGTTGCCAGGCATCTTCGCGGACGCAGACGCTGCCCATGACCACATCGCTGTGACCGCACAGGTACTTGGTCAGCGCCATGATCGAGATGTCCGCGCCGAGGGTCAGCGGTCGGTACAGGTAACCTGAGCCCCAGGTGTTGTCGACGGCCAGCAGAATGCCTCGCGGTTTGCACAGGGCGGCGATGGCCGGCAAGTCGCAGAGTTCGTACAGCAAGGAGCCCGGGACTTCGGTGTAGACCATTTTGGTGTTGGCTTGCAGTTGCGCCTGCAAGTCGCTGCCGTCCGGTGCGAAGTAGCTGACCTGGATGCCGAACGGGTCAAGAAATTCCCGGGCCAGACGCCGCACCGGTGCGTACACCGCATCTGTGATCAGCACATGATCGCCGGGGCGCAGGTACGCCAGAAACGTCTGCGCGACCGCCGCCAGCCCGGTGCCGAACAGTCGCGTGCGATAACCGCCTTCCAGTTCGGTGACCAGGTCTTCGAGGGCGAACGCAGTTGGATTGCCGCGCGCGCCGTAACTCAACACCCGCTCGGTGTCACGGCGGGCACGGGCGTCACGCATTTGCGCAAGGTTGTCGAACAGTACCGTGCTCAGACGGGTGACTGGCACGTTGACCGAACGACCACCACTGCCCTGCTCCGTGCGTGCCGAATGGACCAGGCGTGTGCGTATCCGCGCGTCCTCGGTGGCTTGAGGTTGCAGCGGTTTGAGACTGGCGATCTCATCGTCGCTCATCTGCGCCAGCAAGCCGATTTCCCAGGCCAGGTACTGCCGCGCCGCGTCTTTGTTGCCGGAGTGCCGATCATGGGTGAAGAACAGGAAATCGATGCACTGTTCATTGGCCGGTGTGTCCGGACTTTCCTGCACGGTGAAACCGGCCGCACGCCAGGCAGCGAGTCCGCCTTCCAGCAGTCGCAGTTGTGCGCGCTGGGTTTCCGGCAATTCCTGCACAGCGAACGCGGCCAGCAGCGGATCATCGGCCAGCAGCACCAGAGGACGCTGCTCGCCCGCTACGTGTGTCGCCAACAGTGAACGGATCGACCAACGCGAGCCTGCAATATGCCCCTTGCGAAAGGTCATGCTCGGGCGCAAGTCGATCAGTGCGACGGCGTCGTCTTTCAACGCGTCGGACAGTGCCTGCACCGAGATCGATGGCAACGCCTCATGGGCGGCAACTTCGGCCTCGGGCAATGCCAGACCGCTGCTCACGCCCCCTTCCAGCACATACGCCTCATGCCCCAACTGGCGCAGCCAGCTCGCGACAATTGGCGCACGCACGCCATCGCTGTCGATCAGCACCAGCCGTGCCTGACGCACGCCGACATACAGATCGGTGGATTGAATCAACTGCCCGCCCGGCGTGTGTTGTGCGCCGGTCAGACTGCCAGCGGCAAACTCTTCGGCAGTGCGCACGTCGCACAGAAACAGACTGCGCCCGACCTCTTCTGCCCACTGCGCGACTTGCTGGGCCACAACGGTTTTCACCCCGGCCCGTTCCGCCAATCGGGCGGCGGCCAGGCGTTGCGCCGCCAATGGCGCAACGGATACCGCATCGGCATAACGACGGCTGCTGCCGTGTTCCAGCTGAAAATCTTCCAGGTACCAGCCCTGAGTACCGTTCTCCAACGCGTAGACCGGATTCTTCAAGCCCAGGTTGATCAGCGTTTGCGCGCCGATAATGCTGCGGGTCCGGCCGGCGCAATTGACCACGATTGGCGTGGTGTCATCCGGCACCAGATCATGGATGCGATAACCCAGCTCACCGTTCGGGCAGCACACGGAACCGGGAATGGTCATCTTGCGGTACTCATCGAACGGCCGGCCGTCCAGCACCACCAACGGTTCGCCGCGGATTTGCCATTCGGCCAGTTGCTGCGCGGTGACATGCGGCGTGTGGCTGGCTTCTTCCACCAATTCGCCGAACGCCTTGGACGGCACATGCACGCCGGCAAACAACTGATAACCGGCAGCCTGCCAGCCATCGGCGCCACCCTCGAGAACGTGCACGCGCTCATACCCCAACGCCTGAAGACGCTGGGCAGAACGCGTAGCGACATCGCCGCCATTCTGGTCATAAATCACCAGCCGCACCTGAGGGTTCGGCGCCAACCGCCGAGCCTCCAGTTCCAGTCGGCTGTAGGGCAGATTGACCCCGAAAAACAGATGGGCCTCGCCATACTGGCCGTGTTCGCGCACATCAAACAGGGCGATTTCCTGCCCGTCGAACAGCCACTGCTGCAATTGCCCTGGGGTTACGGTCTGGCTCATGGAAGTCCCGCTTGAAAAAGAAATTATTGAAGCGCCAGAGAGCGCTCATTGGCCGCCACGTCGCGGCCCTTCGCATACGCACGCTGAATCGCCGGCCGTACCTTGAGGCGTTCGCGCCAGGCGTGGATGTGCGGGAAGTCCGCCAGGTCCTGGCCCTGACGTTGCGGCTGGATCCACGGGAAAATCGCCATGTCGGCAATGGAGTACTCGCCCGCCACATACGGCACTTCGGACAAACGCGTTTCCAGCACCCGATACAGCCGCGTCGCTTCGGCATTGAGCAGGTCGAGAGCGAACGGAATCGGTTGCGGCGCCTTCTCCTTGAACACCTGCAACTGACTCAGGTACGGCGTGATATGCCCCACCTGCCAGAACAGCCACTCCTGGACTTTCTGCCGCTCGACACTGCCGGCCGGCGGCAGAAAACGCCCGGCCTTGTCGGCCAGGTAATTGAGAATGGCGCCGGATTCGAACAGGTTCAGCGGCTCGCTCAAACCCTCGGGTGCATGGTCGACAATCGCCGGGATCCGCCCATTGGCGCTGATCCGCTGGAACGCCGCCTGCTTCTGCTCGCCCTCGCGGATGTTGATCGGCACCACTCGGTACTCAAACCCGAGTTCTTCAAGCAGGATGCCGATCTTCAAGCCGTTGCCGGTCGGCCAGTAGTACAAATCGATCATGCGTAGGCCTTGATCGACGGCGCCATTTGCGAGGCGTTGTAATTGAGAATGCGCCCGTCCGCTTCGACGCCATAACGGCCGTTGAGGGATTCCAGCGGCAAGCCGTAGAGATGGAAATGCAAGGTCGCACTCTCGCCTTCAACGCGAATGCCGTGCAGGTCTTCACCGAGAAACGAAATCGACGTGCCGGGTTGCACGATCACTTCCTTTTGCAGATGCAAAGTGGTGAAACCCGGCTCGCGGCCTTCGTCGTCACGACCATAGACGTAGTTGATCTCCTGGCCTTCGACGGCGCTGATGATCGCCCAGGTTTCGTGGTTGTGCGGGAGCGTGCTTTTGCCTGGCAACAACGAGTTCAGGTACAGCGTCGGCGTGTCGCCGTCGTCATTCAGACGGTAGCGAAACGCGGTGCTGCCCTGCCCCGGCACTGGCGCGGGAAACGCGTCGAAATTGAACAGATCGCGGCGCTCGGCCAGGGCTTCCAGCAGGGAGACGATCTCCACCAGCGCGGCACGGTCGACGCCACGTTGGTTGATGACGCGGATTTTCTTCAGGAAATCCTCGATGACGGCGGCACGGTTTTCGGTACTCATGGACAGGCTCCTCGGTATTAGACGGACAGGCTGTAGCGACCCAGGTTGGTCAGCAGATACGGATCGTTGGCAACGGCGGGACGGCGCCCCGGATCACCCAAGGCATGGCGCAGGAATTCCTGGGTGCGCTCGCTGCTCGGGTGCTGGAAAATCTGTGCGGCGCTGCCGTGCTCGACGATCACGCCGTTTTCAGTGAAGTAGACGATGTCGCTGATCTCTTCGGCGAAGCGCATCTCGTGGGTGACCAGCACGCAGGTCATGCCCTCTTCGGTCAGCTCGCGAATCACCGTCAGCACTTCACCGACGGTTTCCGGGTCAAGGGCCGAGGTCACTTCATCGAACAGGATCAATTCCGGGCGCATCGCCAGCGCCCGGGCAATCGCCACACGTTGTTGCTGGCCGCCGGACAGTTGCCCCGGATAGGCATCGGCCTTGTGCTCCATGCGCACTTTCGCCAGCAAGGCACGCGCTTCTTTTTCGGCCTCGATGCGGCTGCGCCCCAACACCTTGCGCGGCGCAATCACCAGGTTTTCCAGCACCGACAAATGCGGGAACAGGTTGTACTGCTGAAAGACAAACCCCACGCGCTTGCGCAACTCGATGCGCTGGGCTTCCTGCTCCAGGTTATGCACCTCGGTGGTGCCGACGCGGATGCTGCCGCGCTGGGGCTGCAACAACCCGGTGATGCAGCGCAGGATGGTCGATTTGCCGGAACCGGACGGGCCGATGATCGACACCGCCTGCCCACGATGAACGTCGAGGTCGATGCCTTTGAGCACCGGGTTGCTGGCGAACGACAGGTGCAAATCGCGCAGGCTGACCAGAGGCTCGGCGACGGTTTCAGTAGAAGGCATAACGTCGCTCCAGGCGTTGGGTGAGACGGGAAATCGGGTAGCAATAAGCGAAGAACAGCACCAGCAGGCTCAGGTAAATCACCACGGTGAAGCCGGTCATGTTTACGGTGTTGCTGGCGATCTGCGCAGTGTCGATCACGTCATGCACACCCACCAGCGAGGCCAGCGCCGTGCCCATGGTGATCACCGCATACAGGTTCATCCACGGCGGCAACATGCGTTTGAAGCACTGCGGCAGGATGATCGAGCGGAAAATCTGCCCACGCGTGAACGCCAGCGAACGGGCCGCTTCCCACTGCGTGCTCGGAATCGAAGCAATGGCGCCACGGAAGATTTCCGCGACGTTGGCGCTTGCCGGCAAAGCCAGGCCAATGGTCACCTTGACCCAGTCGGGGAACGAGACGTAGGCGCTGCCGATCTTGATCTCGAACGGGAACACATAGGTGGTGAAATAGATCAGCACCAGCCACGGCGCATTGCGGAAAATCTGCACCCAGATCCGTGCCGGGAAACGCAGCAGACGCAGCGGCGACAACGCCAGTGCGCCCACCAGCAACCCCAGCACCGACCCCAGCGCAATGGCAACCAGACTGATCAGAATGTTTTGTCCGAAGCCCACGGCCAGGGCTGGCGACCATTGCAGCAGCGCTTTCAGCACCGGGCTTTGCGGGGCAAACCACAGCAGCCCGGGCACGATGAAGATCAGCAGCAACAATTTGCCGACATGCCGCCGTGGCCAGGTCACCGGCGCGGTGACGGACGATTCAATGGCCATAGCCGGGCATCCTCAGGCGCGCTTCCAGGTAGCGCCCCACACAATTGACGATAAAACTCAGCAGACCGAAAAAGCTCAGAATCAGGATCATCAGTTCCAGCACGTTATCGCTCTGGGTCCAAATCATGATCGACGCGTAGGTGATATCGCCCACGGCAATCGCCGAGGCGACGGCAGTCATTTTCACCAGGTCGATCAGGTTGTTGATCAGCGATGGCAAAGCGAAGCGCAAGGCCAGCGGCAGTTGCACGTTCCACAACAACTGCCGAGCGTTGAACGCCAGGGAACTGGCCGCTTCCAGCGTCACGCTCGGCACGGCCTCGATGCCGGCGCGCAAGGCTTCGGCATGGAATGCGCCCTTGTGCAGCGAGATCACAATCACCACCCAGGCGAACGGCGTCAGCGGGTTCGCCGCGCCGACGGCCTGGGTCAGCAACATGTTCAGCACCAGGAAGGCGCAATACAGTTGCACCAGCGTCGGCGTGTTGCGGGTGACTTCGACGAACACCCGCGCCGGTTTCGCCAGCCACGGCTTGCCCGACGTCAGCATCGCCGCCAATCCCACGCCGGCGAGCAAACTGCCGACGATGGTGAACAGGCATAACAACACCGTGGTCAGCGCGCCCTGCACCAGGGTGCCGCGTTGGTAGGCGTCCAGCAGAAAGCTGTAGTTCAGGCCGAACCCGGCGCTCCAGTGGACGAAAAGCTCCAGCCAGTGACTCATGCCGTACCCCGCAGTTGCGCGCAGGCCCGAGCGATGCGGCGTCCGGCTTCAGCCACGCTGTCGGTCGCGGTGGCGATGGACAGGCGAAACCACGGCGGCAAGCCATAAGCGCTGCCCGCCACCCCGGCCACACCCTGCTCCAGCAAATACGCGACGACGTCGGCATCACTGTTCAGGCGCTCGCCGTCAGGACGATAACGCCCCAGCAAACCGGCGCAGCGCACAAACACGAAGAAACCGCCCTGAGGCTCAAGCACTTCGAGACCGTCTACGTCGTGCAACGTGCTCACCAACACGTCCCTTCTCAGTTGATAAGCCGCCACTTGCTCGGGCAGAAAATCCAGCCCTGCGTCAAAGGCCGCCAATGCGGCCGCTTGCCCCACCGAGGAAGCCCCGGAAGTCGATTGCGACTGCACAACCGCCATTGCGTTGGTCAACAGCTGTGGCCCGGCACCGAAACCGATGCGCCACCCTGTCATCGCATAGGTCTTGGACACACCGCCGACCAGCAGGCAGCGCGCTTGCAGATCCGGCGCGACATTGAGCAGGCTCTGCGGCGGCTGACCGTCGAAACGGATGTGCTCATAGAGTTCATCCAGCAGGATCAACACCTGCGGATGACGGCGCAGCACCTCGGCGAGCGCCTGCAACTCGGCTGCGCTGTAAACCGCGCCGCTGGGATTGCCGGGGCCGTTGAGGATCAACCAGCGCGTGCGCTCGCCGATGTGTTGCTCCAGTTGCGCGGCTGTCAGCTTGCAGCCCTGCTCCAGACCGCATTCGATAAATACCGGCTCGCCACCGTTGAAACGCACGCTGTCCGGAAACGACGGCCAGTACGGTGTGGGCACCAGCACTTCATCGCCCTCGTCGAGAGTCGCGGCAAAGGCGTTGAAAATGATCTGCTTGGCACCGTTGGCAATCACGATGGAGGGCAGCGAATACTCCAGAGCGTTTTCGCGCTGGAGCTTGCGTTGCACGGCAAGTCGCAAAGCCTTCACGCCCGGCGTCGGCGTGTACTTGGTGGCACCGGCGGCGATGGCGGCATACGCCGCCTGCTTGATGTGTTCAGGCGTGTCGAAATCCGGCTCGCCAGTGGTCAGGTCGAGAATGTCGCGACCGGCTTCACGCAACTCGGTAGCGCGGGATTTGGCGGCGGCGTTGGCCGACAAGGACACACGCTGCACACGCCTTGAAAGTCTTAGCGTCATGGCTGGAGCACCTCCACGACCTTGCCCGGATTGAGCAGGTTTTTCGGGTCCAGCGCTTGCTTGATGCGCCGCATCAGATCCAGCTCCACCGGGCTTTTGTAGCGATCCAGCAGGCCCAGCTTGCGTTGGCCGATGCCGTGTTCGGCGCTGATCGAGCCGCCGTGGGCATGGGCGCTGTCGTGAACCAGCAGGCTGAGCGCCGCGTAGTTCGCCATGTGCGCATCCACCGTCGAATCCAGCGGATGAGCGACGTTGTAATGCAGGTTGCCGTCGCCCAGATGGCCGAAGGTGAAATGCCGGACACCGGGAAAGTGCGCCTGCAACAGCGCATCGGTGTGGCTGACGAACGCCACGACCTGGGAAATCGGCACCGAGATGTCGTGCTTCATGTTGCGACCGGCACGTTTCTGCGCCTCGCTCATGTTTTCGCGCAACAGCCACAGTGCTTCACTTTGCGCGAGGCTTTCGGCGATCAGCGCATTGGCCAGCAGATCCTTTTCGAACGCATCGCCGAGCACCGCTTCAAAGGCGTCGCGGGCGTGAGTTTCGCTGTGGTTATCCGAGAGTTCCAGCAACGCGAACCAGGGTTGGCTGACACCGATAAAAGGTTGCGGCCCCTCGGGAAATTGCTCGCGCAGCAGCGCCAGGCAATCGGCACTGAGTAGTTCGAAAGCGGTGAGGCTGGCGCCAAACCCGGCGCGGGCATGGGACAGGAATTGCACCGCCTGCGACAGCGAGTCGAAGGCCAGCAACGCCGTGGCTTGTGCCTTGGGCAGCGGGAACAGTTTCAGCGTGGCGGCGGTGATAATGCCGAGGGTGCCTTCGCTGCCGATGTACAGGTCGCGCAGGTCGTAACCGGTGTTGTCCTTGCGCAGACCGCGCAAGCCATTCCAGATTTCACCCTCGGCGGTCACTACTTCCAGCCCCAGCGTCAGCTCGCGGGTATTGCCGTAGCGCAACACGGCGGTGCCGCCGGCGTTGGTGCCGAGGTTGCCGCCAATCGTGCAACTGCCTTCGGCGCCCAGGCTCAGAGGAAACAGGCGACCGGCCTCACGGGCGACGTCCTGCACGTTTTGCAGAATGCAGCCGGCTTCGACGGTCAGCGTGTCGTTGTCGGTGTCCACGACGCGCACCCGGTTCAGGCGATCCAGCAACAGCAACACCGCACGGCCGCTGGCGTCCGGGGTGGCGCCGCCCATCAGCCCGGTGTTGCCGCCCTGCACCACCACGGGCGTATCGGCGGCCACGCAGGCACGGACCACTGCTGCGACTTCTTCGGTATTGGCCGGGTGCACGGCGGCAATGACCTGGCCGACGTAACGGCCCTGTTTATCGGTCAGGTACGGCGCGGCCTCTTCGCTGCTCTGCACATGGCTGGCGCCGAGCAATTGCTGCAAGTCTGCGAACAGACTCATGGAAGCACCGCCAGCGGCGCGGCGTTGCGATATTTTTCGTGCAAGTCACGCAGGGCCTGAGACGGCGCCATGCCGGTGCGCTCGCCCAGCTCGATCAGCCAGCCGCTGCGGTGCCAGTCACGCACGATGGCATCGAGTTTCGCCTGGGTATCCTGCTCACCCTTGCGCAACCAGATCACCGAGTTGGAGGGGATCAAATCACCCGGCAGCGGGATTTCATAACCGGCCCACTCGGCATCGCTCAACAACGCATGCATGGTCGGGCTGACATGCACCGCCGCCACGCAGCCATTGCCGCGCAGCGACAACAACGACTCGGACTGGCTGCGGAACGCCTTGATCTCGGCACCGTAGGTTTCCTGCAACGGCTTGATGAAGTTGCTGCCCTGGGACACGCACACCGGCTTGCCCTTGAGGTCGGCCCATTGGGTAATGCCCAAGCCTTTGCGAATCAACGCCGCGCCGCCCACCTCTTCATAAGGCGTGGGCACGTAATCGAGGATCTCGGCGCGCTCGTCGGTGAACTGCATGTTGGCGATCAGGATGTCGACCTTGCCCTGCTGCAAAAACTGCACGCGATTCGGCGCCAGGACCGAGACAGTGTTGGCTTCGACGCCCAAGGCCTTGGCAACGCCTTTTGCCAGTTCGACGTTGTAGCCCAGGTGCTCGCCCGTCTTCGGGTCGATGGTGCCGAACGGCGGCCCGCTGAGAATCACCCCGACACTGATGGCGTGACGCTGCTCGATCTTGTCCAGCGTCGCATCGGCTTGAGCCAGGCTCGCGCCGAACACGACAGCGCCGGCCAGGCACAGCGAGGACAGGGTTTTTACGGAAAAATAACGATTCATGCGCGACTACCTTGAACAGCCGTCGCGCAATGCGCCGGCGTAGTGAAGACGATGAGTTGAATCAGGCGCCGTTGGCCTGAAACTTCTTTTGCAACTCGACCAGCGCCGGTGATGCGGGCGTGATGTGGTTGCGGGTCTGCGCCTCGATCAGCCAGCCGCTGCGGTGCAGTTCCTTGACGATCGGGTCGAGCCTGGCCTGGGTGTCGCTTTCGCCGCGACGGGTCCAGATCACCGAAGGCGCCGGGTTCAGCTCCGGGGAGATCGCCCGGTAGTCTTTCCATTCGGCACTGTCGGCGATCAACGGATTGACCAGCGTGGCGTCGTGCACCGCGGCAACGCAGTTATTGCCGCGCAACGCCAGCAAGGATTCCGACGAGCTCTTGAAGGCTTTGATCTCGACGCCCAACTCGGTGAGCGGCTTGACGTAGCTGCTGCCTTGCGAGGTGCAGACCGGCTGCCCCTTGAGGTCTTCCCAACGGCTGATCTTGCTGTCCTTGAGCACCGCAGCGGTGCCCCCGACCCGGTAAAACGGCGTCGGCACAAAACCGAGAATCTCACCGCGCTCCGCCGTCCATTCCATGTTGGCGATCAGCAAATCGACTTTTCCCTGCTGCAGAAACTGCACGCGGTTGGCCGGCAAAACGGGCACCAGCTCCACTTCAGCGCCCAACTGGCGACCCAGTTCCTGAGCGAGTTCGACGTTCAAGCCGCGCGGCTTCTGGGTAGCCGGATCAATCCCGCCAAACGGGCCGCCCGACAACAGCACGCCGACCGCCAGCGCATGACGCTGCTCGATCTTGTCCAGCGTCGCGTCAGCCTGGGCAGCCGTGCTGGCGGCCAGTGAGACCAGGGCGCCCAACATCACAGGCAAAATTCGTTTTACAGGTGTGCGCTCGAACAACATGGTTTTTCCCCCTCATGGATGATCGGCGTCCCCCGACCTGATGTGGGGGATCCTAGGTACAGCGTTGGTGTAACGGAAATTCAAATATCTAATATCGTTATAACTTGGCATTTAGCGCAGAAAGTCAGAATGGCCAAAATCCCCGTATTTGTTGCTTAAAACCCATTTCACACTGAATAACCCAGAAAAAACACATAACGATACTTAATGCTTATGTTTAAACTCGTGATGTAAAAACAGCCCTGGAAACGCCCATGTCGACCCTGCCCACGCTTGATCTCGAATTGCTGCGCACTTTCATCGCGGTGGTGGATCACCACAGTTTTGCCGAGGCCGGCGCGCAACTGGACCGCACGCAATCGTCAGTCACCCAACACATGCAACGCCTGGAACAACAGGTCGGGGTGAATCTGTTCGAGAAACGCGGACGGCAAAAACAACTGACGGAAGCCGGGCTGCAGTTGCTGCGCCACGCACGGCAAATGCTCTCGCTCAACGACGAAGCCTTGAGTTCCCTGCGTGAAAGCAGCTTGAGCGGCGTGTTGCGCATTGGCTCGCCCCACGACATCGCCGACACGATCCTGCCACCGATCCTCAGCCACATCGCTCGCTCGGCCCCGCGCTTGCGCCTGGAGATCGACGTCGGTCGCAGCCCGTTCCTGATGGAAGACCTGCACCGGGGCAAGGTCGACATGGTGATTTCCACTCGCGAAGACCCGAACCTCGAAGGCTTTGCCTTGCGCACCTCGCCGGTGTGGTGGATTTGCTCGGCGCAATACCTGCACAACCCCGGCGAACCCTTGCCGCTGATTCTCGTGGATGAGCCAAGCATCTATCGGCGCTATGCGCTGGAAGCGCTGGAACGCGCGAACATTCCCTGGCGCCAGGCGTACCTGGCGTCGAACCTGATCGGCATTAAAGCGGCGACGCGCGCGGGGCTGGGGGTCACCCCCAGAAGCATGGAAATGCTCGGCCCGGACATGCGTGTGCTGGGTGAAAATGATGGATTGCCGCGACTGCCGGACGTCACTTACTACCTGTGGATCCGGCCTAACACCGCCAACCTGATCGCGCGCAAGGCCTATGACCTGATCCGCGCGAGCCAGGGCCTGTCGTTTTCTTGATTGTCGATTCAGAGCTTGGCAATCGAGACCTCGGTGGATTTGACGAAGGCGATGACTTCGCTGCCCACCCTCAATTCGAGGTCGCGCACCGAGCGGGTGGTGATCACCGAGGTGACGATCCCGGATGCGGTTTGCACATCGATTTCCGAGACCACTTCGCCTTCGACGATTTCCTTGATGACGCCCTTGAACTGGTTGCGAACGTTGATCGCTTTGATGGTCATGATGCGGCTTCCTGTGTGATGTCGAACGCATCCGAACGGATGTGCAGGCGCCCAAAGTGCACCTCCCGGAACGACATTAAAAGGAATATATAATTATCTATTTATATCTTTTAGAAATATAAGACCTCGCCCGTATTTGCAGCGCACGCGAACCCTGTAGGAGCCAGCTTGCTGGCGATGGTGATCTCACGGACGCCATCGCCGGCAAGCCTGGCTCCTACAAAATCGCGGGGGGATTCGGGACTGAGGTTCACGCCAAACCTGTAGGAGCCCGGCTTGCTGGCGATGGCGGTCTTGCGGGCGCTATCGCCAGCAAGCCGGCTCCTACGGATCGGGGGAGGATTCGGGATTGGGGGTTCACGCTAAACCTGTAGGAGCCGGCTTGCTGGCGATGGCGATTTCACGGACGCCTTCGCCGGCAAGCCTGGCTCCTACAACATCGCGGGGGGATTCGGGATTGGGGGTTCTCGCCAAACCTGTAGGAGCCGGCTTGCTGGCGATGGCGGTCTCACGGACGCCATCGCCGGCAAGCCTGGCTCCTACAACATCGCGGGGGGATTCGGGATTGGGGGTTCTCGCCAAACCTGTAGGAGCCGGCTTGCTGGCGATGGCGATTTCACGGACGCCATCGCCGGCAAGCCTGGCTCCTACGGATCGCGAGGGTGTTCGGGACTGGGTTTACGTCGGGTTGAGATAGGCATGAAAAAGCCCAACCTGAAGAGGTTGGGCCGAGGTATTGAACAGGCATGTGTTTCCGTTCACTGGCGCGTATCCATCATTTTGTCGGCGAGCGCCTTGGCTCTTTCAATCAACAGATTCTGCCTGTCCTCATGAGTGGCCCCTCCTACAACCGGCGCCGTCAGATTGCTTTCCGCAATCAGCGCAGCGCAAAAATATTGATCCCAGACAGCTTTGTCCGCGGACGTCTGTGCGGTCATTCGGTCGGCAATCATCTCCGGCTCCTCCTGATGAAGTAGCACTGCCAGTTTACGCCCGATTCAAGCACATCCAAATGTCACCATTCGTCGCTAATGTAGACGCGACAAAGAATTGCCACAGCCTCTGGCGCAGGGATTGCAAACGCCGGTCGTAACTGCCCGGAAACGACGTAATTCTGACGCAGCACCCATCAAATCAATATTTTGGACGCCAGCCATGCGCTGGGTCTTTTACCCGGAGATGTAACGTGTCAACTCTCAACGAAATCGCAGCGAACCACGCGAAAATGGCGAAAAAACTGGCGGGAGAGTCGACCGAAATGTGTGAGCGGCAGCCGCTGGTAGTGGGTGGGTTTGAGGTCACTTCCGTTGTTGATGAGCAACCCCATGTGCCCATGCACCTCATCGTTGCCGGGCAGGACAATCACCTCGTCCAGGCTGCTGGCTACTTGCCCTGAGTTATTGCGACAGACCCGACGACATCGCCGCGACGTTTACGCAGACCTGAAACGAAAAAAGGGATCAAGCATCTGGATGCATGATCCCCTTTGACGGATATGAAACAGCGGACCTCGCGATCAGCGGTCAGGGTTGACGTAGCATCCGCCGCGCCTTTCAGCTCGATTCGCTTTCCCGGATGAGCTTCTTGTTGATCTTCCCGACGCTGGTTTTAGGGATCTCGGCGACGAACCTGAACCGCTTGGGGATCGCCCATTTATTGATACGGCCGCGCTCGACAAACCCTTGCAGGTGCACCTCCAGCATTTTGCGGTCGAGGTATTGCCCAGGCTCGCACACCACCAGTGCCATCGGCCGTTCGCCCCATTGCTCGTCCGCAATGCCCACGACCGCGACCGACATGACTGCCGGGTGTTCGCTGATCAGGCTTTCCAGTTCCAGGGAGCTGATCCACTCCCCGCCCGTCTTGATGACGTCCTTGATTCGATCTTTGATTTCCACCCCTCCCAAAGGGTCAATGGAGGCCATGTCGCCGGTGTGCAGCCAGCCGTTGTGCCAAAGCTCTGCCCCCTTTTCGGGCTCCTTCAAATAGCCCTGGGTCAGCCAAGGCGCGCGCACCACGATCTCGCCCAGGGACTCTCCGTCACGGGCAACGTCATTGCCATTGGCATCGATGATTTTCAGGTCGACCATCGGTACGGTTGTGCCAGTCTTGATGCGGGTCGCCAGTTGGGCTTGCGTGGATTGTGCGAGGTCTTCGTCACGCAGGTAAGTCAGGCACAGCAACGGGCAGGTTTCCGACATGCCGTAACCGCTGTGTACCTGAATACCTATGGCACTCGCTTCACTGGCGATGCCCAAGGTCAGCGCGCTGCCGCCCAGGAGCATTTTCCAGCCATCAAAACGAGTCCGTTGCGCTTCCTCGCAGTTCAGGATCATTTGCAGAATGGTCGGCACACAGTGGGAGAACGTGACCTTTTCCTCTCGATACAGCCTGACCAGGCTGTTGGGCTCGTAGCGGCCGGGGTACACCTGCTTGATTCCCATCAGGGTGGCGACATAGGGCACACCCCAGGCATGCACGTGAAACATCGGTGTGATCGGCATGTAGACATCATCGGAGCGCAACAGCGGCAACCCCTGGTAGACGCCCAAAGTGCCCACGGCATTCAAGGTGTGCAAGACCAATTGGCGGTGGGTGAAATACACGCCTTTAGGGTCGCCAGTAGTGCCCGTGGTGTAGAAAAGGGTCGCCACCGAGTTTTCATCGAAATCGGGAAAGTCGTACTGGTCTGCGGCCCCGGCCAACAGGTTTTCATATTCCCCCAGCACCGGCAGCGACGTGGGAGTTGCTGTGTCGTCCGTAAGCTGCAAGTAACCTTTGACGGTGTTGAGCTGCCCCTGAATCTGTTCAACCAGAGGCAGGAAATCGTCATGCACGAGCACCAGGTCGTCCTCGGCATGGTTCATGGTGAAGAGCACCTGATCCGGCGAAAGACGAATGTTCACGGTGTGCAGCACCGCGCCGATCATCGGCACGGCAAAGAAACATTCCAGGTAGCGATGGCTATCCCAGTCAAGCAGGGCCACCGTGTCCCCGGCCTTGACGCCGGCAGCGGTCAAGGCGTTGGCCAGCTTGCGTATCCGCTGGTTGAGCGTCTGGTAGCTGTAGCGCAGCTTGTCGGCATACACGATTTCCCGGCCCGGCTCGTAGCGCACGCCGGACAACAACAATTGCTTGATCAGCAAGGGATAGGCGTAGGCGCCGTCGGCGGGCGGAATTATTTTTGTCGCCATCATGGTTGTGGTTCCCGGTCCTTTTTTACGTGGGCTCAGAACTGCTCTGCATCCAATTTATAGAGGCATTCGCTGCCAGCCTTGGCCGACGCGCTCAACGAGTGGATACGTGGCAGCAGACGGGCGAAGTAGAAGCGTGCAGTGGCCAGTTTGCTGACATAGAACGCGTCCTTGGAATGCGTGCTCATGGCGGCTTTGGCCATTCGCGCCCACATGTAGGCGTACGCGGTGTAGCCGAACACGTGCAGGTACTCGACCGAAGCCGCGCCGATTTCATTCGGGTTGTTCTGGGCTCGGTCCAGCAGCCATGCGGTCAGTTCGTCGAGGGTGTCGACGGCGGCGTTCAACGGTCTGGTGAACTCGCCGAGGTCAGCGCAGGCATTGGCGGTAAAGTTGCGGATTTCCGAAGCGAACAGCCGGTAGAGCGCCCCGCCGCTGCCGACGATTTTGCGCCCGGCCAGGTCCAGTGACTGGATACCGTTGGTGCCTTCGTAGATCTGGGTGATGCGCACATCGCGAACCAATTGCTCCTGGCCCCATTCGCGGATGTAGCCATGGCCGCCGAAGACCTGCTGGCCATGCACGGTGGTTTCCAGCCCCATGTCGGTGAGGAACGCCTTGGCCACAGGGGTCAGAAGCGACACCAGTTCCTGGGCGCGGCTGCTGATTGACTCGTCTTCGCTGTACTTGGCGGTATCCAGCTGCAGCGCCACGTAGCTGGAAAACGCCCGCCCGCCTTCGTTCAAGGCCTTCATGGTCAACAGCATCCGTCGTACATCCGGGTGAACGATGATCGGATCGGCGGCTTTGTCCTTGTTTTGCGCGCCCCTCGGCGAACGGCTTTGCAGGCGGTCACGGGCGTATTCGACGGCGTTCTGGTACGAGCGTTCGCCTTGCGCCAGGCCCTGAATACCCACGCCCAGACGTTCGTAATTCATCATGGTGAACATCGCCGCCAACCCTTTGTTCGGCGCGTCGACGATCCAGCCGGTGGCACCGTCAAAGTTCATCACGCACGTGGCGGAGGCCTTGATGCCCATCTTGTGCTCGATGGAGCCGCAGGACAGCGAGTTGCGCTCGCCCAGCGAGCCATCGGCATTGACCAGCACCTTGGGCACCAGGAACAGCGAAATGCCTTTCGGGCCCGCCGGTGCATCCGGCAAACGCGCCAGTACCAGGTGAATGATGTTTTCGGTCAGGTCGTGCTCACCGCCGGTGATGAATATCTTGCTGCCGCTGATCTTGAAACTGCCGTCGGCCTGAGGTTCGGCACGGGTGCGAATCAGGCCCAGGTCTGTGCCGGCATGCGCTTCGGTCAGGCACATCGAGCCGGTCCAGGTGCCGTCGTAAAGGTTCGGCAAGTAGGTGGCTTTCAGTGCTTCGCTGGCGTGAGCATTGATCGACAGGCACGCGCCGGCCGTCAGCATCGGGTACAGGCCGAAGGACAGGCTGGCCGAATTGACCATCTCTTCGACCTGGGCCGAAATGGCTTTGGGCATGCCCATGCCACCGAACCGCGGATCGCCACCTACGCCCACCCAGCCACCTTCGGCAAAAGCCTTGTAGGCGGCGGCAAAACCATCCGGTGCGGTCACCGAGCCATTGCTCCAGGTGCAGCCTTGTTCATCGCTGCTGCGGTTCAGCGGTGCAATCACTTCGGCGCTGATCTTGCCGGCTTCTTCTAGGATCGCGGCGGCCGTTTCTTCATCGATCACCTCGGCCAGGCCAGGCAATTTGGCCCACAACCGGGACACCTGGAAAACCTCGTTGAGTACGAAGTGCATGTCACGCAAAGGAGCTTTGTAATCAGACATCGTTGGCTTACTCGGAAGTGGTCAGGGCATGAGGCATGCCCGGACGTTGAGAGATTTCGGTGTTGTCGGCTTGCGCAACAGGGCCGGGCGCCAGCGCACGTTCGCGCAACAGGAAATAAGACAGGGCAGGAATCAGCACCAGTGCACCCAGCATGTTCCACAGGAACATGAAGGTCAGCAGGATGCCCATGTCGGCCTGGAACTTGATCGGCGACCAGACCCAACACACCACGCCAGCCGCCAGGGTGATGCCCACCAGCCCGACCACCCGGCCGGTGAAGGACACCGCATTGCGGTAGGCCTGGGACAGCGGCAAACCCTGGCGCTGGAAGTGCAGTTGCACGCTGAGCAGGTACAAGGCGTAGTCAACACCGATGCCCACGCCGAGGGCGATCACCGGCAAGGTCGCAACCTTTACGCCGATCCCCATGGCGACCATCAGCGCTTCGCAAAGGATCGAGGTCAGTACCAGCGGCAACAACGCCACCAGCGTGGCGCGCCAGCTGCGGAAGGTAATCAGGCAAAACAGCGTCACTGCCGCGTAGACGTAAAGCAACATGGTGCGATTGGCTTCGCGCACGACGATGTTGGTCGCCGCTTCGATGCCAGCGCTGCCGGCCGCCAACAGGAACTGACGATCTTCGGTGCTGTTTTCCTTGGCGAACTTGTCGGCAATCGCCACCACCGCATCCAGCGTTTCAGCCTTGTGATCCTTGAGGAACGTGATCACCGGCATCAGCGAGCAGTTGTTGTTGAACAGCTCAGGCGAGTTGACCGATGCCTGCTGCGCGGCGTAGTTGAGCACGTCCTGGTTGCGCTGGATGCTGTTGAGCTTGGGGTTGCCTTCATAGGTGCCGGCAGTGATCTGCCGCACGGCGTTGACCAGCGAGGTCGTCGCCTGAACGCCCGGATACTGTTGCAGCTCCCAGGCCAAACGATCGGCAAGGACCAACGTCTTGTAGTTCAGGCAGCCTTCCGGCGCAGTCTTGATCATCACCGCGAACAGGTCGCTGGACAGCGCGTAATGCTGGGTGATGTAGGCGTTGTCGCGGTTGTAGCGCGAGTCGGCACGCAGCTCCGGCGCACCGCTTTCCAGATCGCCGATCTTCAGGTTGAGGCTGACCATGAAGCCGCCGATGCCCATCAACACGGCGACCAATACTGCGCCTGTCGCCCACTTGGCGGTGGTGAAGCGGTCGAGCAGGTCCCAGAGTTTGCCAAAGCCCTTGTGGTGTTCGGCGCGGGTGTCGATTTTCAGCGCGCGTTCGGCAGCCTTGGCGCCAACACCGACATAGGACAGCGCCACCGGCATCAGCAACAGCGAGGTGAAGATCAGCACGGCGACGCCGATGCTGGCGGTGATCGCCAGGTCCTGGATCACCGGAATGTCGATCAGCATCAGCACCGCGAAACCCACGGCGTCGGCCAGCAACGCGGTGACGCCGGCGATGAACAAGCGGCGGAAGGTATAGCGCGCGGCAATCAGCTTGTGAGTGCCTCGGGCGATGTCCTGCATGATGCCGTTCATCTTCTGTGCGGCGTGGGACACACCGATGGCGAAGATCAAAAACGGCACCAGCACCGAGTACGGGTCGATGGCATAACCGAGCCAGGCGACGATACCCAGTTGCCAGACCACCGCAATCAGCGAGCAGCCGACCACCAGCAACGTGCTGCGCACACAACGGGTGTAGGCATAGATGATCGCCAGCGAAGTGATGACCGCCAGGCCGAAAAACATCATCACCTGAATCAGGCCATCGATCAGGTCGCCCATCAGTTTGGCGAAGCCGATTACCCGAACCTTGTATTGGCCCTTGCCCTCTTCCCCTGATTTGCGCGCCGCGCTGTCGCCGGCGAATTCGATCTTGTCGCGCAACTGCTCTTCGAGCATCTGCGAGAACGCGTGATAGTTGATGGGCTGACCACCGGCGGCGGCTTTGTCCAGCAGCGGCACGATCAGCATGCTCGACTTGAAGTCGCTGGCCACCAGGCTGCCGACCAGACCGGCGCGGGAGATGTTCTGGCGCAGTTGTTCGATTTGTTCAGGCTGGCCGGAATAGGTATCGGGCATCACCGGGCCACCCTGGAAACCATCCTCGGTGACTTCGGTCCAGCGCACCGCCGGGCTCCACAGGGATTTCATCCACGCGCGGTCGACGCCTTCGGTGAGGAACAGCTGGTCGTTGACCTGCTTGAGTACGTCGAGGTAAGCGGGGTCGAAAATATCACCCTGGGTGTTCTCGACCACCACGCGCACCGAGTTGCCCAGGCCACGCAGCGACTGGCGGTTTTCCAGGAAATTCTGGATGTACGGCTGGCTCTGCGGAATCATTTTTTCGAAGCTTGGGCGCAGCTCCAGGCGTGTCACGGCCATGAAACCCAGCACCACGGTGGCCAGTGCCATCAGCAGCATGAACAGCGGCCGATAGTTGAACACCCACCGTTCGAGGAGGTTGCCGGAGTGCTGGTCAAAATCGCGCAGGTCGCGGATTACCGGCATGGCGTCTTGTTTGATATTGCCCATGTCTGGGTTCTCGCTCTTAGGGTTCGAGGGCTAGCGTCTGGGCGCCACGGCTGCCCGCGACCACCAACGCACCAGCGGCGGACTGGGTAACACCGGCGACCGGGGTCGGCACCGGTTGGCGCAACAGGTGCAATTGCGCGCCCGTGCCCTGGCTGACCAGCATCTGCCCACCCTGGGTGAACAGACGGTAGTCGCCACGGGCATCGATCAGGCCAGCGGTGATGCTGACGTGCAGGCCGGTGTCGAGTGCCGTCCAGTTTTGGCCGCCATCAGCGCTGCGCAGGACGTTGCCGCGCAGGCCATAGACGAGCGCTTCGCCAGGCTTGCCGAGCACGCCGAAAAAACTGCCTTGATACGGCGTCGGCACGGCGCTGAAGCGTTGGGTGTTGTCATCCCATTTGAGCAACAGGCCTTGTTCGCCGGCGATGTACAACGCGTCGCCGGTGGAAGCGATGGCGTTGAGGTGGAAACCTTGCGGGTTGTCTGTGCGATCCTGAAATGGCGTCCAGCTCTGGCCACCGTCCTCGGTGCGCAGGATCAGGTTGAACACGCCGACCACATAACCGACTTTGTCGTTGGCAAACCATGTGTCGAGCAGCGGTTTGTCTGCGCCCTGTTCGATCAACCGCTGGCCTTCGGCAACCAGCAACGGCCATTGTTCATTGCCCGGTTCGGCACTGGCCAACGCCGTGTAATGCTTGACCAGCAAGGCGCCGATCTGGCGGCCGTCGAGCTGCTTTTGCCAGGTCGCGCCAGCGTCGCTGCTGTGCAGCACCACACCGTCGTTGCCCACTGCCCAACCTTGGGTGGTGGTCGGAAAATTCACCGCCGTAAGATCGGCACTGACCGGCACTGCTGCCTGCTGCCAGTGCTTGCCGGCATCATCGGAAAACAGAATATGGCCACGCTGACCGACGGCGATCACGCGCTCACCGGCGCGTGCCATGCCGGACAACGGACTGTTGATGGCCAAGGCACTGACCCTGGCAGGCAGGTCCAGCACATCGACGTAATCAGCCGCGAGGGTGACGCCCTGCAACAGGCCGAGCACAACGCCAAACGCCACCTGCAAATAATTCTTATACGAACACATACCGCGTCCTCTTCGGAAAACCTGGCGCCCACGCCGTCGGCGCACGGTCCACCGCCTTGTGAGCGGTGGACCTTGTAGGCGCTTTTTTGCGGTTGGCTTAGCGAATGCCGCTGCCGGCCAGGGATTCCGACGACCATTGGGCCTTGGAAAGCGGATCGATGTACTTGATGCCGCCATAAGGCCCGACCACGCCGTTGATGTTGTAGGAACCACCGACCAGGTCGTAAATCATGAAGGGCGTGGAGTCCGGGACCTGTTTGTCGTAGCTCTGGCTGAGGAAGGCGAAGGAGCCACGGTACAACTGACCACGAGCGTCGTATTGATCCGAGGCCAGAGCAGTCCAGCTGTCCTCATCAAGGTAGAAGCGGCGCTTCTGATAAATGTGGCGGGAGCCGGCCTTGAGGTTGCCCTCCACCACCCAGACGCGGTGTTTTTCCCAGCGCACGAAGTCCGGTGCCAGGTGGTTGGCGGTGGTCAGCGACTTCGGATCCTGGGCGTAGGTCAGCTTGTAGGTGTTGTAGGGCACAATCATTTCCTGCTTGCCCACCAGCTTCCAGTCGTAGCGGTCCAGCGCGCCGTTGAACACGAAAACGTCGTCGTAAGTGCCCGCGCCGGCGGTGCCTGGGTTAGGCGTGTCGTAGGCCAGGTTCGGTGCCAGTTTGACCCGACGTTGACCCGGCAGGTACTGCCAGGCGCGGCGCGGTTGCTGCAGCGGGTTGGCGGCGTCCTTGAGCATCACCGCTTCACCGGCCCGACGTGCAGGGCCGGTGTACGACAGCTTCATCTGGTAGTACACGTCGGCGCTGCTGATCGGCTGCGCCAGGTTTTCGTAGATCGGGTAGGAGATGAACGCCTGCCCGGTGGTGGCCAGGCTTGGCACGCCGGCGGAGTCAACGTTCCAGGAGTCGTACTTGGAGTTGATGCTCACACCTTGATAGCGCAGCAGGAAGTTCCACATCACTTCGCTGCCCGATTGCGGGATCGGGAATGGCACGCCCGGCAGCACGTTATCGATGGCCAGACCGCCTTCGAGGGACTTGGCGCCGCTGGCATTCTTCACGCCGTTATCGAGGATGGCTTTTGGCAGCGAAACGGTGCGGTGGGTCGGGTATACATCGACACGGTAAGTCGGGAAACGCTTGGCCAGTTCCACCGTGGTAGCACTGAGCATGCCCTTGTACTGATCGACGTTTTTGCCATCGATCACCAGCAACGGTTTTTCACTGGCATACGGATCCGGGCGCATGCTGTCACCGGATTTGAAACTGGCCGGCGGCGTGGTCAGGCCACCGTCGTAGGCGGGGATGGAACCATCAGCGTTCCCGGCCTTTTCGGCGCCCACCAGGGTCAGGCTGCTGCCCAACTTGGCAGCGTCCTGGGTTGAAACAGCGGCCTGTGCCTGAGCGACCAGGACCATGGCCAGCGAAGCGGCCAACACGGTTTTAGCAAATTTCATCTTGTTATTCTCCTGCTTGCATTGAGCAAATCAGTGTTGAATCAAAAAGTGGTTTTCATCGTCAGGTAAACGGCGCCACGGTCCTCAGTCGTTGCACCACCACCGGAAAAGGCCGAGTAGCCACCGGCGAAACAGGCGTAGTTTTCGTTACCGCTAAAGGCGTTCGGCGCAGTGCCATCACCTCCGGTCGGGCCGGTACTCACACCGCTGACATTGCACTTGTCGGCCTTGCCGAAAGAGTCCACGTACTTCAGGTCGACAAAGTATTTGTTGTACACAACGGCCCCGAGACCGATGGCGTAGTTACCGGTGTCTTTGGCACCGCCACCGGAGACCGGTGAAACGCCATCGAGACCGACGTTGATGGACATCGGCGCGTTGAGGTCGACACCGGGAAACACCTGGTACCAGGTCGGTGTGAAGTTGACCGCGATGCCCCAGTTGTCCCGGGTTGGCTGGTCGATGCCGTGGTAGGTGCCCTTGCCCTTGTAGAGCGCCTCATTCTTGCTATCGAGCTTGAGCAGGTTGCTGTAATACAGCTCGCCAAGCAGGGTCGCCGAATCGAATACAGGCGTTTTGGCAATGGTCATCAGACCGTTGAGCGTCCAGTGCAAGGTGTCGCCGGTGGCGGCCATGCTGTCGCCCTTCTGCGGGGTGTCATAAACCACACCGGTGGCAGCCGTGCGTGCCGGCAGCAGGCCAAGACCTTGGCCCAGGCCCAGCGGACTGGTGGAGCTGACGACCGCCGGAATACTGGCCAGCGGCATGTTGTGACGAATGTTCAGGTCCGAACCCACGCTCACCCCGCCCACATCCTTGGACAGGCTCAGGCCAACGATCTTGATGTTGTCGGCATAGGCCATTTGATAGGTGGCGGTGCTCAGCGAGTTGAGCGTATTGACCACCGCGGGCACCTGGCCGGCCGGGCGAGTTCCGTTCGGGTTGGCCGAGCTCAGGCCTCGGGCATCCAGCCAGGCTTGCGGGAGGATTTCCGAGGTTTCGCGGTAGTAAACGCCGAGGGTGCCGTCCAGCCAGGCGGGCGACCACTTGGCCATGAGGCCCCAGTCGCCGCGCTTGTCCGGCGTCAGGTCATGCCCGCGACGCACGTTGGTCAAGCCGTTGCACGGCGCCAGGCCGCAACCCAGAGGGCTGCCAGGCACGACAGCATTAGTGTTACCCAGCAGGAACGACTGCGCGCCGAAACCGACCAGGTCGGAGCCGCCGTAGTAGGTGCCGGCTTCCGGCAGGCGTGCGGCGTCCCAGTCGAGAAAGTACTGGGCGGCCACGGTCAGTTCGGGATTGATCGTGAAGGACATCGACAGCTGATTGCGCGGAACGAACAGTTCCTTGGCTTCGGTGCCCGGCGACGCGGCCAGCTTGGCCAGGTCCAGGCCGGACTGGCCGTAGCTGATCGAATGCACCGGGTTGAGAATGGTCTCGCCCCAGAACACGTTGTGCTGGCCAGCCTTGAAGCTCAGCATCGACTCCTCGCCCACTTCGGTGCTGTAGAACACGAAGGCGTCGAGGATTTCGCCGGACGGGCCGGTGTAGTAACGCTGGGCATAGTTGCTCAGGTGCGGGCTGCCGTTGCCGACGTTGTCATTGGTGACCCCGGCCAGGCGCGGGTCGTTGGCGACCAGGCCCGAGGTCGATCCGTTGCCGTTGACGAACGGGTTCGAATTGGAACCGGTGTTCTCGTAGGCCTTGTCGTACCAACTGGCGGCGCTGACACGAAAGCCCATGTGGTTCTGGTAGACCACGTCCATCTCGGTCAACAGGTCGACGCGGTTGGTGATGTTGGTCCCGGCCTTGCGGAAGTTGTAGTCGCCGTCGTTGTTGTTGGGCGTGCCCAACATACGTTTGTCCGCGCTTTCGGTGCGCACGCCGTAGTTGTACTTGATGGTGTTATCCAGGCGAACGGTCCAGTCCGGGTTACCTGTCTCGATCTCTGCCGCATGGGCCATCGGCACCGTTGCCGCGAGAATGGCTGAGGCCAGCAAGGTGTAGCGTGAAGCGGTGAACCCGTGACTCTTATTGTTGTGCATTGCGTTGTCTCCGCCATTTTGTATTTGTTTTAAGCGCAGCCGCCCTCGCGCACCCTCTTGTTCCAGGGGTTTGCGTTTTTCAGGAGTGAGGGCAAATGCCGGATGGCGCGAGCCAGCCGGCGCCTGAACTAGCGATCCAGCTCGAGGATGAGGGCTTCGGCTTGCGGCCAGTGCCCGTACCCGGCAGCAGGATTGAGATGACCGACATCGCCCAGATTGAGTAGCTCACTGCCCCAGCCTTCAGCCAGGTGCGTAACGGCTTCCAGGCTGGCGAGGTGGTCGCTGGTACTGGCGGCCACCAGGCTGCGAAATGGCAGCGGCCCTTTGGGTAGAGGATCCCAACCCTGGCTACGCAGGGTTTCAGGCGATGGGTAGCCTGACGGCCAAGGGGCATCGAGGTCAGGTGGAGCAGCCAGCAGCGCGCCCTTGATCGGCCGGCGGTACTGCGCGGCCCAGTGCGCGACCATCAGTACGCCTGCGCTGTGGGCGACCAGGATCACCGGCCCGTCGATCTGCTCCAGCGCGTGCTGGATCGCTTGCACGCGCTTGTTGCAATCGAGCTTGTCGGTCTCCTGCGGCGGCACACTACGTACCTTGCTCAGCCTGGCTTCAAGCAACGTCTGCCAATGTTCGGCAACGTGCTCGCGCAGGCCCGGTACGATCAGAACGGTTGCGGCAGTTTGCAGTTTGTCCACTTCAGCACCTACGCTTTCTCGATGACTCGACTGGCTCTGTGGCCAGGGGCTTTTTGTAGGACTGACATTAAAGAGCGCCCACCCCAGGCGCTTTTCATTGGACGTCAGGCACTTTTCTTTTCATGACAGATTTCCAGGTATTGGCGCGCGCCGACCACTGGTCGAAAATCCCCACAGGTTCTCTGTAGCTCACTGTAATCAATGGGTGTGCGTCGATTGCTCCACGACAACGGAGGTGATTGCGGACAGAAACTGGCGAGCGCCCTCGACAACATCACAACTGTTCAATCGCTGATGTGCTGGATATAGTCGCCACGCTCATCTGAATCGCAACCGGCCCAGGAAAGACCTTCGCATGCCCAAGCTTGTTCGCGCCGCCGTCTTGACCAACTACCTGGAGGTTACTCAGTACCTGGGGTTCAACCCGCGCGATGTACTGGCCGGCGTCGGCTTGAGCAAAGCCCTGCTGCAAGCCCCTGAACATCGCATTCCCATCGATGCCGCCGTGCGTCTGCTGGAGGACTCAGCCGCCGCCAGCGGCTGCCAGAACTTTGGCCTGAGCATGGCCGAGTCGCGCCAGCTCTCGGACTTCGGCGTGGTCAGCCTGCTGCTCAGCCATCAGCGCACGCTGCGTGATGCCTTGCAGGTGGTGGTGCATTACCGGCACTTGATGAATGATTCGCTGGCCATCTTCATTGAAGAGGCCGGCAAGATGGTGATCATTCGCGAGGAGGTGGTCACCGACTCGCCGATGCCCAGTCGACAGGCCACCGAGCTTGCCATCGGCGTGATGTTCCGCCTGTGCGCCGCCCTGCTCGGCTCTCACTGGCATCCCTACAGCGTCAATTTCACCCACCAGCCCCCCGACAACCTTCAACTGCACCGTCGCCTGTTCGGCTGCACCCTGGAGTTCGGCAGTGAGTTCAACGGCATTGTCTGCGCAGGTGCCAGCCTGGACATGACCAACGCCAATGCCGACCCGGCCATGGCCCGTTACGCCCAGAGCTACCTCGATTCGCTGCAAAGCCACCAAGGCACTTCGATGCTGTTCGAAGTGCGCAAGGCCATCTACCTGCTGCTGCCCATGGGCCGCGCTACCATCGAGCAAGTCGCGCAGAGCCAGGGCATGAACGTTCGCACCCTGCAACGTCGCCTGAAGGATGATGGTTGTGCGTTCAACGATGTGATCAACGATGTGCGCCGCGACCTGGTGCTGCGTTATCTGGACAACCCGAATTACACGCTCGGGCGCATTGCCGACATGCTTGGCTACTCGATGGCGAGTTCGTTTACGCGGTGGTTCATCAGCCAGTTCGGCATGCCGCCGGCGACGTGGCGGGTGCAAAAGCAGGCTTCGGCAAAAGCCCCGACGGATGCTGCCCCACCCAAACCCTACTGATATCGCGCCTGTTGTAGGAGCCAGGCTTGCCGGCGAAGGCGTCTTGATAGGCGACGATTATCTTTCAGGTGTACATATCCATTTCTGCGGTTATGGCCGCTATTGGTTTCGCCCTTACGGCGAGTCACTTGGAAGAGCCCCAAGTAACCAAGCGCTCTTGCCCCTTTCGTTCGGTGCCTCGCCCAGGCTCGGCATGCCCTCGCTCCGGTCCTGCTCCGTGGGCCCGCCGCCATCGGCCATCCATGGCCGGGGGCGGCTAACCCGGCATCCATGCCGGGTTGCCCACTGCGCAGAACCTGCGCTCGGCCTCTCGAGGGGGCGCTCAGATCAAAAGCGCAAGGCGAGCTAACGCTCGGCCTGATGAGTGGTGAAAATCAAAAGCATGCGTGCCCCCTGTAGGAGCCGGCTTGCCGGCGAAAATCGTCTGGACACCGCGTTCATTCAGACACCCAGCGTTATCGTTGACGTCCATCGCCAGCAAGCTGGCTCCTACAATTTTGACCGTGTGAACCCGATCCCGTGTAGGAGCCGGCTTGCTGCGGGCGGCGTTCCGACGATGGCGTCCGTCCAACCAACACATTAATTGTCTGACCCACCGCTATCGCCAGCAAGCCGGCTCCTACAGGGGAGCGGTGTACATGCTCGGAATGAGTGAGCGCAGCAGAGAAGGAGAACGCGTACGCAAATGAGCCAGGTCGGCTTTCAGGCCGCCTCGGCGGCTGTGGCGGTGGTCGCCCCCTCGAGAGGCCGAGTGGAGGTTCTGCGCAGTGGGCAACCCGGCATGGATGCCGGGTTAGCCGCGCACGGCCAAGGATGGCCGATCGCGGCGGGCCCACGGAGCAGGACCGGAGCGAGGGCATGGCGAGCATTAGCGAGCCACCGAACGAAAGGGGCAAAAGCGCTTTGGTTACTTTCGCGCTTTTCGAAAGTGACTCGCCGTAAGGGCGAAACCAATAGCCGCCATCACCGCAGCAACGGATATGTACTCAGACAACAATCTCCCACAAACTTTGACGAGGCATGGATCAACGCTGGCAAAGGCACCGATGGAGGTCAACGATGACGCGGGAAGCCTGGCCTCTGGTCCTTCCCCAGCGAGCTCACACCGGGCAAAAAAAAACGGCGACTGCTGGCACAGTCGCCGAAAAAAACCGGTGTTGTCGACACCGGTCGAGGACACCACCACAGTGAGGAGTCAACCGCGGTGCAGCCCTCTGTCAAAAAGCGTTTTGCGTCGGGTGTCAAAGGCCCCAGTGCAGCAACAACAGCACCAGCACGACGAGGAACACCGTCTCCCCCACCATCAACAGAATCGGCTTGATACCCACCGCCGCCAGTTCCTTGAGTTGGGTCTTCATGCCCAGGGCACTGATGGACACCACCAGGCACCAGCGCGACAGCTCATTGATCGAGCCCTGCACCACCGGGGCTATCCACCCGGTGCTGTTGATACACGCCAGCAACAGGAAACCGACGGCGAACCACGGCAGCAACGGTGGTCGCTTGCCGGTCGGATCGGCGCCCTGCATGCGGGTGATCATCGCGGCGGTGACGATTACCGGCAGCAGCATCGCGACCCGCATCAGCTTGACCACCGTGGCCGTATCGCCGGTCTCGGTCGACATGCTGTAGCCGGCGCCGACCACCTGGGCCACGTCGTGGATGGTCGCCCCGAGAAACACCCCGGCCACTTGCGGCGGCAGTTGCAGCCAATTGGCAATCATCGGGTACACGATCATCGCCAGAGTCGACAGCGCCGACACCCCAATCACCGTGAACAACGTCGCGCGTTCTTTCTGCGGGTGATTAGGCAGCGCTGCCGCCAGCGCCAACGCGGCCGATGCACCACAAATCGCGGTGGCCCCTCCGGTGAGCATGCCGAACAAACGCTGAAAGCCCAGCGCCTTGGCAGCGATCACTGAAACGCCGATGGTCACCACCACCAGAATCACCACCAGCGCCACTGGCTTCCAGCCCAGCGCAGCCATCTGTTCAAGGGTAATGCGCATGCCCAGCAGCGCCACGCCGATGCGCAACACGGTACGCGCCGTGAACTCGATGCCGGCCTTGCAGGCACCGTCGCCGGCCAGAAAATTCAGGGCCATGCCCAATAGCAAGGCAAACAGCATCACCGGCGCACCGTAGTGCTCGGACAAAAACGACGCGGCCGCCGCCACGATCAGACTGACGACAAAACCCGGCGCCAGTTCGCGCGTTCGGCTGTGGATACGGGTGAGAGCGATGGCGTTCATGGCGCGGCCTCCTCGGGAACAATGACGATGAATGCCTGACCGTCGATGATCTCGACCGGGTAGTTGGCGACTTTGACTGCGGTGGAATTGAGCAGGTAACCGCTGCGCAGATCGAAGCGCAGACCATGAGCGCAACACTGAATCACTCGCCCCTCAAGTCGCCCGCCACACAGCGAGGCGCCCTGGTGCGGGCAACTGTCGTCAATGGCGAACAAGTCACCTTCGACGTTGAACAGCGCCAGGCTTTTGTCATCGAATTCGAACAATGCACGACCGCCCGCCTGCGGGTGTTTTCCGGCAGGCACGGGGATACGCCGGGTCATGCAGGTTGCCGCTCGTAATCACTTTCTTTCAGTGCCTGGCTCATGGCCCCGAGCAACACCGCAGCAGGTTGCGCGCCCACCACCGTCATGCGGCGATCGAACTGAAAGCCGGGTACGCCACTGCTCGCCTCGGGTGATCCGGCAAATGGAGTGGCGTCGCCCGTCAGGCAGTCAGCCAAGGCCTGCGCATCAATGCCACAGGAGCGGGCAATGGCGAGCAAGGTCTCGCGGCAACCAAGGTTTTCGCGTTTGCGGAAATAAGCGGCGAACAGCCGCTCTAGCAACATTTCACTCTGGGCAGCGTTGCCCAGCGCGCTGACCCGCTCGAACAGACGATGGGCGTCTGCGGTATTGGGCATCGTCTCGATCTGGCCGAGGTCGATGGTCAGTCCAACCGCCGCGGCAGCCTTTTGTACCTGGGCCTGGCGCATGGTCATGGCATCGGCATTGCCCAGGCGCTTGCGGTAGAAATCGACGAAGGGCTCACCTTCCAACGGCAATTGCGGCAGCAACTGCACGCCATGCCACTGCGTGCTGATCTGCACATCCGGATGGCGACTGCGAAACTGTACCTGCGCATGCTCCAGTTGGCGTTTGCCGATCAGGCACCAGGGGCAGATAAAATCGAAAAACACATCAATCTGTAGACGACGACTCACAACTTCACCTCTAACCCGGCCTGGCTGACGGGGTCAGGCACGCGCTGACCCTGAAGGCGGGCAATATCTTTGTGGTAATGACACTTGGCATAAAAGAACACGGCCGCTGCCGCGAGGCTGACCAATGGCACCAGTTGGAAAGCGGCATGCAGGCCGATGAGGTCCGACACCCTTCCTGTGATGAACGGCCCCGGCGCCAGTCCCAGCATGTTGTTGGCCAATGTCAGCGTGGCGAAGGCCGTGCCATGGACCGAGTAATGGGTCAGGTTGGCGACCATCGCGCCAGCCGGGCCGGTGGTGCCGGTGGCAATCAGCATGCCCAGGCAAATCAGTGCCAGTTGCAAAGGCCCTGCCGTCATTGCGAACGCCGCCGACAGCAGCAGGCAACTGCCCAGGCAAAAGGCGATAGCCAGGCTGACCTTGCGTTCCGGCGAGTTGCGACACAGCCGATCGCTGAGCATGCCGCACACAATCATCCCCGCACCGCTGCACAGCACGATGATCGCCGCCATGGCGCCGGCTTTGTCCGTCGGCATGTCGTAGTAGCGATTGAGGTAGCTGGGAATCCACACCATCACCGTGCCGCCGACGAACAGCTGCAAGCCGCTGGCGACGTAGGTCGCTACCACCGAACGACTGGACCACAGCGTACGCAGCGGACGCTTGGCCCCCGCGACAGCCTTGGCGACCCGTTGCGGTGCGATGCGCGCTTCCTTGACGATGATCGGATAAAGCATCGCCAGCACCAGGCCAAACAACGCCATGCCGGCGAACGACCAGCGCCAGCCTAGCTTGGCCGCGATGGCACCGCCCAACGCCATGCCCAGCACCGAGCCGAACATGCCGCCCGCCATGAACGCGCTGGCCAGGGTGGCGCGCATGTGTTTCGGAAACACCGAAATCACCACGGCGATACCGACGCTGCCATAAGCCGCTTCACCGACGCCGACCATGAACCGGGCAATGAACATTTGCTGGTAATCCTGCGCCAATGCGCAGCCCAGCGTGGCCAGGCTCCACAGCAACGCCATCAGCGCCAGGCTCTTGACTCGTCCAAAGCGGTCAGCCATCAACGACAGCGGGAATGTCAGCAGGCCGACCATCAAGGCAACGATACCGCTGAGCAACCCGAGCTGGCCGTCGCTCAGGGCCCACTCGCTCTTGAGCAGCGGGAACACCGCGTTCAGCACCTGACGCGACATGTAATCGGAAATCAACAGGCCGAACGTCAATGCAAAAACGATCCAGGCATATTGGCGCGAAACGCCGACGCAACCTGCGTCGTCATCGTCAGCGGCGATTGGGTGAAAGGCCATGCAGCCTCCTCAATGCTTTTATTTATTGTTGTTATCAAGCGTGTTGCAGTGCGGTGGACGAGAGGTTGCGGCCCCTCGTCCAGACCGTCGGTCAGCCGCGTTGCGGCACACCCTTTTGGCCAGCCTTGCGGTTGGGGGCCATACCGTTGGCCAGCAGGGTCTGCTCGATGCTGTCGTACTTCACACCGATGCGATAAATCTCGCGGGCTTCTTTGCCCGTGGCGATTTCGCGACCCAGTTCATGGGCAATGCGCACGGTTTGCTGGATCTGCGCCACCGAGCCGAAGCGATCACCCTTGTGATCAATGATAGTGTCTTCATTGCCCACGCGCGGGTGCATGCCCATAGCCATCGACATGGTGTTGAACGGCATGACGTTCTTGAGCAGCGACTCGGAGGTCAGGGTGCAGCCGTTCGGCGCTCGGTGGATGAAATTGAAGAAGTTGAACGGGTTCGGGCCGTCGAAACCGCCACCGATGCCGATCCAGGTCAGGTTCAGCGGGCCCTTGTAGATGCCCTTGCGCACCAGGCGCTCGAGGGTTTCCAGGGCATGCATGCCGGTCAGCTGGAAGTGCGGCTGGATGTCGTTGTCCATCAGGCGCTTGAGGTGCTCGGCAACCCAGGCCGGGCCGGCCGGTACGGTCATTTCGCTGTAGGCAGCCTGGATCAACGGGTTAGCCAGCGAGGTACCTTCCAGGTATTGCGGATACAGCAGCTCCATGATGTTCATCTGGGTGGTGTTGATTGCCACCGTGACCTGATCCGGTTTTGGCGTCAGCTCGGCCAGCATGTGGCGGGTATCGTCGGACAGCCACTTGGCGGCTTCGCCATCACTTTCCGGGGCGAAGGAAATCGAACCGCCGACCTGGATGATCATGTCCGGCACGGCTTCTCGCACGCCGGCGATCAGCTCGTTGAACTTCGACAGGCGCTTGGAGCCCTTGCCGTCCAGTTCACGCACATGCAGGTGCAGCACGGTGGCGCCGGCTTCATAGCAATCGACCGCTTTCTGGACTTGCTCGTCCATGGTCAGCGGGATGTCTTCCGGAAAATCTTCAGGCATCCATTCCGGGCCGTACGGGGCCACGGTGATGACCACTTTTTCCATGTTTTCCGGGTGCAGGGAATCGTCGAAGAATTGCATGATTTACTCCACTTTTTATGATTGTCCCGCCCACCCGGGATCGTGCCGGGCAGACGTTTTTACGAGTGCGTATGCAGAAAGGGTCGATCAGTAGGTCTTGTCGCCGATGATCCCGGCGCGCTCCATCTTGCGATGGCACGGCGGGTAATCCATGACGGCGTAGTGCTGGGTACTGCGGTTGTCCCAGATGGCGATGCTGTTGGGCTTCCAGCGCCAGCGCACCTGATACTCGGGGATGTACGCCTGGCTGATCAGGTAGCGCAGCAATTCGCTGGCGCCGGGGTTGGCGTCCTGACCGAAGCGCACCCGCTCAGAGGTGTGGTAGTTGCTGATGTGGGTGGTGAAGGCGTTGACGAACAGCACCTTCTCGCCGGTTTCCGGGTGGGTGCGCACCACCGGGTGCTCGGCGTCCGGGTACATCGCCTTGAGCGCCAGGCGTTTTTCGATCGGCATCGCCGCACCGAAACTCGCTTCGATGCTGTGACGGGCACGCAGGTCGGCGATTTTCACCTTCACGTCTTCCGGCAAACGCGCATAAGCCTCGACCATGTTGGCCCACATGGTGTCGCCGCCGACCGGCGGGCATTCCACGCAGCGCAACACGCACCCCATTGGCGGCGCCTCGCGCCAGGTGGCGTCGGCGTGCCAGGCGTTTTCATAGCGGTCCATCGGCTGGTCCGGACTCTTGTAGATCCGCACCAGCCCCGGATGATCCGGATCGCTGCCGGCCACCGGATGGTCTTCCAACTCACCAAAGCGGCGAGCGAAGGCCACGTGCTCGTCGCGAGTGATGTTCTGATCACGCAGGAACACCACCCGGTGCTTGAGCAACTGGGCACGAATCTCGGCAAACAGACCGTCGTCATGCACCGCGTCGGCGAGGTTCACGCCGATCAGTTCGGCGCCGATGTTGCAGGTCAATTGTTCGACTTTCATGGCTGGCCGCTCCTTAAATGACGAAAATCGACGAACCGGTGGTCTTGCGCGACTCAAGGTCGCGATGAGCCTGCACCGCATCCTGCAAGGCGTAGTGCTGGTTGATCTCGATCTTGATCCGGCCGCTGCCGACGTGGTCGAACAACTCACCGGCCAGGGCGGCTTTCTCCGCTGGGTCGGCGATGTAGTCAGCCAGGGCCGGACGGGTCAGGAACAATGAGCCTTTCATCGCCAGCATCACCGGGTCGAACGCTGGGATCGGACCGGAAGCCGTGCCGACGCACACCATCAGGCCACGACGCTTGAGCGAATCCAGAGAGCCGGCGAAGGTGTTCTTGCCGACGCTGTCGAACACCACGTTGACGCCGACGCCATCGGTCAATTCGCGAACGCGGGCGGCGACGTCTTCATGGCTGTAATTGATAGTATGGTCGCAACCGTGAGCCCGGGCGATTTGGGCCTTTTCCTCGGTCGAAACCGTGCCGATCACGTTCAAGCCGAGCAATTTGGCCCACTGCGAGACGATCAGGCCAACGCCACCGGCGGCGGCGTGCAACAGAATGCTGTCGCCTTCCTTGAAGTCGTAGATGCGGCGCATCAGGTACGAAGACGTCAGGCCGCGCATGGTCATGGCCGCAGCGGTTTCGAAACTGATGGTTTCCGGCAGCTTGATCAGCGGCGCGGCCGCGATCAGCCGTTCGGTGCTGTAGGCGCCAAGGGTGTTGAGGAAACCGGTATAGGTGACGCGGTCCCCCACCTGGACGTTGGTCACCCCTTCGCCAACGGCCTGGACCACACCGGACGCTTCAACCCCCATGCCGTTGGGCATCGGAATCGGGTAAGTGCCATTGCGAAAATAGGTGTCGGCATAATTGAGGCCCACCGCCACATGACGAAGACGAACCTGGCCTGGACCGGGATCGCCGACCTCGACCTCCTCATAACGGAGGACTTCGGGACCACCGGTTTCGTAGAAGCGTACGGCGTTGGCCATTTTTTCTTATTCTCCAGTCTGTACAGCGTCGATTTGCGCTGATTGGACTGTAGGACGCAGTCTGGTGAGCCGCTTCTCATCAGACGACACAGGCTTTTCATTTCATGACAGATGGTTGCGGGCATGGAACGCAAGACTGCGCTATGACCAGGTTGGACCTGCGTCAGATATCGTCATCCGCCGCCTTGGTTGTGACGATGAGGGGCTCGATACCCCAGTCGCCGGGCACGTTCCAGTCTTCGCCAAACAGCTCGGCCGGATGCATCGTACGCTCGGAGCCATTGCCGCACGCCAACGACTTGGCCGGACAATACCGGTCGCATCCCCAGCAAATCCGCTCGGGGTGTTTGGGGTTGTCGGGGAAGTTCTTGGCCATGCCGATCTCCGATCATTGAGAGGCGTTTTTCCAACCTACAGCCTCTGTGCAAAGTCGTCCTTGATGGATATCAAGCTATCGACATCGAGTGACTGCCCTCCCCCGATCATGATCCTGAGGCTAAGCTGATAACGGCCGAACAAACCTGGAGGCGTCGCTCATGATCAATAAAAATCCTCACCCGAACGCAGAGACACCCGACCGTCCACCGCTGTCGACATGGGACGATCAAGACGCCGCAACATCCATCGATAGCGATGCGTTTATCGCCCCACCTGCGCTGACAAACGCCGAACTGGTTCACTTGCGTGTCCGCGTCATTGCCCTGGAAAACCTGGTCATCGCGCTGCTGGCGGAAGGTTCGGAACGTCAGCTCGCCGTTGCCCGGGAAATGGCCGGCTACATTTCCCCCAGAGCCGGATTTACCCAGCATCCCTTGACCGTCCATGCGGCGGCACAGATGACCCACACCGTCGAGCGCGCCCAGCGATTTCGCCGGCGCGACGAGCCGTCGGTTTAATTACTCAAAACTTGATAGCAATCATTATTGTTCGCAGCAAACCTTCCTAGACTCGGGTTCCTACTCGTCAGTGCCCTGGAAGAAATCATGCGTACCTCTCTCACACTCGCTTTGCTCTTGTTCGTACCGCTGGCTCAGGCCAAGGAATACCCGATCGGCGAACCACAGATGTGTCCGGGGCTGGAAGTCGGGGCGGTTTATCTGCAACCGATCGAGATGGAACCGGCGGGCATGATGCGCGCCACTGCGGATTCGGATGTGCATCTGGAGGCCGACATCCGCGCCACTGCGAATAATCGCCAGGGCTTTCAGGAAGGCAGTTTCGTGCCCTATCTCAACGTCTCTTTCAATCTGAAAAAGCACGGCAACGACCCGGAACTCAAAGGCGATTTCCACGCCATGGTCGCCAACGACGGTCCCCACTACGGCGACAATGTGAAGCTGATGGGGCCGGGCAAATATCAACTCACCTTCACCATCCTGCCACCCGGTGGTCACGCCTCTCTCGGTCGCCACACCGACAAGGAAACCGGTGTCGCGCCCTGGTTCGAACGCTGCGAGCTGCACTACGAATTCGTCTACGCCGGCATTGGCAAAAAAGGCGGCTATTGAATGAAGCGCCTGCAGGTTGCCTGCCTGCTGGTGGCTGGAGCCCTTGTGCCGTTGACCGCCCATGCCGAGTTACCGAGCTACGAACTGATCCTGCGCGATGGCCACTTCACGCCGGCCTTGCTGGAGGTCCCGGCCGGGCAGCGATTCAAGATCGTCCTGAAAAACAACGGTCAGGGGCCGGCCGAATTCGAGAGCACACCGCTGCGGGTTGAAAAAGTCATGTCTCCGGGCGTGACCACCTTTGTCGTCATTCACCCGCTCAGGCCCGGTCACTACCCGTTTTTCGACGAGTTCAATCCGCAACTGCCCGAGGGCGGCATCCTCGCGAAATAACCTGTCAGCGCACGGAGTTTTCATGAATCAATCAATGTTCATCGTCTGGCGCGAAAGCGTCGAGGCGTTGCTGGTGATCGGCATTCTCCAGGCCTGGGCCAGCCAGCAGTACCAGGGTCATCGACTGGTCAAATACTTGTGGGTCGGCGTGGGGTTGGGGTTGCTGCTCTCGTGTCTGCTGGCCGTGCTGATTCTGTTTGCCGGCGAGGCCATGAGCGGCTCGGCCAGTGAATGGTTCCAGGCCGCACTCGCGCTGGTCGCCAGCCTGTTGATCGTACAAATGGTGGGCTGGATGCACCGTCACGGGCGCTCCCTCAAACAGGATTTGCAGCGCCACGCCGACAGCCATCTGGCCCGGCAAGGTGGCATGGGGTTGTTGCTGCTGGCGATGCTCGCGGTCAGTCGTGAAGGCAGTGAAACGGTCGTGTTTCTCTATGGCGCCGGTGCTCAACTGCGAGGCCCGCAGCTCGGTTTGTTTGCCATCGGTGGCGCCATGGGGCTGGTGCTGTCGGCGTTGACCATCATCCTGCTGAACAGCAGTCGCCGGTTCATTTCGTGGCAACGATTCTTTGCCATCAGCGAAGTCATCCTGCTCATGCTCGGGGCCGCATTGCTGGTCAGTGGCACCGAGCGAATCGGCGGCCAACTGCTCGCCCTCGATCTGCCGGAGCAGGTTTACAGCGTCATTGGCGACGCGTTCTGGGACAGCAGCGTCTTACTGAGCGACAGCCATGGGCTCGGTGGTTTCCTGGCCGGTTTTGCCGGTTATCGGGCAACCCCCAGCGGCCTGACCTTGCTGGTGTGGATCGGTTACTGGCTGGTCGTCGGCGGATGGCTACGGCAACGGACGATGGAAAAAGTCCCATGCCTGAACTGAGTTGGCACAATCGATGGCTCCAGCGACTGGGCGACGGGATGCGTCGCCATGCGCGGTTCATTCGTGCCGCGCAGTGGCTGGTTGTGGTGTTTTACGCAGTGCTGCTGGTGATTCCGCCGCTGCTGCCGCTGCCGGACAGCCAGGCCCGGATGCTCGACAACCTGACCTTGCTCGCGCAGTTTCTGTTTTGGGGGATCTGGTGGCCGTTCGTGCTGCTGTCGATCGTGATGTTCGGTCGACTCTGGTGTGGCGTGCTGTGTCCGGAAGGCTCGCTCAGCGAATGGGCCAGCCATTACGGCAAAGGCATGGGCGTGCCGCGCTGGTTGCGCTGGGGCGGCTGGCCGACCCTGGCGTTCTGCCTGACGACCCTCTATGGCCAGTTGATCAGCGTCTATGACTACGCTCAGGCGGCGCTGCTGATTCTGGGTGGTTCGACTGTCGCTGCGGTGGTCGTCGGGTTGTTGTTCGCCCGAGGCAAGCGGGTCTGGTGCCGTTACCTGTGCCCGGTCAGCGGCGTGTTTGCACTGCTCGCCCGCTTGGCGCCGGTGCATTTTCAGGTCAACGAACAACGCTGGATAGAAAACGCCCCGCCACGCCTGTCGCCCCCCAACTGCGCACCGTTGCTCGATATCCGACGTCTGCAAGGCGCCAGTGATTGTCATGCCTGCGGGCGCTGCAGCGGGCAACGCGGTGCCGTCCAGTTGATCGCCCGGTCGGGCAATCAAGAGATTCTTCACGCGACGTCGCAGACGCTATCCCCGTGGGATGCTCGCTTGCTGCTGTTCGGTGTGATCGGCCTGGCGATGGGCGCTTTCCAGTGGACGGTCAGCCCCTGGTTCATCGCACTCAAACAAACGCTCGCCCAATGGCTGGTTGAACACGACCAGTTCTGGGCCCTGCAAGACAACGCGCCCTGGTGGCTGCTCACCCACTACCCGCAGCTCAACGACAGCTTCAGTTGGCTCGACGGGTTCAGCATCGTCACTTACCTGAGTTTGAGCTCGGTGCTGCTCGGCACCGTGCTAATGGTTCTCTTGCGCCTGACCGCTCGACTGGCGGGTGATCGTGCACTGTATTGGCCCCTGGCGCTCACACTCACGCCCCTGGGTGGTGCGGGACTGTTTCTCGGGTTGTCGGCAACTACCGTGAAACTGCTGCGCTATGAAGGTTTGCTGCTGGAATGGGTGCAACCGGTCAGGGCCTGCCTGTTGGTAGCCGCGATTGGCTGGAGTTTGCTGCTGGGATGGAAGCGACTGAGCCGCGAAAACCGCTCTCTGGCGCGGCGCATGTCGGGCAGCGCCTGCCTGCTGTTGGCCAATGGTTTGATCGGGTTTGGCTGGTGGTTGCAGTTCTGGGGCTGGTCCTGAGCGCCCACCTCCACAACCACCCGCCCGGGTGGTCTAGACCTTGAATCGCGCCACGGTCTGATGCAGCGCCCCGGCCATCTGCGCCAGTTCATGGCCAGCGGTGTCGGTGTGCTGCGCACCCAGCAAGACTTGCTCGGACAAGGTGCGAATCCCCACCAGATTGCGATCCACCTCACGCGCCACCAACGCCTGCTCCTCCGTGGCACTGGCAATCATCAGGTTGCGTTCATTGATCTGTGAGATGGACCGGGTGATCTGATCCAGTGCATCACCTGAGCGCTGCGCCACTTCCAAAGTAGCCCGCACCAGATGACTGCTGCTTTGCATGGCCGTCACCGCATGGCCGGTATCCTGGCGAATGTTGCCGATCATCTGCTCGATTTCCTGGGTGGACTCCTGCGTGCGATGCGCCAACGCGCGCACTTCATCGGCGACCACGGCAAAGCCGCGCCCGGCATCCCCGGCCCGTGCGGCTTCAATTGCCGCGTTGAGGGCCAGCAGATTGGTCTGCTCGGCGATGCTGCGAATCACGTCCAGGACTTTGCTGATGTCCTGCACCCGGCCTGCCAGTTGTTCGATGCGTTGCGAGGTGTCGGTGACGCCATCGGCCAGTTCGCCGATGGCAACCACGGTTTCCTGAACCTGTTCGCGGCCACGCTGCGCGGTTTGCTCGGACTGTTTGGAGGCCTCGGAAGTACTGACCGCGTTGCGCGCCACTTCATCCACCGCAGCCGTCATCTGATTCACCGCCGCAGCGGCCTGCTCGATCTCCAGCCCCTGCAATTGCAGGTTGCTGGCGGTCTGGCTGCTGACGGCACTCAGTTCTTCGGAAGAGCTGGCTACCCGGTCAACCGAAGAAGCGATGTGCTTGACCATGGCATTCAGGCTTTGCTGCATCTGATGCATGTTCATCATCACACTGCCGTCGGCACTTGCCCCCACCGGCACCTGAATCGTCAGGTCGCCCTCGGCGATTTCACTCAAGAACCGTGCGGCATCATCCGGCTCGCCACCCAATGGCCGGGTCACACTGCGCGTGACGACTATCGCAGCGGCAATCACCAGCGCCAGGCAGAACAGGAACAACCCGAGCATGTTGCGCCGGGCATCGCTGTACAGTGCCTGCGCCGACTGTTCACGGTCGATGAAGATTTTCCCTTGCAGCGCCATCAATTCATCCAGGCTGCGATACACCTCGGCTTCGGCCGGTACGACTTTCTGCTTCAGCTGGGCCATGGCATCGTCGGAAGCCCCTTGCCGAATCAAGACCTGCACCTGGGTGAACGCGGCAACGTAGGCTTCGCGGTTCTTTTTCAAGGCCAGGTATGCGGCTTTGCCCTCTGGCAGATAGAACAGCGGCTCAAGGGTTTCGAGCGCCTGGGTGATGCGTTTCTTGGTGGCGTCGATCGACTGCTGCACTTGCTGATTGTCCTTGTTGATCAGCAAGTCCCGGGTGTTCCTGGCGTTATCGCGCACGCCCGTGGCAATGACCATGATCGGTTCGATCTTCGGCCAGTCCTGTTTGACGATGACCACCGCCTGTTCCTTGAGCGTTGCCAGATCGTGCAACGCGTAAAACGCCATGCCCATCAGCGCCAGCGGCGCGATTGCAAAGCCGATGACGATCCGTTGTGCCGTGGTTAATTTAGCCATATCAAATGCTCCCAGTTTGATACCTGCCTGATTGGCAGCGCATTTGAAATTCATGGTGGATGTCACTGTTGAACGTTGTTCCTCGGGTTCGGTTACCCCCGTAACACGAACGCTGGAAACAACTCGCGCATCGCTTCCCAAAGATCGGGTAGCAAGGCCTGTGCCGAAACGCTCGGCAGCAGCGGATCGAACATCCGCTCGGTACGCACCAGTTGCACGGCGAAGCGCTTGACGCCCAGCGCGCTCAATCGCTGCGCGAGGGTTAACAGACGTGCCGGTTCGACGAGATGCCAATGCACGGTGGTGCGGCATTCGTAGTCGACATCGCTGGCCAGCAGGTGCTCGAGGCTGCGCCAGTTGGCTGTTCCGCTGCCCTCGACGCGGGTGATGGCCTGGCAATCCTCAGGCAATGCCTTGACGTCGAAGCCCACCCAGTCGGCCCCGGCCAGCGCCTTGGCGAACGCGGCCGGCTTGATGCCGGCGCTGTGCAAACCGATGCGAAATCCCATCGCGCGCACTTCATCCATGGCGCCGGGCAACGCGTCCTGCAAGGTCGGCTCACCGCCGCTGAACACCACGGCATCGAGCAGGTCCTGTCGACGTTGCAGAAACGCCATAACCCGCCGCCAATCCACTTCCTCGGTGCCACGAGGCGGGATCAGTTGCGGGTTATGGCAGTAACGACAACGCCAGGCGCACCCCTGGCAAAACAGCACGCAGGCGAGCTGTCCCGGATAGTCGATAGTGGTCAGGGGCACCATGCCCCCGACCCGCAGCATTCGACTCATTGGCGCCCGGCCACGGCCGCGCTTTCGGTGAAGTGCACCCGTTCGCGGTGCTCCGACTGTTTGCCCGGATTGAACGCCGACACCGGACGGTGATAACCCATCACCCGGGTCCAGACTTCGCAGCGTTGACGTTGAGCCTGGGGCAGTGTTTGCGATGCAATCATGGTGAAGCTCCTTGCGGTTGAGTGGATCGAAATCAGTGAACGGTGCCGGTTTGCTGTTCTTTGAGCAGCAGGATCTCGTCGCATTTGGGACAGAATTCGTGCTCGCCATCGAGGTAGCCGTGCACCGGGCAGATGGAGAATGTCGGGGTCACGGTCAGGTACGGCAGGCGGAACCGCCCGAGAGCTTTGCGCACCAGTTGCTTACAGGCTTGGGTCGAAGAAATCCGCTCGGCCATGTACAGATGCAAGACCGTCCCGCCGGTGTATTTGCATTGCAATTCGTCTTGCAGTTCCAGGGCCTCGAAGGGGTCTTCGGTGTAGCCCACGGGCAGTTGCGAGGAGTTGGTGTAATACGGCGCCTGCGCGCTGCCGGCCTGGAGAATGTCGGGATAACGCTTGAGGTCTTCCTTGGCGAAACGGTAGGTAGTGCCCTCGGCCGGTGTGGCTTCGAGGTTGTAGAGGTGGCCGGTTTCTTCCTGGAAACGCACGAGCGTGGCGCGCACATGGTCCAGCATCCGCAGGGCAAACTGCCGACCGTGCTCGGTGTGCATGCCCTCCTTGTCGCCGGTGAAGTTGCGCAGCATTTCATGCAGGCCGTTGAGGCCGATGGTCGAGAAATGGTTGCGCAAGGTGCCGAGGTAACGCTTGGTGTACGGGTACAAACCGGCGTCCATGTGATGCTGAATCACCTTGCGCTTGACCTCCAGGCTCTCCATCGCCAGCTCCATCAGCGTGTCCAGACGCTTGAGCAAACCGCTGGTATCCCCCTTGAACACATAACCCAGTCGCGCGCAGTTGATGGTTACCACGCCGAGCGATCCGGTCTGCTCTGCCGAGCCAAACAAACCGCCACCGCGCTTGAGCAACTCGCGCACGTCCAGTTGCAAGCGGCAGCACATCGAACGTACCTGATTGGGCTGCATGTCCGAATTGAGGAAGTTCTGGAAATACGGCAGGCCGTAACGCGCGGTCATCTCGAACAGGCGGTCAGCGTTTTCACTGTCCCATGGAAAATCATGGGTGATGTTGTAGGTCGGGATCGGAAAGGTGAACACCCGCCCTTTCGCATCGCCGGCCTGCATCACTTCGATGTAGGCGCGGTTGAGCAGGTCCATTTCGGCTTGCAGGTCGCCATAGGCAAACGGCATTTCCTCACCGCCGATGATGGGGATCTGCTCGCGCAGATCCTGCGGGCAAACCCAGTCGAAGGTCAGGTTGGTAAAGGGCGTTTGCGTGCCCCAGCGCGACGGTACGTTGAGGTTGTAGATGAATTCCTGGATCGCCTGGCGTATCTGCTCGAAGCCCAGCTGGTCCTTGCGCACATAAGGCGCCAGGTAGGTGTCGAACGAACTGAACGCTTGGGCACCGGCCCATTCGTTTTGCAGGGTGCCGAGGAAATTCACCATCTGCCCCAGGGCACTGCTCAGGTGCTTCGGCGGACCGGCTTCGACCCGTCCCGGCACACCGTTGAGCCCTTCGTGCAAGAGCGTGCGCAGCGACCATCCGGCGCAATAACCGGCGAGCATGTCGAGGTCGTGCACATGCAAATCCGCCTCGCGGTGGGCCTGGCCGATGGCTTCGCTGTAGACCTCGTCCAGCCAGTAGTTGGCGGTGACCTTGCCCGACACGTTCAGCACCAGCCCGCCCAGGGAATAGCCCTGATTGGCGTTGGCCTGGACCCGCCAGTCTTCACGGTCGAGGTATTCGTTCATGGAGGTGGCGACCTCGACCAGGGTCCGGCGGTCGCGGCGCAAACGTCCGTGCTGTTCGCGGTAGACGATGTAGGCGCGCATGGCGAAGAAAAAACCGGCGTCCATCAGCACCCGTTCGACACGGTCCTGGATCTGTTCGACATGCAGTCTCGGTAGCCCTTCCAGGCGGGCGAGTACGGCCTCGAGCAGGCTTTCGGCTTCAACGTCGGTGTATTCCCCGGTTGCCCTGCCGGCAGCGATCAACGCCTGACGGATCTTGTCGGCGTCGAAGGCAACCAGGTCACCGTTGCGCTTGTGCAAACGGTTACTTCCTACTGAGATCAGCGTGCTTTGCATTCGGCCTCCAGATACTACATATAGATTTTTATTCATCTAAAAACACAACATGCAGTGGAGGTTACGGACAAAGGACGGATCTGCAATTGACCGATATCAAGATTTGGCGGTGATTGCCTAGCATTTGTTTTTGGTGTGTAGATCCGTTGTTGTGGTGATGGCGGCTGGCGGTTTCGCCCTTACGGCGAGTCACTTGGAAAAGCCCCAAGTAACCAAGGGCTCTTGCCCCTTTCGTTCGGTGCCTCGCTTAGGCTCGGCATGCCCTCGCTCCGGTCCTGCTCCGTGGGCCCGCCGCCATCGGCCATCCCTGGCCGGGGGCGGCTAACCCGGCATCCATGCCGGGTTGCCCACTGCGCAGAACCTGCGCTCGGCCTCTCGAGGGGGCGCTCAGATCAAAAGCGCAAGGCGAGCTAACGCTCGGCCTGATGAGTGGTGGAAATCAAAAGCAAACGCCGATCCCTGTAGGAGCCGGCTTGCCGGCGAAAAACGCCCAGACACCGCGTTCATTCAGACAGTCCGCGTTATCGTTGACGTCCATCGCCAGCAAGCTGGCTCCTACAAGGGAATGCATATGCATTTGGATAAATACGATCCCCTGTAGGAGCCGGCTTGCCGGCGAAAAGCGTCTGGGCGACGCGTTCATTCAGACACCCCGCGTTATCGCTGACGTCCATCGCCAGCAAGCTGGCTCCTACAATTTTGAATCGTGTGAACCCAATCCATTGTAGGAGCCGGCTTGCTGCGGGCGGCGTTCCGACGATAGCGGTGGGTCAGTCAACGTATGTATTGGCTGGACGGACGCCATCGCCAGCAAGCCGGCTCCTACAGGGGATCGGTGTACATATCCGGAATGAGGGAACGCGTGCACCAAAGAGCCAGGTCGGCTTTCAGGCCGCCTCGGCGGCTGTGGCGGTGGTCGCCCCCTCGAGAGGCTGAGCGCAGGTTCTGCGCAGTGGGCAACCCGGCATGGATGCCGGGTTAGCCGCCCCCGGCCAGGGATGGCCGATGGCGGCGGGCCCACGGAGCAGGACCGGAGCGAGGGTATGCCGAGCCTTAGCGAGGCACCGAACGAAAGGGGCAAAAGCGCTTGGTTACTTGGCGCTTCTCCAAGTGACTCGCTGTAAAAGCGAAACCATTAGCGGCCGTTACCGCAGAAATGGATATGTACACCATCAGAAACTCGGCGCTTGGATTTGCGGCAAATCAACCACCACTCATATTCATGAACCGAACAATCTGCACGTCCCCCTCCGGAGTGAAATCATGGCGCAACGGTTTACCACGCAAAGCCTTTTGCACCGCATTGATCACCGGCTGGTCATCCAGCGGATAACGCCGCAGCAACCCTCTCAAATCCAGCGCATCGTCCTGCCCCAGACACAACAGCAGCTTGCCTTCCACGGTCATCCGCACCCGGTTACAGCTGCCACAGAAGTTGTGGCTGTTGGGTGAAATGAAACCAATCCGGGTCTCGGGATGGCGTTCCAGGCGCACATAACGCGCCGGCCCGCCGCTGTTTTCCGTGCTGTCGAGCAAGCGATGACGCTGAGCAATCAACGTGCGCACGTCATCACTGGAACAAAACGATTCGCCCCGTGATCGCCCGACATCGCCCAGCGGCATTTCTTCGATAAAACTGATATCGATGCGTTGGTCGATGGCGTATTGCACCAGCGCCGGGACCTCATCGAAATTGCGCCCCTTCATCACCACGCAGTTGAGCTTGATTCGCTCAAACCCCGCATCCCGCGCCGCTTCGATGCCGCCCAGCACCTGATCGAGATCACCGTTGCGGGTGATCGCGCGAAATTTCTGCGCGTCCAGGCTGTCGAGGCTGATGTTCATCCGTTTAACACCCGCCTCCACCAACGGCCGCGCCAGGCGGCCCAGCTGCGAGCCGTTGCTGGTCATCACCAGTTCGCGCAAACCGGGCAACGCGGCGATGTTGCGACACAGATCGACAATGCCGGGACGGATCAACGGCTCGCCGCCGGTGAGGCGAATCTTGCGCACGCCCAAGCCGACGAACAACGTTGCCAGGCGCTGCAATTCCTCCAGCGTGAGCACCTGCTGACGCGGCAGGAAGGTCATGTTTTTCGCCATGCAATACACACAACGAAAATCACACCGGTCCGTCACCGACATCCGCAGATAATCGATCTGCCGCCCAAAACCATCCTGCATCACAGCGTTCATCACATCTCCCGGTTAGCCTTGAGGCTCACTGCACCAGCGGTGAGTCAGCGCCCTGCAAATGAATACCGCGGACATCCGCCGCGCCAATCAGGGTTTGCAGATATTGCACCAGGGCCTTTTGCCAGACGCCCTGCTGCAACTGCGTGCGGATCGCCGTCGACACCGCTTCATAGGGCAACGGCATGCCTTCGATCCGCTGATCGACGCTGACCACATGCCAGCCATAACGACTTTCCAACGGTTTGCTGGCCAGCCCCGGTGCCAGCGTGAACAGCTGCCGCTCCAGTTCCGGCACGGTCTGGCCTTTGCTGATCTGCCCCAGGGAACCACCTTGTGCCTTCGACGGGCAGGCCGAATATTTCACCGCCAGCTCGGCGAAGCTGCCGGGGAAGTCTTCCAGCCGTTGCAGCAGGATTTCTGCCTGGGCATGCGCCAGCTCGCGGGCTTCGGCATCGTCCGGCGCGCACTCCAGCAGGATGTGCCGCACCGCCAGCAACGGCGCGCTGTGAAAGCGCCCGCGATTGTTTTCGTAGTAACGAAGGCTGGTTTGCTCGTCGCATTGCGGCACGATCACCTCGCGTTCGAGCAACAAGCGCGTGGCGGCTTCCTCTTCGTTCTCACCGGCACCGACCTCCAGCGACACGCCCAGTTCGGCAATGCGCTGCTGCAACAACTCGCGGATCACCAGCGCCTTGGCGGCTAGATACACCGCCTCTTCGCGGCTTTCGGCCGGGTGATATTGCAGCTCCTGAGCCATCGCTTCCGGGGTGATCACCACCTCGTTGACGCTGATGATCGGCCACTCCTGCTCACTGCTGGCGATCAGCTGCGCCGGCGCGTCATCGGCCGCCGCAGGCTCAACCGCGAGTTCTTCAAACGGTGCGACATCGTCCGGCACCGCAACCTCTACTTGTTTGGAAGATCCGCAGCCACCGCTGCCGCCGTTACCACCGCCACATCCACATCCACCTGACATGATTGTCTCCTCAGAATTTCTGCCGAACGATTTGATAACGGCGTCCCAGGTACCAGACCGGTGCACTGATCACGTGTACGAGACGGGTGAAGGGGAACAGCACAAACAGGGTCAGGCCGAGAAACACGTGCAGCTTGTAGGTCAGCCCGACCGGCGCGATGGAGGCCGCCGCTTCTGTCGGCCGCAACAGCACGGTGTTCTGCGCCCAGTCGGCGAGCATCACCATCACCGAACCGTCCATGTGCGCGGTGGACGCAACGATGGTCAGCAAACCGAGCAGCAACTGCGCCAATAGCACCAGCAGAATCAGGATGTCCGACGTACTGGACGTGGCGCGGACCCGAGGGTCGCTCAGGCGCCGGTTGACCAGCATCAGCAGGCCGATCAGGCACAACAGGCCGAAGAAGCCGCCGGACACCATCGCCAGCAACTGCTTGTTCTCAGTGCTGATCACATGGTGATAAACCGACGCGGGCGTCAGCAGGCCGACGAAATGCCCGGCCAGCACGAACAACACACCGATGTGGAAGAAGTTGCTCGCCACGCGCATGCCGCGCTGGTTGAGCATTTGGCTGGAGCCCGCCTTCCAGGTGTACTGCGACAGGTCGAAGCGGGCCCAACTGCCGATCAGGCAAATGGCCAAAGCGATATAGGGATAAATCCCGAACAACAACAGGTTCCATTTAGACATTGCCTACCTCCTGGACTGGCGCGGCGGCCAGTCCTTCATGCTGAAAATCCACCCAGTGCAACGGCACCGCGCTTTCTTCCCGGGCCTTGCCCGGCGCGCTTGGCAGCGAACCGCAACGGTCCTGCTGTTCGGCCTGGAGAAAGTCCACGGCCTCCTCTTCCCAGATCTTGTCGAGGGCTTCGAGCGAGTCGTCGCGCACTTCCGCCGCGACCTGCTCACGCAGGTCGGCCACGGCCTGATGCGGCTCGGCCCCGGCAATCTGCAGCAGCGCCCGGAAGCAACTGGCGTAAGCGCTTTCACGCTCCTCCAGACGCGCCGCGAGCAAGGCCAGCAGGTGCGAGACATCCGCCAGGCCCTCGCGGGCCTCGATGTCTTCGCGAGTGGACAGAAACTCCAGGTACAGCGGGATGTAGTCCGGCAGCTCTTTGACGCCGATGGCAAAACCGGCGTCTTCGTACTGCGCCATCATGTCGACCATGGCCTGGCCACGGTCGCGGGACTCGCCGTGCACGTGTTCGAACAACAGCAACGAGAGCGCGCGCCCCCGACCGAACAGCGCACCGTAGTGCTCCTGCCCGTCCATCAGGTCATTGGCGCAGATCAGCTCCAGCAACTCGAACAACGCACCGCGCTGCTTCGGGCTGATTTCCCGCGACTGAATGATCGCCTGCTCCAGTTCGTCGCGGCCGCTGATCAGCGTTTCAGTCGGGTAATCGAGCAGCAGCGAAATCACTTTGAGAATTTGCATGCTCATTCCTCCCACAACTGCACGGTTTTCAGAACGTCGCGACGGTTGGCCTTTTTCGCGCCGAACATGTTGGTGTCGGAGCTGCCGCTGCAACCGCTGCCGAAACTGAAACCGCAACCGGAGCGTTCGGCAAAGGCGTCGCTCATGGCGTCTTCGCGGTGGGCGGTCGGTACCACAAAGCGGTCCTCATAGTTGGCGATGGCCAGGTAGCGGTACATTTCCTCGACCTGGTCCACGCTCAAACCGACGTCCGCCAGCACTTGCAGGTCTTGCACGCCATCGACTTGCTCGGAACGCTTGTAGGCACGCATCGCCAGCAAGCGTTTCAGCGCACGCTTGACCGGTTTTTCATCGCCGGCAGTCAGCAGGTTGGCCAGGTACTTCAGTGGAATACGCAGGCTGTCGACGTCCGGAATCACCCCGTTCATGCCGACGGTGCCAGCAGTTGCGGCGTTTTGAATCGGCGACAGTGGCGGTACGTACCAGACCATCGGCAAGGTGCGGTATTCCGGGTGCAGTGGCAGTGCGAGTTTCCAGTCCACGGCCATTTTGTAGACCGGCGAACGCTGGGCGGAATCGATCACCGACTGCGGTACACCGTCTGCCAGGGCCTGACGGATCACCGCCGGGTCATTCGGGTCGAGGAAGATCTCCAGTTGTTTCTCGTACAGATCCTGCTCATTGGCGGTGCTCGCCACTTCGCTGATGCGGTCGGCGTCGTACAGCAACACGCCGAGGTAACGGATACGACCGACGCACGTTTCGGCGCACACGGTCGGCATCCCGGCTTCGATACGCGGGTAGCAGAAAATGCACTTCTCGGACTTGCCGCTTTTCCAGTTGAAGTAGATTTTCTTGTACGGGCAACCGCTGATGCACATGCGCCAGCCACGGCATTTTTCCTGGTCGATCAGGACAATGCCGTCTTCTTCACGCTTGTAGATCGCCCCGCTCGGGCACGATGCCGCACACGCCGGGTTGAGGCAGTGCTCGCACAGGCGCGGCAAATACATCATGAAGGTGTTTTCGTACTCGCCGTAAATGTCCGCCTGGATCTTGTCGAAGTTCTTGTCCTTGCGACGCTTGGCGAATTCGGTGCCGAGGATTTCTTCCCAGTTCGGGCCCCACTCGATTTTCTCCATGCGCTTGCCGGAGACCAGCGAGCGTGGGCGCGCAGTCGGCTGATGCTCGCCCAGCGGTGCGGTGTGCAGGTGCTGGTAATCGAAGTCGAACGGCTCGTAGTAGTCGTCCAGGCTCGGCAGGTCCGGGTTGGCAAAGATGTTGGCCAACACGCGGAACTTGCCGCCGATGCGCGGGTTGATCGAGCCGTTGGCATTGCGGATCCAGCCGCCCTTCCACTTGTCCTGGTTTTCCCATTCTTTCGGGTAGCCGATCCCGGGTTTGCTTTCGACGTTGTTGAACCAGGCGTATTCCATGCCTTCACGGCTGGTCCAGACGTTTTTGCAGGTGATCGAGCAAGTGTGGCAACCGATGCACTTGTCCAGGTTCAGCACCATGCCGATTTGTGAGCGAATCTTCATCTCAGTTCTCCTCGATATCGGTCGGCAGAGGACGCGGCAGGTCATCACCGGACGAACCATCGAGCCAGTCGACTTTGGACATTTTGCGCACCACGACGAACTCGTCGCGGTTGCAACCGACCGTGCCGTAATAGTTGAAACCGTAGGCCTGCTGGGCATAGCCACCGATCATGTGGGTCGGTTTGAGCACGACGCGGGTCACCGAGTTGTGGTGGCCGCCACGGGTCTTGGTGGTTTCCGATCCGGGCACGTTCACGATCCGTTCCTGGGCGTGGTACATCATCACCATGCCGTCCTTGACCCGCTGACTGACCACCGCACGGGCGGTCAGCGCACCGTTGGCGTTGAAGCACTCGATCCAGTCGTTGTCCTCGATGCCGGCGCTTTTCGCGTCGTTCTCCGACAGCCAGACAATCGGGCCGCCACGGCTTAAGGTCAGCATCAGCAAGTTGTCGCTGTAGGTGCTGTGGATGCCCCACTTCTGGTGCGGCGTGATCCAGTTCAGGACGATTTCCTTGTGGCCGTTGCTGCGCTTGCCTTTCACCCCGGCGATGGTCCGGGTGTTGACCGGCGGGCGGTAACTCATCAGCTGCTCGCCGAACGCCTGCATCCACGGGTGATCCTGGTAGAACTGCTGGCGACCGGTGATGGTGCGCCATGGAATGGCTTCATGAACGTTGGTGTAACCGGCGTTGTAGCTGACGTGATCGTCTTCGAGCCCCGACCAGGTCGGGCTGGAAATAATCTTGCGTGGCTGCGCCTGGATGTCGCGGAAGCGAATCGCCTCATGCTCCTTGCCCACCGCCAAATGGCTGTGGTCGATGCCGGTGAATTCCGACAGCGCGGCCCAGGCCTTGACCGCTACGTGGCCGTTGGTTTCCGGTGCCAGCGACAGGATCACTTCAGCGGCATCGATGGCCGAGTCGATTTTCGGACGGCCGTAGCTGATACCAGCGTCCCGCTCGTGGTGGTTGAGCTCACCGAGGAATTTCACTTCAGTCTCGGTGTTCCAGTTGATGCCCTTGCCGCCGTTGCCGTGTTTTTCCAGCAATGGCCCGAGGGACGAGAACTGCTTGTAGATGTTCGGGTAGTCGCGCTCGACCACGTGCAGGTTCGGTGCGTTTTTACCCGGTACCGGTGCCACGCCTTCGCTTTTCCAGTCGGTGCCGCCAAACGGCTGGGCCAGTTCGCCGACGCTGTCGTGCATCAGCGGAATGGTCACCAGATCCTTTTCGACGCCCAGGTGCCCTTCGGCCATGCTGGAAAACGCCTTGGCGATGCCTTTGTAGATTTCCCAGTCGGAACGCGATTCCCACGCCGGGTCGATCGCGGCCGACAACGGGTGAATGAACGGGTGCATGTCCGAGGTGTTCATGTCGTCTTTTTCGTACCAGGTCGCGGTCGGCAAGACGATGTCGGAATAGACGCAGGTCGAGGACATGCGGAAGTCCAGCGTAGTCACCAGATCGAGCTTGCCGATGGCGCCCTCGTCCACCCATTCGGCTTCTTCCGGTTTGCAGTCGCCGACCTGGCCGATGTCTTCGTTCATCACCCCGTTCTTGGTGCCGAGCAGGTACTTGAGCATGTACTCGTGGCCCTTGCCCGAGGAGCCCAGCAGGTTGGAGCGCCAGATGAACATGTTGCGCGGGAAGTTCACCGGGCTGTCCGGTTGCTCGCAAGAGAAGCGCAGCGAACCGTCCTGCAGCGACTTGACCACGTAGTCTTTCGGTTCCATGCCGGCAGCAGCGGCATCACGGCAAATGTGCAGCGGGTTGGTGTTGAGTTGCGGTGCGCTAGGCAACCAGCCGGCGCGTTCGGCGCGGATGTTGTAGTCCAGCGCATGCTCGGGGAATTGCGACTTGTCGGCCAATGGCGAGAGCACGTCGTGCATGCTCATCTTCTCGTGGCGCCACTGCGAGCTGTGGGCATAGAAGAAGCTGGTGCCGTTCATTTGCCGTGGCGGACGGTTCCAGTCCAGGCCGAACGCCAGGGGCAGCCAGCCGCATTGCGGACGGAGTTTTTCCTGGCCGACGTAGTGCGCCCAACCGCCACCGGTCTGACCGACACACCCGCAGAGCATGAGCATGTTGATCAGCCCGCGGTAGTTCATGTCCATGTGGTACCAGTGATTCATCGCCGCGCCGACGATGATCATCGAGCGGCCCTTGGTCTTGTCGGCGTTATCGGCAAACTCACGGGCAATCTGGATCGCTTTCTCGCGGCTGACGCCGGTGATCTGCTCCTGCCAGGCCGGGGTGCCGGGCACCGAGGCGTCGTTGTAATCCTTGGCGACGTTTTCGCCACCCAGGCCACGGTCGATTGCCAGGTTAGCGGCCGACAGGTCGAACACGGTGGCGACTTTGGCCACGCTGCCGTCAGCCAGAACGATGCTGTGCACCGGCACACGACGGTATTGCACGGCATCGCCGGCCACGTGCGGGAAGTGCTCGTGGGACTCGCCGGCAAAATACGGGAACGCCACTTCGGCCACGTCATCGCCGATCAGGCTCAGTTTCAGATCGATCTCGCGACCTTCGCCACCCTCACGCGGGAGGATGTTCCACTTGCCCTTCTCGCCCCAGCGATAACCGATGGAGCCCTGAGGGGACACCAGTTCGCCGCTGGTATCCAGGGCGATGGTTTTCCATTCCGGGTTGTTTTCCTGGCCGAGGTTGTCGGTCAAGTCGCTGGCGCGCAGGAAGCGGTCCGGCTGGTAACCGGCGCCCGGCGCCTTGTCGGCCATTTGCTTGAGCAGCACCAGCACCGGCAGATCGGTGAAGCGCTTGGCGTAGTCAGTGAAATAGGCGCTCGGTTTGTCCAGGTGGAATTCTTTGAAGATCACATGGTTGAAGGCCTGCGCCAGCGCCGCGTCGGTGCCCTGCTTGGGGTTCAGCCACAGGTCGGTGAGCTTGGCGACTTCCGAATAGTCCGGGGTGATCGCCACAGTCTTGGTGCCCTTGTAACGGACTTCGGTGAAGAAGTGCGCGTCGGGGGTACGGGTCTGCGGAACGTTGGAGCCCCAGGCAATGATGTAGTTGGAGTTGTACCAGTCGGCCGATTCCGGCACGTCGGTCTGCTCACCCCAAACCATCGGCGAGGCCGGTGGCAAGTCGCAGTACCAGTCGTAGAAGCTCAGGCAGGCGCCGCCGATCAGCGACAGGTAACGCGAACCTGCGGCGTAGCTGACCATCGACATGGCCGGGATCGGCGAGAACCCGACGATCCGGTCGGGGCCGTACTGTTTGATGGTGTAGACGTTGGACGCCGCGATGATCTCGTTGACTTCGTCCCAGCTGGAACGAATGAAGCCGCCCATGCCGCGCTTGCTTTTATAGGAGTCGGCCTTGGCCTTGTCCTCGACAATGCTGGCCCAGGCTTCGACCGGCGCCATGGTCTGGCGCGCATCGCGCCAGAGCTTGAGCAACGGCTTGCGGATTTTCGGGTACTTGAGCCGGTTGGCGCTGTAGATGTACCAACTGTAGCTGGCGCCGCGCGGGCAGCCACGAGGCTCATGGTTGGGCAGGTCGTTGCGGGTGCGCGGGTAGTCGGTCTGCTGGGTTTCCCAGGTGATCAGGCCGTTCTTCACGTAGATCTTCCACGAGCAAGACCCGGTGCAGTTCACCCCGTGGGTGGAACGCACGATCTTGTCGTACTGCCAGCGCGAACGGTAGACGTTCTCCCAGTCGCGCGACTCTTTGCGGGTCTCTCCATGACCCTCGGAAAACTCGTTTTGCTTGCGATTGAAAAACCGCAATTGATCCAGTAAATGACTCACGGTGTAGTCCTCTCAGGCTTGCTGCGGGGTTCTGTGCCCCGCCCACGCAATGGTTGGATTCGGGTCGTCTCAGCAGGGTGTCGCGGCGCCTTTGCGCGCGTACCACCACCAGGTCACGACGATGCAGCTCAGGTAAAAACCGACGAACATGTAGAAGGCCATCTCCGGTCCGCCGGTCTGGGCCATCGAAGTGCCGAAGGATTTGGGAATGAAGAACGCACCGAAGGCGCCCATGGCCGAACTGAAGCCCAGGACGGCGGCGGACTCTTTGCCGGCATTCTTGAGTGCTTGTTCGCGTACGGCCGGGGATTTTCCGGCAGCGGCTTTTTCATGCTGGGTGCGGAAGATCACCGGGATCATGCGGAAGGTGGAGCCGTTGCCCACGCCGGTGGTGATGAACAGCAGCATGAACATGCCGAGGAAGCCGTAGAAGTTGCCGCCCGTACCGTTTTGCGGCAGGAAGTGCATGACGCCGAAGACCATCACGATCATCGCGACGAAGTTCCACAAGGTCACTTTCGCGCCGCCGAGCTTGTCTGCCAGCCAGCCGCCCAATGGACGCACGAGCGCACCCACCAATGGGCCGAGGAAGGCGAATTTCAGTGCGATCACATCAGGGAACGAGGTTTTGATCAGCAATGGGAACGCAGCGGAAAAACCGATGAACGAACCGAAGGTCGCCAGGTACAACCAGCACATCAGCCAGTTGTGCTTGCGTTTGAAGATCACCGCTTGCTCGCTGAACGAGGCCCGCGCACTGGACAAATCGTTCATGCCGAACCAGGCCAGCACCGTCACCAGAACAATGAACGGCACCCAGATGAACCCGGCGTTCTGCAGCCACAATTGACCACCGTCCGGCAGGGTTTGCGGATTGCCGCCCATGACGCCGAACACGCCGAAGGTGATCACCAGCGGCACGCAGAACTGCATCACCGAGACGCCCAGGTTACCCAACCCGGCGTTGAGGCCCAGGGCCGTGCCTTGCTGGGACTTTGGGTAGAAGAAGCTGATGTTGGACATGCTCGAGGCGAAGTTGCCGCCGCCAAAACCGCAGAGCAAGGCAATCCATACGAACACGCTGTACGGGGTGCCCGGGTCCTGCACCGCGAAGCCCATCCAGATCGATGGCACCAGCAACGACGCGGTGCTCAGGGCGGTCCAGCGCCGGCCGCCGAAGATCGGCACCATAAAGGAATAGAAGACGCGCAAGGTCGCGCCGGACAGCCCCGGCAACGCCGCCAGCCAGAACAACTGGTCGGTGGTGAAGGTGAAGCCGATGGCGTTCAGGCGCACGATCACCGTGCTCCAGACCATCCACACCGCGAAGGCCAACAGCAGCGCGGGAATGGAGATCCACAGGTTGCGCGTGGCGGTCTGTTTGCCGCTGCTTCCCCAGAACGCAGGGTCCTCGGGGCGCCAGTCATGAATGACCGGCCCTTTATCAGGCTTTTGCAGAACGGACATGTTGTTCTCCTTGGGCAATGCTGGAAATCGGGGACGGGGACGGGGACGGGGTCAGCGTCGGCGCTTTACCAAGCACCGGGCTTTTGCGCATTTCGCTGAAGTACATCCAGGTGAGGGAGACCCAGACCACGCCGTACATCAACATGAAGCAGGACGAGCGCACGCCGGTGAGGTCCACCAGGGCGCCGAACATGATCGGCAGCACGAAACCGCCCAGGCCACCGGCCAGACCGACGATGCCGGACACCGCGCCCATGTTTTTCGGGTAGTCATTGGCGATGTATTTGAAGACCGAGGCCTTGCCGAACGCGAAGGCAATGCCCATGACGAACAGCAGCACGGTGAACAGCGCTGGGTTGAGGCCGATGTGGAAATCCACGGTGCCGTTGATGGTCTGCACTTGCAGTTGGGTCTGTGGGTACGAGAGCAGGAACAGGCAGATCCAGCTGACCCACAACACCCACCAGGTCACGCTTTGCGCGCCCCAGCGATCCGACATCCAGCCGCCGACGGCACGCAGCACGCCACCGGGCAGGGAAAAACACGCTGCCAGCAGCGCCGCGCTTTGCAGGCTGAAACCGTATTCCTGCACGTAGTACTTGGTCATCCACAGCGCGAGGGCCACATAGCCGCCGAAGACGATCGAGTAGTACTGGCAGTAGCGCCACACCGCAGGATCTTTCAGCGAACGCAGTTGCTCACGCAGCGTGGCGCCCGAGGCACTGCGGTGGTCCTTGTTTTCGGCACTGAGGAACCAGAACGACAGCGCAGTGATAAAGAGGATGGCGCTGAAGACTTTCGGCACCAGCTGCCAACTGCCGGCGGCGATCAGGGCCGGGGCGAGAAACTTGGTGACCGCAGCCCCGGCGTTACCGGCGCCGAAGATGCCCATGGCGAAGCCCTGGTTCTCTTTGTCGAACCATTTGGCAACGTAGGCAATCCCGACCGAGAACGAGCCACCGGCCAAACCGACGAACAGGCCCAGCAGCAAAAACTGCCAATAAGCAGTGGCGTGGCTGATCAGGTACAGCGGTGCGACGCAAGACAGCATCAGCAGAAAGAACACGCTGCGCCCGCCAAAGCGGTCGGTCAGCAGCCCCAGCGGCAAACGCACCAGCGAGCCGGTCAAGACCGGGGTCGCGGCCAGCAGGCCGAACTGGGTTTCGTTGAGCTGGAGCAGTTCCTTGATCGGCACACCGAGCACGGCAAACATCATCCAGACCATGAAACATACAGTGAAGGCCAGCGTGCTCATGCCCAGCACCAAGCCTTGTCGTACACGGGGTTGGGTCACAATGCTCTCCAGTCAGTTAGCCATGGCGGCAGACTAGAGAGAGCAACCCCGTAAAAACTTGATCCACGTCAACGAAGCCCAAGCGGGCCCAAGCCTATGCTTGCACTGCCTACCTCCAAGGAGGTAGACCGGAGAATGCTTAAAACCCCTTGTTTATCAGCGTTTTAACTTTTTCCACCCAGTGTTCTGTCGACAGGGAGCCGTCGACAACTCTTTAGAGGTAGCGCACCTCTGGATCGCCTTCGCGGGCAAGCCTCGCTCCTACAGGATTGAAGTCGTTCCCATTTTCGGCAGCCGGACCCAATCCTGTAGGAGCGAGGCTTGCCCGCGAAGAGGCCATAACAAACAACCTCACTCTGGAGCTGTGCATGCTCTGCTTTCTGCTTTACCCCCGGGACCTGCGCCGATGATTCGCTGGTTGCGCAGCTCCCTGCCCGCCCGCGCTGGGCTCGCGGTGATCCTGATCGCCGTGCTCGCCCTCGCCAGCTCGTTGAGCGCCGGGTTGATCGCCTGGTTCAGCCAGGGTGATGCCGCCGCCATCAACACGGCGGGCTCGGTGCGCATGGAGACCTACCACCTGAGCTGGAAACTCGCCGCCGGTGCCACCGATGAAGAAATCATCGGCATCACTGAAAGCCTGCAACGTCGCCTCAACAGCCAGTCACTCAAGGCCGTGCTGGAAGATGGCCCGAGCACCGCGTTGCAAACCAGCTATGGGCAACTCCAGCAACAATGGAACGAGGCGTTGCGCCCGGCGCTGGAACGCGGCGATGCCGTGGCGTTTCAAGCCCAGGCCCGGCCGTTCGTTGAGCAACTGAACCAGTTCGTCAGCCTGCTCCAGCGCCAGAGCGAGCAAAAGCAAGGCTGGCAACAAGTGATCCAGGGCATGGCGCTGTTCACCACCATGATTGTCCTGCTGATCGGTTTGTACGAGTTGCAGTACGGCGTCGTCACGCCCCTCAAGGAATTGGTGGACGCAACCCAGCGCTTTCGACGCGGTGATTTCAAGGTGCGGGTCAACCATCAGTCCCAGGACGAACTGGGCCAGTTGGCCACGAGCTTCAACGCCATGGCCGAAACGATAGAAGAGTCGCATCGCACGCTGGAAAGTCAGGTCCGGCAAAAAACCCTGAACCTGCAACAGGCCAACGCTGCGCTGGAGTTGCTCTATCAGAGCAGCCGCAGCCTGGCCACACGCCTGGCCAATGCCGAAGGGCTGGACGAGTTGATCCGGCGCTTCCAGCAACGCCTGCCGGGCTTGCGCCTGTCGCTGTGCTTGCAAGGTCAGGCGCAGGCGCCTGCCCAGCAACTGATCGCCCTGCATGGCGCCAACATCCGCGACGTCTGCGCCAGCAGCGACTGCGCCACGTGCCAGAAACACCACGACGCGAGGCCGCAATCCTTCAGCATCAGCAACCAGGGCAGCGAACTGGGTGAACTCAAGGCTTACTTTGTCGACGGCCACCCCACGCAAGCCTGGGAAACCCAACTGATCCAGGCCCTGGCCAACCTGATCGGCACTTCGCTCTCACTCAAGCGTCAACGGGAACAGGATCATCGTCTGCTGTTGCTGGAAGAGCGCACGATCATCGCCCGCGAACTGCACGACTCACTGGCCCAGGCCCTGTCCTACATGAAGCTGCAAGTCAGCCGCATGCAGACCCTGATGCGCCGGGGCGAGCCGGTGCAGACCCTGGAAAACGTCACCGCCGAATTGCGCGAAGGACTGAACAATGCCTACCGCCAATTGCGCGAACTGCTGACCACTTTCCGCCTGCAGATTCACGATGCCGGGCTGGTGCAGGAGCTCAAGGACACCGCCGCAGAATTCTCCCGTCGCGGCGAATTCCAGGTGCACCTGCACGTCGATGCGCTGGCCTTTCAACTCTCGGCCAGCGAGCAGATCCATATCCTGCAGATCACCCGCGAGGCGCTCTCCAATTGCCTGCGCCATGCCCACGCGCAAAACGCCTGGCTGGAACTGCGTCAGGACGGCGAAACCGTGAGGCTGTCGGTCGAGGATGACGGACGCGGCTTCAGCGGCGACGTCGACCAGCGCGAACATCACGGCCTGAACATCATGGATGAGCGGGCGCGGAGCTTGCGCGGCCACTTGCACATATTTTCCAGGGAGCCTCAAGGCACCCTCGTCCAGCTGGAATTCCACCCGGAATTTCTCGGACAGCACACAGAAGGTAGCGTCACATGAACCCGTCCCCACACCATAGAATCCTGCTGGTAGACGACCATCCCATGATGCGTCGCGGCATCCGCCAAATGCTCGAACTCGAAGATGACTTCCTGATAGTCGGCGAAGCCAACCATGGCGAAGAAGCACTCAGCCTGATCGAACCGCTGCAACCGGACCTGGTGTTGCTCGACAACAACATGCCGCAAATGAACGGCATTGAAACCCTGCGTCGACTGCGAGCGATGCACTACACCGGCAAGGTGTTGCTGTTCACCGTGTCGGACGCCGAAGACGATATTCGCGACGCGCTGCGCCTGGACGCCGACGGTTATCTGCTCAAGGACATGGAGCCCGAACTGTTGATCCAGTACATCCGCGAAGCGTTGGACGGTGCATTGGTCATCAGCCCCGGCCTGACCCAGGTCATGGCCCAGGCGTTGCGCTCGCCGCCACGCCAGGCGGTGGTTGAACTGACCGAGCGCGAACGCCAGGTGTTGAAAACCATCGCCAGCGGCTTCAGCAACAAGGTCATCGGGCACAAGCTGGGCATCACCGAAGGGACGGTCAAGGTTCACGTCAAGAACCTGCTGCACAAACTCGGTTTGCGCTCGCGGGTCGAGGCGGCGGTGTGGGCCATGGAGCATCTGCGCAGTGCGGGCTGACGGCCATGCCTCCTTGGAGGTAGGCCTGCAGAGGCATAGGTCAACCGGCCTGCGCTCTCTACTATGACCGTCAGCGGAGGTACGCCATGCTGACCCACCCTTCCATCGTTTTAACGTTGCGCCGTCATCATCTGTTCAGCCAATTGCCGGAGAAAGTCTTCGAGGAAGTCTGTGCCCTGGCCATGCTCAAGCGCCTGCCCTGTCACAGCACGCTCATGCATCAGGGCGATCCGGCCAAACGCTTTTTTCTGCTGGTCAGCGGCCAGGTCAAGTTGTACCGGCTCACTGGCGAAGGCCAGGAAAACCTGGTGGAGATCATCCAGCCAGGGCAAACCTTTGCCGAAGCGCTGCTGTTCAGCCAGGCCCGGCTCTACCCGGTGAGCGCCACCGCGTTGAAGGACAGCGTGCTGGTCAGCATCGAGGGCACCCACTATCGCAATGCGCTGGAGGACCAGCCGAAAGTCTGCCTGGCGATTCTGGCGAGTATGAGCGTGCACCTGCACTTGCGGCTGCGGGACATCGACACGTTGACCATGGCGAGCGCGAGCCGTCGGGTGATCAATTTCCTGTTTCAGGAACGCAACCCGGTCACCGGCCAGATTGTCTTGCAGATGTCCAAACGCCTGGTGGCGTCGAAGCTGGGGATTCAGCCGGAAACCTTTTCGCGGATTTTGCATCGCCTGGTGGACAGCGGCCTGATCGCCATGGAGCGACGTCACATCAGCATCCTCGCGGAAGAGGACCTGGCGGCGTTCCAATAACCGGAATTGACTGCCATCAATGCGCAATGCCCTGTGCCTTGCACACTTGAACACCCCATCAACGGAGAGCGTCAATGCCCCCTTCGACTTTGCCTCTGGTCTATGCCTGTTCCGGCTGTTCCAATGTTGCGCAACTGGCCAACACATTGGCTGTGCGCCTGGATCGCAGTGGCGTTGCTGAAATGTCCTGCATCGCCGGTGTCGGCGGGCATGTGGCCGCGCTGGTCAACAAGGCGCGGTCGGGGCGGCGGATCTTTGCGCTGGATGGTTGCCCGCTGCAATGTGTCGAGAACTGTCTGAAGCAGCATGGATTGCATGCGGATGTGCATTTGATTCTGAGTCATTACGGGTTGCGTAAGCGTTATGGCGAGGATTGCACCGAGGCGCAGAGCGATGAGTTGTTTGAGGGGATCAGGGGGTTGATTGTCAGTGATGCCCGGCAGCATGAAAGCCGGGCTTGAGGGCAGCGAACATTCCCTGTAGGGGGCGGCTTGCTGGCGATGGCTGTGTTTCGGCTGACGAGTTTTTTGATGGGGTACATATCCATTGCTGCGGTAACGGCGGCTATTGGTTTCGCCCTTACGGCGAGTCACTTGGAAGAGCCCCAAGTAACCAAGGGCTCTTGCCCCTTTCGTTCGGTGCCTCGCTAATGCTCGCCATGCCCTCGCTCCGGTCCTGCT
>NZ_JACVBM010000011.1:0-196704 GCF_014852385.1 Pseudomonas sp. PDM03 | reverse complement strand
GCATCACCGCGGTGGGTCGTGAAACCGCGGTGATGCGATCGCCAGCAAGCCGGCTCCTACGGAAGCAGCAGTGGTGTGTTGGGTGTCAGCGCACGCGCACGTAAGTACCGGGTGCCGCCTCCATGGGTGGATAGTTCTGGTTGCCGAGGACCATGTGGGTTTCCTTTTGCGCGCCCGAACGTTCCTGAATCCAGCTCAGCCACTGCGTCCACCAGCTGCCATCGACTTGCTTGGCGTCGTAATACCAGGCCCGCGGATCGCTGCTCAGTTTGGTGCTTTCAATGAAGTTGGCTTTCGGGTTGGACGGTGGGTTGAGGATGCTCTGCACATGACCGCTGTTGGACAGCACGAAGCGTCGCTCGCCACCCAGCAGCAGCGTCGAGCGATACACCGCATCCCACGGCGTGATGTGGTCGTTGATGCCGGCCACGCTGAAGCTGTCGACGGTGACTTTCTGCAAGTCGATCGGCGTGCCGCACACTTCCAGGCCCCCCGGATGACTCAGCGGGTTGTGCTTGAAGAAGTCCAGCAGGTCGCCGTGAAAGGCGGCCGGCAGGCGTGTGTTGTCGTTGTTCCAGTAGAGGATGTCGAACGCCGGCGGCTCCTTGCCCAACAGGTAGTTGTTGACGAAGTAGCTCCAGATCAAATCGTTGGGGCGCATCCAGGCGAAGACCTTGGCCATGTCGCGACCGTCCAGCACGCCCTTCTGATAGGACCGACGCTTGGCCGCTTCCAGGGTCTGTTCGTCGGCGAACAGGGTCGCGGGGCTCTCCATCTGGCTGTCGAGCAGGCTCACCAGATAGGTTGCGCTGGATACACGGCGCAGTTGCCGCTTCGCCTGCAAATGACCTTGCAGCGCGGCAATGGTCAGCCCGCCGGCGCAGGCGCCCATCAGATTGACTTCCCGGGCGCCGGTGATTGCCCGGCATACATTCATCGCTTCTTCGACGGCTTCGACGTAGGTCGAAAGGCCCCATTCACGATGGCGCACATCGGGGTTGCGCCAACTGATCATGAAGGTTTGCAAGCCGTTTTTCAGGGCGAACTGGACGAAGCTGTTATTCGGGCTCAGGTCGAAAATGTAGTACTTGTTGATCTGTGGCGGCACCACCAGCAGCGGTTTGGAATACTGCTTTTCGCTCATCGGCTTGTACTGGATCAGTTCCAGCAGCTCATTGCGAAACACCACGGCGCCGGTGGTGGTCGCGACCGTCTTGCCGACCTCGAAGGCCTGCTTGGTCACTTGCCTGGGCAGGCCGTCGTTGTGCAGGAAATCATCGACCAGGTGACTGATGCCACGCACCAGGCTGTTGCCGCCGGAGTTGAAGATTTCCTTGACCGCCAGCGGATTGAGCAGGGTGTTGGACGGTGACATCGCATCATTGAGCAAAGCGAACGCAAAGTGGGCGCGGGCGCGATCGTCCGGGTCCATGTTGCTCTCGTCGATCCAGCTTTTGACCTGTTTCTGCCAGCTCAGGTAGGCCTGCAAACTGCGGCGATAAAACGGGTTGAGGCTCCATGCGGGGTCGGCAAAGCGATTGTCGTTGGGGTTGGTCGGGTGCAGGGTTTCGCCCAGCAACACGCGCCCCAGTTGACCGCCCAGCTTCAACGCATGTCGGGCGCTGTGCACGGGGTTGCGCAAACCATGGGCGGCAACGCTGCGCAGGGTCGAAAACAGATCCCGGCCACGCAGGCCGGTAATCGCACTCTGTGCGTTGATGAACGCTGCGGGAGTCGGCAAAGATTCCCTCGCTGGTTTGTCGCGCATGACTCAACACTCCTTCGTCTTCAGGCCAAATACAAACACACCGAACCAGAACACCATAGACGCTGTAACGGGTTGTTGCGCGGCGCGACGTCCTGTCGACCGACGATGAGTCGGTTAACCGCCCGATGGCGCCGGATGCGGATGCATCACGGCGCGCTGCCGTTCTTCCTCGAGAAACTTCATGATGATCGGCGCCACGGCCTCGGCGCGGGTGATCAGGAACAGGTGCCCGTCATCGATGATGTGCAACTGGGCATTGGGAATTCGCCACGCCAGCACGCGCATGTTGATCAGCGGGATCAGCGGGTCATCGTCGCCGGCCAGCACCAGCGTCGGTTGGTGGATCTTGTGCAGCCAGTGAATGCTGGTCCAGCCGAGCCCGGCGAACAGCTGCCAGTAGTAACCGAGTTTGCCCGCCGAGCGCACCTTGGCCGCATGGCTGGCCGCCAGTGTCGGATCGCGACGGAACGAGCCGCCGTAGATCATCGGCGCAATGCGGATCACGTGCGATGGCTGGATGTAGCGCCGTGGGCTGGCCATCATCCACAGCACTTTCGGTTTGCCCGGCACCATCACCGCACCCGCCGCCGTCGCCGCCAGCACCAGTTTCTTGCAGCGCTCGGGGTAGTCGTAAGCAAACTGCTGGGCGAGGGCGCCACCCCATGACACACCGATCACGTTCACTTTCCCGTAATCGAGATAGTCGAGCATGCGCGCCGTGAGTTTGGCCAGGCCCGGAAAACGATACGGCCGGTTCGGCGTCGACGAACCGCCGACACCGGGCACGTCGAAAGCGATGACTTCGAGGTCCGGGTCCAATGCTGCGACAAACGGAAACACCAGCTCCAGGTTGGCGCCGATGCCGTTGAAAATCAGCAAGGGCGTCAAGTGAGGCTTGCCGGGGCGTACTGCCGTGCGGAGGGTCTGGCCATCCAGGTCGACGGTACGAAAAATGAACGGTTGCGGCATGCTTCAAGCCCTGTGGGTGGATCGGCCCCCATTCTGTAGGAGCCGGCTTGCTGGCGATTGCATCACCACGGTGAAACTGTGAAACCGCAGTGATGCCATCGCCAGCAAGCCGGCTCCTACAGGTCGGGGGTCATTTAGCGTTCGTGTACGTAAGTGCCCGGTGCTGCTTCACCTTCGGGATAAGCCTTGTTGCCCAGTTTTGTCGGGGCTTTTTTCAATTCGCCCGAACGCTCGGCTTGCCAGGCCTGCCAGTGCAGCCACCAGGAATCGGTGTGCTTGGTGGAGTTTTCCTGCCACTCCTCAGCCTTCAACGGCATCTCGGCGCTCGTCATGTAGCGCGATTTCGGGTTGCCCGGCGGGTTCAGAATGCTCTGGATATGCCCGCTGCTGGACAGCACGAACTCAACCTTGCCGCCGAACAGTTGCGCCGACTTGTAGCAGGACTTCCACGGGGTGATGTGGTCGTTGGTGCCCGCCAGGGAAAAGATGTCGGCCGTGACCTGCTTCAGGTCGATCGGCGTGCCGCACACTTCCAGTGCATCCGGGCGGATCAGCGGATTGTTTTTGAACATTTCGATCAGGTCGCCGTGGAACGCGGCGGGCAACCGGGTGGTGTCGTTGTTCCAGAACAGAATGTCGAACACCGGCGGCTCGTTGCCGAGCAGGTAGTTGTTGACCCAATAGTTCCAGATCAGATCGTTGGGGCGCATCCAGGCGAACACTTTCGCCATGTCGCGGCCTTCCAGTACACCGGCCTGATAGGAATGGCGCTTGGCGGCTTCGAGGGTCTGTTCGTCGACGAACAGTGCGACGTCGCTGTCCAGGGTGGTGTCCAGCACGCTGACCAGCAGCGTCAGGGCGTTGACTTTCTTCTCGCCGATTGCGGCGTAGTGGCCCAGCAACGCGGTGCAGGTGATGCCGCCGGAGCAGGCGCCGAGCATGTTCACGTCTTTGCTGCCGGTGATCGCGGTGACCACATCAACCGCTTCCTTGAGCGCTTCGATGTAGGTCGACAGGCCCCATTCGCGCTGTTCCTTGGTCGGGTTGCGCCAGCTGACGATGAAGGTCTGCACGTGATTGCGCAGGCAGAAACGCGCCAGGCTTTTGTCCGGGCTCAGGTCGAAAACGTAGAACTTGTTGATCTGTGGCGGCACCACCAGCAATGGGCGCTCATGCACCTGCTCGGTGGTCGGCCGGTACTGGATCAGCTCCAGCACGTCGTTACGGAAAACCACCGCACCTTCGGTCACGCCCAGGCTCTTGCCGACTTCGAATGCACCCATGTTGACCTGGCTCGGCATGCCGCCGTTGTGCACCAGATCCTTGGCCAGGTGCGAGAGGCCGTCGAGCAGGCTCTTGCCACCGGTTTCGAAGAAGCGTTTGACCGCTGCCGGGTTGGCCGCCGTGTTGGTCGGGGCCATGGCTTCGGTCATGAGGTTGATCACGAAATGCCCGCGTGCCACATCCTTGGGCCCGAGGTTACTGTCGTCGATCCAGTCGTGGAGTTCCTTGCGCCACGCCAGGTAGGTTTGCAAATAACGTTTGTAGAGCGGGTTCTGGCTCCAGGCCGGATCGGCAAAGCGACGGTCATCGCTGGTCGGTAGCAGTTCGGATTTGCCGAACAGCACGTTCTTCAGTTCAAGACCGAAATGAGCGACATGCTTCGCACTGTGAATCGGTTGTTTAATGGCCTGCCTGAGCACCATTCGAGCAGAAGCCAGTAGATCCTTTCCACGCAGCCCAACGACAGGATTAAGCCCCAAGGTGTTTTCCGAGGCTTGATTCTTCAAGTCATCGTTATTCTTGTTACTCATCTACGACGCTCCATTGTCCTGAGACGAGTACCTGAGTCCAGCCGTGTAGTCACACAGCCAATGCCAGGTACTACTGCTCGGGTGACCGATAATTCTGCATCGCTGCTTTTTAGTTCAGAGAGCACTGCAGGTAACTTGCCAGCTCCATTGGTTACCCGAGTTTAATTTTTTTCGCAAGCAGGCTAATGACTGACCTCGCGGCCAAGCATTCAAACAGATGAAATTAGAAAATGCCTTCTAATGCGCAAGAGGCGCGGGTTAGAGCATCAGCTTGACGACAGATTCGTTAGGGTCTCGGGTCTTTCCGGCCGCTTTCAGTTCGGCAAGATAATCGTTCCAGAGATCCTCTTGGCGCACGCCCAACTGGTACAGATATTCCCAGGTGAACAGGCCGCTGTCGTGGCCGTCATCGAAGGTCAATTTCAGTGCGTACTGACCGGCCGGTTCTACCTTGGTCAGGCCTACGCCGATCTTGCCAAATTGCAGGATAGGTTTGCCGTGGCCCTGGACCTCGGCGGAAGGAGAGTGCACGCGCAAGAACTCGGCGGGCAGGTGATGTTCCTCGCCGGACGCGTATTTGAGCGACAGGGTTTTCGAGGCTTTGTGCAGTTTGATGTCGGTGGGGATCATGACCAAAGTCCGTATTGAAGCGCGAGGTCTGAACCTCTGTAGGAGCCGGCTTGCTGGCGATGGCGATTTCAAGTACGCCATCGCCAGCAAGCCGGCTCCTACAGGAGGTCGCATGCCTACAGGATATAACGGGACAGGTCTTCGTTCTGCGCCAATTCGCCGAGGTGGCTGTTGACGTAGTCGGCGTCGATCAGGATCACCTTGTCGTCGTGAGCGCTGGCCAGGTCGCCGGCGCTGAACGACACCTCTTCGAGCAGGCGCTCGAGCAGCGTGTGCAGGCGACGGGCACCGATGTTCTCGGTTTTCTCGTTGACCTGCCAGGCGATCTCGGCGATGCGCTTGATGCCATCCGGCTGGAACTCGATGGCCAGGCCTTCGGTTTTCAGCAGTGCGCAATATTGCTCGGTGAGCGAGGCGTGCGGTTCGCTGAGGATGCGTTCAAAGTCTTCCGGCGTCAGCGCTTTCAGCTCGACACGAATCGGCAGACGGCCTTGCAGCTCAGGCACCAGATCGCTTGGCTTGCTCAAGTGGAACGCACCGGAAGCGATGAACAGGATGTGGTCGGTCTTGACCATGCCCAGTTTGGTGTTGACGGTGCAGCCTTCGATCAGCGGCAGCAAGTCGCGTTGCACGCCTTCACGGGACACGTCGACGCCACCGGAGTTACCGCGCTTGGCAACCTTGTCGATTTCGTCGATGAACACGATACCGTGCTGCTCGACCGCTTCCAGCGCCTTGGCCTTCAGCTCTTCATCGTTGACCAGGCGGCTGGCTTCTTCGTCGCGGACCAGTTTCAGCGCTTCCTTGACCTTGAGCTTGCGGCTCTTGCGTTTGCCCTTGCCCATATTGGCGAACAGGCTCTGCAACTGGTTGGTCATTTCTTCCATGCCCGGTGGCGCGGAGATATCGACGCCGGACACTTCGGCGACTTCGATTTCGATCTCTTTGTCATCCAGCTGGCCTTCGCGCAGGCGCTTGCGGAACAGCTGGCGGGTGTTGGAGTCGGCCGACGGGGCGTCATCGTTGTTGAAGCCCATGCGCGCCGGTGGCAGCAGGGCGTCGAGGATGCGCTCTTCGGCGGCGTCTTCGGCGCGGTGGCGAACCTTGGTCATTTCCTGTTCGCGCAGCAGCTTGATGGCAGCATCGGCCAGGTCACGAATGATCGACTCGACATCGCGGCCAACGTAGCCGACTTCGGTGAACTTGGTCGCTTCGACTTTGATGAACGGTGCGTTGGCCAGTTTGGCCAGGCGACGGGCGATCTCGGTTTTGCCGACACCGGTCGGACCGATCATCAGGATGTTCTTCGGCGTTACTTCAACGCGCAGCTCTTCCGGCAGTTGCATCCGGCGCCAGCGGTTACGCAGCGCGATGGCGACGGCGCGTTTGGCATCGTCCTGGCCGATGATATGGCGGTTGAGTTCGTGGACGATTTCACGGGGAGTCATGGACATAATATTTTGACGGACCTTAAACAAGATGAGTCGTGGCGTGGGGCCGAAACAGACTTACTCGTCGCCTTTGGCGCAGTCCTGCTCCTCAATGGTCTGGGTGTGGTTGGTGAATACACAGATGTCGCCGGCAATGCCGAGGGCGGTTTCGACGATTTCCCGGGCTGACAGGTCGGTTTTCTTCAGCAGCGCACTGGCGGCGGCCTGGGCGTAGGCGCCGCCGGAACCCATGGCGATCAGGCCTTGTTCAGGCTCAACAACGTCGCCGTTGCCGGTGATGATCAGGGACGCGTCTTTGTTGGCGACCGCGAGCATGGCTTCGAGGCGGCTGAGGGTGCGGTCGGTGCGCCATTCTTTGGCGAGTTCGACGGCGGCGCGAACCAGATGGCCCTGGTGTTTCTCCAGTTGACCTTCGAAGCGCTCGAAAAGGGTAAAGGCGTCGGCCGTGGCGCCAGCAAAACCGGCGAGGACTTCGCCGTGGTAGAGGCGACGAACTTTCTTCGCGTTGCCTTTCATCACGGTATTGCCGAGAGAAACCTGGCCGTCGCCGCCCATGACGACTTTGCCGTGGCGGCGAACTGAAACGATGGTGGTCAAGGGAGAGTCTCCACGCAGCGGGGCGAAAATGCCTTATGCCAACTCATATGGGGGTGGTGGAGCGTTTTTCAACTGCGGGGCGGGAGAGGGGACGAGCGGTGTTGCGCGGGGGAAGGTGTGTTGTCTGATCTGACGCCATCGCCAGCAAGCTGGCTCCTACAGGTTGCGCGATTTTCACGGATACAGTGAACCGTGGATTTCACGGCGTTCACGATATCGCGAACGATGCATAACCTGTAGGAGCCGGCTTGCCGGCGATGAACGATAACGCGGTCTTGGGGACGGTATCAGCGGTTCTGGCGTTGTTGTAACAACAGGTTGCTGAACCCGGCCCCAGCCAGTTGTTTCTGCGCGGTGGTCAGTTGTTCGCGGTTGCTGAACGGCCCGACCAACACCCGATACCACGTCTCGTCCTTCACCGTGCCGGACTCAACCGCCACCGCCTGGCCGAGCAGGATGATCTGCGCGCGCACCTTGTCTGCATCAGCCTCCTTGCGGAACGAACCGGCCTGCAGGAAGAACTTGGTCACCGGTGCCGCCTTGGCCACGGGTGGCGGTGGCGGCGGGGTGATGCCAGCCAATGCCGCCTGAGCCCGCGCCGTGTCGATCTTCGCCGCTTCCGCCGGGGTTACCGGTGTGGTCGGAACAGCCGGCGTCGGCGGTGTTTTCTCCGGCACGGCATCCGGCGGCACGATGACTTCCGATTCCGGCAGCAAGGTGTAGAAGTCGTACTTCGGCTTCACCGGTTGCGTCGGGCTCGGCGGGGTCTTGTTGGCCTCGGCGACCTTGGTGGCTTTCTGCTGCTCGATCTTCTCGCGCTTGACGCTGTCGCTGCCCTTGCCCGGTTCCAGCTTCATCAGGAACACAATGAACGCGCCGACCGTCAGGCCGATGGCCATCCACAACCAACCCGGGATCGGTTGCTTTGCAGGAGCTTGGTAACGGCTGGCGCCACGCTTGGGTGCAGGTTTTTTCTTGGCAGCCAACTTACATACGCTCCAGAGTTTCCAGACCCAAGAGTTCCAGGCCTTGCTTGAGAGTGCGGCCGGTCAGCGCGGCAAGACGCAGGCGGCTTTGCATTTGCGCCGGGGTTTCAGCACTGAGGATCGGGCAGTTCTCGTAGAAACTGGAGAACAGGCCGGCAACGTCGTACAGGTAGGTGCAGAGGATGTGCGGCGTGCCTTTCTCGGACACGTTGTTCAGGATTTCGCCAAATTGCGCGAGTTTGGCTGCCAGCTCATGTTCATGCGCGGCTTCCAGGACGATCTGGCCTTCGACTTCGCTGAAGTCCTTGCCGAGCTTGCGGAACACGCCCGCCACGCGGGTGTACGCGTACAGCAGGTACGGCGCGGTGTTGCCTTCGAAGTTCAGCATCAGGTCGAAGTTGAAGCTGTAGTCGCTGGTGCGGTGCTTGGACAGGTCGGCGTATTTCACTGCGCCGATGCCCACGACCTTGGCGATGTTGCGCAGCTCGTCTTCGGCCAGCTCCGGGTTTTTCTCTTTGACCAGGTTGTAGGCGCGCTCCTGGGCTTCGGTCAGCAGGTCGATCAGCTTCACGGTGCCGCCATCGCGGGTCTTGAACGGACGGCCATCGGCGCCGTTCATGGTGCCGAAGCCCATGTGTTCCATTTCCATCGGGTGCGTCACGAAGCCGGCCTTGCGGGCGACGGCGAACACTTGCTGGAAGTGCAGGGCCTGGCGCTGGTCGACAAAGTACAGCGCGCGATCAGCCTTGAGTTTGCCACTGCGATAACGCACTGCCGCCAGGTCGGTGGTGGCGTAGAGGTAGCCGCCATCCGCCTTGACGATGATCACCGGCAGCGGGTCGCCGTCAGCGTTCTTGAACTCGTCGAGGAACACGCACTGGGCGCCGTTGCTCTCGACCAGCATGCCAGCGGCCTTGAGGTCGTTGACCACGTTGATCAGGTCGTCGTTGTAGGCGCTTTCGCCCATCACGTCGGCCATGGTCAGTTTGACGTTCAATTCTTCATAGATTGCTTGGCAGTGGGACAGAGAAATGTCTCTGAAGCTTTGCCAAACGTCTCGGCAGTTTCGGTCACCTGCTTGCAGATCTACAACCAGTTGCCGAGCATGATTGGCAAACTTCGGGTCTTCATCGAACCGTTTCTTGGCTGCGCGATAAAACTCTTCCAAGTCCGCCAAGTTTTCGCTTCTGTCGAATTTTTTCTGCTCTATTAGATGCGCCATCAGCATGCCGAACTGGGTGCCCCAGTCGCCCACGTGGTTCTGACGGATCACGTCGTCGCCGAGGAACTCCAGAACGCGGGCCACGCCGTCGCCGATGATGGTCGAGCGCAAGTGGCCGACGTGCATCTCTTTGGCGAGGTTGGGTGCCGACAGGTCGACCACGGTGCGTTGCGCCGGGCCGGCCTTGCGCACGCCGATGTGCTCGTCGGCCAGTGCGGCGTCGAGGCGGGCGGCCAGGGCGTCGGTGTTCTGGAAGAAATTCAGGAAACCAGGACCGGCGATTTCGGTCTTGGTGACGTTTTCGTCAGCCGGCAGCGCGGCGATGATTTTCTCGGCCAGATCGCGCGGCTTCATGCCGGCCGGCTTGGCCAGCATCATGGCGATGTTGCTGGCGAAGTCGCCGTTCTTCTTGTCACGGGAGTTTTCCACCTGGATCGCCGGCGTCAGGCCTTCAGGCAACACACCTTCGTTGACGAGTTGGGTGATGGCTTGTTGGATCAACTGGCGAATGGTGTCTTTCATGGTCTTCTCTTTCGACCGCAAGCGCGGCGGCGCTTCGATGCGCTGGTGGAAAAACTGGGCATTATCCGTTGCGAAGGCGGGCTTGCCAACTATAGCGGGCAGGTTGTGGATATGTGGTGACAAATAGACCGCTATCGCCGGCAAGCCAGCTCCTACAAAGTACCGATGAGCGCCGCGAATCCTTGTAGGAGCCGGCTTGCCGGCGATGGCGGCCGATTGATCAATACAAATCCACGGGATCGACATCCAAAGACCAGCGCACCGCCCGCCCGCTCGGCATCTGCTCCAGCACCAGCAACCAACTGGCCAGCAACCGGTGCAGCGGCGCCCGGGCCGTTGCCTGCAACAATAACTGCGCGCGATAACGCCCGGCCCGACGTTCCATCGGTGCGGGCACCGGCCCGAGCAATTCGATCCCGGTCAGATTTTGTTCAGCCAGCAAACGCTCGGCCTCGCTGCATGCCTCGTCGAGAAACCCTTCCGCCTGCCCCGGTTTGTGCGCTTCGGCTCGCAACAGCGCCAAATGCGCAAACGGCGGCAAACCGGCGGAGCGTCGTTCGCTCAGCGCCTGCTCGGCAAAAGCGAAATAGCCTTGTTCAGTCAGTTGCACCAGCAGCGGATGGTCCGCCAGATGGGTCTGGATGATCACTTTGCCCGGCTCTTCGGCCCGCCCCGCGCGGCCGGCGACCTGCACGATCAGTTGCGCCATGCGCTCACTGGCGCGGAAGTCACCGGAGAACAAGCCGCCGTCGGCATCGAGAATCGACACCAGCGTCACCCGAGGAAAGTGATGCCCTTTGGCAAGCATTTGCGTGCCCACCAGAATGCACGGGTGACCCTTCTGAATGGTCGCGAACAGTTGATTCATCGCGTCCTTGCGCGACGTGCTGTCGCGGTCGACCCGCAGCACCGGAACATCCGGGAACAGAATGGCCAGGCGTTCCTCGGCACGCTCGGTGCCGGCGCCCACCGGCCGCAAATCCACTTTGCCGCACTTCGGACAGTGCCGGGGGACGCGTTCGACGTAGCCACAATGGTGGCAGCGCAGTTCGCCGGAGCGCTGGTGCACGGTCATTCGCGCATCGCAGCGCTGGCATTCGGACATCCAGCCGCAGTCGTGGCACAGCAGCGTCGGGGCGAAACCTCGACGGTTGAGGAACACCAATACTTGCTGGCCGGCCGCGAGTGTCTGGCCGATGGCCTGGTGCATCGGCCCGGAAATGCCGCTGTCGAGCGGGCGACTTTTCACATCCAGGCGCAGGAAGCGCGGCTGCTTGGCGCCGCCAGCGCGTTCATTCAAGCGTAGGAGGCCGTAACGCCCGGTGTAGGCGTTGTGCAGGCTTTCCAGTGAAGGCGTGGCGGAACCGAGCACGATCGGGATGTTTTCCTGTCGTGCGCGGACCAATGCCAGGTCACGGGCGTGATAGCGCAGGCCTTCCTGCTGTTTATAAGAGCCGTCGTGCTCTTCGTCGATGATGATCAGGCCGGGGTTTTTCATCGGCGTGAACAGCGCCGAACGGGTGCCGATAATAATGTCGGCGTCGCCGTCGCGCGCGGCGAGCCAGGCTTCAAGTCGCTCGCGATCGTTGACCGCCGAGTGGATCAGCGCGATGCGTGCATTGAACCGTTGTTCGAAGCGCGCCAGGGTTTGCGGGCCGAGGTTGATCTCCGGGATCAGTACCAGTGCTTGCTTGCCGGCTTCAAGGGTTTCGCGGATCAACTGCAAATAGACTTCGGTCTTGCCGCTGCCGGTGACCCCGGCCAGCAAGAACGCGTGATAACTGTCGAACCCGGCGCGAATCGCTTCATAGGCGGCGCGTTGTTCAGGGTTTAGCGGCAATTCCGGTTGCGCCAGCCAGTGCTCGTGGCGGGCGCCGGGGGCGTGCTTGCGGATCTCCACTTGCACCAGATCCTTGGCCAGCAGCAGGTCGAGGCTGTCCTTGCTCAGCATCAGCTTGCTCAGCAACTGATGGGCGACGCCATGAGGATGCTGCGCCAGGGTTGCCAACGCCTCACGCTGACGCGGGGCCCGGGCGATGCGCGGGTCATCGAGGCTGGCGCCAGGCGCGGCAGACCAGAAACGTTCCTGGCGCGCTTCGGCCAGTTCGCCCTGACGCAACAACACCGGCAGCGCCCAGCTCAAGGTATCGCCGAGGCTGTGCTGATAATACTGAGAGGTCCACAGGCACAGCTTGAACAGCGCTGGCGGCAAGGGCGGCGTGGCGTCGAGCAGGGCCAGGGCCGGCTTGAGCTTTTCTGCCGGCACTTCGCTGGTGTCGGTGACCTCCACCAGAATCCCGATCATCTCCCGTCGGCCGAAAGGCACGCGCAGGCGCATGCCCGGTTGCAACTGGGCGCGCAGGACACCGGCCGGGGCACGGTAATCGAACAGGCGGCGCAGGGGCGAAGGCAGGGCGAGGCGCAAAATGGCGTCGGGCACGCGGGGGGTCTCGATCAACAAACAATAGGGGGCGTGACATATAACCTGTAGGAGTGAGCCTGCTCGCGATAGCAATCTTGCAGTCAATATTGCGGCGACTGGCAGACCGTTATCGCGAGCAGGTTCACTCCTGCAGGGGATCGCGTATTGGGTCGGGAGCCTAGCAGACGGTCGGTCTAAGCGACAGCTTGCGTGATTGAGATTGTCTGGTAGAATCCGCGGCCTAATTACGTGCGGTATTCAACAATAGTGTTGGGTGGCGGCACGCAGCCCGAGGAAGACACCATGAAAGCTGATATCCATCCAGAATACCCAGCCATCGCTGTTACCTGCAGCTGTGGCAACAAGTTCGAAACCCGTTCGACCTTCGGCAAAGCCCTGGCGATCGACGTTTGCAACGAATGCCACCCGTTCTACACCGGTAAGCAAAAGACTCTGGACACTGGCGGCCGCGTTCAGCGCTTCGCAGACCGTTTCGGTGCTTTCGGCGCGAAAAAGGCCTAAGGCCAATCATTTTGGAAGGTCGTTCCGGCTTCTCCAGACTGATAAAAAAGGCGTCCCTTGCGGGCGCCTTTTTTGTGTCCGCGATTTGGCTTTCGGGTGCCCAGGCCTTCTGTCCGGTGCCGAGCGGGCTGACGTCGGTCGCGGTGCAACGGGTGGTGGATGGCGACACGCTGCGCCTGAGCGATGGCCGTAGCGTGCGCATGATCGGCTTGAATACGCCCGAGCTGGGTAAACAGGGCCGCTCCGACGAGCCGTTCGCCGTGGCGGCGCGCAAGCGCCTGGAAGCATTGGTGGCTGCCAGCGGCGGGCGGGTCGGTGTGCTGCCGGGTAAAGAGAGCAAGGATCACTACGGTCGTACCCTTGCGCATCTTTATGACGCCAAGGGTGCCAACCTCGAAGCGCAGATGCTCGCAGAAGGGCTCGGTTTCCAGGTGGCGGTCGCCCCGAATGTCGATCTGGTGGCCTGTCAGCAAGCAGCGGAACGCAGTGCGCGGCAAGCCGGGCTCGGTGTGTGGCGCCAGTCGCCTGTACTGAAAGCGGAGCAGATCAACACGTCCGGCTTCGCGGTGGTCAGTGGGCGTGTGAGCAAGGTTCAGCGCAATCGTGGCGGTGTTTGGATCGAGTTGCAGGATTCTCTTGTACTGCGTGTTGCGCCCAATGTGCTGGAGCAATTTGATGGTGCGGCGCTGGAGCGCCTGAAAGGCAAGCAGGTCGAGGCCCGTGGCTGGATCGTGGACCGTTCGCGCCGTGGCGGATTGCAAGCGGGGCAAGCGCGCTGGCTCCTTCCATTGACCGATCCGGCGATGTTGCAAGCGGCGCCTTGATAAAAAATTGTAGACATTTTTATTGTCGATTGTGAACAGTCTATCCCTTGTGTTCCGTGGCTCTTGGCCCAAAGTCGTAGGGCGGGGCGCTTGACAGGGGTGACTGGTCAGTCTTGTGGGGACTTTGCGAGGCGCGTATCCTCGCTGACCAGTCTGTCCAACAGTAAAAGCGGAATGCCCCCATGTCTGATCTGAAAACTGCCGCTCTCGAATATCACGCCCATCCTCGTCCAGGTAAGCTGAGTGTCGAGCTCACCAAGGCCACCGCTACCGCCCGCGACCTGTCGCTGGCCTACAGCCCCGGCGTAGCCGAACCAGTACGCGAAATCGCCCGCGATCCTGAACTGGCCTACAAATACACCGGTAAAGGCAACCTGGTTGCAGTCATTTCCGATGGCACCGCGATTCTGGGCCTGGGTAACCTCGGCCCATTGGCTTCCAAGCCAGTGATGGAAGGTAAAGGCGTGCTGTTCAAGCGCTTCGCCGGTATCGACGTTTTCGACATCGAAGTCGACTCCGAAAGCCCGCAAGCCTTCATCGACACCGTCAAGCGCATCTCCATCACCTTCGGTGGCATCAACCTGGAAGACATCAAGGCACCTGAGTGCTTTGAGATCGAACGCGCTCTGATCGAGCAGTGCGACATCCCGGTATTCCACGATGACCAGCACGGTACCGCAATCGTGACCGCCGCCGGCATGATCAACGCCCTGGAAATCGCTGGCAAAACCCTCGCCGACGCCAAGATCGTCTGCCTGGGTGCCGGTGCGGCCGCCATCTCCTGCATGAAATTGCTGGTGAGCATGGGCGCCAACATCGAAAACATCTACATGGTTGACCGTACCGGCGTGATCCACTCCGGCCGTGACGACCTGAACCAGTACAAGGCTGTCTTCGCTCACGCGACCGACAAGCGCACCCTGGCTGACGCCCTGCAAGGCGCAGACGTGTTCGTCGGCCTGTCCGGTCCGAACCTGTTGAGCGCTGAAGGCCTGCTGTCCATGGCGGCCAACCCGATCGTGTTCGCGTGCTCGAACCCGGATCCGGAAATCTCCCCGGAACTGGCACACGCCACCCGTAACGACGTGATCATGGCGACCGGCCGTTCGGACTACCCGAACCAGGTCAACAACGTACTGGGCTTCCCGTTCATCTTCCGTGGTGCCCTGGACGTTCGCGCCAAGCGCATCAACGAAGAAATGAAAGTGGCAGCAGCCAACGCTCTGCGTGAACTGGCCAAACTGCCGGTTCCTCAGGAAGTGTGCGACGCCTACGGCGGCATCAAGCTGGAATTCGGTCGTGAGTACATCATTCCGAAGCCAATGGACAAGCGTCTGATCACCCTGATCTCCGATGCCGTGGCCAAGGCTGCAATCGAGACCGGCGTGGCAACCCTGCCGTATCCGAAGAACTACCCGCTGAAAAGCGTGGATGATGTGTTCAACGGCTAAGCCGTAGTCGCATCAAACAAAAAGCCCCGGCTCTGGTGAGTCGGGGTTTTTTTATGCCTGCAGGTTTTGTGTTGTCGGTGAGGGCCTCATCGCTGGCAAGCCAGCTCCTACAGGTTTTGTGTTGTACGCAGTTTTCGCGACCGGCACAAAACCTGTAGGAGCGAGGCTTGCCCGCGAAGAGGCCCTAAAAGACAACGCAAAACCTGCAGCCAACAAAAAGCCCCGCGCTTCTCTCGAAGGCGGGGCTTTTCGGGTGGTGCTGCGATCAGAACAGATCGATCGGCGCCGCTTCATCCGCTGGCAGCGGGCTGCCCGGCGCATTGCCGTTGCCCAGCTCATTCACCGACGGTGGCGTATCTTCGGCCTTGAACAGCTCGAAGTACGCTCCAGGCGTGCCTGGGGTGGCTGCCCGGCCGCTGACCGGGTCAACCCGCAGGCTGAGGATGCCTTCCGGTTCCGGTTGCGTGTGTGGCGGCTTGTCTTTGAGCGCGGCGCCCATGTAGTTCATCCAGATCGGCAGGGCGACAGTGCCGCCGAACTCGCGTTTGCCCAGGCTTTCCGGTTGGTCGAAACCGGTCCAGACGGTGGTCACGTAATCGGCGTTATAGCCCGAGAACCAGGCATCCTTCGATTCGTTGGTCGTACCGGTTTTGCCTGCAATATCGGGGCGCCCCAAGGCCAGTGCGCGACGGCCGGTGCCGAGTTTGATCACGTCCTCGAGCATGCTGTTGAGGATGTAAGTGGTGCGACCATCGACAATGCGTTCGGCCACGGCCGGTGCCTGAGGTGTTGGCAGACCCGGAGCTTCGCCCGGCGTCGCATTGACCGTAAAGGCCTCGGCGGTCGGCGCGGCGATGCCGTCGGTGGTCACATCGCCTTTCGGCACGCTTGGCGGATTGGCGACGAACAGCGTGTCGCCATTGCGGCTTTCGATCTTGTCGATGATGTACGGGGTGATCTTGAAGCCGCCGTTGGCGAACGTGCTCCAGCCGGTGGCGATTTCCATTGGCGTCAGGGTCGCGGTGCCCAGGGCCAGCGACAGGTTGCGCGGCAGGTCCTGCTTGTTGAAGCCGAACTTGCTGATGTAGTCGATGGTGCGATCGACGCCGAGCGCCTGCACCAGGCGGATCGACACCAGGTTGCGCGACTTGTACAGCCCTTCACGCAGGCGGATCGGGCCGAGGAAGGTGTTGGTGTCGTTCTTCGGACGCCAGACCTTGTCCAGGTATTCGTCGACAAACACGATCGGTGCGTCGTTCACCAGGCTGGCGGCGGTGTAGCCGTTATCCAGCGCGGCGCTGTACACGAACGGTTTGAAGCTTGAGCCCGGCTGGCGCTTGGCCTGCAGGGCACGGTTGTAGTTGCTCTGCTCGAAGGCGAAACCGCCGACCAGCGAGCGAATCGCGCCGTTCTGCGGATCAAGGGAGACCAGTGCGCCCTGAGCTTGCGGGATCTGGCTGAATTTCAGCGAATTGTCCGGCTGACGCTGTACGCGAATCAGATCACCGACCTGAGCCACATCCGAGGGCTGCTTTGGGTTGGCGCCCATGCTGTTGGTGTTCAGGAACGGCCGCGCCCATTTCATGCTGTCCCAGCCGATGTGTTCGTCGCCGGTACGGGTCAGCACTTGCAGGCCGTTCTTCTCGACCTGCGTGACGATGGCCGGCTCAAGGCCGCTGATGGTGCGCTGCTTGGTCAGCTCCGAGATCCAGACCTCGCGGGTCTTGCCCGGCAGGCGCGACTCGGGACCGCGATAGCCGTGACGCTGATCGTAGGTCATCAGGCCTTCGTGGACGGCCGTGTTGGCCATTTCCTGCAGGTTGCTCGGCACGGTGGTCGTGACGCGGAAACCCTCGGTGTAGGCATCGCTGCCGTAGCGGCCGACCATTTCGGCGCGGGCCATTTCAGCAATGTACGGCGCGTTCACTTCCGGGGTCGGCACGTGATAGCTGGCGTTCAGCGGCTCGTTGATCGCGGCGGTGTAATCGCTCTCGGTGATCTTGCCGAGCTTGTACATGCGGCCAAGGATCCAGTCGCGACGTTCCTTGCTGCGGGCCGGGTTGGCCAGCGGGTTGAAGCGCGACGGAGCTTTCGGCAGGCCGGCGATCATCGCCATCTGCGCCAGGCTGACGTCACGAATCGACTTGCCGTAGTAAACCTGCGCCGCGGCCTCGATGCCGTAGGCGCGGTTGCCCAGATAGATCTTGTTGACATACAGCTCGAGGATCTCGTCCTTGGTCAGCTGCCGTTCGATCTGCAGGGCCAGGAGAATTTCAGTGGTCTTGCGCGAGAAGCTGCGTTCGCTGGTCAGGAAGAAGTTCTTCGCCACCTGCATGGTGATGGTGCTGCCGCCGGACTGGATGTGTCCGCTTTTGACCAATTGGGTGGCGGCACGCATCAGGCTGCTGGGATCGACGCCGTAGTGGTTGGCGAAATTGTCGTCTTCAGCACTTAGTAACGCATTAATGAAATTGGGGGGAATGTCGGCGAAACGGATCGGTGTACGGCGCATTTCGCCAAACTCTGCGATCAACTTGTTGTCGCTGCTGTAGACGCGCAATGGAATCTGCAACTGGATGCTTCGCAGAGCCTCCACAGAAGGTAATCCCGGACTAAGGTAAAGAAACGCGCCGCTCAGACCAAGGAGCAGTCCGCAGAAAACGGCGACGATGGACCAACCGAAGAATTTCAGCAGACGAATCAAGGCTTTGGGATATCCAGGGCAAAGAATGAATTAGGCAGCAGGGTTCAGATAAACAGGGAACGACCCGCGCTTGCAGTAAAAACCGGAAAAAAACGCTGGGCATTATAAGCATTTTTACGTCGAGAGCGTCATTTGCGCTGCTGTCAAGACGGGTGGTTTGAACGCAACGGACATTACAGAGTCCGTAAGACACGGATAGTCATAGGGAATTGGTAGTGCTAGGACTCTTCAATAAAAAAGCCAATACGCTTTTGGGGATCGACATCAGCTCCACGTCGGTGAAGCTGCTTGAGCTTAGCCGCCAGGGCGACCGCTATCGGGTCGAGGCTTATGCGGTAGAACCGCTACCCGCCAACGCGGTGGTCGAGAAAAATATCGCCGAGCTCGAAGGCGTGGGTCAGGCCCTTTCACGCGTGCTGCTCAAGGCCAGAACCAGCCTCAAGAATGTGGCCGTCGCCGTGGCCGGTTCTGCCGTCATCACCAAAACCATCGAAATGGATGCAGGTCTTTCCGACGACGAGATGGAAAACCAGCTGAAGATCGAGGCCGATCAATACATCCCTTATCCACTGGACGAAGTCGCCATCGACTTTGAAGTGCAGGGCGTATCGGCACGCAACCCGGAACGGGTCAGTGTGCTGCTGGCAGCCTGTCGCAAGGAAAACGTCGAAGTTCGTGAAGCGGCGCTCGCACTGGCCGGCCTGACGGCGCGCGTGGTCGATGTCGAGGCTTACGCGCTGGAACGCTCCTTCGGCCTGCTGACCGGGCATCTGGCGGCGTCTCGCGAGGATCTGACGGTCGCCGTGGTCGACATCGGCGCGACCATGACCACCCTGAGCGTCCTGCGCAACGGGAAAATCATCTACACCCGCGAACAGTTGTTCGGCGGTCGACAACTGACGGAAGAAATCCAGCGGCGTTATGGCCTGACCGTTGAGCAAGCGGGGCTGGCGAAGAAGCAGGGCGGTTTGCCGGACGATTACGTCAGCGAAGTGTTGCAGCCTTTCCGTGATGCGCTGGTGCAGCAAGTGTCGCGTTCGTTGCAGTTTTTCTTTGCTTCCGGCCAGTACACCTCGGTCGACCATATCCTGTTGGCTGGCGGCACCGCTTCGGTCCCGGGGCTGGATCGATTGATCGAAGAGCGACTGGGCACTTCGACGCAAGTGGCCAATCCATTTTCCGACATGACCCTGGGCAGCAAGGTAAACGCTGGTGCCCTGGCCAGCGATGCGCCGGCGCTGATGATCGCCTGCGGGTTAGCCCTCAGGAGCTTCGACTGATGGCGCGGATCAACCTTTTACCTTGGCGCGAAGAGCTGCGGGACGCACGCCGCAAACGCTTTTTGCTGGCGCTGGTCGGCGTGCTGGTGGGCGCTGTGGCAGTGGTGCTGGTCGCGGATCGGGCCATCAACGGCGCCATCGACCGACAGGTCGCCCGAAACGATTACATCGGTAAACAGATTGCGGTGGTCGACGAGCGGATCAAACAGATCAGCGACCTCAAGGCGCGGCGACAGCAACTGGTCGAGCGCATGCGCATCATTCAGGACCTGCAGGGCAATCGTCCGATCAGCGGGCGGATCTTCGATCAGTTGGCGCGCACCCTGCCGGACGGGGTCTATTTCACCGAGGTGAAAATGGAAGGTAAAACCCTGTCCATCACTGGCGCGGCAGAATCCAATAACCGTGTTTCTGACTTGATGCGTAATCTGGATGCATCGGACTGGTTCGATGCGCCCACCCTGACAGAGGTCAAGGCGACCACCGCAGGCCAACTGGATCAGGCCAACGTCTTTCAGTTGACCGTGCGTCAGACCCAGCCTGCTGCCGTGGAGGCCGTTCAATGAGGCCGGCCGAATGGATCGAAGGGCTGCGCAAGATCGACATCAACGATCTGGATACCAACAACATGGGGTCCTGGCCACCCGCCATCAAGGTGCTGGCGGGTCTTCTATTGATGATTCTGGTGTTGGCGCTGGGCTACAGCTTTTCCATCAGTGACCTTGAGAGCCAGCTTGAACTCAAGCGCGAGGAAGAGTCGACCCTCAAGGAGCAATTCGCCACCAAGGCCCACATGGCGGCGAATCTTGAGCTGTACACCCAGCAGATGAAGGAAATGGAGAACTCCTTCGGCGTACTCCTGCGGCAACTGCCCAGCGACACCGAAGTGCCTGGCCTGCTGGAGGACATCACCCGTACCGGCCTCGGAAGCGGGCTGGAGTTTGAAGAGATCAAACTGCTGCCTGAGGTCACTCAGCCGTTCTACATCGAACTGCCGATCCAGATCACCGTCACCGGTGCCTATCATGACCTCGCCACGTTCGTCAGTGGCGTGGCCGGGCTGCCACGGATCGTCACCCTGCATGACTTCGACCTTGCCCCGGCCAACCCCGAAGGCGGCGCGAAATTGCGCATGAGCATCCTCGCCAAGACTTACCGCTACAACGACAAGGGGCTGCAAAAATGAGCCCGATTCGTATTTTTCCGATGATCGGGATGTTGGCCGCCCTGGCCGGTTGTGGTGGCAGCAATGACTTCAGTGATCTCGACGCTTACATGAACGAAATGCGTCTGCGTGTGCCCGGCAGGATTGAACCAACGCCGACATTCCGGTCTTACCCAACGTTCACCTACAGCGCCGCTAACTTGCGAAGTCCGTTTTCCCGGCAGCTCAGGGTTGATCTGGCCGGCCAGAAGCATGGCGCACGCAATGTCAAACCAGACCCCAGCCGGGTCAAGCAGTACCTCGAAGGTTTCAACATCGAGCAGTTTGAAATGGTCGGCACGATCTCCAATGCGGCGGGCTCCTTTGCGCTGTTGCGCGGGGCGGGCGGTGTGCATCGGCTGAAAGTCGGCGATTACCTGGGGCGCAACGATGGCCGGATCGTCGCCATCAGCGGCTCGCAAGTCGACGTGGTCGAAATCGTTCCTGACGGCGAAGGCGCCTGGCTGGAGCGGCCACGGACTATCCCTTTGAAAGAACACTCATAGTGGAACTCGAATAATGAACAGGATTTTCGCAACCTTCGGTATTTCGCTATGGATAGCGTTGCTGTCGCCGATGGTACAAGCGGCCAACCTCAAAGCGCTGGATGTCGCCGCGCTGCCGGGAGACCGCGTCGAGTTGAAGTTGTCATTCGATGGCGCGCCGCCGGAGCCCCATGGTTACACGACGGAGCAGCCTGCGCGGATTGCGCTGGATCTGCCTGGCGTGGTCAGCCGGTTGGCGAGCAAGACCCGTGATCTTGGCGGCGGCAACGCCCGCAGCGCCACAGTGGTGGAAGCCAAGGACCGCACGCGGCTGATCATCAACCTGACTCAATTGACCCCGTACACCGCACGGGTCGAAGGCAACAACCTGTTCGTTGTGGTCGGGCGGGGAGGCAGTAACGCTGCCGCGCCTGCCGCCAGGCCTTCGCGGGTCGCCACGGCAGCTGCGGCGCCGGCCAAGGCTTATGCGCCGGTGAGCAAGGCCATTCGCGGTGTGGATTTCCAGCGTGGAACCCAGGGCGAAGGCAACGTGGTCATCGACCTGTCGGACCCTTCCATCGCCCCGGACATTCAGGAACGCGATGGCAGGATCGTCCTTAATTTTGCCAGAACCCAACTACCAGAACCTTTGCGAGTGCGTCTGGACGTCAAGGATTTCGCCACGCCGGTGCAGTTCGTCAACGCCAGCGCCACTGGTGACCGGGCGACCATCAGCATCGAGCCCAGTGGCGCCTTCGACTATTCGACCTACCAGACCGACAACAAGCTGACCGTCAGCATTCGCCCGATGACCGTCGATGACCTGCAAAAGCGCAATGCCGAACGTTTTGCCTACACCGGTGAAAAGCTCTCGCTGAACTTCCAGGACATTGACGTGCGCTCGGTGCTGCAACTGATCGCCGACTTCACCAACCTCAATCTGGTGGCCAGCGACACGGTGCAGGGAGGCATCACCTTGCGTCTGCAAAACGTGCCATGGGATCAGGCGCTGGACCTGGTGCTGAAAACCAAGGGGCTGGACAAGCGCAAGATCGGCAACGTGTTGCTGGTGGCGCCGGCCGACGAGATTGCCGCGCGCGAACGTCAGGAGCTGGAATCGCAGAAGCAGATTGCCGATCTGGCGCCATTGCGTCGCGAGCTGCTGCAGGTCAATTACGCCAAGGCGGCGGATATCGCCAAGTTGTTCACGTCGGTGACCAGTGCCGAGGCGAAAGTGGACGAGCGGGGTTCGATCACTGTCGATGATCGGACCAACAACATCATTGCCTATCAGACCCAGGATCGCCTCGACGAGCTTCGCCGGATCGTCGCTCAACTGGACATCCCGGTGCGTCAGGTGATGATCGAGGCGCGAATCGTCGAAGCCAACGTCGACTACGACAAAAGCCTCGGCGTGCGCTGGGGCGGTTCGTTGCAGAACAGGGGCAACTGGAACACGTCCGGGGTCAGCAACGGCGCCAACGCTTCGTCGACCATCGGCACGCCGGGCAGCACCAGTACCAACTCGCCGTTCGTCGACATGGGCGCCGCCGCCAACACCTCGGGGCTCGGCATCGCCTTCATCACCGACAATGTGCTGCTGGATCTTGAGCTGACCGCGATGGAGAAGACCGGCAACGGCGAAATCGTCTCACAGCCCAAAGTGGTCACGTCCGACAAGGAAACCGCAAAAATCCTCAAGGGCACCGAGATCCCGTACCAGGAAGCCAGCTCCAGCGGCGCCACATCGGTGTCCTTCAAAGAGGCCTCGCTGTCGCTGGAAGTGACGCCGCAGATCACCCCGGACAACCGGATCATCATGGAGGTCAAAGTCACCAAGGACGAACCGGACTACCTGAACAAGGTCCAGGATGTACCGCCGATCAAGAAAAACGAGGTCAACGCCAAGGTCCTGGTCAATGACGGCGAGACCATCGTAATCGGTGGCGTTTTCTCAAATACTCAGAGCAAGGTTGTAGATAAGGTGCCATTTCTCGGCGATGTGCCGTATCTTGGCCGCCTTTTCCGGCGTGACGTGGTTTCGGAGAAAAAATCCGAGCTGCTGGTATTTCTCACTCCGCGTATCATGAACAACCAGGCGATTGCTGTGAGTCATTGATTCTGTGCGAAATTTGATTCTTGTTGGACCGATGGGGGCTGGAAAAAGCACCATCGGCCGGTTGCTGGCCAAAGAGCTGCGCCTGCCATTCAAAGATTCCGATAAGGAAATTGAATTGCGCACGGGCGCCAATATCCCATGGATCTTCGATAAGGAAGGCGAGCCGGGCTTTCGCGACCGCGAGCAGGCGATGATTGCCGAGCTGTGCGATTGCGATGGCGTGGTGCTGGCGACCGGTGGCGGTGCAGTAATGCGCGAAGCCAATCGTCGGGCGCTGCGTGCCGGTGGTCGGGTGGTTTATCTGCACGCTTCCGTGGAGCAGCAGGTCGGCCGCACTGCCCGCGACCGCAATCGTCCATTGTTGCGTACCGCCGACCCGGCCAAGACCCTTCGGGATTTGCTGGAGTTGCGCGATCCGCTTTATCGGGAAATCGCCGACCTGGTGGTTGAAACGGATGAGCGGCCGCCGCGTATGGTGGTGCTCGATATTCTCGAGCGCTTGCAGCAGCTGCCTCCCCGTTAAAGCGCAGCGCGAAATGCGCTATCCTCGGCGTCCTGCCACGACCGCTCAAGGTTGTGGCGGATGACTACCGAACGGCGTCACACCATCAGATGCCCTGGATACTCGATAACTCAAGGCGGGATGCCTGATTTCATCTTCACTGTGGGGACACATGCAGACACTCAAGGTCGATCTAGGCGAGCGCAGCTACCCGATTCATATTGGCGAAGGTTTGTTGGATCAGCCTGAGCTGCTGGCCCCGCATATTCGCGGACGGCAAGTGGCGATCATCTCCAACGAAACCGTTGCGCCGCTCTATCTTGAACGTCTGACCCGCAGCCTTGCGCAGTATTCGGTGATTTCCGTGGTGCTGCCCGACGGCGAAGCCTTCAAGACCTGGGAAACCCTGCAACTGATTTTCGACGGCTTGCTGACCGCACGACACGACCGTCGCACGACCGTGATCGCCCTCGGTGGCGGCGTGATTGGCGACATGGCCGGTTTTGCCGCCGCCTGTTACCAGCGTGGCGTCGATTTCATCCAGGTTCCAACCACTCTGTTGTCGCAAGTCGACTCCTCGGTGGGCGGCAAGACCGGGATCAATCATCCGCTGGGCAAAAACATGGTCGGCGCCTTCTATCAGCCGAACGTGGTGCTGATCGATACCGCCTCCCTCAATACCCTGCCGGCCCGCGAGTTGTCTGCCGGGCTTGCTGAAGTCATCAAATACGGTTTGATCTGCGACGAGCCCTTCCTGACCTGGCTCGAAGAAAACGTCGATCGCCTGCGCGCCCTGGACCAGGTCGCCCTGACCTATGCCATCGAGCGCTCCTGCGCGGCGAAGGCAGCGGTGGTCGGCGCCGATGAAAAGGAAACCGGCGTTCGCGCCACGTTGAACCTGGGCCACACGTTCGGCCACGCCATCGAAACCCACATGGGCTATGGTGTCTGGCTGCATGGTGAAGCGGTCGCTGCCGGTACGGTAATGGCGTTGGAAATGTCCACGCGTCTGGGCTGGATCAGTGAGCAAGAGCGTGATCGCGGCATTCGCCTGTTCCAGCGTGCCGGCCTGCCGGTCATCCCGCCTGAAGAGATGACTGAAGCCGATTTTCTCGAACACATGGCAATTGACAAGAAAGTGATCGACGGTCGTTTGCGCCTGGTGCTGCTGCGCCACATGGGCGAAGCAGTGGTGACCGACGATTATCCGAAAGAGGTTCTACAGGCCACGCTGGGAGCGGATTACCGCGCCCTGGCTCAGCTTAAAGGTTAATAAGATCCCGATGACTAGTTTGCACGCCGACGAGGCTTTCCTCGGCCATTACCAGTTGAGTCATGACCCTTTTGCTCCACGGGTGCCTGGCTTCAAATTCTTCCCGGCCCAGCGCAAACCTGTGCTGGGTCAGCTGCACCACCTGGCCCGTTACAGCCAGTTGCTGCTGGTGGTCACCGGCCCGCAAGGCAGTGGCAAGACCCTGTTGCGTCAGGCCCTGGTGGCCAGCACCAATAAACAGTCCGTTCAAAGCGTGGTGGTTTCCGCCCGTGGCGCCGGTGATGCGGCGGGCGTGCTGCGTCAGGTGGCTCAGGCGCTGAACGTCGCCGAGGCCGAGACAGGCGCGATTCTGGCTCAGGTCGTGCAGCTCGCGCTGACCGGTCAGGAAGTCTATTTGCTGGTGGACGACGCCGAGCAGCTCGACGAGTCCGCGCTCGAAGCCTTGATGGAGCTGGCCGCCGGTGCGCCGGAAGGCCGCCCGCATGTGTTCCTGTTCGGCGAATCCTCGCTGATCGCTCAACTTGAGGCGCTGAGCCTTGAAGAGGAGCGCTTCCACGTCATCGAGCTGCAGCCTTACACCGAAGAAGAGACCCGCGAATATCTGGACCAGCGGCTCGAAGGTGCAGGGCGGGGTATCGAACTTTTCACCGCAGAACAGATCTCTGATATTCACGAAAGCTCCGACGGCTGGCCTGGCAACATCAACCAGGTTGCCCGCGATGCAATGATCGAAGCCATGATTGCCAGCCGCTCAGCGGTCAAGCGTCCAAGTATGGGGTTCAACATGCCGAAGAAACACGTATTGGCGATTTCCGCCGTCGTCGTGGTCGCGGTAGCCGCCGCCTGGTTGATGCCAGGTCGCAGCAAAGCACCGACCACCGGCGCACCTGCCAACGAACAGGCGCAACTGCCGCTCGGACAGGGCACGCCACAACCTAACAGCGGCGGCGCACCTGCCGTGGAATTCGCCGGTAATTCGCAACCGATGCCATTGCCGTTGGTCGGCAACTCGCAGCCGGTCATGCGTGGCCCGCTGGCTGAAGCCGCCGGTGGCATTACCGAGGGCGACGATGGCGTGCCGGTAGAGGGTTCCAGCGCTACACCGCCGACCGTGACCACCATCGCGCCTCCTGCGGGCATCCAGGCCGGTCCTGCGCCGACGCCAGCCGCCAAGCCGACGCCAGCGCCTGCACCGACTCAGGTCGCGACGGCCAAGCCGGTTCCGACGGCGCCTGCAGTGAAGCCGGCACCAGCGACTGCGCCAGCCAAGCCTGCGGCCGTCGCAACCGCCAAGCCTGCCGAGAAACCAGCGGCTGCGGCCAAGGCTGCCGGCGGCACCTGGTACGCCGGTCAGGCTCCGGGTAACTACGTGGTGCAGATCCTCGGCACTAGCTCCGAGGCGACCGCGCAAAACTTCGTGAAAGAGCAGGGCGGCGAGTACCGTTATTTCAAGAAAGTCCTCAACGGCAAGCCGCTTTACGTCATCACTTACGGTAACTTCGCCAGCCGCGATGCAGCCGTTACCGCCATCAAGGCCTTGCCAGCGAAGGTTCAGGCTGGTAAACCTTGGCCTCGCACTGTCGCCAGCGTCCAACAGGAACTGGCAACAACTCGCTGAAGATTCGGCGGCCTTACCCAGGCCGCCTCTCCCGGCACCTCAAAATTTCTACAAGCGCATGCCGCCTCTACAGGCCGCGTGCCTTGTGGTGTCTGCGTCACAGTAGTCTTTGAGTCGTTGCAGTCAAAATTAAAAAAGTTTTGACTAGCACAGCAGATCGCTTTAAACCTTTCACAAATGCGACATAGATTTGCGACATTTCGTCGTCAAATTTGTGAGCCTCTGTGTCGGTGTGTACAATGACCTCCCTTTTGCCCCCGCAAAGCTGGCGTACGTTCGGCGCGGATGGTAAGTGGTTGAATTGAAAAGAAATTTGCCTCGATAAGAGGCAGCCTGGTGAGAAAGTGTCTATGAAAGCAGGTCTGTACCAACCAGATGAATTCAAGGATAACTGCGGTTTCGGCCTGATAGCCCATATGCAGGGCGAGCCCAGTCATACCCTTTTGCAAACGGCCATCGAGGCCCTGACCTGCATGACCCACCGCGGTGGGATCAACGCCGACGGCAAGACCGGTGACGGTTGCGGTCTGCTGATTCAAAAGCCGGACGTGTTCCTGCGAGCCATCGCCCAGGAAACCTTCGGCGTCGAACTGCCCAAGCAATATGCGGTGGGCATGGTCTTCTTCAACCAGGACCCGGTCAAAGCCGAAGCCGCTCGCGAGAACATGAACCGCGAGATCCTGGCCGAAGGCCTGACCCTGGTCGGCTGGCGCAAAGTGCCGATCGACACCAGCGTCCTCGGCCGCCTGGCCCTTGAGCGCCTGCCGCAGATCGAGCAGGTCTACATCGGCGGTGAAGGCCTGAGCGATCAGGACATGGCGATCAAGCTGTTCAGCGCCCGTCGTCGCTCGTCCGTGGCCAACGCCGCCGACGTCGATCACTACATCTGCAGCTTTTCGCACAAGACCATCATCTACAAAGGCCTGATGATGCCGGCGGATTTGACCGCCTTCTATCCGGACCTCAGCGATCAGCGCCTGCAAACCTCGATTTGCGTGTTCCACCAGCGCTTCTCCACCAACACCCTGCCGAAATGGCCGCTGGCCCAGCCATTCCGCTTCCTCGCCCACAACGGCGAGATCAACACCATCACCGGCAACCGCAACTGGGCCCAGGCCCGTCGCACCAAGTTCACCAACGATCTGATGGATCTGGAAGAACTCGGCCCGCTGGTGAATCGCGTCGGTTCCGACTCCTCCAGCATGGACAACATGCTCGAGCTGATGGTCACCGGTGGCATCGACCTGTTCCGTGGCGTGCGGATGATCATTCCGCCTGCGTGGCAGAACGTCGAAACCATGGACCCGGACCTGCGTGCGTTCTACGAATACAACTCGATGCACATGGAACCGTGGGACGGCCCGGCCGGCGTAGTAATGACCGACGGTCGTTACGCGGTGTGCCTGCTCGACCGTAACGGTCTGCGTCCGGCGCGTTGGGTCACCACCAAGAACGGTTTCATCACCCTGGCGTCCGAAATCGGTGTCTGGAACTACCAGCCTGAAGACGTGATCGCCAAGGGCCGCGTTGGCCCGGGCCAGATCTTTGCCGTGGACACCGAAACCGGCCAGATCCTCGACACCGACGCGATCGACAACCGTCTGAAGTCCCGTCATCCGTACAAGCAATGGCTGCGCAAGAATGCCCTGCGCATCCAGGCGACCATGGAAGACAACGACCACGGTTCGGCGTTCTACGATGTCGATCAGCTCAAGCAGTACATGAAGATGTATCAGGTCACGTTCGAAGAGCGCGACCAGGTGCTGCGTCCGCTCGGCGAGCAAGGCTACGAAGCCGTTGGCTCCATGGGCGACGATACGCCGATGGCCGTGCTGTCCCAGCGCGTGCGCACGCCGTACGACTATTTCCGCCAGCAGTTCGCGCAGGTGACCAACCCGCCGATCGACCCGCTGCGTGAAGCCATCGTCATGTCGCTGGAGATCTGCCTCGGTGCCGAGCGCAACATCTTCCAGGAGTCGCCGGAACACGCCTCGCGCGTGATCCTCAGCTCGCCGGTCATTTCCCCGGCCAAGTGGCGCTCGCTGATGAACCTCGATCGTCCGGGCTTCGAGCGCGCGATCATCGACCTCAACTACGACGAAAGCGTCGGCCTCGAAGCGGCTGTGCGCAACGTCGCCGATCAGGCTGAAGAAGCCGTTCGCGCCGGTCGCACCCAGATCGTCCTGAGCGACCGTCACATTGCACCGGGCAAGTTGCCGATCCACGCTTCCCTGGCCACCGGCGCGGTACACCACCGCCTGACCGAAAAAGGCCTGCGTTGCGACTCCAACATCCTGGTGGAAACCGCCACCGCACGCGACCCGCACCACTTTGCGGTGTTGATCGGTTTCGGCGCCTCGGCGGTTTATCCGTTCCTGGCTTATGAAGTGCTGGGCGACCTGATCCGTACCGGTGAAGTGCTGGGCGACCTCTATGAGGTGTTCAAGAACTACCGCAAAGGCATCACTAAAGGCCTGCTGAAGATCCTGTCGAAGATGGGTATCTCGACCATCGCTTCTTACCGCGGCGCTCAACTGTTCGAAGCCATCGGCCTGTCCGAGGAAGTCTGCGACCTGAGCTTCCGTGGCGTGCCGAGCCGCATCAAGGGCGCACGTTTCGTCGACATCGAAGCCGAGCAGAAAGCCCTCGCCGCCGAAGCCTGGAGCCCGCGCAAGCCGATCCAGCAAGGCGGTCTGCTGAAGTTCGTCCACGGTGGCGAATATCACGCCTACAACCCGGACGTGGTCAACACCCTGCAAGCCGCTGTGCAGCAGGGCGACTACAGCAAGTTCAAGGAATACACGTCGCTGGTGGACAACCGTCCGGTGTCGATGATCCGCGACCTGTTCAACGTCAAGACGCTGGCCACGCCGCTGGACATCAGCGAGATCGAACCGCTGGAATCTGTGCTCAAGCGCTTTGACTCCGCCGGCATTTCGCTTGGCGCACTGTCGCCGGAAGCTCACGAAGCCCTGGCCGAAGCCATGAACCGCCTCGGTGCGCGTTCCAACTCCGGCGAAGGCGGCGAAGACCCGGCGCGCTACGGCACCATCAAGAGCTCGAAAATCAAGCAAGTCGCGACTGGCCGTTTCGGTGTGACCCCGGAATACCTGGTCAACGCTGAAGTACTGCAGATCAAGGTCGCTCAGGGCGCCAAGCCCGGCGAAGGCGGTCAACTGCCAGGCGGCAAGGTCAACGGTCTGATCGCCAAGCTGCGTTACGCAGTGCCGGGCGTGACCCTGATTTCGCCGCCGCCGCACCACGACATCTATTCCATCGAAGACTTGTCGCAGCTGATTTTCGACCTGAAACAAGTCAACCCGAAGGCCCTGGTCTCGGTGAAGCTGGTAGCAGAAGCGGGCGTCGGCACCATCGCCGCCGGTGTGGCCAAGGCCTACGCGGACTTGATCACCATCTCCGGCTACGACGGCGGCACCGGCGCATCGCCGCTGACCTCGATCAAATACGCGGGCGCTCCGTGGGAACTCGGCCTGGCCGAAACCCACCAGACCCTGCGTGGCAACGACCTGCGCGGCAAAGTCCGGGTACAGACCGACGGCGGCCTGAAAACCGGCCTCGACGTGATCAAGGCGGCCATCCTCGGCGCTGAAAGCTTCGGTTTCGGCACCGCGCCAATGATCGCGCTGGGTTGCAAATACCTGCGTATCTGCCACCTGAACAACTGCGCCACCGGCGTCGCGACTCAGAACGAGAAGCTGCGCAAGGATCACTACATCGGCACCGTCGACATGGTGGTGAATTTCTTCACCTACGTCGCCGAAGAAACCCGTGAGTGGCTGGCCAAGCTGGGCGTGCGCTCCCTCGAAGAGCTGATCGGTCGCACCGATCTGCTGGAAATCCTCGAAGGCCAGACCGCCAAGCAGAACCACCTGGACCTGACCCCGTTGCTGGGCAGCGATCACATCCCGGCAGACAAACCTCAGTTCTGCCAGGTCGACCGCAACCCGCCGTTCGACAAAGGCCTGCTGGCCGAGAAAATGATCGACATGGCCACCTCGGCCATCAACGACATGAGCGGCGCCGAATTCGCGCTGGATATCTGCAACTGCGACCGTTCGATCGGCGCGCGGATCTCTGGTGAAATCGCACGCAAGCACGGCAACCAAGGCATGGCGAACGCGCCGATCACCTTCCGCTTCAAAGGGACGGCCGGTCAGAGCTTCGGTGTGTGGAACGCCGGCGGTTTGAACATGTACCTGGAAGGCGACGCCAACGACTACGTCGGCAAAGGCATGACCGGCGGCAAACTGGTCATCGTTCCGCCGAAGGGCAGCGCCTACAAGACTCAGGACAGTGCCATCATCGGCAACACCTGCCTGTACGGCGCCACCGGCGGCAAGTTGTTCGCTGCCGGCACTGCGGGCGAGCGTTTCGCCGTGCGTAACTCCGGTGCTCACACCGTGGTGGAAGGCACTGGCGATCACTGCTGCGAGTACATGACCGGTGGTTTCGTCTGCGTCCTGGGCAAAACCGGTTACAACTTCGGCTCAGGCATGACCGGCGGTTTCGCCTACGTGCTCGACCAGGACAACACCTTCGTTGACCGGGTCAACCACGAACTGGTGGAAATCCAGCGGATCAGCGGCGAAGCGATGGAAGCCTACCGTAGCCACCTGCAACGCGTGCTGAACGAGTACGTCGAGGAAACCGACAGCGAGTGGGGTCGTGAACTCGCGGAAAACCTCGATGACTACCTGCGCCGTTTCTGGTTGGTCAAGCCCAAGGCTGCCAGCTTGAAAACGTTGCTTTCCAGCACCCGTGCCAACCCGCAGTGATATGCGCCTGAAGAGTTTGATGAGGTTTTAACAATGGCTGAACGTCTGAATAACGACTTCCAGTTCATCGACGTCGGGCGCAAAGATCCGAAGAAGAAACTGTTGCGTCAACGCAAGAAAGAGTTCGTGGAGATCTACGAACCCTTCAAACCCCAGCATTCGGCCGATCAGGCCCACCGCTGCCTGGGTTGCGGTAACCCGTATTGCGAATGGAAGTGCCCGGTGCACAACTTCATTCCGAACTGGCTGAAACTGGTGGCCGAGGGCAACATCCTCCAGGCCGCCGAGCTGTCGCACCAGACCAACACCCTGCCGGAAGTCTGCGGCCGGGTGTGCCCGCAGGATCGTCTGTGCGAGGGTGCCTGCACCCTCAACGACGGCTTCGGCGCGGTGACCATCGGTTCGGTCGAGAAGTACATCACCGACACCGCGTTCGCCATGGGCTGGCGCCCGGACATGTCCAAGGTCAAGCCGACCGGTAAACGTGTCGCGATCATCGGCGCAGGCCCGGCCGGTCTCGGTTGTGCCGACGTGCTGGTACGCGGCGGCGTGACCCCGGTGGTGTTCGACAAGAACCCGGAAATCGGCGGTCTGCTGACCTTCGGCATCCCGGAGTTCAAGCTGGAAAAGACTGTGCTGAGCAATCGCCGCGAAGTCTTCACCGGCATGGGCATCGAGTTCCGCCTGAACACCGAAGTGGGCAAGGACGTGTCCGTCGAGCAACTGCTCGAAGAATACGATGCCGTGTTCATGGGCATGGGCACCTACACCTACATGAAGGGCGGCTTTGCCGGTGAAGACCTGCCGGGCGTGCATGATGCGCTCGACTTCCTGATCGCCAACGTCAACCGCAACCTGGGCTTTGAAAAGTCGCCGGAAGATTTCGTCGACATGAAAGGCAAGAAGGTTGTGGTACTGGGCGGCGGCGACACGGCGATGGACTGCAACCGTACGTCGATCCGCCAGGGTGCCAAGTCGGTGACCTGTGCGTATCGTCGTGACGAAGCGAACATGCCGGGCTCGCGCAAAGAGGTGAAGAACGCCAAGGAAGAAGGCGTGAAATTCCTCTACAACCGCCAGCCGATCGCCATCGTGGGTGAAGACAAGGTTGAAGGCGTGAAGGTGGTCGAGACCCGTCTCGGCGAGCCGGACGCCCGTGGCCGTCGCAGCCCCGAGCCGATCCCGGGCTCCGAAGAGATCATCCCGGCCGACGCCGTGGTCATCGCTTTCGGTTTCCGTCCAAGCCCGGCGCCGTGGTTCGAGCAGTTCAGCATCCAGACCGACAGTCAGGGCCGCGTAGTTGCGCCTGAACAAGGTCAGTTCAAGCACCAGACCAGCAATCCGAAAATCTTCGCCGGTGGCGATATGGTTCGCGGTTCCGACCTGGTGGTGACGGCGATCTTCGAAGGCCGCAATGCGGCTGAAGGGATCCTGGATTTCCTGGGCGTCTAAAACCCGATCCTGTAGGAGCCGGCTTGCTGGCGATGAACGATGACACGGTGAACCTGATATACCGTGTCGTCTGAATCGCCAGCAAGCCGGCTCCTACAGGGTAAATATCGCCCGATGCCCGCGACAAATTGACCCGATAGACAAAAGGCTGACCTGCATCCGTGCCTTTTGCGTCGAGCTCTGAGAAAATGCCCGCACTTTTTTTCCGGATGCCGACATGACTGCCCTGAAGAACGACCGTTTCCTTCGCGCCCTGCTCAAGCAACCTGTAGACGTCACCCCTGTGTGGATGATGCGTCAGGCCGGTCGCTACTTGCCTGAATACCGCGCCAGCCGTGCCAAGGCCGGCGACTTCATGAGCCTGTGCATGAACCCGGCGTTCGCTTGCGAAGTCACCATGCAACCGCTCGACCGCTATCCGCAACTGGACGCGGCAATCCTGTTCTCCGACATCCTCACTATCCCGGACGCCATGGGCCAGGGCCTGTACTTCGAAACCGGTGAAGGTCCGCGATTCAAAAAAGTCGTCAGCACGATGGCCGACATCGAAGCCCTGCCGATTCCTGATCCGCACAAAGACCTCGGTTACGTGATGGACGCGGTCAGCACCATCCGCCGCGAACTGAATGGTCGTGTACCGCTGATCGGTTTCTCCGGCAGCCCATGGACCCTGGCCACCTATATGGTCGAAGGCGGTTCGTCGAAAGACTTCCGCAAGACCAAAGCCATGCTCTACGACAACCCGCAAGCCATGCACCTGCTGCTGGACAAGCTGGCGCAGTCGGTGACCTCGTACCTCAACGGCCAGATCATGGCCGGCGCGCAAGCGGTGCAGATCTTCGACACGTGGGGCGGCAACCTGTCGGCGGCGGCGTATCAGGAATTCTCCCTCGCCTACATGCGCAAAATCGTCAGCGGCCTGATCCGCGAACACGAAGGCCGCAAGGTTCCGGTCATCCTGTTCACCAAGAACGGCGGCCTGTGGCTGGAAAGCATCGCTGATGCCGGTGCTGATGCGCTGGGCCTGGACTGGACGTGCGATATCGGCAATGCCCGGGCTCGCGTTGGCGACAAAGTTGCCTTGCAAGGCAACATGGACCCGACCGTGCTCTACGCCAAACCGGAAGCCATTCGTACCGAAGTCGGACGGATCCTCGCCAGCTACGGCAAGGGCAGCGGTCACGTGTTCAACCTGGGTCATGGCATTACGCCGGAAGTCGATCCGGAACATGCGGGTGCGTTCCTGCGCGCGGTGCATGAGCTGTCGGCGCAATATCACGAGTAGTCCTTGCCGGTTCCATCAAGCCTGTCCGGCTAACGCCGGGCGGGCTTTTTTTTGTCTGAAATACCGAGTGCCCGCCTAATCCGTTTCATCCTGTAAGAATGTTTTCCCTCTTTGTCAGACAAGTGAAGAGAGAGAGTAATCCCCATGTAAGCGAAGACTTGTCCTACATAGAATTCGTGTCCATCTCAGTATGGTTTCAGACCTTCGTCCGGTGCAGCCCACCGAACGAATTACGAACAGCGGCGCCCTTACAGCGCCTTAATTTTCGATAAGTAGTCTGGAACACACTCATGAAAAAGACCTTCTACAAGGGAGGTGCGCTAACCGCATGCTCCTCTTCAATGATCCTGTTATCGGCAATGCTGGCGTCTCAAACTGTTTCGGCCCATGGCTATATGGAAGTGCCGCCCTCGCGCGCACTGCTGTGCCAGAAGGGGGTGAACACTAACTGTGGTTCCGCGCAATACGAGCCTCAAAGTGTTGGCGAAACATTCAAAGGTTTTCCGGCTGGTACAGGCGGTGCGCCTTTGCAAGGGCCGATCGATGGCAAGATTCCGAGTGGCGGTCATCCATCGTTCTCCGCTATGGATGCTCAGTCCGCTACCCGTTGGCAATTAACGGAAATCAAAGACCGCAACATCGATTTCCAATGGCGTTATACCCAGTCTCACCCGGCCACCAAGCATGAGTACTTCATCACTCGCAACGGCTGGAACGTCAACAAACCCCTTGAGCGCGCTTCGTTCGAAAGCACTCCGTTCTGCGACATTCCTGGACATCATCAGCTGCCGGTGTCCGGCGCCAAACACAACTGCAACATTCCTGACGACAAGTCCGGCCAGCACGTCATCCTCGGGATCTGGACCGTCGGTGATACCGACGCGGCGTTTTATAACGCTGTCGATGTGAACATCCTCGGCGAACCGTCGTTGCCCGGTGGCTGGTCTTCCGTTGGCGGCATCACGCCATCGGCCCAATTGCTGATCGGCGACAAGGTCAAGGCCCGCGCATTCTCTGCCAACGGTGTCAGCCCGGATTACGACGTCGAGATCTCCATCGACACTGCCGAGGAGGGCTCGCCGAACAACTGGGCGTTCAAACTGGCAGAAAAAATCAACAGCACCCACTCGCTTGTCCGCGCCGGTATTCGTGATGAGAACGGCAACATTGAACCGGTCCGGGGTAACAACACCCTCTACGCCCAGAAAGAAAGCGGCGTAACCCGATTCGAAGTTCAGCTGGACATGAAGGAAGACACCGCCGCACGCATGTCGGTGGCCTCCCAGCAAGCCGAATACGTTCTGGACAAGGGCCTGGCCAACGTCCAGTTCAGCATGATCTCGAACCGTGCGATGAACGTCGAAGCGACCTTGTTCGACGAGAACAACAAGCCGGTCGGCTCTGTCGCGAAGCAGGTAGACAGCGGTCCGACCTGGCTGACCATGGATGTTCGCAGCAATCCCGGCAAACACACCCTGACGCTGGTCGGCACCACGCTGGATGGCCGCACCACTCGCCAGGACACCCAGCCCACCCACATGACCGGTGAAGGCGCGGGCATCGAGCATGACTTCGTGTTCCCCGAAGGCATCAGCGAGTACACCGCCGGCACCAAAGTGCTGCAACCGAAGACCAATGAAATCTTCGAGTGCAAACCACTCCCCGAGGCCGGTTACTGCAAGCAATACACCCCGACGGCCAACGGCTTTGAGCCCGGTGTAGGGGCGCACTGGCACATGGCGTGGGACAAAATCTAAGTCTCTCGTAACACTTCAGGCGATCCGGAACAGGGTTGCCTGAAGGCTCATCTTCCTGTTGAAAGTCGAGTTGAATATGACGGTTTTGGGTTACTCCACCCAACGCGTATGGCTGCACTGGATGTCGGCGGCGGTGATCATCTGGACGCTGGCGTCCGGGTTCTACGTGGCCTGTGTGGACCTGCCAGCCCGGGTCGGTGAGCGGGTTGCCTTTATCAATGTGTCGCTGACAACGGTGTTCATCCCGTTTTTTGTCTGGCGTCTGTCTATTTTTGTCGTTCACGCCCGGCAAACGAGCGTGAACATCTTGTCGCCCATGGAAAAACTCGCGCTATTTGCCCACACACTGATCTACCTGACGGTGACTGTCGTGCTGGTGACCGGTGTGTTGTTGATGGACCGTCCAATCGATGTATTCGGGTGGGTCGATATTGCGCAGCCGCTGAGTGATCCAGCGCTTATCGCGCTGTTCGCCACGATTCACGTTTGGTCGTGCCTGGTGCTTTCACTGCTGATCGCGATGCATGTCGGTGCGGTGATTTTCCATGAACTGTGCGGTCACCGCGTACTGCGGCGAATGTCCTTGTGCAGTCTCGTTCGCAGTGACCGCGCCGAGTGAACGGGCGACTCTGCACCCTCGGCCTGCTGCTGGTGACCGTCGCGTACGGAGCCTTTCTGGTGTGGCAGGAGTGGGGATTTCGTCAAAGCCGTGTTGCAGCGATGCCTGTCGTTACAACGATAGCGACGCCACCGTCCCCTGCACCTCTGGATACCACTGCGGTGGCGACGGTGCTCGGCCTGACGGCAGGAGCCACGTTGTTGGCCAGCGCCGAACCGCTGACCCTGCAGGCCAGTTTTGTCTTGGCCACAGGGTTATCCAGAGCGCTGCTGGCAGACGCTCAAGGCTCGCGGATTTATCAGGTGGGCGATCCGTTGCCGGGCGGCAGCGTCCTGCGTCGCGTGGAGGCGGATCGGGCGGTGTTGTGGAACAAGGGGCGAGAAGAAGTGCTGACGCTGCAGACGTCTGCCACGCAGCTCTTGCGTCGATTCGACCCGCAAACCGAGGCTCCGGCCCCCGCGACTCCTGCGTATTTTCTACGCCCGCTCTCCGGGCCGTCAGAGTGATCAACCCATGAACTGTTCCATCAGCGCGAAGGCGTTGCGCACCCTGCTTTTTCTCGCCGCGTTGGCGCTGTCACTCTTTCACGGCGCGGCGCGGGCCGAGGAAGAAAAATGGCAACTGGCGATGAACAATGCCGAGCTGCGCGACATCGTCGAGGAAATCTCCACCATTCTCGGGACCACGGTGGTGCTTGATCCCAGAGTCTCCGGGCGCATCACCGTCATGTCCCGTCAGGCCCTCGACCGCGAAGGTGTTCGCCGATTGTTTTATTCGGTGCTGGATGCCCACAACTTCACGGTCATCGACGAGGGTGACCGGATCCTGATTACGCCGGTCACCGAAGCGAAAACCCGCGCCGGCCAAGGCATTGCAAAAAACGCCACGGCTTCGCAATTCATCACCCAGGTCGTCGAACTGAATACCAGCAGCGCTTCCGACATCGCCGGCCTGATTCGGCCACTGGTGTCGGCCAACGGCTATGTCGGTCCTTCGGTGTCAGCCAATGCGCTGGTGGTCACTGATACTGCGGCCAATGTGAACCGTATCGCGCAGGTGGTCCGGCAACTGGATTCCGGGCAGAACAATCAGCATGCCGTGGTGCAAATGCAGCACGCACAGGCTGCTGATGTGGCGACTGTCATGGAGTCCTCGCTGGGCAAACGCAGCGCTGATACGGCGATCCAGGTACTGGCCGATGCCAGAACCAATCGGCTGATCCTCATTGGTCCACCGTCGGTTCGCCAGCGCCTGATCGACCTCGCACGCCGTCTCGATACCCCCGCGACCGCCACCCTCGACAATGCGCGGGTGATTCGCCTGCGTCACAGCGATGCCAGGCAATTGGCCGAAGTCCTCGAAACGATGGGGCAGGGCCGAAAGCCGGCAACGGCCGTCGGTGGCCCCCGGGATAACTCACCCGGCACGACGTTCATGATCAAGGCCGACGAAAGCCAGAATGCGCTGGTGCTGATCGCCGAACCGGCGCAAATCCGCACCATCGAGGACATCGTGCATCAGTTGGACCAGCCTCGGGCGCAGGTGCTCATCCATGCCGCCATCGTCGAGATTTCCGGGGACATCGCCGAGGCCGTGGGCGTTCAGTGGAGCGTCAGCGGCAGCGATGCAAAAGGCTTCATCAACTTCCCCGGCACCGACATTCCGATCATCGGCGGGCTGAACTTTGACGAGAAAAAATCCGCACCGGAAGGGGCCGTCCTGCGACTGGGTAGTGACCGCTTCGGCGCGTTGGTTTCGGCGCTGGCCAGCAACACTCGCAGCAACCTGCTGTCCACGCCGAGCCTGCTGACCCTGGACAATCAGGAGGCAGAAATCATCGTCGGCCAAAACGTCCCGTTCAAGACCGGCTCCTACGCCACCAACAGCAACGGCGCGGAAAATCCGTTTACCACGGTCGAGCGCAAGGACGTGGGCATCAGCCTGAAGATCAAGCCGTACATCAACGAAGGCTCGACGTTGCGCCTGGAGGTCGCGCAGGAAGTGTCGGACATCGCGCCTTCGGTATCGGGCATCGATTCTTCGGACCTGATCACCAACAAACGTGCGCTCAAGAGCACGATCCTGGCGGACGATGGCGAAATCATCGTCATCGGCGGGCTGATCAGGGACAGCGTCCGCACCCAACAGAGCGGGGTGCCGTTGCTGCGCGACATTCCCTACCTCGGTGCGCTGTTTCGCTGGACCCGCGACACCCAGACCAAAAGTAACCTGATGGTGTTTTTGCGGCCGACCATCGTGCGCAGCAAGGAAGACCTGTCAGACGTCAGCCAGCAGCGTTACAACGCGCTGCGTGAATTGAGCAAGCCCGGCGCGCGAGGGAACAACTCCTTGCTGCTGCCGGCCGAGGCGCGTCAATTGTTCGACCCCGCGCCCGACGCCCCCGTGTTCGATTTACGTAAGCAAGCGGCGGAATCGCCATGAGCGAACCGCGTGAATCCCTCCAGCAATTGCCCTTCGGTTTCGCCCGGCGTTTCGGCGTACTGCTGGAGCACGACGGGCCGGGTTCAAGCCTTGTACTGCGCGCCAATGCGCCGCTCACGGCCTTGTCGGAAGCCCGTCGGGCAAGCGCTCGGGATCTGCCGATGCGGGTGCTTGAGCCTGATGTGTTCGCAGCACGTCTGGCCGTCGCTTATCGCGAAGGTCAGAGCGCGGCCGAGCAAGTTGCCCAAGGGCTGGACGAAGAGCTGGACCTGCTCAGCCTGGTCGATCAAGTCCCGCAAACCGCCGACCTGCTGGAGCAGCAGGGCGATGCGCCGATCATCCGGTTGATCAACGCACTGCTCAGCGAAGCGGTGCGCGAGCACGCGTCGGACGTGCACCTGGAAACTTTCGAGCAGTACCTGTCGGTCCGCATGCGCGTCGACGGGCAATTGCGCGAAATGCTCAGGCCCCGACGTGAACTGGCCACCTTGCTGGTGTCGCGGATCAAGGTCATGGCGCGCCTGGACATTGCTGAAAAACGGGTCCCGCAGGATGGTCGAATGGCCCTGCGGCTGGCCGGGCACGAAGTCGATGTGCGGGTCTCCACGCTGCCTTCGGCCCATGGCGAACGGGTGGTGCTGCGCCTGCTCGACAAGCAGGCCGGGCGCCTGGAATTGCCGCGACTCGGTATGCCTGCCGAGACCCTCGCCGCGTTGCGCCAGTTGCTCGCAAAACCTCACGGCATTCTTCTGGTGACCGGGCCCACCGGTTCCGGCAAGACCACCAGTCTGTACGCCGCGCTGAGCAGCCTGAACGATCAGACACGCAACATCCTCACGGTCGAAGACCCCATCGAATATCACCTGCCGGGTGTGGGGCAGATGCCGGTCAATCCGAAAGTGGACATGACGTTTGCCCGCGGCTTGCGGGCGATTTTGCGCCAGGATCCGGACGTGGTGATGGTCGGCGAAATCCGTGATCGCGAGACGGCGGAAATCGCCGTCCAGGCATCACTGACCGGGCACCTGGTGCTCTCGACGTTGCACACCAACAGTGCCGTCGGTGCAGTGACGCGGCTGGTGGACATGGGTGTCGATGCCTACCTGCTGGCGTCGTCCCTGGTGGGCATTCTGGCCCAGCGTTTACTGCGCACGTTGTGCCCCCATTGCAAGACGGCGTACAGCGCCGATGAGGCCACGTGCGAGCGCCTCGGGCTCGATTCGGCAGCGCCACCGCAACTGTTCAAAGCGGTGGGGTGCGACCAGTGTCAGCACGGTTATCGCGGGCGGATCGGAATCTACGAGCTGATCAGCGTGACGCCCGCCGTCTCGGTTCTGATTCATCAAGGTGCGAGTGAACAGGCGTTGATAGAAGAGACGCGCAAGGTCTCCCGCAGCCTGTTTCAGGACGGTTGCCAACGGGTGCTGGAGGGCTTGACCAGCCTCGACGAATTACTGCGCGTGACCCAGGAGGACTAGCGAGTGCCGACGTTCGATTACCGCGCTGACGATGCCCAGGGCCGACGCTGCAAAGGCCGACTGGAGGCCGACGGCCCGCGTCATGCCCGGCAACTGATGCGCGAGCGCGGCTTGTGGCCGCGTGAGTTGAGCGAGGTCAGGGCAGGTGGCGACACCGGGACGCAGCCTCGCAGCGGACGTCTGAGCGCGGCGGATCTGGCGCTGGTGACCTTGCAGCTGTCCACCCTCGTTCAGGCGGGGCTGCCTCTGGAGGAAGCCCTTGAAGCGGTGACGAAGCAAAGCGCAAAGCGCAAGGTTGCCGGTCTGTTGTCGGCGGTCAGGAGTCGGGTGATGGAAGGTCATGCCCTGTCGACGGCGCTGGCTCAATTTCCCAAGGCGTTCCCAGAATTGTTCCGCGCCACCGTCGCGGCTGGCGAACGTTCCGGTCACTTGGGGCATGTGCTGGAACAACTGGCCGCTTACACCCAGGCCCGCCAGGCGTCGCGGCAGAAAATTCAGATGGCCCTCGTGTACCCGTTGATCCTGATGTTGGCCAGCGTCGCGATTGTTGGTTTTCTGCTCGGCTACGTGGTGCCGGACGTGGTGAAGATCTTCGTCGACAGCGGTCAGCCGCTGCCCTGGCTGACGCAGGCGCTGATCGTCCTCAGCAATGGGCTGCGCAACAATTTTCTGCTGTTGATGGGCGTGCTGGCGACGCTGCTCGGCCTCTGGCGCTGGAGCCTGCGTCAGCCGGCCTGGCGCCTGCGCTGGCATCGTCTCGCGTTGAAACTGCCGGTCATGGGCGAGGTGTTGCGGGCGATGGAAGCCGCGCGGTTCGCCAGCACGCTGGCGATCCTCGGCAAAAGTGCAGTGCCATTGGTGGACGCGCTGGAGATCGCGGCGGCCGTCATCGGCAACCTGACCATCCGCAGCCGCATGGCCGATGTCGCGCGCTCGGTCCGTGAAGGTGGAACGCTGACTCGCGGCCTGGAACTGAGCGGCGACATCCCGCCGATGATGCTGCACATGATCGCCAGCGGCGAACGCGCTGGTGAGCTCGATCGCATGCTGGTGCGGGCCGCCGAGCAGCAGGAAAGCAGCCTGGCGGCGCGTATCGCATTGGTCGTGAGCCTTTTTGAACCGGCCATGTTGGTGCTGATGGGCGGTGTGGTGCTGCTGATCGTCATGGCCATCCTCCTACCGATTCTCAGCCTCAACCAATTGGTGAATTGACCCATGAATGCTGCACAGAGAAACAGTCCTCGCGCTCAACGCGGTTTTACCCTGATCGAAATCATGGTGGTGGTCGTCATCATCGGCGTGCTGGGGGCCATCGTGGTGCCGCAGTTCATGAGCCGTCCCGACCAGGCCAAAGTCACCGCCAGCAAAATTGATCTCCAGGCCATCGCCACGGCCCTCGAAATGTATCGCCTCGACAACTTCAACTACCCCTCGACGCAGCAGGGGCTGGAAGCCTTGAGCAAACAACCTTCCGGCCTGCCGGCGGCGAGGAACTGGAACCCTCAGGGTTATCTGAAAAGCCTGCCGGTCGATCCGTGGAACACGCCCTATCAGTACCTCAATCCCGGTGTGCATTCGGTGGACGGCAGCTAAGACTTGTACTCCCTCGGTTCCGATGGCGTGAAGGGTGGCGAAGGGCATGCGGCCGATATCGGCAACTGGGGCGACTGAATCATGCGCCAGCGTTGTCGGGGATTCACCTTGCTCGAACTGATGATCGTGATCGTTTTGATCGGCGTGCTGTTGGGCATGGTGAGCTTCGCCACCGGGTCGAATCCGGCGCATCAGGCCCGGCAGGAAGCGCACGGGATCGTGGGCGTGATTCAACAGTTGCGTGAACGCGCAGTGCTCGATGGCCAGGAGTTCGGCCTGCGGCTGAGTGTCGAGGGTTATCGGGTGATGAGGCTCGATGTTCAGGGCTGGGAACCGATGGCGGCTTTTTATCGATGGCCCGAAAACGTGCGGCTACAGCTTGAGCAGGACGGTCATCCGGTAACCCTTGGCGCCGACGATGGACCTCCTCAGTTGCTGATGTTCAGCAACGATGAAACCAGCGTCTTTACGCTGTCGTTTGGCAGCGACAAAAAGACGTGGCTCAGCCTGTCCAGCGATGGCCTTGGCCAGGTGGTGATCGATGGCTAGCCGGCCGTTTGCTTCGCGCATGCGTGGCTTCACCTTGCTGGAAATCATGGTGGCCCTGGCAATCTTTTCAACGCTGGCGGCTGCCGTGCTGTCGGCGAGCCAATACGTACTCAGGCAAACCGGCGCGGTCGAGGAACGGCTCTTCGCCGCGTGGCTGGCAGACAACCATCTGAATGAACTGCGCCTGCAAACCGGATGGCCCCTCGGCCAGCAACAACGGATCGTGTCGATGGAGCGCCGCGACTGGTTGTTGCGTCAGCGCATTAGCGTTTCGTCTGATCCGCGCCTGCTCAAGGTCGATGTTGACGTCAGCCTTTCCGGGCGTGAGCAAACCGTACACCGCGCCAGTGGCTGGATACCTCATCGTGATGAATAAGCAGAGCGGTTTCACCTTGCTGGAACTGGTCATCGCCATGGCGATCTTCGCGTTGCTGGGCCTGGCCAGTTGGGGGCTGTTCGATGGCGTGGTGCGCGTGCAACGGGGGACGACGGCGCATGAGCGTGAGTTCCGAAGCCTGCAACGGGCGGTGGCGGTGATCGAACGGGATGTGCTGCACGTCACCGATCAACCTGTCGTGCTCCAGCAATCGGTGCTGCAGTTGCAACGCAGCCATTGGCGCAACCCTTTGGACCAGCCGCGCAGCGAGCGCCAGTTGCTGACCTATCGACTCGATAACGGCACGCTGTGGCGTGAAAGTCAGGGGGAGGGCGCGCTGATCGTGCAGCGGCAAAAACTGCTGGTTGATGTTCGAGACTTGAGTTGGCGATTGTTCGACGCACAGTCCGGTTGGCGCAGCGATTGGCCATCCGGACGGGGCGTGAAGCCGCCGATGGCGGTGGAAGTGCAATTCTCTACGGGCCGTTTCGAGGCGATTCGTCGGGTATTGCTGTTGCCCGGCGCGTTGCCATGAGGAGGCATCAACGCGGCATCGCGTTGATCAGCGTGTTGCTGGTCATGAGTCTGGCGTTGTTGATCACCAGCGGCTTGCTGCGCAGCCATCGCCTGTCGCTGCACAGCAGCGGCCAGGCCCTGCAGCACATTCAAATGCGCCAACTCGCCGTTGCAGGGGAAAGCTGGGCGCTTTTGCGCTTGCGGGACGCGGCGCAGGGCTCGCAAAAAACCGTCGACCTGACCCAGGACTGGGCGCGCATGACACCCGACTTCGACGTCGAAGACGCGCAGATCCGCGTTGATATCGAGGACCTCGCCGGGCGCTTCAATCTCAACTCATTGTTGACTCAGGGGCAGATCGACCAAGTCACCCTCAACCGCTGGGCGCGCTTGCTCGACGTGCTGGATCTTCCACCGCTGCAACTTGTTCAGGTGGGAGCGTTCCGAGAACTGAGCCAACTGCGCCTGCTGCCGGGGGTTGACGCTCATGTGCTGCGTCAACTTGAGCCTTGGGTGGCGATGTTGCCCGGCCACGCAGCGCTGAACGTCAACACGGCGCCGGCATTGGTGCTGAGGGCACTCGATGACGTGGACGCGACCACGGCTGCGGCGCTGGTTCGTCAGGCTTCGACGACGGGATGGGCCAGCGTACAGGCCTTTACGCAAGACCCGCTGCTCTCCGGTGCAGGCCTGAGCAGTCATGGACTTGGCACCGGCAGCCGCTGGTTCCGCATCACGGTGCAGGTCACTCAGGGACAGCGCCGTTTGCGGCTGGCCACGGAGGTCGAACGTGACGCCGACACCCACCAATTCAACGTCCTGCAACGACGCCTTCTTCCTTCGACCGCCCACGAGATGCCGCGATGAATACCTGGCTTTACCTGACCGCCGAGGGCCTGGGCGAACCGTCGGCAGACTGGCCTTGCTGCGTCTGGTCCTCGACTCGGCAACGCCAACCCATGCCCTTGAATCAAGCGGCACAGGTGCTGAACGGACAGGCGGTGGACCTGCTGTTGCCCATGGAATTGTGCAGTTGGGTGCGCAGCGATCCGTGGCCTTCCAAGCGCCAGCCCGGCGTGCAAGCCGTCGCGTTTGCCGTGGAAGATCAATTGAGCGAGGCGTTGGAAAAGCTGCACCTGAGCATCGGCGCTCGCGATCAGGAAGGGCGTTATCCGGTCATGGTGATCGACCGTCAGCGGTTTGCCGCGATGCTCGCGTTACTGGCTGAAGAGGGCATCGAGGTGCGTTCGGTGTTCGTCGATGCCGATGTCTTGCCCCTTGATCAGGAGCTCGGTGTTTGGTGGTTCGGTCGATGGCTGGTTGGCGGAGGGCTGCCGGCCCGCCTGACGTTAACCGACGACGGGTTGACGTTGCTGGGACCGGCCTTGCCTGCGGGGATTCAATGGGTCGACGAGCGTCAGGGTGCGACGGATGTCGATCAATACCTGGCCCACCGTCCCGCGCAGGCCATCAATCTGCTGCAAGGCGAATTCGCCCTGCGCAACAAACGTCTGCCCTGGCGCCTCGGCGGTTTGACGATCCTCACGTTGCTGTTGCTGACCTGGGGCGCCAGCGCTGCGCGAATCCATTTTCTGGAGAGTGAAACACGCAGGCTCTACAGCCAGAACGAGCAACGGTTCAAGACGCTTTACCCCGAGCAGAGCCGCATCGTCGATCTGGCAACTCAGCTCAACGCGCTTCAACAGCAGACCGCCGAGCCGCAGCGCACACGCGTTGCCGAGCTGGTGACGTTGGTCGAGCAGGTGATCGGCGCAAGCAATGTCGAGGTCCGGCGTATTGAGTTTCGTGCCGGCGATGGCTGGAAAATCCAGCTGAGCGCCAACAGCTTTGCCGAGCTGGAACAACTGCGCGAGCGCGGGCGACAACAAGGTGTGCCGCTGCGGCTCGACAGTGCGAGCAAAGAGCGCGACCGCGTGCAGGCGACCCTGACAGTGGAGGACCGAACATGAAAGCGGCCTGGCATCGGCTGTCCATTCGCGAGCAACGGCTGTTGCTGGCCATGGGCGCATTTTTATTGGCTGTCGTGGCGTTCAGCATGATCTGGCAACCGACACGCCAACGCCTGGAAACCATGGAGCGCCAGCACCAACAGCAACTGGCCGTGTCTGCGCAACTGCAACGGGCACAACCGCGAAGCTCCCCGCCCGTCGTCAGCCATCAGTCGTTGTCGCTGCGTGTCAGCGAAAGCGCCACAGAAGCGGGGCTTGAGATCCATCAGATGGACACCGACAACGACGTGTTGCGCCTGACCCTCAGCGGCGACGCGAAGACGTTGCTGCAATGGCTGGACCGCACCGAACGTGACGGCGTCGCCATGCAATCGCTGACTCTGGAAAAGCGTGACGCGGTGCTTGAGGCGCGAGTGGTGCTCAGGTAGTCGAACCATTCCCCGGCAGCAGCGGCAGGCGGGCCAGTTTCAACGCAACCAGCAACGCCACCACCAGCAGCGCACCGATGAACACGCCAATCCCGTTCCACCCGCCGAGGTGCCAGAACACACCGCCCGCCGTACCGGCGATGCTCGACCCGGCGTAGTAACTGAACAAATACAACGACGATGCCTGACCCTTGGCCTTCGTGGCGCGGCGGCCGATCCAGCTGCTGGCCACCGAGTGCGCGCCGAAGAAACCGAAGGTGAAAATCAGCATGCCGATGATCACCACGGGCAGCGGCGTGAGCATGGTCAGGGCGAGACCGGCGAGCATCAGCACGATGGTCGACCAGAGCATTTTGCGGCGTCCGAGTTTGTCGGCCAGCGAACCGATTTTCGCCGAACTGTAGATGCCCGACAGGTACACCACCGACAGCAGCCCGACAAAGGCCTGGTCCATGTGGTACGGCTCAGCCAGCAGGCGATAGCCGATGTAGTTGAAGAGCGTGACGAACGCGCCCATCAGCACAAACGCTTCAAGGAACAACAGCGGCAAACCGGCGTCGCGAAAATGCATGGTGAAACCGTCGAGCAGGCTGCGCGGGTGCAGCGAGCGGGCGCGGAAGTTGCGCGATTCGGGAAGGATTTTCCAGAACACCGCCGCCGCGATCAGTGCCAGGCCGCCGATCACCAGCATCGCCGTGTGCCAGCTGACGAAGTCGATCAACACCCCGGTAATCAAACGCCCGCACATCCCGCCAATCGCGTTGCCACCGATGTACAGACCCATCGCCAGGCCGATGTGTTGCGGGTGGATTTCTTCACTCAGGTAGGTCATCGCGACCGCCGCCAGGCCACTCAACGACAACCCGATCAACGCGCGCATCACCAGCACGCCGTGCCAGCTCGGCATCATGGAGCTGGCAATGGTGCACAGCGCCGCGGCAAACAGCGCCGCCACCATCACCGTTTTGCGCCCGACCCGGTCGGAGATCGGCCCGGTGATCAGCAGGCCGATAGCGAGCATGGCCGTGGCCACCGACAGAATCAGGCTGCTCTGCGCCGCGTTGATCGAATATTCGTGGGACAGCAGCGGCATCATCGGTTGCACGCAATACAGCAGCGCGAAGGTCGCAAAGCCGCCGGAGAACAGCGCCAGGACCGTGCGCATGAACATCGGCGTGCCCTTTTCGATGTAGATCTCCTTCAGTTCAGAGACGGCATCGTCCAGCGCGGCGGGCGGAACTTCATGGGCGAGTGGGGCGACAGCAGTTTTCACTTCAGACCTCGGGGGAACGCAGCCGGTCAGGCAATGAAAAAAGCATATAGCTGCCTAATGATTCAATCCAATATATTGTTCGACCTGTTTGAGAGGTTTTACGACCTAATGGAGTTTTCATGGAATTGCGTCACCTGCGCTACTTCATTGCCGTCGCCGAAGAACTGCACTTCGGCCGCGCCGCCCAGGTGCTGGGCATCTCACAACCGCCGCTGAGCCAGCAGATTCAGGCGCTGGAACAGGAAGTCGGTGCGCGATTGTTCGAGCGAACCAATCGTCGGGTCGAGCTCAGTGAGGCCGGGCGATTGTTTCTGGAAGAAGCCCGGTTGGTGCTGGCGCAGGTCGACAAGGCGGCGGATGTGGCGCGGCGGGCGCAGCTCGGTGAGCTGGGGGAATTGAAGATCGGATTCACTTCATCGGCGCCATTCAACTCGACCATTCCCCAGGCGATTTTTTCATTCCGCCAGCGGTTCCCGGCGGTGCACCTGAACCTGCGGGAAATGAGCAGCACCCAGGTGGCCGAGGCTCTGGTGGACGAGTCGATCGAGGTCGGGATCATGCGGCCGTTGGGTTTGCCGGATTCGCTCAGTGTGGTGGAGTTGATGCGCGAGCCGCTGGTGGCCGTGCTCAGCTCCAAACATCCGCTGGTGCAGGACAGTGAAGAGGGATTATTCCTGTCAGCTCTGGCCCTCGAACCGTTCGTATTTTTCCCACGCAGTTACGGCAGTGGTCTGTACGCACAATTGCTCAGCCTGGCGCGGGACGCCGGTTTCAGCCCGCACTTCGCGCAAGAGGCGGGCGAGGCGATGACCATTATCGGCTTGGTGGCGGCGGGGTTGGGGGTGTCGGTGCTGCCGGCGTCTTATCAACGGATGCGGATTGATGGCGTTGTGTACCGACCTCTGCTCGACCCTGCAGCGGTTTCGGCGGTGTGGCTGGTACAGCGCAAGGATCAGAAATCCCCCATGGCCAAGGCGTTTGTGGACCTGCTGACGCGCAAGGTCGACCCCCTCAAGTCATGAACGACACAAACCTGTAGGAGCCGGCTTGCTGGCGATGGCGGAATATCAGGTGACATCGATGTTGAATGATCCACCGCTATCGCCGGCAAGCCAGCTCCTACAGGTTTTGCATTTTTTCAGCAGCAGTTGTGGGACGTTTCCTAAGACATCTCTAACGAGCTGAATGACCCCCACAACGTCGTCACACCCGTAAACCTGTAGGAGCCGGCTTGCCGGCGATGGCGGAAAATCGGGCGACATCGATGTTGAATGATCCACCGCTATCGCCAGCAAGCCGGCTCCTACAGGTTTTGCATTTTTTCAGTAGCAGTTGTGGGACGTTTCCTGAGACGTCTCTATCGAGCTGAATGACCCCACAACGTCGTCACACCCGCAAACCTGTAGGAGCCGGCTTGCTGGCGATCGCGGATTGTCAGTTGGCATTGTTGTCGACTGATCCACCACGATCGCCGGCAAGCCGGCTCCTACAAGGGATTGCGTTACGACCAGCGCTTGAAAATCAGCGAGGTGTTGACGCCGCCAAACGCGAAGTTGTTGTTCATCACATACTGATTGCTCATCTGCCGAAACTCGCCGCGCAGGTAATCGAGCTTGCCGCAGTGCGGATCGACCTCATCGAGGTTGAAGGTGTGTGCGTACAAATCGCGGTTCATCATTTCGATGCTGAACCAGGATTCCAGTGCACCGCAGGCGCCGAGGGTGTGGCCGAGGAAGCTCTTCTGTGAACTGATCGGCATGTGTTCGCCGAACAGGCTGCTGGTCGCCAGTGTTTCGGCGATGTCGCCCTGTTCGGTTGCGGTGCCGTGACCGTTGACGTAGCCGATGTCCGATGGCTGCAAACCGGCATCTTCCAGGGCCAGCTCCATGGCGCGGCGCATGGTGGCCTGCTCTGGACGGGTGGTGTGCTGGCCGTCGGCGTTGCTGCCGAAGCCGACGAGTTCGGCGTGAATGTGCGCGCCGCGTGCCAATGCGTGTTCGAGCTCTTCCAGCACCAGCATGCCGCCGCCTTCACCGATCACCAGGCCATCGCGACCGCTGTCGTAGGGGCGTGGGGAGGTTTGTGGTGCGTCGTTTTTCAGGCTGGTGGCGTAGAGCGCGTCGAAGACCATGGCTTCGGTGGGGCACAGCTCTTCGGCGCCGCCGGCGAGCATCAATGGCAAGCGGCCGAACTTGATCGATTCGTAGGCGTAACCGATGCCCTGACTGCCGCTGGTGCAAGCACTGGAAGTCGGGATCAATCGGCCGGTGAGGCCGAAAAAGATGCTGATGTTCGCCGCCGTGGTGTGCGGCATCATGCGCACGTAGGAGTTGGCGTTCAGGCCTTCGGCCACCGAGTTGAGCAGCATGTTGCCGAATGCCTTGATTTCGTCGGTGCTGCCGGTGGATGAGCCGCAGGCGACGCCCATGCGCCCGTCCTTGATCGATGGGTCACCGAGCAAACCGGCATCGGCCAACGCCTGTTCCGCCGCGCCGACGGCCAGGCGCGAGACGCGGCCCATGCTGCGCAGTTGTTTGCGGGTCCAGTGGCTCGGCACTTTGAAATCATCAATGGGACCAGCCAGGCGCGTGTTGAGCTCGGTGAAACGGTCCCACTCGTCCATGCGGCGGATGCCGCTGCGGTTGGCTGCGAAGTTGCCGGCGATGGTTTCCCAGTCGCTGCCCAGTGAGGTGATGCCGGCCATGCCGGTGACGACGACGCGCTTCATCAGCACAGGCCTCCGTTGACGGCCAGAACCTGCCGGGTGATGTACGACGCTTCCGCCGACATCAGGAAATTCACCGCGCCGGCCACCTCTTCCGGGGTGCCCATACGCTGTGCGGGAATCATTTTCATCAGTTCTTCCACTGGCACGTTTTCGTCGAGCATGGCGGTGTCGATCAGGCCGGGTGCGACGCAATTGACGGTGATTTTGCGCTTGCCCAGTTCAATCGCCAACGCTTTTGCCGCGCCGATCAAACCGGCCTTGGAGGCACTGTAATTGACCTGCCCGCGATTGCCGATCAAACCGGAAACCGAGGTGATGCAGACAATTCGCCCGGCGGCGCGACGACGGATCATCGGCATCATCACCGGGTGCAGCACGTTGTAGAAACCGTCGAGGTTGGTGCGCATCACCACATCCCAATCATCCTCGCTCAGCGCCGGAAAAGCACCGTCACGCGTCAGGCCGGCGTTGAGCACCACGCCGTAATAGGCGCCATGGCTTTCCACGTCGGCTTCGAGAATGGCTTTGCAACTGGCGCGGTCGGACACGTCGAATTGCAGGATGCGTGCGTTGCGGCCCAAGGCTTCGATTTCGGCCTTCACCCCTTCGGCGTCAACCAGGCCGCTGCGGCAATGCAGCACGATGTCATGCCCGGCCTGAGCCAGACGCAACGCGATAGCGCGGCCGATGCCACGGCTGGAACCGGTGACCAGTACGGATTCAGTCATGCCTGCGTTCCTTGTGAAAAGCCTTGTGAAGAGCTTTGTGGGGTTTCATGAAGATATTGAGCGGCTTGCGGCGGGCGAAACACGTTCAGACGGGCGGTAGCGTGAATGCCGGGGGCGTTGATGTGGCATTCGAACACGCCCATGCCGTTGTCGTCTTCCAGCGAACGCAGCCCATGGATAGTCAGCTCGGTGCCGGCGGGAAAGTGGTCGACATTGCATTCGAATTTGCGGGTGCCGAGCAGGAAGCCCAGCTCCACCGCATCGCCTCGCTGGCGCGCATGGCAGCCGGCGAAGGCGGCGACGCTCTGGGCCATCAGTTCGATGCCGACCCACGCCGGCAGGCTGCCGTCGGGACGGTTGAACAGGCCATCGGGCTTGACGGTGAGGCGGGTGTGGATCTGCTCGTCATCGAACGCGAGGATCTGATCGATGAGGATCATGTCGCCAGCGTGCGGCAGCAGTTCGGCGAGCGGCCAGTCAATCATGGGGCGTCTCCGATAATCAGGCTGACGTTATTGCCACCGAAGGCAAAGGAGTTGCTCATCAGGTAGCGAGGTGCAATGGACGCCAGGCGATCGGCCGGGGTCACCCAAATCAGGGCTGGCAGTTGCGGGTCAGGCTGGCCGTCCCAGACATGTGGCGGCAACGTATGTGTTTGATTGTCAGCGCTCAGGCTCAGCCAGCAGAACGCCGCTTCCAGCGCGCCGGCCGCGCCGAGGGTATGACCGGTCATCGGTTTGGTCGAAGAACACGGCACGCCGGCCGGGAACAAGGCCGACACCGCGAGGCTTTCCATGGCGTCATTGTGTTGGGTGGCGGTGCCGTGCAGGTTCAGGTAACCGATCTGTTCGGGTTGCAGGTTCGCGCGGCCCAGGGCTTTGCGCATCGCTTGCAGGGCGCCACGGCCGGTCGGTTCCGGCGCGGAAATGTGGTGCGCATCTGAGCTGGCGCCACTGCCGAGCAGTGCAATCGATTGTTTATCGCCAGCCACTTTGGTCATCAGGAACAGCACCGCCGCTTCACCGATGTTGATGCCGTTACGGTTGACCGAAAACGGGTTGCAACGTTGTTCGGACACCGCTTCCAGCGCCGAGAAACCGTTGAGGGTCAGCTTGCACAAACTGTCGACGCCGCCGCACAACACTGCGTCGCACAGGCCCAGGTCCAACAGGCGCTGGGCACTCATCAGCGCCCGGGCGCTGGAGGTGCAGGCGGTGGAAATCACATAGGCCGGGCCGCTGAGTTGCAGCCAGTCGGCAAGGAAATTCGCCGGCGCGCCGAGTTCCTGTTGCTGATAGTCGTAATAGTCCGGGAACTGATGCTCGTGGATGTAATGAGCCAGGCCGCGACTGGCTTCATCGATGCCGGACGTGCTGGTGCCGAGGATCACGCCGATGCGGTCGCGGCCGTAGGTCTGGATCGCTTGATCGATGTCGTCGCGGATTTGCAGCGCCGCTTCCAGCAACAACTGATTGTTGCGGGTGCTTTGCTTCACCAGTTCCGCCGGGATCGGCGCCAGATCACCGCGCACTGCGGCCACTGGCAACGAACGCTCTGGAACCCAGCCGGCCTCGCTGCGCATGCCGGAGCAATCGCCGGCAAACAGGTTGCGCGCGACTTCGTGCTTGTCGCGGCCCAGGGCGCAGATCACCCCGAGTGCGTTCAGGTAGGCGGTCATGGTGTCTCACCGGACAGGGGCGTGACTTGGTACGTCGGACCTTTGGGCAGGTTCAATTCAAAGCTCATCGGTTGTGAATATCGGACTTCCCAGTGCTCCGGCAGGGATCGTTGTGCGCCATGTTGCCAGGCAGCGGGATAGTTGCCGTGCAACTCATCCTTGGGTGTCAGCGCAAACAGCAATGCTGCAAACAACTCTCGGGCTTCCGGGTTGGGCGGCAACAGGCCGTCTGCTTGCCATTGACCGTCGATCAGTTTCTGACGTGCCTGTGGAATACCCAGCAGATCCATCATCGACCAGCGAATGCCCGGGCCTTCACGTGCAATCACCAGTACCCAGTCCTGACGCTGGCCGTCCGCCAGACGCTGAATGTGCAGTTGCTGCGGCAACGGCAGGCTCGGGGTTTGCTCGGGCAGCGGTGCCTTGCTGGCGCAGGCGCTGATCAGCAGGACCGCGCCAATGAGCAAAAATCTCAACACCGCCGCATACCCTGTGGGAGTGAGCCTGCTCGCGATGGCGGCCATACAGTCGACAATTATGCTGCCTGACACACCGCTATCGCGAGCAGGCTCGCTCCTACAGTTTTGATTTGCGCTAAACATCACACAGCACCTTCAAGCGGTTTGCGCGCCACCACATTGACCAGGGTTTCTTCCCGTTGGCCGAAGGGTTTTGGCTGGCGCAGACCCCAGCGTTCAAGCAGGCCGAAATCCTTGGCGCGACTCCACCACAAGTAAGGATAAGACACGTTGTGCGGGCCGAATTCGAAACCCTGGCGACGAATCATTTCAAGGTACCCGGCGGCGCTCTTCTGCACATGCATCGGATGGCGGAACAACCAGCGGATCACCCAGGTATCAATGTAAGCCTCGGTGGATTCGGCGAACAGCAGATAACCACCGGGCTTGAGCACACGGTAGAACTCGGCGAGCGCTTTGTCCTGTTCCACCAGATGATGGAAGGTCTGGTGGCAGAACAGCAGGTCGACGCTGGCATCCGGCACGGCCAGCGTGGCGCAGTCGCTGCCGATCAACTCCACGTTCATGCCCTGACGGGTGGCTTCTGCGCCGCTCAGGTCGAGGCTGTGCGGGTCGGCGTCCACGCCGATCAGGCGCTGGGGGGCAAAGGTCTGGCGCAGGTACTGGAACGACTTGCCCTGGCCGCAACCGGCATCCAGCAACACCGGATGGGCGGGCAACGGTTCGCTGAACAGGCTGCGCAGGTCATTGATTGCCACACGCAGCACATGGTGCTGCCAGGTGTGGCTGCGCAGGAACCAGAACCCGAAGCGCGTCTCCTCGACGTAGTTGTCGCTCAAGTAGCTCATGTGGCATCCCTTGCACAGAGTTCCGACAGCATTCGCAGCCGGCGTTTCGGTTCGGCGACAAACGGATTGCGTTCATCCCAGGCATAACCGGCGAGGATCGAACTGATCATGCGGCGGATGTCCGGCGAGCTGTCCGGATGGAAAATCACGTCCTGGAACGTCCCGGCATACCAGCCTTCAACGTAGCAGCGGAAGGTGTCGACGCCGCGCTTGAGCGGTGTGGCGAACTCGGTTTGCCAGTCGACGCGTTCACCTTGCAGTTGGCGATGCAAAACCCCGGCGGCCATGCTCGCCGAACGCATGGCGATGGTCACGCCGGAGGAGAACACCGGGTCGAGAAACTCTGCCGCGTTGCCCAGCAGCGCAAAACCCGGGCCGTGCAAGGTTTTGACGTTGGCCGAATAGCCGCCGATGGTGCGCGCCGGTGTATCCCACACGGCGTTGTTCAACACGCTGGAGAGGCTTGGCGTCTCGGCAATGAAACCGCGCAGGCAATCGTCCAGATTTTCGGCACGACCGGCGAAATGCTCCGCCGCTGCGACCACGCCCACCGAGCAACGGCCATTGCTGAACGGGATGGTCCAGAACCAGACATCGCGTTTGGTTGGATGCGTGGTGACGAGGATTTTCGTGCGGTCGAAACCCGGGTGGTCGATGTGGTCTTCGACGTGGGTGAATACCGCCTGGCGCACCGGGAAATTCGAGGGAGCTTCAAGGTCGAGCAGGCGCGGCAGGACGCGGCCGTAGCCGCTGGCATCGAGCATGAAATCAGCCTCGACGCGGTACTCGCTGCCGTCCTCGCGCTGCACGCCCAGCAGCGGTTTTGCCCGCTCGATATCGACGCTGACGATCGCTTCGCCATAGCGGATTTCCGCGCCTTGCAGCGCGGCTTGATCGGCCAGCAGTTTGTCAAAATCGGCGCGCTGGACTTGAAACGTGGTCGGCTTGCCGTTGCTGAAGGTGTCGCCGAAATCGAAGGCGCTGTACTGCTCGCCCCAGGCGAATGCCGCACCGGTTTTCAGCTGGAAACCAGCCGCATTGACCGCTTCGAGCATGCCGGCTTCTTCGACGAAATCCAGGCAGTGCGACAGCAGACTTTCGCCGATGGAGAACCGTGGGAAATGCTGGCGTTCGATCACTAACACATCGTGGCCTTTGCGCTTGAGCAGCGCGGCGGCGATGGCGCCCGATGGACCGGCGCCGATGATCACTACCTGACGACGTTCCATTTCAACGATTGGCATGGGGGCTCCTTGCCGGGACGGCAGCTTTCAAAGGGATTCGGTGCATGCCGGCCAATGCCGGCAGCAATGTCGCGATAAGACCCATCAGCATCAGCGCAAAGTACAGCGGCGGGCTGATGAGGTGTTGTTGCAGCAGCAGGTTGAGAAAGACGATCTCGCTCAAGCCGCGAATATTGAGCAGCACACTTTCGCGCCAGCGGCTGGCGCCCGCAAACGAAGCGCCGGCCCAGCCAAGTCCCAGCCAGTTGCCCAGCAGTTTGCTGGCAATCGGGAACAGCAGCAGCGCAGCCAGTTGCGCCCAGCTCAGGCTGTCCATGGCGCTGTGGACGTTGATCTGCACGATGCCGAACGTCAGGATCAACGGGATCGCGATCCAGGTCTGCAGGCGATTCATCCACGCCGCCGGCATTGGCAGCACCAGCGGCACCTTCAGCGCAGCCATGCACAACAAGTAACCGATGCCGAAAATCAGCGCATTGAGCTTGTAGTGCTCGGCCACCACCAGCAACGCGAAGAAACACCCGCTGTAGAGCCGTGGCTGGCGCAAGCCGAGTACCCGCAGCAGCAAGGGCACACATGCGCAGATCAAGGGCAGCAGCAAACTGCTCAGGTGCAGGCTGCCTTGGGCGATGGCGAACACGGTCCAGCACGTGAGGTCGATGAGGATCGCGGTTTGTACCAGGCGCCGGGTCGCGGCGACCGGGTAATCGATATGCCGAAGGTACAGGTACAACACGGGAATCGCGGTAATGGCGAACAGCAGCCCGACCGCCAAAGAGCTGATCCACGGCTGTGGCGGCAACAGCCAGATCGCTGTCGCGAGCCCGCCGGCGAACGGAATGCAGAAACTCGGCAGGGCGATTTTCAGGCTCTGGCGGTCCAGGCGCAGGTCGATCACGTCACTGAGGATGTAGCCCAGCAACAGCGCGAAACTCAGGCTGTAGAGGTTTTTCAGCCAGATCGGTGCGACCAGCGTCGCGCCGCTCAAGTGCCATTGAGGTTCGATCCAGAAGTACATCAGCAGCGGCAAACCGACAGTGGCCAGCAATAACTGGCTGACAATCGGGATCAAACCGAAGTGGCGCCCGACACGCGTGGCCACGGCGAACAGTGCCAGGGCCATTGCCCAGAACAGCACGACCATCACGCTGCAGACTCCGCGACGGTAGTCGCGTGCACGTGCCGTCCGGCCCACGGGGCGAGGATGAAGCTGAACGCCAGGCCAAGGCTCACCGACAACCCGAAGTTGCTCACCGCCGGGGTGCTGGACACGGCCAGCAATCCGAACGACAGCCACGTGGTCAACGCCGCCAGCAAGGTGCCCAGCAGGCTGACGGCGGCGCCGCCGACCTGTTCGCGCATGAGGATCGCGTAATCGACGCTGATCGCCGTCACCAGCAGCAGGCCGAACAGGCTGAACAACGTCAGCGGCTGTCCGAGCCAGCCGAGACTGGCAAGGCTGCACAGCGCCGCCAGCAACGGCAGGGCGACGATGCGCAAGGCGCCGCCAAGGCCGAACGGCAGGATCAGCACCAATACGATCAGCACGCAGGAGGCGAGTTTCAGTTCCGCAGCACTGATCTGGGTTTTGGCGAATACGTTGTTCAATTCGCCCAGACGATCCACCAGTTCCACCCCCGGCAGATCCAGCGCTTGCACCCGCAGCAGTGCAGGGTTGTTCAGGCCTTGCAGGCTGACCATCGCCGCCACGCCGTCCTCGGTCGGGCCCAGCCATAACGTGCGATAGGGTTCGGCCAGCGGACCGGTCAGTGCGCTGTCGATGTCTTCGACCGGCAGTGCCTGCAACTTCGCCAATTCGGTTTTCAGAGCTTCGACCGGCACGCCGACGTCGAGCAGCGGTTGCCAGAACGCCGGCAACTTGTTCAGCGCTTCGCGCACTTGCCGTTGCTCGCTGGGCTGGCTGACCAGTTGATTCAGCGACAGATAGCCTTGAAGTTTGTTCAGATTGACCAACTGATCCAGCCGCTCGCTCAACGCGGTTTGGCGTTCGAGCAATGCTTGTTGATTGGCCGCTCGCACCAGGAAAAACTGGCTGGTGGGTTGGTAGCCGGTGATGCGCGCAATGGTCTGGGCTTCGTCGGTCAATTGCTGCGGTGCGCCGACCCACTGGCGAATATCGTTTTTGGTATCGAGCTGCAACAGACCGCCTACGCAGAAGGCAATCAGCAGCGCGAGCAGCACGGGCGTACGGGCGAACTTCAACAGCTTTTCGCGCAGTGCCAGCAAATACTCGGCGACGCGCAATGGCCATTGCGCCGGGCGTAAATCCGAACCCTTGAGCAGCGCAGGCAACAGGCACACCGCAGACAGGTAGGCGCCGAGCAGGCCGGCGGCGGAGAACACGGCGATCTGGGTCAGGGCCGGGAACGGGGTCCAGGCCAGCGCGAGGTAACCGATGCAGCTGGTGATCAGGCTCAGCGTCAGCCCCGGCAAGGTCAGGCGCAACGCCGGCCAGCTGTGCCAGGGTTTCAGGCTCCAGCTCTTGGACAAATAGTGCAGCGGGTAATCGACCGCGACGCCGATCAGGCTGGAGCCGAGCACCAGCGTCATCACATGCATATGGCCGAACAGCGCCACGCACGCCACCGCGCCGAACAGCATGCCCACCAGCACCGGGACGAAGGCCAGCAATACGCGCAAACGGCGGAAGGCCAGCAGCAACAGCAACAGAATACCGACGGTGGCACCACCGCCGACCCAGGTTATCTCGCGTGTGGCTTGCCGCTGTCCGTTGGCCGCGTAGAGCAAACCACTGGCGGCCAGCAGTTGCACGTCAGCCTGGGCCGCTTCTTCACGGCTGTGTTTGAGCAGATCGGCCACTTGCAGCGGCAGGTTCATGTCGAAAGCGTTGCCGGTGGTGCGCGCCCGCAGCAACACCCAGCTCTTGCCGTCGGCATCGGCAACCAGTGCGCCGCTGCCGATGTCCAGTTGCACCGAACCGTGTTGCGGCTGGCTGTTCTGGATGCGCCCGGTCAGGCCCAGCCAGTCATCCTGGCTCGGCACCAGGCTGAAACCGGTGAATGGGTCGAACAGTGCTTGCACTCGTTGCTGGATGAACGCGTCGGGGTGCTCGATCAATTGCTGGCGATCCGCTGCCGAGAGCATCGCCAACCGGCCTTGCAGCAGTTGCGTGCGCAGCGCCGGCAAGTCGGCTTGCAGGGTCCACTGGACCTTTTCGAACAAACCGCTGGCCTGCCATTGCTCGCCCAGTTTCTGCGCCATGGCGACGGCTTGCTGGCGATCAGTGTGACCGACCAGCACCAGCATTTCGCGGTTCAGCGGTTCTTGCATGCGTTGTTCGGCGCGCAGTTCCAGCGCGTCCGGCGCCGTGCCCGGCACCAGCTCCATCAGGTTGGCCGACAGCGGCGCGCCGTCCCGCCATTGCCAACCGGCGAGCGCGAGCACCGCCAGCAGCAGGATCAGAAACAGCCGTGGAAGCGTACGTTCACTCGGCAAAGTCATGTTGCTCCGCGTCGCTCAACGGTTGGGTGCTGGTGCTGTCCTGCATGCGCAGCAAGGTGCTGTCGCCTTGGGTTTCCAGCAGTTCGATGGTGTTCACCAATTCGCCGCCGGTGATGTTGATCTGATTGAACACTTGCTTGAGCAGCAGCGAGCGCGGGGTCAGCGTCAGTTTCCAGTTCTGCGCCTCACCGCTCAGCGACAGTTCGAAGTCCCGTTGCAGCCCGCTACTGTCGCCTTGCAGCACGGCGAGGAACAAGCGGTTCTGCTCGGCGCCGGCACTCTTGCCGGGCAGCATTTGCCAGCCGCTGGCGTCACGCCGCGCAATGCCTTTGCCGGTGATGCGGTAATCCTGTTGCAGCGGCGTTTTCAGCAACCACAGCAGGCCGTGGTTTTTTGCGAGAACGAAGGTGCCTTTGCTGGTCAGCGGCTGGGGCAGGGCGCGCAGGTGTTTTTCCTGGATGAAGTGGCCGTGGATCACATCGGGTTTGGCCAGTTGATCGCTGAGCTGTTGCAGATCGAAGGCGTGAGCCAGGCCTGGAATGCCCAGCAACACGCACAACACTGTAGGAGCGAGCTTGCTCGCGAAAAACCTGAGAGCGCCGCGCAGTGTCAGGTGTCCAGCGTCATCGTTAACGAGCATCGCCGGCAAGCCGGCTCCTACAGGGGAACGGGGGTGGCAGAAAATCATGACAGGGCCCTTGCGACGGCATCGGTGAAGATTTTTGGCGAGGCCAATTGCATCTCACGGCTGCTCATGTCGACTGCAACCTGCACGGAGACAGCGCGGGTCAAGCGTTCGCCGGTTTCCAGGTCGCTGATCAGGTAGTTGATCTTCAGCCGGTTCTCCCACTCCACCAGATTGGCGCGCACGTTCAGCTTTTGGCCAAACACGGCACCACGCACATAGCGCAATTGCAGGTCGATCACCGGCCAGGCGTAACCCGACTCGGACATGGCCGTGTAGTTGTGGCCGATTTTATCCAGCAGCGCACAACGGGCGATTTCCAGGTATTTGATGTAATGGCCGTGCCAGACCACGTTCATGCTGTCGACGTCAAAAAACGGCACGAGGATTTCCGTATCGGTGTGAAGCACTCCCTTGCTACGCATGCAGCCTCCAGTGTTGCTCGGCAATCCGTTTCAGGCACAGGCGCAATTCGCCTTCCAGTGCGCGGTCTTCGATGACCGGCGGGAAGTCCTTGGCCAGCTCTTCATGCATGGCAGCAAGGGCCGGTGGCAACGGGCGCGCGTCCTCGGCCTTGCTGCGCAGCCACACGCCCTGATTGGCGGCGAGCAGCGTGGCGGCGGCGACCTGTTCGGTCAGCTCCAGCACACGAATGGCATCGCGGGCAGCGATGGTGCCCATGCTCACTTTGTCCTGGTTGTGGCATTCGGTGGAGCGCGAAAAGACGCTGGCCGGCATGGTGTTTTTCAGCGCTTCGGCGGTCCAGGCGCTGGTGCCGATCTGTACGGCTTTGAAGCCGTGGTTGAGCATCGCTCGATCTGCCGTGGCGCCGGAAAGGTTGCTCGGCAAGCCATGGTTGTAACGCTCGTCCACCAGCAACGCGAGTTGACGGTCGAGCAGGTCGGCCACGTTGGCCACCAGGTTTTTCAGGCTGTCCATGGCGAACGCGATGTGGCCGCCGTAGAAATGCCCGCCGTGCAGCACGCGCTCGGCTTCGGCGTCGATGATCGGGTTGTCGTTGGCGCTGTTGAGTTCGATCTCGATGAACGAACGCAGCCAGTTCAGGCTGTCGGCCAAGACGCCGAGCACGTGCGGCGCGCAGCGCAGGGAATAGCGGTCTTGCAGGCGATGCAGCGGCGCGGTCGGCGCGTCGATCGCCAGATCCTTGCGCAGCCACGCGGCGACCTGCATTTGCCCCGGATGCGGTTTGGTGGCGAACAGGCGCTCGTCGAAGTGCTCCGGATTGCCTTGCAACGCGACCACGTTCAGCGCGGTGATGCGCGTGGCCAGTTGCAGCAGGTAATCGGCGCGGGCATAGGCGAGGCAAGCGAGGCCGGTCATGACGGCGGTGCCGTTCATCAGCGCCAGCGCTTCTTTCGGGCGCAGCACCAGCGGCTCCCAACCGAGTTCGCGGTGCACATCGGCGGCCTGGCGGCGTTCGCCACGGAACATCACTTCGCGTTCGCCGGACAAGGTCGCCGCGACGTAGGACAGCGGCGTCAGATCACCGCTGGCGCCCACCGAGCCTTCTTCCGGGATCAGCGGCAAAATGTCGTATTCAAGGAATGCTTGCAGGCGTTCCAGCAACTCAATGCGAACCCCTGACACGCCGTGGCACAGCGACTGCAAACGCGCAGCCAGCACCGCGCGGGTGGCTTGGGCGTCGAGCAGTTTGCCCAGGCCGCAACCGTGGAATGTGTACAGATGACGCGGCAACGCTTCGACGTGATGCAGCGGCACCGCGACCACGCAGGAATCGCCGTAACCGGTGGTCACGCCATAAATCACGCCTTCCTTGTCCAGCAGGGAATCGAGGAATCGTGCGCCCTTGGCGATGCGCTCGCGGTACGCAGGGTCAGCCTGCAACTGCGTCGGCACCTGACGGTTGGCCAGGGCCAGCACGTCTTCGATGCGCAAAGGGAGTTCGCCGAAGGTTACCGGCTCAAGCGTTGGCGTCGTCATCGGTCTTCCAGAAAGGGTAAAAGTTGAACCATTGTTGAGGTGCTTCGAGGCAATAGTGACCCAGGCGCTCGGCGTAGCGGGTCGCCCACTGATGAATGACCTGCTCGCGGTCGCTGCGCTTCCAGGTGATCGCATCGGCGAACGGTTCGAGGGTCAGTCGATAATCGCCGTCGGGTTTTTTCAGGCACAGCATCAGGTTGACCGGGCATTTCAACAGGCCGGCCAACAACCACGGGCCCTGCGGAAATTTTGCCGGATGGCCAAGGAAATCCACGGTCACGCTGCGACCGCCGTGCAACGGCACGCGATCACCGGCAATCGCCAGCCATTCGCCGCGTTCCAGGCGCTCGTGCAGTTGCAGCATGATCACCGGGTCCAGTTCGCTGACCTGAATCAGCCGCAGATTGGTGGCCCCGGCTTCGCCCAGCAGACGATTGAACTGCTCGGCGTGCTTGGTGTGCACCAGCACGTTCATCGTGACCTTTTCGCCGATCTCCGCCAGCGCGCGGCAGACTTCGAGATTGCCCAGGTGTGCGCCCACCAGCAGTTGCCCGCGGCTGCCACGCAACTGATTGCGCAGCAACGCCGGGTCGACGATTTCGATCTGCTCGATGCTCAGCTTGCCGTTCCACACGTCGAGTTTGTCGAGCATCGAATCAGCGAAAGCCATGAACTGACCGAATACCCGCCAATGGGTCGGGCGCAATTCAGTGCGAGCGCTCCAGTCGGCGAGGCGTTGCTGGTATTGCCAGGCACTGCGGCGGGCGCTGCGACCGAACAGGAAAAAGTACAGAACGATGCCGTACAACAGCGGGCTCAACAGTCGGCGACCGAGGACTTTGGCACCGAACGCAGTGAGCTTCATCAGCCAGAAACTGCCGCGCTCCTCGCGGTCGGCCCAATGCTTTTTGTCGACGTTGCTGCTCATGCTCGCCACCGTCGCCAGAGGATCACCGGCGCCCGTAGCAACATGCCGAAGAACAACCGGGTGTGCATGCTCGAAATCAGCACATTGTCGTGGAACATGCGGAAATGCGAGACACCGTCCAGCGGGTAATGGACCTTGGTGGGCAACCACTGCATCGGCTGATTGCGCCAGGCCAGGCGCACCAGAATGTCCGAGTCGAAGTCCATGCGCTTGCCGACTTTGGCCGATTCGATCACGGCCAGGGTCGGTGGCAATGGATAGACGCGGAAACCGCACATGGAGTCGCGAATCTGCAACGACAAGGTGTTGATCCACACCATCACGTGCGTCAGGTAGCGGGCGTACAACCGACCTTTCGGCACACTGGCGTCGTATTGCGGATAGCCGCAGATCACTTCGCGCGGATGGGTGCGTGAGTGTTCGATGAACGTCGCGACGTCTTGCAGATCATGCTGGCCGTCGGCGTCCACCTGCAAGGCGTGGCTGAAGCCCAGGCGTGAGGCTTCGCGCAGACCGGTCATGACCGCGCCGCCCTTGCCCTGGTTGGCGGCGAGGCGGATCAGGTAGACCATCTCGCGCTCAGCCAGGCGATCGAGCACTTTTGCGCAGGCCGGGCTGCTGGCATCGTCCACCAGAATGCACGGCAGGCCGCAGGTAATCAGGGCGTCGACCACCGTGGTGATGGCGGTTTCGTGGTTGTAGACGGGCACGACGGCGCAGGGGTTATGCATGTTGGCGTACACCTGAAAAACCGTGTTGATTCCATCGCGAGCGGGCTCGCTCCCACATAGGTTTTGTGTACGACGCCGCCCCCCTGTGGGAGCGAGCCTGCTCGCGATTGAGTGCGCAGCACTCACCAAATTTATGCATCACTCGAAGCCTCCAGCAAAATCCGCCCGCTGGAACACGTGGCGGTCTCGTTGCGATAGGCGAAATACAACTTGCTGCGTACCGGATCGAAACGCAGGTGTAACTGGATTTCATCGCCGGGGCGCACCAGTTGCTGGAACTTCAGCACTTCCATGCCGGCGAATTTTTTCGGCAGGTTCATCAACTGTTGGCCAAGGCTCAACGCCCAATCCACTTGCACCACGCCGGGCAATACCGGCGCCTGAGGGAAATGGCCGCTGAAGTAGGCGAGGTCCGGTGGCACCGCCAGTTGCAGGCTCCATTCGCCATCGGCTTCGACCTGCTCCAGCACTTGCGGTGCCTTCGGACGCGGCGCCAGCAACTGCGCTTCGACGTCGGCCTGAGGCAGTTTGCCCTGAGCGTTCAGCGGCAACTGCCGCAGTAAACGCCAGCGTCGTGGCAAGGCAAGGGCTTCGCAATGCTGGCTCAGGTGTTGGCGCAATGCCTGAGTGAGGGTGCGTCGACCTTGATTGCGCAAGGCATGCAAGCCTTGCTCGCTCAGCACCAGCAATGCACCCAGTGACGCGCGATTTTCCTGAACCACGCCCAGGCGCGCTTCGGCGACCCAGTCGTGGGCCATCAGCGCGTGTTCCAGCATCGGCAGGGAGATACGTTTTTCTTCCAGTTTGACGATCCGGTCCAGACGGCCCAGCAATTCGAAGCGGCCATCGGCAGCGATTCGAGCGGCATCCGCGGTGTGTTCAATATGGCCCGGTGGCAGGTACGGCGAGGCAATGAGCAGCGCGCCATCGCTGTCCTGATTCAATTCGATGCCGGCAAACGGCTGCCACAAATCAAGTCCCTGGCGCCAGGCAATGCCGCCGGTTTCCGAACTGCCGAAGATTTCCGTCGGCCACTGTTGCAGGCGTTGCTGCAGGCTTTGCGCCGCCTCGGCCGGCAAGGCGCCGCCCGAGGAAAACACCCGACGAACCGCGCTCAAGGCCGGCCAGTCGAGGTTGTCGCCCATGCGCTTGAGCAGCGCCGGGCTGGCGACCCAGGCAAAAGCCGGGTGTTCGCGGCTGGCGCGCTGCAAATCTTCCGGAAAGGCCAATTGCTTGCGCACGAACGAGCGCCCGGCACACAGCGGCCACAACACCCGAAACAGCAAACCGTAGATGTGTTGGGTGGCGACGCTGCCGATGATGCAGGCTTCAGCCAGATCGGCGCCCCAGAGGTGTTCCAGCGCTTCGACTTCATTGGCCAGTTGGCGCAGTTTTTTGTCGATGCGTTTGGGTTCGCCGCTGGAGCCGGAGGTGCACAGGCTAAGCGTGCAGCGATCAAGGTCCAGCGCTGCGCCACTCAGCGGCGCATGGCGATAGTCGCTCAACTGCGCGTCATCGGCCTGATCCGTCAGCCACAGATCGACTTCGCTCGACCAGCGCTGGCGCGTCTGGGGTTGCAGGTCGGCAGGCAGCAACACGCTGACCCCGGCACGCCAGGCGCCAAGCAGGGCAATCGCCAGGTCGGCGGCGTCTTCCAGATGCACGGCTATGCGCCGCACACCCTGCGCTTGCAGGCCGGCGGCCAGGCTCAGAGCCTGTTCGCACAATTGTGCGTGATTCAGCACCGGCCCGGCCGTCACGGCGCGTTCCGGTTGAGCCTTGAGCAACAGGTGCTCAAGTTTTATCCAATTCATGGGTGGCCTCGTACCCGTTGTCGTATGAGCCATTCAATGGCAAACATCAGGCCGATCAATCCATAGGAGATCAGGCCGGTGTACAACATCCACCAACTCAGCGGCGCCCAGAGGGTCAGGGCGGCGGCGCACAAACCGTTGCAAAGAAAAAACCAGCACCAGGCAATGGTAACCTGGCGGGTGTAGCGAATGGCCTTGGCCGGCAAGCGTGGCTCACGCAGGCGGGCCAGACGCTCGATCATCGGCGGGCCGAATTTCAGGCTCAACCCGAACAGCACCAGCATGAAGCTGCTGATCAGCACGGGGTACCAGCGCAGCATGGCGGGGCTGTCGAACAGTGCGAGCAACAGGCAAAACACGATGGCGACGATGGCCATCCACAGGCTTCCCGGTCGACGCACGCCCGTCACCGCTCGCGCCAGCCACAGACTGCCCAGCAGCAGGCCGAACTGCCACGGGGCGAAATGCTCCATGCCGAAATACACCGCGAAAGGGTACAGCAGCCCCGCGAGCAGCAGGCCGAGGCCGATCAGTCGACTCATGCGGCCGGCTGAACCAGACGGTAGACCGCCTCGACGACGTCGCTGACGGTACGCACCGATTTGAATTCTTCGGCGGCGATTTTCTTGCCGGTCTGGCGTTTGATGTGATCGATCAGGTCGACCGCGTCAATGCTGTCGATTTCCAGGTCCTGGTACAGGTTGGAGTCGAGGCTGACACGTTCTGGATCCAGCTCGAAGAGTTCGACCAAGGCATCGCGCAGGGTGTTGAAAATGTCGTCACGAGTTTGCATGGTCCGGTCTCAAGCTGCCTGTTTTGCAGTGACGAACGCCGCAAGGCTCGCCACGTTGCTGAAGTGATTGCGGGTGTCCTTGGCGTCGGCATCGATTTTGATGCCGTACTTTTTCTGGATCGCCAGGCCGAGTTCCAGGGCGTCGACGGAGTCCAGGCCCAGGCCTTCACCGAACAGCGTCTGGTTGTCGCCGATGTCTTGCTCACTGATGTCTTCGAGGCCCAGGGCTTCGATGATCAGTTCTTTGATTTCACGGTGCAGATCGCTCATCTTCGGCGAGCTCCTTAATAAAGTAGTGATGCAGGTAATCATTGAGCTTGCGCGAGGCTTGAGGCGCCGGGCCTTGTGCAGCGAAGGCCTGTGGGTCTATATCGGCCCCGACACGGAAACTGAAGTGCACGCGACGTTTAGGGATCCGATACCAGGGTTCAGCCTTGGTCAAGGTGGTCGGGCTAACCTTGATGACCACCGGTGTGAGAATTTTCGCACCGCGCAGTGCGATCGACGCCGCACCCCGATGGAAGGAGGGTGCTTCGCCGGGCTGGGTGCGGGTGCCTTCGGGGAAAATGATCAGGGTCTGGCCGCTTTTCAGCGCGTCGGCCGCGGCGTCGAGCATGTCCATGCTGCCGTCGTTGCTGATGTATTCGGTGCAGCGTAACGGGCCACGGGTGAAGGGGTTTTCCCACAGGCTGCTTTTGACCACACAGTTGGAATGGCGCACCAGGCCGATCAGGAACACCACGTCGATCAGCGACGGGTGATTGGCGATGATCATCTGCCCTGGCCTTCCGAGTTTTTCCGCGCCCTCGATATCGTAGGTCAGCACGCCGGTGCGGGCCATGAACCGGACGAAAAACCAGAAGCAGCGGCTGACGGTTTGCCGCGCACGCAAGCGGTGCGTCTGCGCATCGCCGGGCAGACAGCCCAGCACCGGGAATACCACCAGGCGCAGGCAAAGCCCGCCCAATCCGAAGAGGGTGAAGCTTGCGGCGGTGGCCAGCAAACGCCAGTAATAGGCGTCGCGGTTTTTTTCGGTTACCGATTGCGTTGCCAGTTCCATACACGATTTTTCCAGGCATGTTGGCAGGTGGTCTGCTGGCCCAGCAGGGTACGCAAGAGATTCAGGGCATGGGGCCAGTGGGCTTTGGACAACTCATCCGAAGTGCTGTTCAAGGACAGTTGCCAGTCATTGCCCGGCGTGAGCAACAAAGCCACCGCGTAGGGAAAGGGTACGTCGTCGATCCAGGTCGAATAGGCTTCGGGTGGCTGCTCTTCGGTGACCACCAGCAGGACGGCGGGCGCTCCTTCGCCAAGCAGCGCCGCAGCCTCTAGCATACCGTGTTCAAGGCCATCGCCGGCCGCAGCCAGCGCGGTCATTTCGCTGGTTTCGCCGCGCATGATCGACCACAGGCCGATGACTGCGTTGTGCACAGACAGGCTGAACTGGGTCGGCGACAGGGGCTGGTCGGCGGCCAGATCGCTGAGGATATCGAAGGTGCGCGGGGTTTCGCCGTGGCGGGAAATAAAGACCAACGGTAGGTCAGGGCGACCATCGGCCAATGGCCAGCCGACACTGAACGCCATCCGCGCCAGACGGCTGAGCCGCCGCCGTTGCATGGCCGGCAGAAACGAGACGTCGGGGGCGGCATCGCAGCTTGGCAGCACGACCGGTTGTCGGCTCCAGGCCTGCCAATCGTCCACGCTTTCGAGCCCAGGGGCCCACGCGCGCCATTGGGCGATGTTGAAGTTGATCACAGACATTCATCCCGCCCCTGCGGGCTTTCTTGACGAGGCAAGTCGCAAAATCAGCGATTCACCTGACGTGACGCTAAGCGTCGAGTGGCGCGCATTATCCCGTTGCGGCGGGCGCGTAGCAAATGCTGGTTACATTTTGCTCAACGAAATGTACCGATTGGTTCGTGAAAAGCTGTCGTTTGGCCATTATCCACATCGGTGGACGGATGTCTGTCGGCGCCGAGAGCATTTTTCCGGACGAGAAGTCGGCTTTTTCAGTGAGTGTTTGCACCTGACTGCGTAGTCCCTGTGCCGGCGAGGTAGCTAAGCGACGCCGTGGACTACTACACTCGGTCATCTTTGATACACGGAGGTTTTGACATGCGGCGCGTGGTATTCAATCAGAAAGGCGGCGTAGGCAAATCCAGCATTGCCTGCAATCTGGCGGCGGTCAGTGCCAGCGAGGGCTATCGCACCCTGTTGGTGGATCTTGATGCTCAGGCCAATTCGACCCAGTACCTCACCGGGCTCACCGGTAATGACATTCCGATGGGGATTGCCGACTTCTTCAAGCAAACCCTGTCTTCAGGCCCGTTCTCGAAGAAAAACCAGGTCGATATCTACGAAACCCCGTTCGACAACCTCCACGTCATCACCGCCACCGCCGAACTGGCGGACTTGCAGCCCAAACTTGAGGCGAAACACAAGATCAACAAGCTGCGCAAACTGCTCGATGAGCTGGCCGAAGATTACGACCGGATCTACCTCGATACGCCGCCAGCACTAAACTTTTATGCGGTGTCTGCCTTGATTGCCGCCGATCGTGTACTGATCCCCTTCGACTGCGACAGTTTCTCGCGTCAGGCACTGTACGGTCTGCTGGCGGAAATCGAAGAATTGAAGGACGACCACAACGAAGGGCTGGAGGTCGAGGGTATCGTCGTCAACCAGTTCCAAGCCCGCGCCAGCCTGCCGCAGCAGATCCTCGACGAGCTGATTGCCGAAGGGCTGCCCGTGCTGCCGGTGTACCTGGGCACTTCGGTGCGCATGCGCGAATCGCATCAGGCCAACACGCCGCTGATCCACCTCGACCCCCGGCACAAGCTGACCCAGCAATTCGTCGAGCTGCATAGCCTGCTCGAAAACGCCTGATCTTCCCGGCACCACCGAACCCCTGTGGGAGCGAGACCGGCTTGCCGGCGATAGCGGTGTGTCAGACAACATCAATGTTGAATGACAGATAGCAATCGCGAGCAGGCTCGCTCCCACAATTGATCGCGGTGTTCTTAAATCCCCTGACTACGCAACCAGCTCATCAACTGCGGCAACGGAAACGCCCCGCTCTGGCGTGCCACTTCCCGGCCGTTCTTGAACAGAACCAGGCTCGGAATCGAGCGAATCCCCAACTGCGCCGACAACTGCTGATTCGCCTCGCTGTCCAGCTTGGCCAGCCTGCATTTGCCCGCCAACTGACTGGCTGCCTGCTCAAACACCGGCGCAAACGACTTGCACGGCCCGCACCAGTCTGCCCACACATCCACCAGCAACGGCAGATCGCCCTTGATCTGACTGGCGTAGTCACCTTGTTTCAATTCGAAAGGCTTGCTCAGCAAGACCTCGGCTTTGCAGCGCCCGCATTTCGGCTGATCGCCGAGGCGCTCGGCGGGGATGCGGTTGAGGCCGTTGCAGTGGGGGCAGGGGATCAGGAGTGGGTCGGACATAATCGGGCTCTGAATAAATGGGTAATCAGTGAAGCTGATCTGGAGTCGAATGAAGCTTTTATCAAGCTGGAAAAGGTTTCAGTTGGGTGCTGCGATGTCGCAAATGCTCACATATTTCGGGCCTTCAGTTTGTTTCCGGTGGCTACGCTGGAGGCAACTACGTTCACCCCCTAATGAGGAATTCGCTTTTGTCTTTTTCCGCGTGCTACTTTTGTTGCACTCATCGAGAACTCGATATCTTTAAATTATCGGATAGGAGCGATCCCATGTCCGTGACATCGAAAATCCGGCGTCAAGGTGGTGCAGCCGTAATTACTCTGTCACCTACACTACTGAAGCTTTTGCACTTGGAGGTAGGGGCGCAGTTGGAGTTGAGCGTGGTCGACGGGGAGTTGATCGCTCGTCCGGTCAGACAGCCACTTCGCAAACGCTACAGCCTCGCCGAATTGCTTGAGGGTTCTGAGGAAGTAGCCGAGCTGAACGCGCAGACAGCATTTGCACGAGAGGGCGATCCAGTCGGCCGGGAGCTGGGCTGATGGTTAGGCGGCAAGCCCCGCAGCGGGGTGATGTCTACTGGATTGATCCAAATCCGGTTGCGGGCCGGGAGATGATGAACCGGCATCGCTTCGTGGTGATTACGCCCAGGGAAATAAACTCGCTCGGAGTGAGCATGACCGTGCCGATAACCAGTGGTGGGAGCTTTAGCCGAAACTCCGGATTGGCGGTCATAGTTTCTGGTCACGAAACGAACGGCGTTGCAGTGTGCAACCAAGTACGCAGTTTCGACATTGAACAACGAGTCCGTGATGGCTCGGCCAAATTTATCGAGCGACTGGATGACGTCACGATGGCCGACATCGTCGCTCGTGTTGTCAGTGTCATCGATCCTTTGGATTGAACTCCCTCAAGACGAACAACTGATCTCCAAATGCTTCCCCCACTCCGGTGGCCGTTCGGCGTAACCCTCCATCCCCGGCTGCTCATCGAACGGCCGGCTCAGCACCGCATGCAGCCGGCGAACCTCTGAATAGTCGCCGCTCTCCGCCGCATCGATGGCTTTCTGTGCCAGGTAGTTGCGCAGGATGTAGAGCGGATTGACCGCATGCATCCGTTGGCGGCGTTGTGGCTGGTCCACTTCACCTTCGCGGGCAACACGGGCGACATAGCGTTCTGCCCAGGCATCAAAGCCCTTGATGTCGACGAAGTCGTCGCGCAAGCGGGCGACGGCCTGCTCGGGTGACTCCTCGCCGAGGCGGCGGAAGAACAGGCTGTAATCGACGCCGCTGTTCTGCATCAGTTGCAGCAGCTGTTCCAGCAGTTTCTGGTCATCGTCTTCGGCGGTGGTGAAGCCGAGGCGACGGCGCATCAGGTCAAGGTAGTGAGCCTGGAACAGCGGCAAATACAGGCCGAGGGTTTCGCGCAGGGCTTCGACGCTGATGAACGGCGTCAGCGCCTGGGCCAGGGCGCTGAGGTTCCACTGGCCGATCGGCACCTGGTTGCTGAAGGAATAACGGCCCTGATCATCGGAGTGGTTGCAGATGAAGTTGGCGTCGAAGTCATCGAGGAAGGCGAACGGGCCGAAGTCGAAGGTGATGCCGAGGATCGACATGTTGTCGGTGTTCATCACGCCGTGGCAGAAGCCATAAGCCTGCCATTTGGCGATCAGCTCGGCATTGCGCTCGACGATTTCGCGGAACATCGCCAGGTACGGTTCTGACTGTTCGAGGCATTCCGGGAAGTGCATGGCCAGCACGTGCTCGCCGAGCTCTTTCTGCTTTTCGGGGCGTTTGGTGTAGTAGAAATACTCGAAATGCCCGAAGCGCACATGGCTCGGTGACAGGCGCAGGATCATGGCTGCGCGTTCCTGTTTTTCGCGCCACACCGGCGTGTCGGAGCCGATCACGCACAACGCGCGGGTGGTCGGGATGTTCAGGGCATGCAGCGCTTCGGACGCAAGAAACTCGCGGATCGACGAACGCAGCACCGCACGGCCATCGCCCATGCGCGAAAAAGGCGTCTGGCCGGCGCCCTTGAGGTGCAGGTCCCAATGCTCGCCGGCCTCGTTGTAGACCTCGCCCAGCAGCAGTCCGCGACCGTCGCCCAGCTGTGGGTTGTAGGAACCGAACTGATGCCCGGAATAAACCATCGCTCGCGGCACCGCGTCAGCCCAGAGCTTGTGGCCGCTGAACAGCTCGGCGAATTCGGGGGTTTCGGCCACGGCCGGATCAAGGTCGAGCAGCGCCATGGCGGCAGGGCTCGCGACGACCAGGCGCGGGTTTTCGATGGGCTCGGGCAGTACGTGGGCAGAAAACGTATCGCCCAGGCGATCGAAGCGATTATCGAAGGTCAGTTCGTCGAGGGCTTTCACCGGCCATCTCCAGCAGAATGTCCGAGCATTCTGCTAGGGATAGGGCGGTTAGTCGAGTTTGGCGGGCGGCGGCTCTTGCAGCGGTTTGCCATCGGCCATCGGCACGATGGTTTTGGTTTCCGGCTCGATGGGCACCATTTTGTATTCCTGGCCGTGCAGGTTCTTCAGGTAAACCTCCATCTGCCGGAACGAAATGTTGATGTGCTGCTTCTTGAACTCGCGGTTGATGAAGCGGTTGACCTCATCGAGTACCGGGTTGCGGTCGCCGAGGTCGCGCACATGCATGCGCAGCTCGTGGTCGAGGGTGCTTTCGCCGAAGTTCAGGAAGTACACGTGCGGCTCCGGATCCTTCAGCACGCGCGGGTTGTCCCGGGCGGCTTTGAGCAGCAGTTCTTTCACCAGGTCCAGGTCTGAACCGTAATCGACGCCGAGCTTCAAGGTCACCCGGGTAATGGTGTCGGTCAGCGACCAGTTGATCAGTTGCCCGGTGATGAACGTCTTGTTCGGGACGATGATGTCCTTGCGGTCGAAGTCGGTGATGGTCGTGGCGCGGATGCGGATCTTGCTGACCGTGCCCGACAGGTTGCCGATGGTGATCGTGTCGCCGATCCGCACCGGGCGTTCGAACAGGATCATGATCCCGGAGATGAAGTTCGCAAAAATCTCCTGCATCCCGAAACCAAGTCCCACCGAAAGCGCCGCCACCAGCCACTGCAACTTGTCCCAGCTCACGCCGAGCGTGGACAGGGTCGAGACGAAACCGATGCCGGCGATCACGTAAGACAGCAACGTGGTCGTGGCGTAGGCGCTGCCCTGCGCCAGGTTCAGCTTCGACAATACGAACACTTCCAGCAGCCCTGGCAAGTTGCGCGCGAGGGCGAAGGTGATGCCGATGATAATCAGCGCACCCAGCATGTCGCCGATGCTGATTGGCACCATGCTCATGTTGGCGCCGGTGCCGCTGGTGTATTCGTAGAGGGTGATGTTGTCGAGGTACGAGAACACCGAAATCAGATCGGACCAGACCCAGTACAGCGCAGCGATGAAGCCGCCGAGCAGCGCCAGGCGAATCAGGCGCAACGACTGCTCGTTGACCTTCTCGATGTCCAGGGTCGGCTCTTCGATCACCGCTTCGCCATCGCCGGCCTCTTTCGCTGCCTGACGTTTGGCCAGGGCGCGCTGGTAGGCGAGACGGCGTGCCGCAACGCTCAGGCCGCGGACGAACGTGGCTTCGATCACCAGCCAGAACATCAGCAGGTAAAGCGTGTTGATCAAGCGGTCGCTGAGCTTCAGCGCGGTGTAGTAGTAGCCGAAGCACACCGCCACAAACAACGCGACAGGCAGGACGGTAAACATGACCCCGACCGCTTTGCGGAACAACGAGGCGTTTTCGTGCGTCGGGCTGCTGATCAGCAATCGGCTGAGCAGCCAGGTCATCAAGGCGTAGCAGATCAGTACGACCGGCATGCCCAGCACGTCATCGGCCAGCCCCGCCGGTTGCAGCTCGGCAACGGCCACCACTGCGACCAACGCCATGACCACCAGCCCGAGACGACGGATCCAGCCCTGGAGGAATTCGACCTGAGGCTTTTCCCAGCGGAAATGCAGTTCGGCGACGCCGCCCGGCGCGAGGATCCGGTAGGCGGTGTAGAACACCAGCCAGGCCTGAGCCATTTGCAGCAGCGCCGCGCCCATGTTGGCGTTCTGCCCTCGAGCGTCGATTTGCAGGGCCAGGCCACACAGGGCCAGGCCCAGCGCAACCGGCAATGCCAGCAGAATATTGATCAGAATCGCCTGCGGCGTGTGCAACTGGCTGTCACGCTTGAAGTGGCCGATGTCCTGGTGAACCTTGTTCAGTCGGGCATACAGGCTTTTGCGCCGCCACAGCAGGGCGCCGATCACCAGTACCAACGGTAGAAACAGCAGCGGTCGCTGAGTCAGGCCGTCAATCAATTCACTCACGCTCGACGCCAGCGGCAGGGTCGCCACCTGGCGTTGCAGACGTTCCGGCACGCCGCGCATCCATTCAAGATCGAGCGGCTTGTTGCTGGGAATCCAGAACATCTGTTCGTCGAGGGTCGCCCGCAGGCTTTGCGCGGTGCTGAGCAGTTGCTTCTGATTGAGTTGCAGCGTGATCGATTCGTTGAGCACCGCGCTCAGTTCGCGGTTCAGCCGCTCCAGCAGGTCGGCGCGGGTCGTGGCCAGTTCCAGCAGGCTCTTGCGCAGTTGCGGGGTGACTTGCTCGGGCGGCTGAGTCGACAGCAGGTTGTCGACATAGGTCGCCGGGTTGCTGAGCAATTCCCGTTGCTGGCTGACTTCGAACTGATACAGGCGAATGTCGGCGATCTGGTCGGCCAGGTCGCGGTCGACCTTGAGGCGCGGCAGGCCTTGCTTCTGTTTGTAGAGGATTTTCGACAGCAGCAGGCTGCCCTTGAGCACGCTGATTTGCTCGTCGAGGGCCGAATCGCTCTGGGTTACGTTGTCGAGTTGCTGCTTGGTTTGCAGGTTCTGCTGGGTGACTTCGTTGAGACGGTCGGTGCTCTTGAGCAGGTAGTCCGAAAGCTTCAGGTTTGCCGCACTTTCGGTGGCCAGCAGGGCGCTGCCGCCGGACTTCTGCGCTTCGATGGACTGCTGCGTCACCGTCTCCTGGGACTGGGCCAGGCGTTTCTGGTTGATCAGGTTTTGCAGCTCCTGGATTTCGCGATCCAGGCGGTCGGATTTTTCCGAGAGCAAGTCATGCTGGCTGTTGCCCAGGTCCTGCAATTGGCTGTTGCCGGCCAGTTCCTGGCGACGTAGCGGGATCAGCGCATTGAGTGCCGCAAGTTCGGCATTGAGCAGGTCGCGCTGTTCGCCGCTCAAGGTCTTGCCGTTGTCTTTGCCTAGCTTGAGGATGTTATTGATCTGCTGGATGCGCGTCTGGCTGGTGGAAATTTCAGCCTGGGCGCGCTCAGGGCGGGTCTGGGCGGTAATGACCAGGCTGTTCGCATCAGCCAGGGCTTTTTGCAGATCACTTTGCTGGGTCGCGCGCTCGGTCAGCATCTGCTCGAGCTGCTGCACGGATTCTTTGCCGTAGCGTTGCGCCACAGGGATGGCGCTGCTGGCTTTCAGGCGCGTCAGTTCGCGCTGGTTCTCGATGTTCTGCTTGGGCGCGGTAGCGAGTTGCTGCTTGAGATCGGCCAGCTTGCGCTCGTAATCACGCTTGTTGTTGAGCTGGGTCAGCGTGCTTTGCAGCAGCGTTTGCAGGGCTTTCTGATCGGCTTCCGGCAGTTTGCGGTCGGCGATCTTGTCCAGGCTCGCCTGCACGGCTTCGCTGGACGGTGGTTCCGCCGCTTGCAGTGTGCCGACAGACAGACTCAAGCCCAGCAGGGCCATGATGAAAAAGGTGCGCAGGGTTGGCATAGAGACCGATCGAAAACGAGACGAAGAATGAAGTTTAGAGGAAGAGTCCCGGACCCGGGCGACTTCCTTCGGGGAATCTGACGCCCACTTTGCCGATCTTGTTCCCCTCCATGACCGCGACGGTCCAGATGGTGTTGTTCCATTCCACCTGGTCACCCACGACTGGCGCACCGCCCACTTTGTGAGCAATGAAACTGGCCAGAGTCATATCCGGATCGATGCCTTCGACTTTCAACCCGTACAGGGCAGCAACCGCCGCCAGCTGGGCATCTCCTTCGAGTACGAAGTCGCCGAAGAAACGCAAATCGAGGCCTCGTTGAGGCGCCTGGCTAAACAGTTTTCCAAGGGCCGGCAGGTTGTGTTCGTGGCCGATTACGCAGAGCAAATCATCGACTTCGAGCACCGTACTACCCGACGGATGGAGCAGTTGCTGGCCACGAAACAGTGCGGCGATGCGTGTGCCTTCGGGCATTTTCAGTTCGCGAAGGGGCGAACCGATGCACCATTTTTCGGCGCCGAGGCGATAAACGAACAGCTCCCACTCGCTGGTGACATGCACTTCCAGGGCTGAGCGCGAGATAGGCGCAGGTTCCGGTGGCACCGTCACCTTTAACAGTTTGGCGATCCACGGCAGGCTCGTCCCTTGTACCAGCAGCGACACCAGCACAATAAAGAAGGCGAGGTTGAAGTAGAGCTGGGCGTTGGGCAGGCCGGCCATCAGTGGGAACACCGCCAGAATGATCGGGACCGCGCCGCGCAGGCCGACCCAGGAAATGAAGGCTTTCTCTCGACCGTGGAAGGCCTTGAAGGGCAGCAGGCCGACCAGCACCGACAGTGGCCGTGCAAACAGGATCATCCACAGCGCCAGGCCCAGCGCGGGCAGGGCAATCGGCAGCAAGTCGTGCGGCGTGACCAGCAGGCCCAGCACCAGGAACATGCCGATCTGCGCCAGCCACGCCATGCCGTCGAGCATGTGCAGAATGCCGTGGCGGCTGCGTACCGGACGGTTGCCGATCACCAGGCCGCACAGGTAAACCGCGAGGAAACCGCTGCCGTGCAGGGCGTTGGTCAGGGCGAACACCACCAGGCCGCCGGCGATCACCAGAATCGGATAGAGGCCGGTGGCCAGATTGATCCGGTTGACCAGTTGCAGCATCAGCCAGCCGCCGCCGAGCCCGATTACGCCGCCGATGCCGAACTCGCGCAGCAGGTGGGTCAGCAGGCTCCAGTGCAGGCCGGTCTGGCCGCTGGCGAGCATGTCGATCAGGGTGACGGTGAGGAACACCGCCATCGGGTCGTTGCTGCCGGATTCGATTTCGAGACTGGCGGTGACCCGTTCGTTCAGGCCTTTGCCGCCGAGCAGCGAGAACACCGCCGCAGCATCCGTGGAGCCGACGATGGCGCCGATCAGCAGGCCCTGGATCAGGTTCAGATCGAACAACCACGCCGCGGCCATGCCGGTCAGCCCGGTGGTGATCAACACCCCGACCGTGGCCAGCGACAGCGCCGGCCATAACGCCACGCGAAAACTCGACACCCTGGTACGCAAACCGCCGTCGAGCAGGATCACTGCCAGTGCGAGGTTGCCGACCAGATAAGCCGTTGGGTAGTTATCGAAAATAATCCCGCCGCCATCGACGCCGGCGGCCATGCCCACGGCCAGGATGATCACCAGAATCGGGATGCCGAGGCGGGACGAAAGTGAGCTCACCAGAATGCTCGCACCTACCAGCAACGCGCCGATCAAGAACAGGCTGTTGATGGTCGTCGCATTCAAAGGCAATACTCCAGAAAGCTGAAAGGCGGGCACACACTGACCATGCAGTCTGCGTGCCAGCGATTCTAACCTGTTGAAATGTGATGCTGTCAAAAAGCTTTTGCAGATCAAAAGCCCTACGCGAAATCCGCCATTACGCAATCCCCTGTAGGAGCCGGCTTGCTGGCGATGGCGATTTCACAGACGCCATCGCCAGCAAGCCGGCTCCTACAGGGGGGGGGCGGGTCAGAGGCTGAACCGTCCAACCATCGTGTTCAGGTCCACTGCCAGTCGCGACAGCTCGTTGCTCGCCGCGCTGGTCTGATTGGCGCCGGTGGCCGATTGCACCGACAGATCACGAATGTTCACCAGGTTACGGTCCACTTCACGGGCCACTTGGGCCTGTTCTTCGGCCGCGCTGGCGATCACCAGGTTGCGTTCGTTGATTTCGACGATGGCGCTGTTGATTGTGTCCAGCGACATCCCTGCGCCGCGAGCGATGTTCAAGGTCGACTCGGCGCGCTCGGTGCTGTTGCGCATCGAGTCCACCGCGTGCTCTGTGCCGGTCTGAATGCTGCCGATCATGCGTTCGATTTCGCTGGTCGATTGCTGAGTGCGGTGCGCCAGTGCACGCACTTCGTCCGCCACCACCGCAAAACCGCGCCCGGCTTCACCGGCACGGGCCGCTTCGATGGCGGCGTTCAAGGCCAGCAGGTTGGTCTGGTCCGCCAGGCCACGGATCACGTCCAGTACCTTGCCGATGTCGCGGGATTCATTGGCCAGATCGCCGATCAGTGTCGCCGTGCTCTGCACATCGGCGCTCATGCGTTCGATGGCGCTGACGGTTTCCTGCACCAGATCACGACCGTCGCCGGCCGACGTGGTGGCGTTTTTCGACGCTTCCGAGGTGCTCACCGCGTTGCGCGCGACTTCTTCCACGGCGCTGGTCATTTCATTGACGGCGGTGGCGGCCTGTTCGATTTCATTGTTCTGTTGGGTCAGGCCACGGGCGCTTTCGTCGGTGACACTGTTGAGCTCTTCAGCGGCGGAGGCCAGTTGCGTGGCCGAGCCGGAAATCCGCTGCAGGGTGTCACGCAGCTTGTCCTGCATCTTCGACATGGCCAGCAGCAAACGGCCGGCTTCGTCTTCGCCATCAACGGTGATCGGGCGAGTCAGGTTACCTTCGGCAATTTGTTCGGCAGCGCTCAAGGCATTGGCGATTGGCTTGGTGATGCTGTTGGTCAGCAGCCAGGCAAACAGGACGGTCAGGCCTGTGGCGATGACCAGCAAGGTGATCACCAGATTGAAGGCCGAATCATATTGATCGGCAGCGCGCTGATTGGTGTCGAGGGACTGCTGGGTGTTGATCTCCAGCAAGCGATTGAGCACCGCGTTGACAGCTTCGGAGTTGGTCAGCAGATCGGTGTTGAGCAAGGTGCGCAGTTCATCGACCTGGTTGTTGCGCGACAGGGTTTTCATCCGGTCTTCGATCTGGCGGTACTGCCCCAGCAACTGTACGTATTGATCGTAGGCTGCACGTTCCTGCGGGCTGCTGATCAGCTTTTCGTAGGTCGCCTGAGCCGCACGAATCTGTTGGTTGCGCGACTCCAGCAGCTCCATGGTTTTCTGCTGAACGTCGGGCTCGCGGTTCACCAGCAAACGGTAGGACAGCACCCGCAGACGCAAGGTGAGTTGAGTGAACTCGTCGAGGCTTTTGATACTCGGCACGCTGCTCAAGGTGATCTCCTCGGCAGCACCGCGAATCTTGCTCATCTGGTTCAAGGCAAAGACCCCCAGAACCAGCATCAGGCCGCCAATCAGGGCGAAACCGAGGAACGCCCGCGGAGCGATATTCATATTACGAAGGGACATGGTGTTTACCGAAAAGAGCGCACCTGTGCGGCGCTGAGACTGACGTATGGATGACTTATCGGTCATACGACTAAAGTCTTGAGGGGCTGCGCGTATTTGTCGCAGTCAGACCGTTACAGAAACTATGGCGACGAAGTGCAGGAACCAGATCCGCCAATCACAGTCTTTAAAGTTCGCGAGGAAGGTCGCCCGCCAGGAAAATCAAGGCCTTGCGCCCCATTAACCCTGGCATCCGTGGTGACTTTTCTTTATCGTACGCGCCCCTTGAAAATGCTTGGAAAATCAAAATGTTGGAAGCATCCCTAAGCCAATTGGAACAACTGGTCAGTGACCTTGTTCAACAGAACCAGACCCTGAGTGCAGAACTGGCCCAGGCCAAGGATGAAAACGAAAGCCTGCAACTGAGCCTGATGGAACAGGAAGAGAAACAAGGCGCCACCGCCGCCCGCATCCAGGCCCTGGTTGAACGCGTCAGCGCCGGCCCGGTCAGCGCATGAGTGTCGGCGCCGCAGGGGTAAAAGTCGTCTCGATCCTGGGGGAGGACTATTCGATCAAGGCGCCGGCCGGGGAAGAGCAAACCCTGCTGGACGCCGCAATGATGTTGAAAGCCGCTTTGGCCGACACCAAAAGAAAGTACCCGACGCTGATCGGTGACCGCCTGCTGGTGCTGGCCGCGATGAATCTGTGTTCTCAGCAGATCGAAATGAAAAAGCAGCACAAGCTCGAACTCGACCGTTACCAAGAGCAAGTCAGCGCCACGGTTGAAGTGATCTCCAAGACGATCAATCAAGCCTGATCGGCTTTGCGCACAACCAAAGAATAAATTGTCGTTTGCGTTGTATACAATCGGCACGGCTGTTGCAGTGTTTCAGCCTCTTATTCTTTGGGGGTGCTCCATGCAGTTCTGGCGTCGCAGTATTCAATGGCAGTTGATCCTCAGTATGGGCACCGCCCTGCTGGTCAGTATTCTGATCGTGGTTGGCGTTTATACCCTCGTGGTCAACCGTCTCGCCCAGAGCTACCTGGTCGAACAAGCGCTGCCGTCGAGCATCGAAGCGATGCGCAACGACATCGAGCGCATCCTCGTGCAACCCCTCACCGCCGCCAAGGACATCGCCAGCAACAGCATGGTGCGCGACTGGCTGGCCGGGGGTGAAAACAGTGACCAGACCGCCGCGTTCGTGCAGTATCTGGAGGGCATCCGCGCCGAACACAAAGCCTTTACCGCGTTAATTGTCGGTACGGCTTCAAACCACTATTTCACTGAAAAAGGCCTGGACCGCAGCCTTAGCCGTTCCAATCCCAAAGACGCCTGGTTCTATTCGTTCCTCGACAGCAACCAGCCGCGCACCCTCAATATCGACAACGACACAGCCACCGGAGAATTGGCGCTGTTCATCGACCTCAAGGTCGAGCAGGCCGGCAAAGTCGTGGGCGTTGCCGGGCTTGGCCTGAGCATGAAAGAGCTGTCGGAGCTGATTCACAACTTCACCTTCGGTGAGCGCGGCAAGGTCTATCTCGTGCGTTCCGACGGTTTGATCCAGGTTCACCCCGAAGCGCAATTCAGTGGCAAGCGCACCTTGGTCGAGCAAATCGGTGCGTCGGCCGCGCAGGCAGTCATGGGTCAAAAAGCTGCCAGCAGCAGCTTCGTGCGTGATGGCGAAGACTTCCTCGCGTTGAGCCTGCCGCTGAGGGACTTGGGCTGGACCCTGGTGGCCGAAGTGCCGCAGTCGCAGATCTACGCCGAAGCTCGCCGCGCCATGTGGATGAGCAGCGGCATTGGCCTGGCGGTGGCGCTGGTGTGCCTGTTGCTGGTGGTGTTGCTGGCCCGTGGGTTGGTGCGGCCGATTCGTCAGGTAACAGCGGCGCTGGTAGCCATCGGTAGCGGTGGTGGAGATTTGACCCACCGGTTAGATTCCAGCCGCGCCGATGAACTGGGTGACCTGGCGCGCGGCTTCAATCGATTCCTCGACAGTCAGCGCGAGATGATCGGCGAAGTGCTGACCACCAGTGAGCGTTTGCGCACCGCCGTCAGCCAGGTGGCGAAGGTTGTGGACAACACCGCCGAACGCTCCGGGCGTCAGCAGGAAATGACCGACATGGTCGCCACCGCCGTCCACGAAATGGGCCTGACCGTGCAGGAAATCGCGCAGAACGCCGGTAACGCGGCAGTTGCCTCGCAGGATGCTCGCGATGAGGCGATGCAGGCGCGGGAAGTGGTCGGTGGGTCGATCCGACATATTGAAAGCATGTCCGATGAAATCGGTGTGGCCGCCAGTGCGGTGGGCGAACTCGCGGATCAGGTGGCGTCGATCGATCAGGTGTTGGCGGTGATTCGCGGGATTTCCGAACAGACCAACTTGCTGGCGCTTAACGCGGCCATCGAAGCGGCGCGGGCCGGGGACATGGGGCGCGGGTTTGCCGTCGTGGCAGATGAAGTGCGGACGCTGGCGCGGCGAACTCAAACGTCCACCGATGAAATTCAGCAAATAATCGGCAGCCTCAAGCAAGGTGCGGAGAACGCGGTGTCGTCGATGCACACCGGCCAAGCGGCGACCGGCACAGGTGTCGAATCGAGCCAGCGCACCGGGACGTCGCTGACCGCGATTACCGGGCAGATCGAGCGCATCAGCGACATGAACCACCAAGTCGCGACCGCGACGGAAGAACAGTCGGCGGTGACCGAAGAGATCAACCGCAACGTGCAGGGGATTTCCGACCTGGCCCGGGCGACAGCGGGGGAGGTCAGGGCTTGCCGGGAGGATTGTCAGACGTTGCAGCGGTTGGCTGATGATTTGGCGCGGCAGATGGGCAGTTTCAAGTTGAGTTGACTCGCAGGACGCTATCGCCGGCAAGCCGGCTCCTACAAAGTTGTGATCGAGCACGAATCTGCGCTCAACACTGACCCTTGTAGGAGCTGGCTTGCCAGCGATTGGATTTCAGCAGCACTACATGGCTGAGATCAGAACCACTCATCCTGCATGTTCAAACACACATCATCCCGCGCCTCAAGAATCGCCAGTTCATGGTGGCAACCCGGCACTTCCCAGGTCAGGAAATACCGCGCCGCCTGCAGCTTGCCCTTATAGAAGCTCACATCCGCCGCGTTCCCCTTGGCCAACCCTTCCTCGGCGCGAATCGCCTGTTCCAGCCAGCGCCAGCCAATCACTGTGTGCCCAAACACCTTCAAGTACAGCGCCGAATTCGCCAGGCTGCTGTTGACCTTGCCTTGAGCCAGGTCGGTCAGCAAACCGAGGGTTACGGTTTGCAGGCGGGCCACCAGTTTCTCCAGCGGTTCACGCAGCGCATTCAGCGATTCGTAGGCTTGCGCCCGCTCGGCAGTGTCGGCGATCAGGCGGATCAATTGTTTCAGTCCCGCACCACCGTTCTGCGCCAGTTTGCGGCCCAGCAAGTCCAGTGACTGAATGCCGTGGGTGCCTTCGTGAATCGGGTTCAGACGGTTGTCGCGGTAATACTGCTCAACCGGGTATTCGCGGGTATAACCGTGGCCGCCGAGAATCTGGATCGCCAGTTCGTTGGCCTTCAGGCAAAACTCCGACGGCCAGGATTTGACGATTGGCGTCAGCAAATCCAGCAGCTCATGGGCCTGTTTGCGCTCTGCTTCGGTCGCAAGCGTCGTGGTGTCATCGAACAGTCGCGCTGCGTACAACCCAAGATCGAACGAGCCTTCGACGTAGGCTTTTTGCGTGAGCAACATGCGTTTGACGTCGGCGTGCTGAATGATCGCCACCGGCGCGGTGTTCGGGTCTTTGCTGTCCGGGACGCGGCCTTGCGGGCGCTCGCGGGCGTACTCCAGCGAATACAGGTAGCCGGCGTAACCGAGCATCACCGCGCCCATGCCGACGCCGATCCGTGCTTCGTTCATCATCTGGAACATGTAGCTCAAACCGTGGTGCGGCTTGCCCACCAGATAACCGACGCACTCACCGTTATCACCGAAGTTCAGCGCGGTGGACGTCGTGCCGCGCCAGCCCATTTTGTGGAACAGCCCGGCCAGCAACACGTCGTTGCGCTTGCCGAGGCTGCCGTCATCGTTGACCAGGAACTTGGGCACGATAAACAGCGAAATCCCCTTCACTCCGGCCGGTGCATCCGGCAACTTGGCCAGCACCATATGCACGATGTTTTCCGACAGCGGGTGATCGCCGCCGGAGATGAAGATCTTGTTGCCCTTGAGTCGATAGGTGCCGTCAGAAGCAGGCTCGGCGCGGGTACGAATATCCGACAACGACGAACCGGCATGCGGCTCGGTCAGGGCCATGGTGCCGAAGAAACGGCCGTCGATCATCGGTTGCAGGAAGCGCTGCTTCTGCTCCTCGGTGCCGAAGCTTTCGATCAGGTTCGCCGCACCCATGGTCAGGAACGGGTACGAAGTCGAGGCCGCGTTGGCTGACTGGAAGTGCGCGAAACACGCCTGGGACAGCAGTGTAGGAAGTTGCATGCCGCCGGCGTCGAAACTGCGCGCAGCGTTGAGGAAACCGGCTTCAAGGAAGGCATCCACCGCCGGTTTCACTTCCGGAATGAGAATCGCCTGACCGTCCTCGTAGCGAGGCTCGTTCTCGTCGCCCTTGCGGTTGTGCGGGGCGAAAAACTTCTCGGCAATGCTGCGAGCGGTGCCGATGGCGGCGTCGAAGGTCTCGCGATTGTGCTCGGCGAAACGCTCTCGCTGGGTCAGGCCTTCGGCGTCGAGGACTTCATACAGCTCGAAAGCCAGATTGCGGGAACTGAGCAACGTCTCGGACATGGCGGCCTACCTTTTTTTGGAATGGACCGAGTCTAGGCGTGGGGATAGAGGCTGAACAGGATGATTGATAACGGTGATAGACAGGCCAAACACGACCCTGTAGGAGCCGGCTTGCTGGCGATAGCGGTGCCTCAGATACACCGCGTTGAACTGATCGCCAGCAAGCCGGCTCCTACAGGGCCTGTGCGGTATTGCGGTTTAGTGGTTCAGGTAAAAAAATGGGCGCCGGTGAGGGCGCCCATTTTTGCAGCTGACACTCGGCGGTTTAGCCGATGGTCATCAAGCTCGCATTACCCCCCGCCGCAGCGGTGTTAACGCTCAACGCTCGCTCGATCACCAGACGCTCCAACGCAATGTTGGTCTCGCCCAGCGACAACCCGTGAACCCCGACAATCGCCCCGGCACGCTTGGCCACTTGCTGGCACACCGCACGCAACTGATCGGAATGGCCGTGATGCAGAACCGCATCAAACACCACTTCGTCCTTGTTCCAGTCGGCAACCAGCTTGATACGCGCCTGAACTTCCTTCGGCAGGCGTGCGAACAAGGCTTTGGTCAGGTCAGCTTCCGGCCATACCGCTGAGCCGCCGACAGCCAATACTGCCGCCAGTTGCGTCAGCAGGTCGCCTTCAGCTTCGGCCAGGGACAGCACGTGCTCACGCGGCAGGATCGCGTAGCTGTTGCGCTCGCCGGTCGGGCCCGCCAGCACACGGGTGATGCCGCTTTGCGATTGCGCCGCGAACTGCACGCACAAGGCGCTCAGGTCGGCAAACTTGTTGCTGTCGGCCCAGGCTTGCAGCGCGGTCAGCGGTTTGCTCATGGCATCGCGCAGACGAACATCCGGTGCAGTGGCGGCATCGCCACGAGCGAAGGATTGTTCGATTGCATCGGCAGGACGCGTCGACAGCAGGCGGTACAGGTACAACGGACCACCGGCTTTCGGGCCGGTGCCCGACAGGCCTTCGCCACCGAACGGTTGCACGCCAACCACAGCACCGACGATGTTACGGTTCACGTAGACGTTACCGGCATTGACGTTGTCGATCACCTTGGCGATGGTCTCGTCGATGCGCGTATGCACGCCCAGTGTCAGGCCGTAGCCGGAAGCGTTGATCTGACCGATCAACTGGTCGATGTCTTTGCGCTTGTAGCGCACCACGTGCAGCACCGGGCCGAAGATTTCGCGTTGCAGCTCATCGAAGCTTTCCAGCTCGATCAGCGTCGGCATCACGAAGGTGCCGCGTTTGACTTCTTCGCTGTTGGCGATGGCCACCTGGTACACGTTGCGACCTTTGTCGCGCATGGCCTGGATGTGTTTCTCGATGCCGGCCTTGGCTTCGGCGTCGATCACCGGGCCGATGTCCACGGACAGGCGCTCCGGGTTGCCGAGTCGGCATTCAGCCATGGCGCCCTTGAGCATTTCGATGACACGGTCAGCGGAATCTTCCTGCAAGCACAGCACACGCAGTGCCGAGCAACGTTGACCCGCGCTGTCGAAGGCCGACGACACCACGTCGATCACGACTTGTTCGGTCAGTGCCGAAGAGTCGACGATCATCGCGTTCTGGCCACCAGTCTCAGCGATCAACGGAATCGGACGGCCCTGTGCATCCAGGCGACCGGCAACGTTGCGTTGCAGCAGACGAGCGACTTCGGTGGAACCGGTGAACATCACGCCTTTGACCCGATCGTCACCGACCAGACGGGCGCCAACGGTTTCGCCACGGCCCGGCAGCAGTTGCAGCACGCCTTCCGGAATCCCTGCTTCGAGCATCAGGCGCACGGCTTGGGCGGCGACCAGCGGGGTTTGTTCCGCAGGCTTGGCCAGTACCGGATTACCGGCGGCCAATGCGGCAGCAACCTGGCCACTGAAAATTGCCAGCGGGAAGTTCCACGGGCTGATGCACACCACCGGACCCAACGGGCGGTGGGCGTCGTTGGTGAAATCGTTGCGGGCCTGCACTGCGTAATAACGCAGGAAGTCCACGGCCTCGCGCACTTCGGCGATGGCGTTGGCGAAGGTCTTGCCGGCTTCGCGAGCCAGCAGGCCCATCAGCGGCTGGATCTCGCCTTCCATCAAATCGGCGGCACGTTCCAGAATCGCAGCACGTTCGGCGGGCGGGGTGGCCTGCCAGATCGGCGCTGCGTTCAGGGCGCACTGGATCGCGTTGTCGACGTCTTCGACATTCGCTTCCTGTACGTAACCGACCACGTCACGCAAATCGGACGGGTTCAGAACAGGCGCAGGGGTTTCGGTGCTGGAGACGCAACCGAGCATCGGCGCGGCTTTCCAGTGGTTGTGAGCAGTGGCCAGCAGAGCGCACGACAGCGAAGCCAGGCGATGTTCGTTGGCCATGTCGATGCCGCTGGAGTTGGCGCGCTCGGCACCATAAAGATCGCGCGGCAGCGGGATACGCGGGTGCGGCAGGCCGAAGCCGCCTTCCAGCGTCGCCATCTGCTCGATGCTGGCCACTGGATCGGCCACCAGCTCCTGAATCGAAATGGACTGGTCGGCGATACGGTTCACGAACGAGGTGTTCGCACCGTTTTCCAGCAGACGACGTACCAGGTACGCCAGCAGCGTTTCGTGAGTCCCGACCGGTGCGTACACGCGGCACGGACGGTTCAGCTTGCCTTCGGAAACTTTACCTACAACCTGTTCGTACAGCGGTTCGCCCATGCCGTGCAGACACTGGAACTCGTACTGGCCCGGGTAATAGTTCTGACCGGCGATGTGGTAAATGGCCGACAGAGTGTGGGCGTTGTGCGTGGCGAATTGCGGGTAGATGACTTCCGGCACCGACAACAATTTGCGGGCGCAAGCGATGTAGGAAACGTCGGTGTACACCTTGCGGGTGTAGACCGGATAGCCTTCCAGGCCTTCGACCTGGGCGCGCTTGATTTCGCTGTCCCAGTACGCGCCTTTCACCAGGCGGATCATCAGGCGATGACGGCTGCGGCGAGCCAGGTCGATCACGTAATCGATCACGTACGGGCAACGCTTCTGGTAAGCCTGGATCACGAAACCGATGCCGTTCCAGCCGGTCAGTTGCGGCTCGAAGCACAGGCGCTCCAGCAGATCCAGCGACAGCTCCAGGCGGTCGGCTTCTTCGGCGTCGATGTTCAGGCCGATGTCGTATTGCTTGGCCAGCAGGGTCAGCGACAACAGGCGCGGGTACAACTCGTCCATCACACGCTCGTACTGCGCACGGCTGTAACGCGGGTGCAGTGCCGACAGCTTGATGGAAATGCCCGGGCCTTCATAAATCCCACGACCGTGGGACGCTTTGCCGATCGAGTGGATGGCTTGTTCGTACGACGCGAGGTACTTCTGCGCGTCGTGCTCGGTGAGGGCGGCTTCACCGAGCATGTCGTAGGAATAGCGGAAACCCTTGGCTTCGAACTTGCTCGCGTTGGCCAGGGCTTCGGCGATGGTTTCGCCGGTGACGAACTGCTCGCCCATCAGGCGCATGGCCATGTCGACGCCCTTGCGGATCATCGGCTCGCCGCTTTTGCCGATGATCCGGCTCAGTGACGAAGTCAAACCCGCTTCATTATGGGTGGCGACCAGTTTGCCGGTCAGCAGCAAGCCCCAGGTTGCGGCGTTGACGAACAGCGACGGGCTGTTGCCCAAGTGCGGCTGCCAGTTACCGGTGCTGATTTTGTCGCGGATCAGTGCGTCACGAGTGCCCTTGTCCGGGATGCGCAACAGCGCTTCGGCCAGGCACATCAGTGCCACGCCTTCCTGGGACGACAGGGAAAATTCCTGCAACAGGCCCTGAACAATTCCGGCACGGCCACCGGCGCTCTTCTGATTGCGCAGTTTCTCGGCAATCGAAGCAGCGAGCTTGTTGGTGGCGTCAGCCATGGCGACTGGCAGGCGAGCCTGTTCGATCAGCATCGGCACCACTTCCGGCTCAGGGCGACGGTAAGCAGCGGTAATGGCGGCGCGCAGCACCGATTGCGGCAAGATGCTTTCGGCGAACTCAAGGAAGCACTGGTGCGCGTGGTCGACGTGGACGTCGCCACTGTCGTCGGCTTCTTTGGCCGTCAGGCCATTGAGCTCGGTCAGGGTTGCACCACCCTCGAGTTTTTCCAGGTAATTGAAAATTGCCTGCTTGATCAGCCAGTGCGGCGTGCGATCAATCGAAGTCGCGGCGGCCTTGAGGCGCTCGCGGGTCGGGTCGTCAAGTTTGACCCCAAGGGTGGTGGTAGCCATATTTTTATCCTCATGTTTGCCACGACCGCGTGGCATCAGCTGGCGGCAAGATTAGCTGCGCGCTCTCCGAGGTGCAACCGGGTGCAACCCTTTTTTTGTCGGAATAATAGGCAGCTCGTCAGGAATTAAATTCCGGTACGAACGTACCGCTCCTGCTTGGTGCTTTTGCTTCTAGTAAACGCTCATGACTGCTCTAAAAGGGAGCAAAAACAGGCCTTTTCAAGCTAAATCCGACTAGGTGCAACTTATTCTCAAAAAATGGGTTGCACCTTATTTGTGTTGTTGAATAGGATTCGCGCCCAAGGTGCAACCGGTCAAAAAGACAGGTGCACCGGCTGATGGCTTTCCTGGGGAAACATCAGTCCTAAATGCGCGGACCCGCAAATCGTTTGATCAAACATTGTCGTTTGTCGGCGTTTTCACACTCTGCCGCTACATAAAAACAAAGCCAGGGCATCACTTAATGAGCGTTAGCAATCCAACCCTGATCACGTTCGTGATCTACATCGCAGCAATGGTGCTGATCGGCTTCATGGCCTATCGCTCCACCAACAACCTTTCTGACTACATTCTGGGCGGTCGCAGCCTGGGCAGCGTCGTGACTGCATTGTCCGCTGGTGCCTCCGACATGAGCGGCTGGTTGTTGATGGGTCTGCCGGGCGCCATCTACATGTCCGGTCTGTCCGAAAGCTGGATCGCCATCGGTCTGATCGTCGGTGCTTACCTGAACTGGCTGTTCGTCGCCGGCCGTCTGCGTGTGCAGACCGAGCACAACGGCGATGCGCTGACGCTACCGGACTACTTCTCCAGCCGTTTCGAAGACAAAAGCGGCCTGCTGCGGATCATCTCGGCGGTTGTGATCCTGGTGTTCTTCACCATCTACTGCGCGTCCGGCATCGTTGCCGGCGCCCGTCTGTTCGAAAGCACCTTCGGTATGTCCTACGAGACCGCGCTGTGGGCCGGTGCTGCGGCGACGATTGCCTACACCTTCGTCGGTGGTTTCCTGGCAGTCAGCTGGACTGACACCGTACAAGCCACGCTGATGATCTTCGCCCTGATCCTGACACCGATCATCGTGCTGCTGGCCACCGGTGGCGTCGACACCACGTTCCTGGCCATCGAAGCACAAGACGCCAGCAACTTCGACATGCTGAAAAACACCACCTTCATCGGCATCATCTCGCTGATGGGCTGGGGCCTGGGCTACTTCGGCCAGCCGCACATCCTGGCGCGTTTCATGGCGGCGGATTCGGTCAAGTCGATCGCCAACGCACGTCGCATCTCCATGACCTGGATGATCCTGTGCCTGGGCGGCACCGTCGCTGTTGGTTTCTTTGGTATCGCTTACTTCTCTGCGCACCCAGATGTGGCCGGTCCTGTGACCGAAAACCACGAGCGCGTGTTCATCGAACTGGCCAAAATCCTCTTCAATCCTTGGATCGCCGGTGTCCTGCTGTCGGCCATTCTGGCTGCTGTCATGAGCACCCTGAGCTGCCAGTTGCTGGTGTGCTCGAGCGCCCTGACCGAAGACTTCTACAAAACCTTCCTGCGTAAAACCGCCTCCCAGGTTGAGCTGGTCTGGGTCGGCCGCGCCATGGTGTTGCTGGTTGCCCTGATCGCCATCGCATTGGCCGCCAACCCGGAAAACCGTGTGCTGGGTCTGGTCAGCTACGCTTGGGCCGGTTTCGGTGCTGCGTTCGGTCCAGTAGTCCTGATCTCCGTGATCTGGAAAGACATGACCCGCAACGGCGCACTGGCAGGCATCCTGATCGGCGCGATCACCGTGATCGTGTGGAAACACTTCGAGCTGCTGGGCCTGTACGAAATCATCCCTGGTTTCATCTTCGCCAGCCTGGCGATCTACATCGTCAGCAAACTGGGCGCGCCGACTCACGGCATGCTGCAGCGTTTCGCAGCTGCCGAGGCTGATTTCCGCCTGAACAAGTGATGGGGATGAGCTGAGGCTCAACCCTTTCGCCGAACATGAAAACGGCCCGCTTCCTTTGGAGGCGGGCCGTTTTTTTTGTCTTTGGTTTGTGTTGGAGATCCCTGTGGGAGCGAGCCTGCTCGCGATGGCGTCGTGCCAGTCGACATCAAAGTTGAATGATCGGTCGCTATCGCGAGCAGGCTCGCTCCCACAGGAGGGCAGTGGTGGTTTTGAAAGGAATGTCTGTAGCCAAACATCCCGATTTTTGAAGGAAGAATCTTTAAAAAAGCACGACAAATCTGAGTTTCCTGTCCCTTCGTCAACACCCCTTGCCGCTCATGCAGAATCGCCCGCCTTCACTCTGCAGAGACACATCGGATGTTCGCTCTTGCTAATCAACCGCGTTTCACGCTGACCGTCGACGGTGACCAGCATGACCTCAAGGTGCTTGAGTTCACCGGCAAGGAAGCCATCAGCCAGCCTTATCGCTTTGACCTGGAGCTGGTCAGTGAACGGCCGGACATCGAGCTCGAAAGCCTTCTGCATCGTCAGGCATTTCTGAGTTTCGATACACAAGGCAGCGGTATTCACGGTCAGATTTTTCGGGTTGGCCAGGGCGATTCCGGTAAGCGTCTGACGCGCTATCAAGTCAGCCTGGTCCCGCGTTTGACCTACCTCGACCAGCGCATCAATCAGCGGATTTTCCAGCACAAAAGCGTGCCGCTGATCATTGCGCAAATCCTTGAGGATCATGGCATCCAGCGCGATGCGTTCGTCTTTCAGCTCGGCAGCGATTACCCCGATCGCGAGTACTGCGTGCAATACGCGGAAAGCGATCTGGCGTTCATCCAGCGCTTGTGCGCCGAGATCGGCATTCACTACCACTTTCAGCACAGCCCCGACGGGCACTTGCTGGTGTTTGGTGACGACCAGACGGTTTTCCCCAGGATCGACAAACCGACACTTTTCTCGCCTGACACCGGAATGGCGGCCGACGCGCCCGCGATCAATCGCTTCAACGTGCGGCTGGAAACCCGCACCACTTCGGTAGCCCGTCGCGACTACGACTTCCACAAACCCGGACTGCAACTTGAAAGCCGAAGCGACAACGGACAACTGCCGACGCTTGAGGATTATCACTTTCCTGGCCAGTTCACGGATCGCGAATCCGGCAGGGCGCTGTCTCAACGAACACTGGAGCGCCACAACGCCGACTACCGTCAGGCTGAAGGTCGCAGCGATGAGCCCGCGTTGGTGACAGGTCACTTCCTGGCGTTGTCGGAACATCCACGCCAGGCATGGAATGACCTGTGGCTGATCACCCAAGTCGAACACCATGGCCGTCAGCCGCAGGTGCTCGAAGAGTCAGTCAGCAGCGACGGGGCGGATGATTTCCAGGGCTATCGCAATACCTTTCTGGCGACACCGTGGGATGTTTTGTTTCGCCCACCCCTGATCGGGAAACCCTCTTTCACCGGTTACCAGACCGCCGTAGTCACTGGCCCGACCGACAGTGAAATCCACTGTGACGAGTACGGCCGCGTCAAGGTTCAGCTCGCCTGGGATCGTGACGCAAAGCGCAATGAACATTCCAGTTGCTGGTTGCGCGTCGCCACCGGCTGGGCGCATGACGGCTACGGCATCGCACTGATTCCTCGGGTCGGCATGGAAGTGTTGGTGGGGTTCCTCGATGCCGACGTCGATAAACCGATGGTCATGGGCTGCGTGCCCAATGGCGCCAACTCGATACCACTGAATCTGCCCGCCGACAAAACCCGCAGCATTTTCCGCAGCCAAAGCAGTCCCGGTGGCGGTGGTTACAGCGAATTACGCATCGAGGATCGCAAAGGCGCCGAGGAAATCTACCTGCGGGCCCAGCGAAACTGGACTCAACACGTGTTGAACGACCTGCACGTCCAGGTCGGAAATCAGCGCAGTGCGGTGATTGGTGCCAACGATAACCTGCACGTTCACGGTGACCGCTCCATCACCGTCAGCAACCAGACCCTCAAGGCGAGCGGGCAATTTCACGCCAGCGCGGGCCAGCAAATTGTCATCGACGGTGGTGCCAACGCGACCATTCAGGCGGGCGGCCACTGGATCAACATCGGCCCCGCCGGGATCTTCAGCAGCGTTCCGATTGAGTTGGGCGGTGCACCGATGCCGGCCGTGGGCGCCGCGACCAATCAACAAACACTTCTGGCGCTCAGCGCAGCACAGATTCTGACCCTGAAAAGCGACGCCCCATTCTGCGAAGAATGTGAACGCTGCAAGGGTGGTGTCTGTGCAGCCTGAGAGCTTGTCACCCCTCACTTGGCTGGAGCGCCAACCACTCGAACCTTCCGAGCAGTTGTTCGCAGTGTTCGGCAATGCCAGTTCCGCTGAGCCGTTCAACGCCTGGCAGAGATCAAGTCCGTTGCATGCGCCGAGCCCAATTTGGGCCGACACGCCTTACGCCGAGTGGGAACCGGTCATGCCCTATGTCGGAATCGTCGCTGCTGGCAGTGAGTTTCTGGACTGGGTCGCCACTACTGAGTCTCGCGATTGGGGTTGGCTGGCGGTTTCTTCTTCGTCTCAATACGTGTTGATCGAGCATCTGCGCAGCCTCACGCAAGTGTTTTTACCCAATGGCAGCGCGGTGTTTTTTCGCTTCTGGGATGGGCGTTACTTGCTGCCGATTCTTCAGTCTGCGGAGGTCGATGTCGCTCAACTGCTACCGGTCGTGGGGCGGTGCCTGATCAATGGTCAACCGCTCGACATCGGTGGAACTGCACTGAAAACCGCCGGGGTTTTTCCATGGTGGGAAATTTCCACAACGCTGTTGAAGCACCTCTGCGAACACTCAAACACCACTCGGCTGAACAACTTGCTCACGTGGTTGAGCGAGGACCGTCCTGATCTTTTCGAGGCGTTTTCCGAAAGCGTGTTGCGGCACAAAGTCGCGATCTTTCTGGAAGAGCCGGGCCTGTCGCCAGCCCCGAAATCAGCCTTGGTGGATTACCTGTCGATGGAGCTGGACTGATGGATCAGATCATACGGATCGAGCAGGAGCTCGACGGTTTCAAGGACACGCTGAGCGTGTATCGCCAGCAACTCAAGGGCTTTTTAAGTCGTAACGCCGACAAGGTCAGCCGGGCAATGGACCTGCCCTCGCTGATGGACATGGACCGGCAGATCAAACTGGGCAACACCACTACGTCGGTGAGCCGCAGTGATGACGACTTTTTCTCCAGTGTTGCGCAGTGTCCGCTAAACGGAATTCTGCAGATCGAGAGCAAGTTCGAATCGGTTTATGACGTTCCACTGGGGAACATTGATGTTGATGTGATTGCCGTTGATGGCGGCGAAAAAATCACCGTCACGCTCGATGAAAACGGCAAGGGACAATTCAGGGGCGTTGCCGGGAAGTTCTTCCGCGTGCATGTCCACAGCGCGGTGACTTCGGATCAGGTTGATGAGCTTTTCAAGTCTTATGACGGCCTGACCGGACAGCTGGAAGACTGGCTGCGCACTGAGTGGCAAGGCTTCAAGCCGCAGTGGTCACAGCAATCCGCATCCGCTTCGCTGACCGCAGCGGGTAACGGAACACTGGCAGGTGGTTGGGCAGCGATTCAGGCGGTTTGGGATGGCATCGGTGAACTCACTGACATTCTGAAAGACCCCAATGCCTTTGCCGAGAAGCTGGGTGAAAGCGCTGGCGAACTGGCCAAACTCGCAGAAAGCGCGCCAGACATGATGGAAAAAGCCATGTTGCTGGCCAGTGACGAGGCCGCATTGTGTTTGCTGGTGCGCACCGCGACGCTGTGGCTGGAGATGCTCCCGCCGACGCAACTGGCCGAGTCATCGGCCGAGGCCATTTCCAAAGTTGTCGTCGGGCTGGTCATCGACCTACTGATCGGTTTGGTGCTGAGTGTGGTCGGGGTTGGCGTTGCCTGGTTGGCAGTGCGCCTGACCAAGTACAGCGCACAGATTTTTCAGGCTGCGATGGCATTCGTGAAGTCGATGGTCACGATCATCAACAACTTCATGGGCTATGTAAGCCGCTACAAAAAAGTCGCTGCGCGGGGCGTCGCGGCCGGACCGAAAAATGGCGCCATGCACTTGCGCTGGAATGCTCGCAAGAACACCACGCTCAAACAAAACGAACACCACGACGACGCTTCGAAGCAGGCCACAAATCCCAACGGCGACAGCGCCGATTCCGCCGATAAAACCGCCACCAACAAATGCCCGGTGTCGATGGTCACCGGCGAAGAACTGCTGACCCTCACCGACGGTTCATTGAATGGAATTCTGCCATTCGACTTCACGCGGCTCTATCGCACCAGCGCCGTCGAGATTGATTGCGGCCTCGGTTTCGGCTGGAGTCACAGCCTTGCGCATCGACTGGAAATCGATGGCGATGGCGTCGTCTGGATCGACCATGAAAACCGTCGCACCGCCTTCCCGCTGCCTGGCAATGAGCGCCCGGCGATCCACAACAGCCTCTCGCGTGCAGCGATTTACTTGGGCGATGTCCCGGAAGAACTGATCCTCGCCCAGGCTGGCGACGACACGCGTTTCTATCATTTCATCAACGGTCGATTGGCTGCGATCAGCGACGGTTACGACAACCGGTTGCGCATCACTCACGACCGCCGCGACCGTATCCAGCACCTCGACAACGGCGCCGGTCGCGCCTTGTTGTTGCGCTACGACCAGCACCATTTGATTGCCGTCGACTACCAGCGTTTTGTCCCGGCGGACACGTCGGATGAAGCCTGGATAACCGAACAGACACTGGTCAGCTACCGCTACGACGAACGCGCCCGTTTGATCGAAGCGACCAACGCCGCCGGGGAAAGCGAGCGCTACGACTACGACGACCAGCACGTCATCCAGCAGCGGCAACTGGCCGGTGGGGCGAGTTTCTTCTGGGAGTGGGAAAGGTCCGGCAAGGCTGCGCGATGCGTCCGGCATTGGGCGTCGTTTGCGCAGATGGAAGCGCGCTATGTCTGGGATGACGAGGGCAGTGTCACCGTCCACAACATCGACGGCAGCGAAGAGGTTTACCAGCATGACGACCGGGCGCGACTGGTGCGCAAGGTCGAGCTGGATGGCGGCGAACACCTCAAGGCCTACGACGATAAAGGGCGGTTGATTGCCGAGCAGGATCCGCTCGGCGCCGTCACCGAATACCACTACGACGAAGTCGGACGTTTGGTGGCGCTGATTCCGCCGGAAGATGAGCCCACGTCCTACGAGTATCGCAACGGTTTCCTGCATGCCCGGTATCGCGGCAAAGCGGTCTGGAAATATCAGCGCAACGTTCAGGGCGACATCACCGAAGAGACTGATCCCGACGGCCAGGTCACCCATTATCACTACGATGAAAAAGGCCAGTTGCTGTCGATCCGTTACCCGGATGGCGGTCGCCATCTCTTCGTCCGCAATGCTTTAGGGCAACTGGTTGAAGAAACTTTGCCGGACGGTGGGTTGCGGCGGTTTTCCTACGACGCGCTGGGTCGACGGATTACCGATCAGGATGAACACGGATCGCTCACTCACTACGGGTGGGACGCCGTTGGGCGACTGGTTCAGACGACACTTCCTACGGGTGCCACCCGCGCCTTCAGCTACAACGCCTACGGAAAAATCACCGCTGAACGCGACGAGCTTGGCCTCGTTACCCGCTACGAATACGTCGATGGTTTGCATTTGGTCAGCCGCCGAATCAACCCCGACGGCACGCAGCTCAACTATCGCTACGACAACGCGCAGCTGTTGCTCACAGAAATCGAAAACGAATCCGGCGAACAATATCGCCTGGACTACACGCCTGGCGGATTGATCCGACAGGAAACCGGATTCGATGGCCAGCGCACGGCGTACACCTACGACCTCAACGCAAACCTGCTGGAAAAAACCGAATTCGGCGACGACGGCTCGCAGCGGGTTACCGTTTATGAGCGAGATTCGGCAGGGCGGTTGCTGGTTAAAACGCTGCCCGACGACATCAAGGTCGAATACCGCTACGACAACCTCGGACGGCTGATCAGCGTCGACGACGGTCACGATCATCCGCTGGAATTCGAGTACGACCGACAAGACCGTTTGATCACCGAGCACCAAGGCTGGGGCACCTTGCGTTACGGCTACGACGCCTGCGGCCAACTCAACCGCATGCGCCTGCCGGATGGCAGCAAACTCGATTACCACCACGCCAAGGGCGGCGCGCTGACCGCCATCGACCTCAACGGCGCGCCGCTCACCGCCCACCAATTCACGTTTGGCCGCGAACAACAGCGCCAACAAGGCCAGCTCACCAGCCGCTACCACTACGACGAACAGGGCCGCCTGCAAGCGCACGCCATCAATCAACAAACCCGGCCGTTGTACCTGCGCCACTACACCTACGCGGTCAACGGCAACCTGGCGACCGTCGCCGACAGCCGCCACGGCCAGCGCAGCTATTACTACGACACCCTCAACCGCCTGACCCGCGTGCGCCACACCCGCGACGACCCACCGGAAAGCTTCGCCCACGACCCGGCCGGCAACCTGCTGATGCAAAACCGCCCCGGTGTGGCTGCCGTAAAAGGCAATCGCCTGCTCATGCAAGGCGACCGCCATTACGACTACGACGCCTTCGGCAACCTCATCCGCGAACGTCGCGGCACCGGGCAAAAACTCGTCACTGAATATGCCTACGACTGCCAGCATCGCTTGGTCAGCGTCACGACCCCGGACGGACGTTGCGCGAGCTATCGCTACGACGCCTTTGGCCGACGCATCGCTAAAACCGTCGACGGCAAAACCACCGAGTTCTTCTGGCAGGGCGACAACCTCGTTGCTGAAAGCAGCCGCGAGCACTACCGCAGCTATGTTTACGAACCGGGCACCTTCCGTCCCCTGGCCATGCTCGACGGCAAAGGCCCGCGCAAGGCTTGCCCGTTTTACTACCAGCTCGATCACCTGGGTACGCCGCAGGAACTGACCGATTTTGGTGGCGAGATTGTCTGGTCTGCGAAGTACAACGCCTACGGAAAAGTTACGCGGTTAGCGTTTGGTGGGGGCGAGCAGCTCGAACAACCGTTGCGGTTTCAAGGGCAGTACTTCGATGCCGAGAGCGGCCTGCACTACAACCGGCATCGGTACTATGATCCGGAGGTGGGGCGGTACCTGACGCCGGATCCGGTCAAGTTGGCGGGCGGGCTGAACGGGTATCGGTACGCGCTGAATCCGACGGGGTGGGTTGATCCGTTGGGGTTGAGCTCGACCAACTGTCCACCGCCGAATAATAAGAAAAAGGCAGGCTGTCCGTCACCCGCAGATCCCAATAATCCTTCCGTAAATCAGGGCGTTCCAGTGCTCCCTAAGGCGACTCTCCCTGAGCCTAAAACAGAGGAGGAAGCGAAGCGTCAGGTATTAAAGTGGGAGAGAGAATATAGAATGCATTCGGTGGGAAAGCATGGTCCAGAAATAAGTGATAAAGCGATAAAGCAGAGGTCAATTGATGGGACTCATCCGACGAAGAGAGGTGTGAGAGGCCCGATCAGACCAAGCTCTCAGTTCAGTAGCTGGATGATGCAATTTCGCGCGATAGATTATGCTTTGTCTAAGATGCAAGGTGATGTACCCGAGCCAACTGGTTATGACGGTGAGCAAAATCCTTATGTTCGAATGAATTTGCCGGGTGCAGGACGTGGATACAAGCCTAATAACAAGGATTTAAATAATCCTCGTTATGTAGAAACCCTTGATAGTGCAGAAATAAAGTTTGATAGGAAGAATGTGAAGCGTCCGTTTACGGCATTTCCTCGATAGGGTAAATAAAATGTTAACGCATCCGTATGTAGATACCCCATATGAGCCTCAGCTTTCCTATATTCTTGCCGGAATATCGATCTATGACAGAGAAGAAACGCTTGGCGAAGTTTTGTGGACTTACAATCCTAATAAGCAGGAAGACAGAGAGGAGATAATAAGAAAATTCATAATTTCAGATTTTGACTATTTAACCTATCGTCACAGGTTCTTAATTTTTAAGATGCTTGACGAAATTTTGCATCAGCCAGATTTTGATTTTTCTACACAGTTCGAAAGCGACTATGACGAGTATCATGCTCTCGCTTGGGATGAAACAGAAATAGATGATCCTCGGGGCTTTTTTGAAGACATATATAGATTGGCAAGCGAAGAGTGGAAGGACGACCTTCATAAGGCCAGCCTTGAAGATCAATCAACGTGGTAAAGCTTGTTATCTCTGAGTCCGACAAATTTTATGACCGCTTCGCAGTCAATTCGCGGGCAAGCCTCGCTCCTACAGGATTGGGGTTGTTCCCATTTTTGGCGGTGTGCCTCAATTCTGTAGGAGCGAGGCTTGCCCGCGAAGGCGGTCTTACAGGCTGCGAAATTTCTGGGCAAGGTTGTCGGAAGTTTCCTTCAAGTTGTAGCGGTTTCCATGAACTGGTGCGCAGTGAGTTCCATCGATAGTCTTTGGCTGTCGCTGCAAATGCAGTGGCAGGGTGTAGGAACCCTTTGGTATTCACCGTGCATCAGCGCTGTCGGTTGATTGCGGCACTTTATTCGTGTCCGTAAGATCGTTCGCGGCGGCTGTGCGCGGGACACGCTTCGGTGTGGCTGAGTTGGTGGATCCTCAGTTTCCTACTCCCGCGTACGGCTGCCACCCAAGCCCGTAGGAAAGGCCGTTGGTAGCTTGAACTTATCCGCCGAGGTCTCTAGTAAATGAAAAATCTTCATCCCGACCCACCCTACGAAAAACCAGCCCCACCACCCGAAAACCGCTTCATGGCGCTCACCAGCAACTGCGACGACATGCCCACGCTGTTCGTCGATACCCGCGCACCGCTCGATGTCTTGTACGACGCCGCCAGCTATCGAATCCGCGCTGTCACCCAGGTGCTCGAAAACCTGTCGATGCGCGGCTCTATCGAGTGCCAGTCCTTCATCCTCAGTGACTTTGCCCTGCTCTGCGCCATTCCGTTGCGCGATGGGTGTGATGTGCTGGACGTGTTGGGGCGGCGGTTGAAGGCTCGGCCTTCCGCGTAACGCCGCTGAATGATCGTTTCCATGCGTTGCGTGGGAACGATCACTGCCCGCTCAGTCGCGAAGCCCTGACGTTCGCCTCGGTACAAGGTAAACTTCCCGGCCTTCGCAGGAGCAATCATGAATTATCGTCACGCCTTCCATGCCGGCAATCACGCCGATGTGTTCAAACACCTGACCTTGACCCGCCTCATCGCCCTGATGTCGCGCAAGGAGCAGCCGTTTGCCTATCTCGACACTCACGCCGGCATTGGTCTGTATGACCTGCAAGGCGATCAGGCGAGCCGTACCGGTGAGTACCTGGAAGGCATCGCGCGGTTGTGGGATCAGCCGGATCTGCCGGAACTGACCGCCGATTACATGAAGGTGCTGCACGACATGAACCCGGATGGCCAATTGCGCTATTACCCGGGGTCGCCGGAGTTGGCGCGCCGTCTGACGCGGCCGCAGGATCGGGTGATGCTCAACGAGAAGCACCCCGAAGACGGTGTGTTGCTCAAGGACAACATGGCCGGTGACCGTCGGGTGAAGGTGCACTTGGGCGAAGGCTGGCATGTGCCGCGTGCAATGTTGCCGGTGCAGGAGAAGCGGGCGGTGATGTTGATTGATCCGCCGTTTGAACAGCTCGATGAGATGCAGCGTTGTGCGGCGTCGCTGAAAGAAGCGATTGGCCGGATGCGCCAAACCGTGGCAGCGATCTGGTACCCGGTGAAGGACCAGCGCATGTTGCGTCGTTTTTATCAGGATCTGGCCGGCACGGGCGCGCCGAAGTTGTTGCGGGTGGAGTTGCTGGTGCATCCGCTGGACACGCCGAACAGTCTGAACGGTTCCGGGTTGGCGATCGCGAACCCGCCGTGGGGGCTGGAAGAGGAACTGCGTGAGCTGCTGCCGTGGTTGTCCAAGAAGTTGGGACAAACCCAGGGTGGGTGGCAGATGGATTGGTTGATCGCCGAATAACCACGGCAACCCCAAACCCTGTAGGAGCCGGCTTGCCGGCGATGGCGGCCGGGAGGTCAACGCTGGATTTTCCGCCGCCATCGCCAGCAAGCCGGCTCCTACAATTGGATCTGTGTCAGATCGGATTCGGTGGGTAACACCAATCAGTTGAGCGCCGAGCGCAATATCGTGACTGACACACAACCTGTAGGAGCCGGCTTGCCGGCGATGGCGGCCGGGAGATCGTCGCTGGATTTTCCGCCGTCATCGCCAGCAAGCCGGCTCCTACAATTGGATCTGCGTCAGAACAGATTGAGCGGGTAACGCCAATCAGTCCGTGTGCCGAGCGCAATCTTGTGACTGACACACAACCTGTAGGAGCCGGCTTGCTGGCGATGGCGGCCGGGAGATCGTCGCTGGATTTCCCGCCGCCATCGCCAGCAAGCTGGCTCCTACATTTTGATCTGCGTCAGAACAGATTGAGCGGGTAACGCCAATCAGTCCGTGTGCCGAGCGCTATCTTGTGACTAACAAATAACCTGTAGGAGCCGGCTTGCTGGCGATGGCGGCCGGGAGATCTTCGCTGGATTTCCCGCTGCCATCGCCAGCAAGCCGGCTCCTACATTTTGATCTGCGTTGGGTCAGATTGGGCAGGTGACGCCGGTGCCGCCAATTCCGCAGTAGCCTTCAGGGTTTTTCGCCAGGTATTGCTGGTGATAGGCCTCGGCGAAGTAGAACGTCGGCGCTTCTTCGATTTCGGTAGTGATGGTGCCTTTACCCGCCTTGGTCAGTTCGGCCTGGAACACTTTCTCGCTGTTCTTGGCCGCTTCCAGTTGCGTCGGGTTGGTGGCGTAGACCACCGAGCGGTACTGAGTGCCGATGTCGTTGCCCTGGCGCATACCCTGAGTCGGGTTGTGCAGTTCCCAGAACATTTTCAGCAGTTCTTCATAGCTGACTTTCGCCGGCTCGTAGACCACCAGTACCACTTCGCTGTGGCCTGTCAGGCCCGAGCAGACTTCTTCATACGTCGGGTTCGGCGTGAAGCCACCGGCGTAACCCACCGCGGTACTCACCACACCTTCGCGCTGCCAGAACTTGCGCTCCGCACCCCAGAAGCAACCCAGGCCGAAGATCGCAAAATCCACGTCCATGGCGAACGGGCCCAGCAGCGGGGCGTCGTGGACGAAGTGTTTTTCCGGCACGGTCATCGGGGTTTCGCGGCCAGGCAGAGCTTGTTCTTTAGTCGGGAGCACGTTTTTGTTCACCAGAATTTCCGAGCGCAGAACCATGATCAGTCCTCTCAGTCAGGTTGAAATGTAGATAGTCAGACCGCCAGTTTGCCCAATGCTGCCTGGTTACGCACTACCCAATGTGGGAGCGGGCTTGCTCCGGGCGGCGTTCCGACGAATGCGGTGTGTCAGATGACACTGTTGGTGACTGATACACCGCTATCGCGAGCAGGCTCACTCCCACAGGGATTGCGGTGTGCTGTCAGGCGAGTGGGCCGCGTGGGTAGCGCTTGAGCTTTTCGATCAGCTCGGAGCCCGGAATCGGTCGGTCGAACAGGTAGCCCTGGCCGACGTCGCAGCGGTGGCGGCGCAGGAAAGCCAGCTGTTCGGCCGTCTCGATGCCTTCAGCCACGACCTTGAGTTTCAGGTTGTGGGCCATGGCGATCACCGCGGAGGTGATTTCCATGTCGTCCTGGTTGTCCGGGATTTCGTGAATGAAGCTTCGATCAATCTTAATGATGTCGATGGGGAATTTTTTCAAGTAACTAAGCGACGAGTAACCGGTGCCGAAGTCGTCCATGGCCAGGGTCAGGCCCAGGCGCTTGAGCTGGTCGAGCTGCAAGTGGGTGTCTTCGGTGGCTTCCAGCAGCAGGCCTTCGGTCAGTTCCAGCTCCAGCAGGCTCGGCGGCAGCGCTTCTTCCTTGAGGATGTTGGCAATCGACGACACCAGGTCCGGGTCGGAGAACTGCTTGGGCGACAGGTTGATCGCCACTTGCAGATTGCCCAGGCCGGCGGCCGTCAGGTCTTTGCTCATGCGGCAGGCCTGGCGGGCGATCCATTTGCCGATCGGGATGATCAACCCGGTTTCTTCGGCGACGCTGATGAACTGGTCCGGGCGGATCATGCCTTTTTCCGGATGGTTCCAGCGCAGCAACGCTTCCATGCCCAGCAGGCGACCGCTGCGCAGGCACAGTTTCGGCTGGTAGAACACGTCCAGCTCGTTCTGCGTCAGGGCGCGGCGCAGGTTGTTCTCGACGAACAGTTTGTAACTGGCCTCGGCGTTCAGCGCTTCGGTGAACACCTGAACCTGATGCTTGCCGTTGGCTTTGGCCTTGTGCAGCGCGAGTCCGGCGTTACGCATCAGGGTTTGCGGATCGCGGCCGTGCAGCGGCGCGCAGGCGAGGCCCACGGAGCCGGTGACGCTGATCAGCTGGTTGTCGACGAACATCGGTTTGTCGAGGGTCGCCAGCAGTTGGTTGGCGACTTGCTGGCCCATCGCGAGGTCGGTGTTGTCCAGCAGCACGGCGAATTCGTTACTGGCGAAGCGCGCCAGGCTGCCGCTCGGGATCAGGCTGTTGCGCAGGCGTCGGGCCAGGCTGATCAGCAGTTTGTCGCCGGTCTGGTGGCCGAGGCTGTCGTTGATCCGCTTGAAGTTGTCGATGTCCACCAATAGCAGGCTGATCGGGGTATCGCTGTCTCGGGCGAAGCGCTCATCGAGATTACGGATGAACGCCGGGCGGTTACCGAGGTTGGTCAGGTTATCGGTGTAGGCCAGGCGCTCGATGCGCTGCTGGGCGAGTTTGGTCTGGGTGATGTCTTCGTAGATGCCGATGTAGTGCGTCAGCTCGCGGTTGTCGCCGTACACCTTGGAAATCGACAACTGGCCCCAGTAGGGTTCGAGGTTTTTGCGGCGGCTCTTGAATTCACCCTGCCAACTGTTGCTCTTGGCCAGCGCCGAGGGCGCGTCGAACAGCAGTTCGCTGAGGTTTTCCAGGGCCGGCAGTTCCGACAGCCGCTGGCCGTGGACTTCTTCGGTGGAGTACTGGGTGATCGCGGTGAAACTCGGGTTGACGTATTCCACCACGCCGTCGCAATTGACCAGCAAAAAGGCGTTGGCACTTTGCTCGACCGCACGCTGGAACAGGTGCAGGGCGCTGGTGGCGGTGCGACGGTTGTGGTTGTTGATGACCTGGGCGAACTGGTCGGCCAGCTCGCCGGCGAAGGCGATTTCATCGGACTGCCAGGCGCGGGTCGCACCGGTCTGCTCCAGACAGAGCACGCCGACCACTTGGCCATCGACACGAATGCTGGCGTCGAGCATCGCGTTCACATCACGCGGGCGCAGGCTTTCGGCCATTTCCCGGGTGCGCGGATCGCGAATCGCATTGTGGGCATCGATTGCACGGCTGCCGTGCAGCGCGTCCATGTAATCGGGGAAGCCGCTGATGTCGATTGGCGCCGGCAGGGCGTATTCCTGGGTGACGCGGTGATACGCCGAGATCGGCACCAACATCGAACCTTCGAGGTTCCACAGGCTGGCGCAGTCGATTTCGTAGATGTCACAGGCGCTGCGGGTGATCAGTTCGGCGGCTTCTTGCAGGGAATTGCCGGTGCTGTAGCGCTGGCGGGTCAGCAGCAGGATCAAGTCTTGCTGGGCGCGCACGCGGTCCAGGTGCAGGAGCTGTTCCTGTTGGGCGCGCTGATTGAGCTCCAGGGCGATCTGCAAGCGCGAGTTCTGGGTTTCGAGGTCCAGCGCCGGCAGCAACGGATCGCCTTCGAACATGCCATCGACCACCAGCAGGTAGCCGCGCAGCAGGTGTCGATTGTGTTGTTTGTAGGCTTCGCCCAGTTCCAGCAGGCTCAAGGTGCCTGCGGCGGTGTGCAAGGTGTAGCGGATCAGATAATGCGGGTTTTCGGTGAGTTGGTGCTGGACCGCGTCATGCAGCTGATAGCGCGCTTCGGGCTCCATCAGGCTGGCATAGGGCGAACCGACCAGCGCACAGAGTTCCACTGCCGGCAGGCCGAACTGTCGCTCGCAATTGGGATCGAGAAACAGCAGCGCCCAGCTGGGTTCATTCAGCCGTTCGAAACGCAGCATGCCGAGCCGCGAGGGCACCGGCAACTGCGTCACTACCTCGGCCACCATACGGCTGGCGGCATCGGGTTGGCTTTTCATGGAGGGAAACTCGCTTCGAATGTGCTGATCGCGCCGGGCTCTCGCCCTCTTTACTGTTGCCTGCGGCAAGGTTGCATCATTGCGACACCGACTGACAAGAGACATGAAGGCCAAGTGCTATAAGAATATGTCGGCCGGCGTGAACTTTTCTTCAGTAATGGCTGAAAACTAACGTATTTCGCTGGAAAAAGGGTTGCGGCTGATCGCCAGCAGGCTGGCTCCTACAGGGGAGGTGGGGGGATTTTCGATCTGCGGGGCGACACCGGACCTGTAGGAGCCTGGCTTGCCAGCGAAGGCGGCCTGAAGGGCGGCGCAGAGTTTGAGGCCGCTATCGCCAGCAAGCTGGCTCCTACAGGGGAGGTGGGGTAATTCTCGATCTGCGGTGCGACACCGGACCTGTGGGAGCCTGGCTTGCCAGCGATGGCGGCCTGAAGGGCGGCGCAAAATTTTAGGCCGCTATCGCCAGCAAGCCGGCTCCTACAGGGGAGGTGGGTAATTCTCGATCTGCGGAGCGACACAGGACCTGTAGGAGCCTGGCTTGCCAGCGATGGCGGCCTGGAGGGCGGCGCAAAATTTGAGGCCGCTATCGCCAGCAAGCTGGCTCCTACAGGGGGTCGCGTAATTTCTGTAGGAGCCGGCTTGCTGGCGATGTTTTCGGCATCACCGCAACGTAATGCTCGTCGACTGTAAAAGTTTGCCGTCGCGGTCGTGATAACTGACGCGGATCTGTTCCGGCTCAACGATCAGGTGCGCGAAATTGTCCTGGCTGATGACCTGGCTGGTCAGTTCATGCCGATAATCACCGGCGGCAGTCCGCACCAATGGCTGATCAAGGATGAAGGTGGAGGCTTTGGCGTAGGGCAGCAATTTGCTGTTGCACAGCGGCGAGGAGACGATGGTGTGCACCTCGAAGTCCGGGTCTTCGCTGTGGGTCAATCGACTGGTCAGGGAGCCGTGCACATCACCGGACACGAAGAACACGTTCTTGATGCGGTGTGTACGAATAGTCTCCAGCAGCCGTAGTCGTTGCTCCGGAAAGGCTTTCCAGGCGTCATCGCCCAGGCGTTTTCGGTCGGGGTAGAACATTACGCTGGTGACCACGAATTTGACCCGGGCCGGGCTGTGGATCAGCCATTCGCACAGGGCCTGCTCCTGCTCTTCGTCGAGAATGCGCCGGTCGCCGGCCGACAGGTTGCGTCGAGTCCGGCTGTCGGTGACAAACCATTCGATATCCCCGTTGGTGAATTGATACCAATAGCGTTTCAGGGGGGGACGGATGTTTCCATCTTCAAGCAACTCATGGGCCGGGCTATGGCTGGCTTGATACAACTCATAAGCGGCGATGGCATTGTTATAGAGAAGGTCATCGTTTTTGTTTTTGTTGGCGGGCCAGTTGTCTTCGATTTCATGGTCGTCAAGGATCATGTAAGTCGGCGTACCGGACATCAACTTTGAAATGTGCGGCTGGGAAAAAGCCATGCGGTACTTGCTGAGTATTTCCTTGTATTCCCGATCAGGTGCGATGATGTTCAAGTCATCGATATAGACTTGGTCGCCAGTCATCAACAGGGCGCTGATGGGCGTTTCGGCGCGCTGCGCCAGGTTCGTGATGGAGGCAAAGATCCGGTCGCCCAGGTGCGGGAACGAAGGTGCGCCGACCGTCATCCGCAGGTAACGGCATGACCCGACGATGTAAGCCCGTGGCGCTGCGGGATTGCTCGACTGAGTGCTGAAACGGTAGACATGCCTGGGCCATTGCAGCGGCAGTTCCTGAACCGTCTCTACGGTGTGCACGGGGCTCATGGGGCTGAACCAGCCTGCCTGGTATTCGTACTCGGTATCGGTGGCGAGATCGTTGAGGGCAAAGACGTCGCACATGTCTCGCGTGCTTGTCAGTTGTTTGAATATTGCTTTGGACCACGGTGTATCACCGCTGCGTCGATAACGAATTCCACCAAACACCAAAGTGTCTTTTTGTAACTCGCCACGTAAAAAGATGCGGGCATGTTGAGTTGTAGTGTGGCCAATAATCGGGCCGACTGTAGGTTTAAACATATTCGAATCCATTCGAGGGGGTATTAACTAAATAAGTAAGCCGACTAAATCTTTAGTTAGTCATTTGTATAACCAAGCCTAGTGGGAGGCCGGCAAAAAATATCGTGCCGAAGTGGATTCGAGTTGTGGGCTAACTCAACCACGAACGTAGGAAAGTGACTTTCTTCAAGTCAAAAAAAGCCCCGCCAAATTGGCGGGGTTGAGGTACGAGCGTGGCGCTCGGAAAACGTGAAACGCGAACGGCCCTCCGGTGAAGGAGGGCCGGCCGGTGTTACAGCAAGATGGTGCGGATGTCCGCCAGCAGGCTGCTCAGACGCTGGGTGAAGCGTGCAGCAGCGGCGCCGTTGATCACACGGTGATCGTAGGACAGCGACAGCGGCAGCATCAGTTTCGGCTGGAAGGCTTTGCCGTCCCAGACTGGCTGGATGGTTGCCTTGGAAACACCGAGGATCGCCACTTCCGGCGCGTTGACGATCGGCGTGAAGCCGGTGCCGCCAATGTGGCCGAGGCTGGAAATGGTGAAGCAGGCGCCTTGCATGTCGTCAGCGGTGAGCTTCTTGTCGCGGGCTTTGGCAGCCAGCGCAGCGGCTTCGGCTGCCAGTTGCAACAGGCTCTTCTGGTCGACGTTCTTGATGACCGGTACCAGCAGGCCTTCAGGAGTGTCGACGGCGAAGCCGATGTTTACGTACTTCTTGCGGATGATCGCCTTGCCGCTTGGTGCCAGCGAACTGTTGAAGTCCGGCAGTTCCTTGAGCATGTGCGCGCAGGATTTGAGCAGCAGCGGCAGGATGGTCAGCTTGACGCCGGCCTTCTCTGCAACGGCTTTCTGAGCGATACGGAACGCTTCCAGCTCGGTGATATCAGCCGAATCGAACTGAGTCACGTGCGGGATGTTCAACCAGCTGCGGTGCAGGCTCGACGCGCCGATCTGCATCAGGCGAGTCATCGGCACTTCTTCGGTTTCACCGAAGCGGCTGAAGTCCACGACCGGAATCGGCGGGATGCCCGCGCCGCCGGTTGCGCCGGCAGCTGCGGCCGGTGCTTCCTTGGCCTTCTGCATCATGGCTTTGACGTAAACCTGCACGTCTTCTTTCAGCACACGACCGTGCGGGCCGCTTGGGCTGACCGCGCTCAGCTCGACGCCGAATTCGCGGGCCAGTTGGCGTACCGCAGGACCTGCGTGAACCTTGGCGCCCGACTTGGCCGGAGCCGCCGCAGGTGCTGGAGCAGCAGGAGCAGCGGCGGCTGGCGCAGGAGCGCTCGGTGCCGCAGCGGCTGGAGCCGACGCCGCAGCCGGGGCAGCAGCAGGCGCAGCGCCTTTGACTTTCAGCTTCAGGATCAGGTCGCCGGTACCGACTTCGTCATCCAGCTTGATGGAAATGCTTTCCACCACGCCAGCGGCAGGCGATGGGATTTCCATGCTCGCCTTGTCGGATTCCAGGGTGATCAGCGACTGGTCGGCGGCGACGGTGTCACCGGCCTTGACCAATACTTCGATGATCTTGGCCTTGCCCGCCGAGCCGATGTCCGGGACGTGAATGTCCTGAACGCTGTCGGCAACCGGTGCGGCCGGGGCGGCAGCGGCTGGCGCAGGTGCCGCGGCAGGAGCAGCCGCCTGAGCTGGTGCGGCAGCAGCAGGAGCCGCAGCACCTGCCACTTCCAGGTCCAGAATCAGGTCGCCGGTGCCGACTTCGTCGTTGAGCTTGACGCTGATGGCTTTGATCACGCCAGCGGCAGGCGATGGAATTTCCATGCTCGCCTTGTCGGATTCCAGGGTGATCAGCGACTGATCAGCCTCGACGGTGTCGCCGACCTTGACCTGGATCTCGATGATCTGGGCCTTGCCTGCCGAACCGATGTCCGGCACGTGCACTTGCTGAACCGAAGCGGCAGCTGGCGCAGCAGCAGGAGCGGCCGGCGCTGGAGCAGCGGCCGGTTTCTCTGCGGCTTTGGCTGCAGGCGCGGCAGCCGCAGGGGACGATGCAGAGGCTGGGGCAGCGGCACCTTCGACTTCCAGCTCCAGCAGTTCGTCGCCTTCTTTCAGGCGGTCGCCCAGCTTCACTTTCAGGCTCTTGATGATACCGGCCTTCGGCGCAGGCACTTCCATGCTCGCCTTGTCCGACTCAAGTGTCAGGATGCTCTGGTCGGCTTCGATACGGTCGCCGACCTTCACAAACAGTTCAATTACTTCACCTTCACCGCTGCCGATGTCAGGTACGCGAATGAGTTCGCTCACAGAATCTCTCCTCAGCAGTCCAGTGGGTTGCGTTTTTCCGGGTTGATACCGAACTTGGCGATGGCTTCAGCCACCACTTTAGGTTCGATGTCACCACGGTCAGCCAGTGCTTCCAGGGCTGCCAACACCACGAAATGACGATCGACTTCGAAGAAGTGACGCAGCTTCTTGCGGCTGTCACTGCGGCCGAAACCGTCGGTGCCCAGGACTTTGAATTCCTTGGACGGGACCCACTGACGAATTTGCTCAGCGAACAGCTTCATGTAGTCGGTAGACGCGATGACCGGACCTTGACGGCCATTCAGGCACTCTTCGACGTAGCTCAGTTTAGGCTTCTGGCCAGGGTGCAGACGGTTGGTGCGCTCGACGGCCAGGCCATCGCGACGCAGTTCGTTGAAGCTGGTAACGCTCCACACGTCGGCGCCAACGTTGAACTGCTCACGCAGGATCTTCGCCGCTTCACGGACTTCACGCAGGATGGTGCCGGAGCCCATCAGCTGAACGTGGTGCGCCGCTTCGCGGGTGTCTTCTTCGAGCAGGTACATGCCCTTGATGATGCCTTCCTCGACACCGGCCGGCATGGCTGGCTGCTGGTAGGACTCGTTCATCACGGTGATGTAGTAGAAAACGTCCTGCTGCTCTTCGGTCATCTTCTTCATGCCGTCCTGAATGATCACCGCCAGCTCGTAGCCGTAGGTTGGATCATAGGTGCGGCAGTTCGGGATGGTGGCAGCCAGGATGTGGCTGTGACCGTCTTCGTGTTGCAGGCCTTCGCCGTTCAGCGTGGTCCGGCCGGCGGTGCCGCCGATCAGGAAGCCACGGGTGCGGCTGTCGCCGGCAGCCCAGGCCAGGTCGCCGATACGCTGGAAGCCGAACATCGAGTAGAAGATGTAGAACGGCAGCATTGGCTGGTTGTGGCTGGAGTACGAAGTACCGGCAGCGATGAAGGAGCTCATGGCGCCCGCTTCGTTGATGCCTTCTTCGAGGATCTGGCCCTTTTTGTCTTCCTTGTAGAACATCACCTGGTCTTTATCGACTGGCTCGTAGAGCTGGCCGACGGAGGAGTAGATGCCCAACTGACGGAACATGCCTTCCATACCGAAGGTACGGGCTTCGTCCGGGATGATCGGAACGATGCGCGGGCCGATTTCCTTGTCCTTGACCAGCTGCGCGAGGATCCGCACGAAGGCCATGGTGGTGGAAATTTCACGGTCGCCCGAGCCGTCGAGGATCGCCTTGAGCGTATCCAGCGATGGCGTCGGTACGCTGAAGCTCTGCGCGCGGCGCTGTGGCACGAAGCCGCCCAGTGCAGTGCGGCGCTCGCTCAGGTAGCGGGCTTCGGCGCTGTTTGGCTCTGGCTTGAAGAACGGCAGGTTTTCCAGCTCGTCGTCTTTGACCGGAATGTCGAAACGATCACGGAACAACTTCAGGCTGTCGACGTCGACTTTCTTGGTGTTGTGCGCAGTGTTTTTCGCTTCGCCGGCACCGGTGCCATAACCTTTGATGGTCTTGGCCAGGATGACGGTCGGTTGTTCTTTGTGGTTGACCGCTTCGTGGTACGCCGCGTAGACCTTGTACGGGTCGTGGCCGCCACGGTTGAGTTTCCAGATCTCGTCGTCGGACAGGTCTGCAACCATCGCCTTGAGTTCTGGCGTGTTGAAGAAGTGTTCACGCACGAACGCGCCGTCTTTGGCTTTGTAGTTCTGGTACTCGCCGTCGATGACTTCGTCCATGCGACGTTGCAGGATGCCGTCGACGTCTTTGGCCAGCAGTGGGTCCCAGAAACGGCCCCAGATGACTTTGGTTACGTTCCACTGAGCACCGCGGAACACGCCTTCGAGTTCCTGGATGATCTTGCCGTTGCCGCGAACCGGGCCGTCGAGGCGCTGCAGGTTGCAGTTGATGACGAAGATCAGGTTGTCGAGCTTCTCGCGGCCAGCCAGCGAGATCGCGCCCAGGGATTCCGGCTCGTCGCACTCGCCGTCGCCCAGGAAGCACCAGACTTTCTGCTTGCCTTCCGGGATGAAACCACGGGCTTCCAGGTACTTCATGAAGCGCGCCTGGTAGATCGCCTGGATTGGGCCCAGACCCATGGATACAGTCGGGAACTGCCAGAAATCAGGCATCAGCCAAGGGTGCGGGTAGGACGACAGGCCCTGACCGTCCACTTCCTGGCGGAAGTTGTTCATCTGGTCTTCGGTGATGCGGCCTTCCATGAACGCACGGGCGTAAACGCCTGGCGAGGTGTGGCCCTGGAAGTAGATCAGGTCGCCGCCGTGTTCGTCGGTCGGGGCCTGGAAGAAATAGTTGAAGCCGATGTCGTACAGGGTCGCGCTGGAAGCGAAGCTGGAGATGTGACCGCCCAGGTCAGAATCTTTCAGGTTCGTGCGCATCACCATGGCCATCGCGTTCCAGCGTACCAGCGAGCGAATGCGGCGTTCCATGAACAGGTCGCCAGGCATGCGTGCTTCGTGGGTAACGGGAATGGTGTTGCGGTATGGCGTGGTGATGGCGTAAGGCAATTGCGAACCGCTGCGGGTTGCGAGTTCGCCCATACGGGTCATCAGATAGTGAGCACGGTCTTCGCCTTCTTTGTCGAGAACCGATTCCAGGGCGTCCAGCCATTCCTGGGTTTCGACGGGATCGAGGTCTTGCATGGCTTGCTCCAGGGCGGAAAGGCTTCCAGAATCGGTTGCCTGAGTTTGCGACTGGCCTTGTGGGCAGACGATATAAATTCTTGGATTGCCGAGAGGTAGGATTCGGCGGCGTGTAGTTTTACTACAAATCTTCGGGCATTTCAGCTATTCGAATGTATATACGAGTAGTAAAACTACAGATGAGCGGCTTGTGGCCTCCGGCTACGTTGTGAGAATAATCGTTAAGGTTGGTCTTTTGCCAACCGAAAAAGGTGAAAGCTTGATGCTGCCTGCCAAAAATAAAGAAATTTCAGCTATTTCTAACCTTTGTTCGACAGTCGATCAGGTAGTGCAATTTGAAAATTCACTACATGCAGCCTCCTACACGCCGATCAAGGATAGACCATGAGCCTCCCTACGCTTGCTGAACTGCCCGGCATTCTCCTGCCGTTTGTCACCCGCGCCGAGCAGTCGTTCCGTGCGGCCGTCGAGGCTCTTGATGATGATCATGGCCTGTCCGCCTGGACGCCTGAGCGCTGGGCGCAATTCGCCCGCGTCACCGCCGCCAGCGACTTCGTGATTGAACAGAGCGTACGTGACCCTTTGATGTTGCTGGCGCTGGTGCAGTCCGGCGAGCTGGACCGTGGCTATGCTCCCGGCGAACTGTGCGCGCAGATTGCGGCAGCGGTGAACGCGGCTGAAACCGAAGACGAGCTCGGTCGCGCCCTGCGTCGCCAGCGCACCCGCCATCAAGTGCGGATCATCTGGCGCGACCTGACCCGTCAGGCCGATCTGGTCCAGACCTGCCGCGACCTCTCGGACATGGCCGATGCGAGCATCGATCAGGCCTATCAGTGGTTGTACTCGCGGCATTGCCAGCAGTTCGGCGTGCCCACCGGCCGGCGCAGCGGCGAGCCGCAGCAGATGGTCATCCTCGGCATGGGCAAGCTCGGCGCGGTCGAGCTGAACCTGTCGTCGGACATCGACCTGATCTTCGCCTACCCCGAGGGCGGCGAAACCGTCGGCGTGAAACGCTCGCTGGATAATCAGGAATTTTTCATCCGCCTCGGTCAGCGCGTGATCAAGGCGCTGGACCCGATGACCGTTGACGGCTTTGTGTTCCGCGTCGACATGCGCCTGCGCCCTTACGGTTCGTCGGGTGCGCTGGTGTTGAGCTTCAACGCGCTGGAGCAGTATTACCAGGATCAGGGCCGTGACTGGGAACGCTACGCGATGATCAAGTCGCGGGTGGTGGCCGGCGACCAGGTGGCCGGCGCGCAACTGCAAGACATGCTGCGCCCGTTCGTTTACCGGCGTTACCTGGACTTCTCCGCCATCGAAGCGCTGCGCACGATGAAGCAGCTGATTCAGCAGGAAGTCCGGCGCAAGGGCATGGCCGACAACATCAAGCTCGGCTCCGGCGGCATCCGCGAAGTCGAGTTTATCGCCCAGGCGTTCCAGCTGATCCACGGTGGCCGCGACCTGAGCCTGCAACAACGTCCTCTATTAAAAGTACTGAGCACGCTGGAAGGTCAGGGTTACCTGCCGCCGGCGGTGGTCAGCGAGCTGCGCGAAGGCTACGAATTCCTGCGTTACACCGAGCACGCGATCCAGGCGATTGCCGACCGCCAGACGCAGATGTTGCCGGACGGGGCGCAGGATCAGGCGCGCATTGCCTTTATGTTGGGCTTCGCCGATTGGGACGCCTTCCATGAGCAGCTGATGTATTGGCGCGGTCGCGTGGCCTGGCACTTTGGCCAGGTGATCGCCGACCCTGATGAAGAGGAAGGCACTGAAAGCGAAGTGGTGGTCGGCGGTGAATGGCTGCCATTGTGGGAGGAGGCGCAGGACGAAGAGGCCGCTTGCCGTCAGTTGGAGGAGGGCGGTTTCGCCGATGCCACCAAAGCGCTGAAAGCCTTGGCCAGCCTGCGCAGCAGCCCGCAATTGCGCGCGATGCAGCGTTTGGGCCGCGAACGCCTTGATGCGTTCATTCCGCGGTTGCTGGCCCAGGCGGTCGAGCACGCCAACCCGGATCTGGTGCTGGAGCGCGTGCTGCCACTGGTCGAAGCGGTGGCCCGACGCTCCGCGTACCTGGTGCTGCTGACTGAAAACCCCGGCGCGCTGCGACGTTTGCTGACCTTGTGCGCCGCGAGCCCGTGGATCGCTGAACAGATCACGCGCTTCCCGCTGCTGCTCGACGAATTGCTCAACGAAGGCCGGTTGTTCAAGCCGCCCTTGGCGCCGGAACTGGCCGCCGAGTTGCGCGAGCGCCTGACACGAATCCCCGAGGATGACCTCGAACAGCAAATGGAAGCCCTGCGCCATTTCAAACTGGCGCACCGTTTGCGCGTCGCCGCGTCGGAAATCGCCGGCAGCCTGCCGCTGATGAAAGTCAGCGATTACCTGACCTGGCTCGCTGAAGCGATCCTCGAACAAGTGCTGGCCCTGGCCTGGCGCCAGACCGTGGCCAAGTACGGCACGCCGCAGCGCACCGATGGCACCTTGTGCGATCCCGGCTTCATCATTGTCGGTTACGGGAAAGTCGGCGGTCTGGAACTCGGGCATGGTTCGGACCTGGACCTGGTGTTCATTCACGATGGCGATCCGCAGGCAGAAACCGACGGGCCGAAACCGATCGACGGTGCGCAATTTTTCACCCGGCTGGGGCAGCGGATCATTCACTTGCTCACCGCCCAGACCAACTCCGGTCAGCTGTATGAGGTGGACATGCGCCTGCGACCATCCGGTGCTTCGGGCTTGCTGGTGAGTTCGCTCGGGGCGTTTGCCCGTTATCAGGAAAACGAAGCCTGGACCTGGGAGCATCAGGCGCTGGTACGGGCGCGGGTGCTGGTGGGCAGTCAGGATGTCGGCCAGGCGTTCGAGAAGGTTCGCGCGGCGATATTGGGCAAAGTTCGGGATTTGCCGACCTTGCGTCAGGAGGTCAGCGAGATGCGCGCGAAGATGCGCGATAACCTTGGCAGCAAGAGCACCGCGGCCGGCACCGGGGCGAATGCCTTCGAAGCCACGGCGCCGTTCGATCTCAAGCAGGACGCAGGAGGTATCGTCGATATTGAATTTATGGTGCAATACGCGGCTCTGGCGTGGTCCGAAACACACCCGCCATTGCTGCGCTGGACCGACAATATCCGCATTCTGGAAGAGCTGGAACACGAAGGGCTGATGCCCGCCGAAGACGCCAGCCTGTTGCGCGAGGCCTATAAAGCCTACCGCTCCGCCGCGCACCGGCAGGCCTTGCAGAAGGACGCCGGGGTGATACCGGGCGACCAGTTCGCGGACGAGCGGCGGCAGGTATTGCGGATCTGGAAAGAGTTGGGACTAAGCTGAAACCGGACAGTGGCAGCACCGAATAACCCTGTAGGAGCAAGCTTGCTCGCGATGGCGGAGTGTCAGTCACCATCAATGTTGAATGTGATGGCCTCATCGCGAGCAAGCTTGCTCCTACAGTAGATCTGCGTTGTTTTGTAAATTGAGGCAGCTAAGCTGCACCGCACTGGATGTGCACCAATACCCAATGTGGGAGCAAACTCCCACAGTAGATCTGCAGTGTTTTGTAGAATTCTCGAGGCGGGGAGGCGTATGCCTCCCCGGTTCGTTTTTGGAAACCACATGAAAATTCTGATCGTTGGGCCCAGTTGGGTCGGTGACATGGTGATGGCGCAGACACTGTTTCAGTGTCTCAAGCAACGCCACCCGCAATGCGAAATCGACGTGCTGGCCCCCGAGTGGAGCCGGCCGATTCTTGAGCGCATGCCCGAAGTTCGCCAGGCCTTGAGCTTTCCGCTCGGCCACGGCGCACTGGAACTGGCGACGCGTCGGCGCATCGGCAAATCCCTGGCCGGTCAGTACGACCAGGCGATCCTGCTGCCCAATTCCCTGAAATCGGCGCTGGTGCCGTTCTTCGCCGGCATTCCGAAACGCACCGGCTGGCGTGGCGAGTTCCGCTACGGCTTGCTCAATGACGTGCGCACGCTGGACAAAGAACGTTACCCGCTGATGATCGAGCGCTTCATGGCGCTGGCGTACGAGTCCGGCCTTGAACTGCCGAAACCGTATCCGCGCCCGAGCTTGCAGATCGATCCGGTCACCCGCGAAGCGGCGCTGGCCAAATTCGGCCTGAGCCTCGACCGTCCGGTGTTGGCGCTATGCCCTGGTGCCGAGTTTGGCGAGTCCAAGCGCTGGCCGTCCGAGCATTACGCCCAGGTCGCCGAAGCGAAGATTCGCGAAGGCTGGCAAGTCTGGCTGTTCGGTTCGAAAAACGATCACGCCGTGGGCGAAGACATTCGCGCGCGGCTGATTCCCGGCCTGCGTGAAGAGTCGGTGAACCTCAGCGGCGGCACGTCCCTGGCCGAGGCTATCGACCTGATGTCCTGCGCGGACTCGGTGGTGTCCAACGATTCCGGCCTGATGCACGTCGCCGCGGCCCTCAATCGCCCGTTGGTGGCGGTGTACGGCTCGACGTCGCCGGGTTTCACGCCGCCGCTGGCCGAACATGTCGAGATCGTGCGCCTGGGCATCGAATGCAGCCCGTGCTTTGATCGCACGTGCCGCTTTGGTCATTACAACTGCCTGCGCCAGCTGATGCCGCAAGCAGTGAACGAAGCCTTGCAGCGGTTGCAGGGCACTGTGGTCGAGGTCAAATAGTTTGCGGGTTCTGCTGATCAAGACTTCTTCGCTGGGCGACGTGATTCATGCGTTGCCGGCGTTGACCGACGCATCCCGGGCGATTCCCGGCATCACGTTCGACTGGGTGGTGGAAGAAGGTTTCGCCGAGATCCCGACCTGGCACCCGGCCGTGGGCAAGGTGATTCCGGTGGCGATCCGTCGCTGGCGCAAGAACATCTGGCAAACCATCAAGAGTGGCGAGTGGAAGCGCTTCAAGCAAAGCGTTCGCGCCACGAAATATGATCTGGTCATTGACGCGCAAGGCCTGTTGAAAAGCGCGTTGCTGACCCGCTACGTCAAGGCGCCGGTGGCGGGCCTGGATAAAGGATCGGCGCGAGAGCCGATTGCTGCGCGTTTCTATGATCGACGCCTGGCGGTCGCCCGTGGTCAACACGCGGTGGAGCGAGTGCGTCAGCTGTTCGCCATCGCCCTGGGGTACGACTTGCCGAAAGGTCTGGGCGATTACGGCCTGAACGTCGAGCGCCTGGTGGAATTGCCGCGCAAGAATCCGTATGTGCTGTTCCTGCACGGCACCACCTGGGACACCAAACACTGGCCTGAAGCCTATTGGCGCGAACTGGCCGAGCGCGTTGGCTATCTGGGCGTCGGCGTGAAGCTGGCGTGGGGCAATCCGGCCGAGAAGGCCCGGGCTGAACGCATCGCCAAAGACATGCGCCACGTCGAAGTGCTGCCCAAGCTGAACCTGGCGGGCATCGGCAAAGTGCTGGCCGGCGCGCAAGCGTGCGTGGCGGTGGACACCGGTCTTGGTCACCTCGCGGCCGCACTCGATGTGCCAACGCTGTCGCTGTTCGGTCCGACCAACCCAGGCCTGACCGGCGCGTATGGCAAGGCACAGATTCACATGGCCAGCGATTTCCCCTGCGCACCCTGCCTGCAAAAGAAATGCACCTATCAACCGACGGCCGAAGATGCCCGCCGGTTTGACCTGAAATGCGAGTCGCCACTGTGCTTCACGCGTTTGAATCCCGAGCGTGTCGCGACCCGACTGAGCACGTTGTTACTGGCTGAGGAGCTGCGCTGATGCAATTGGCATTCGTCTTGTACAAGTACTTTCCGTTCGGGGGCTTGCAGCGCGATTTCATGCGCATTGCCCTGGAATGTCAGCAGCGCGGTCATCAGATTCGTGTCTACACGCTGATCTGGGAAGGCGACATCCCGCCGGGTTTCGAAGTGCTGGTGGCGCCGGTCAAGGCGTTCTTCAATCATCGTCGCAACGAGAAACTCAGCGAGTGGATGGAGGCCGATCTGGCCAAGCGTCCGGTGGACCGCCTGATCGGTTTCAACAAAATGCCAGGCCTGGACGTCTACTACGCCGCCGACGGCTGCTTCGAAGACAAGGCGCAGAACCTGCGCAACTCGCTGTACCGTCGTTGGGGCCGCTACCGGCACTTCGCCGAGTACGAGCGCGCGGTGTTCGCCAAGGACGCCAAGACTGAAGTGCTGATGATCTCCGAAGTCCAGCAGCCGCTGTTCATCAAGCATTACGACACGCCGCTGGAACGCTTCCATTTGCTGCCGCCGGGCATTTCTCAGGACCGTCGTGCACCACCGAATGCGGCTGAGATTCGTGCCGGGTTCCGTCGTGAATTCAACCTGCAGGACGACGAGTTGTTGCTGGTGCAGATCGGCTCCGGGTTCAAGACCAAGGGCGTGGATCGCAGCCTCAAGGCGCTGGCCGCATTGCCCGCTGACCTGAAGAAACGCACCCGGCTGTTTGTAATTGGCCAGGATGACCCCAAGTTGTTCCAGGTGCAGAGTGCCGCCTTGGGGCTCGGTGACAACGTGACGTTCCTCAAGGGGCGTAGCGATATCCCGCGTTTTCTGCTGGGTGCCGACTTGTTGATCCACCCGGCGTACAACGAAAACACCGGGACCGTGTTGCTCGAAGCCCTGGTGGCCGGGTTGCCGGTACTGGTCAGCGCCGTGTGCGGTTACGCCCATTACATCGCCGAGGCCGACACCGGCCTGGTGCTGGACGAACCCTTTGATCAGGCGCAACTGACGCAATACCTGACCAGCATGTTGAACGACGCTCAAGCACGGGCGGCCTGGAGCCGCAACGGTCTGGCCTTCGCCGAGACGGCCGACCTCTACAGCATGCCGCAACACGCGGCCGATGTGATTCTGGCGGAGCACGCTAAATGAAGTTGATGCTGGCTGAACCGTTCAAGAGCCTTTGGGCCGGACGCGACCCGTTCGCCGAAGTCGAAGGCTTGCAGGGCGAGGTTTATCGCGAGCTGGAAGCGCGCCGGACCTTGCGCACTGAAGTGAACGGCAATGGTTTTTTCGTGAAGATCCACCGTGGCATTGGCTGGGGCGAGATCTTCAAGAACCTGCTGACCGCCAAGCTGCCGGTGCTCGGTGCGGGCCAGGAGTGGAAAGCCATTCAGCGCCTGCAGGAGGTCGGTGTGCCGACCATGACTGCCGTCGCCTACGGTGAAAAGGGCAGCAACCCGGCGGATCAGCATTCGTTCATCGTTACCGAAGAGCTGGCGCCGACCGTCAGCCTCGAAGATTTCAGTATTGACTGGGTCAAGCAACCGCCGGAGCCCAAACTCAAGCGCGCGCTGATCGCCGAAGTCGCGCGCATGACCGGCATGATGCACCGCGCCGGGGTCAACCATCGCGACTGCTACATCTGCCACTTCCTGTTGCACACCGATAAACCGGTGACCGCCGACGATTTCAAACTTTCGGTGATCGACCTGCACCGCGCCCAGACCCGCCCGACGATTACCCAGCGCTGGCGTAACAAGGATCTGGCAGCGCTGTACTTCTCGGCCCTGGACATCGGCTTGACCCAGCGCGACAAGTTGCGTTTCCTCAAGGTCTACTTCCAGCAACCGCTGCGCCAGATTCTGTCGGAAGAAGCGGGGCTGCTCGCCTGGCTGGAAGGCAAGGCCAACAAACTCTACGACCGTAAACAGCGATACGGGGATGCGCTCTGATGTCGGGCTGGAAACTGGAACCAGCTTATAGCGAGCTGGCAGAAGATTTCGGCAGCCTTGAAGCGGTGTTTGCGCTGAAGGGCGAGCGACTGACTCACGACCCGTTGTCCGAAGTCATCCGCGTCAATCGCAATGGCGTCAACTATTACGTCAAGCGTTACGTCGGCGCGGGCAAGGGCTTGCGCCGTTATCTGGGCAAGCCACGGGTGAAAATGGAGTGGCAGAACCTCAAGCGCTTCGCCAAATGGGGCATTCCCACTGCTGAAGTGGTGGCCTGGGGGCTGGAGCGGCGCGGTGCCGCGTACGCTCGCGGGGCGATGATTACCCTTGAACTGCCGCAAACCGTAGACCTGTCCATCCTGGCTGAACGGCATGATCCAAAACTGGCGGACCGCGCCTGGGTCGATCATGTCAGTCGGCAATTGGCCGGTTACACCCGGACCATGCACGACCACCGTTTCACCCATAACGATCTGAAGTGGCGCAACCTGTTGATCGACGACCAGGCCCGGCTGTTCCTGATCGATTGCCCAAACGGTAATTTCTGGCGCGGCTTCTGGCTCAAGTACCGTATCACCAAGGATCTGGCGTGCCTGGACAAGGTCGCCAAGTATCAGCTGTCGGCGACTCAACGCCTGCGCTTTTACCTGCAATACAGCCAACGGACACGACTCAATGCCGCCGACAAAAAACGGATCCGGCACGTGGTTAGATTTTTTGAGGGACGCGAATGACTGATTTTCTGGCTGCTGAAGACCGTGCGCTACTGGAGCGCCACGGCCTCGGCAACTTCGATGCGCTTTGGGCCAGGCAGCTTGATGCTGTGGATGAGCCCAACACCGTGCGCGGTGGCTGGAGCAGCGTGTTTCGGCTGGATCTTGAAGGTCACGGCTTCTACCTCAAGCGGCAAAGCAACTACCAGATGCGCACGTTGCATGCGCCGTTTGGCGAGCCCAGTTTTGCCCGGGAATTTCGCAACATCAGTCGTTATGAAAAGCTTGGCATTCCGGCGCTGAAAGCGGCGTTCTTCGGTGAGCGCAAAGTCGATGGCGAAGTCAGGGCGATTCTGCTGACCCGTGCGCTGGACGGTTGGGATGACCTGGATTCGCTGTTGCAGCGCTGGTCGGAGTTAAGTGGCGCGCAGCACTCGGCGATTTTGCAGGCGTGTGGCGAGCTGGCTCGGCGCCTGCACGCGGCGCGTCAGGTTCATGGCTGCTTCTATCCCAAACACATTTTTCTACGGGCCACGGGCGACGGTTACCAGGCCCAATTGATCGACCTGGAGAAAACCCGGCCGCTGCTGTGGGGCCGGCGTGACCGGGTCAAGGATCTGGAGCCGTTGACGCGGCGGGCGCCCGAGTGGAGCGATGCGCAGGTACGTGAATTGCTGGCCGCTTACCTGGATCAATCGCAGGACAGTTCGCTGATCGACAGCTGGCTGGCGCGACTGACTGCGCGGCGCAGCCACAAGGAGGCGCGCTGATGCGTTTGTCCGAACTGAAAAACACCGGCCGTAGCCCGGCTCTGCCGCTGAGCGTTTCACTGGCCGATGCCGCCGGCCCTGCCGAGTTGCAATTGTTGAGTCTGTTGCGGGTGTTGCCGGGCCAGCGTTATGTCGGCGCCGGTGTCTGGCGTGGCCGCCCGGTGCTGGCCAAGTTGTTGGTCGGCACCAAGGCGGCCCGGCATTTCCAGCGAGAACTGGACGGTGTGCGCTTGCTCGCCGCTCAAGGTCTGACCACGCCGCAGCTGCTGGCCGACGGCTTGAAGGACGGCGAGGGCAGCTGGTTGCTGTTCGATTTCCTTGAAGGCGCCGAGAGCCTGGGGGATACCTGGAAACAGGTCGAGCACTTGCCGGTGCTCGCGGATGGACAAGGAGCCGTGTTGGCCGAGGCGTTGGGCGCGATCGGCCAGATGCACCGCAAAGGGCTGTGGCAGGAAGACCTGCACCTGGACAACCTGCTGCGTCAGGGCGGTCGACTGTATCTGATCGACGGCGCCGGGATCTGCAGCGAAACCCCCGGCCAGCCATTGTCGCGGCAGAAAGTCCTGGAAAACCTCGGGGTGTTTTTCGCCCAGTTGCCCAAGGCGCTGGAGCCTTTCACCGAAGAATTGCTGGTGTATTACCTGTTGAGCAATGGCGAGCATGCCTTGCCCATGGAAGCGTTGCAGAAGCAGATCGACAAGGTCCGCAGCTGGCGCCTCAAGGACTTCCTGATCAAGGTCGGACGCGAATGCACGCTGTTCAGCGTGCAGCGCGGGGCCTTCGGGTTGCGGGCGATTCGCCGCGAGGAAGAAGCGGCGATGTTGCCGGTGCTGGAGCAGGCCGATGCATTGCTCGATCAGGGCCATCTGTACAAGACCGGCGGCGCGGCGAGTGTCGGAAAAGTCGCGGTGGACGGTCGGACGCTGGTAATCAAGCGCTACAACATCAAAGGCTTTGCCCACTGGCTCCAGCGCTTCTGGCGCCCGAGCCGTGCCTGGCACTCATGGCGCGAAGGCAATCGGCTGGCATTCCTCGGTATTGCCACGCCGAAACCGCTGGCCGTGCTGGAAAAACGTTTTCTCTGGTTGCGCAGCCGGGCGTATCTGGTGACCGAGCATTTGCCGGGGCCGGACATCATCGAGCGGTTTGCGCCGTACGTTGAAAGCGGTGAAGCGCCCGAGGCAGAGCTGGTGGCGCTGGATCATTTGTTTGCAGAGCTGATTCGCGAGCGAATCAGTCATGGCGACTTCAAGGGCCACAACCTGTTCTGGCAGGAAGATCGCTGGGCGCTGATCGATCTGGACGCGATGCGTCAGCACGGCTCGCTCGCCAGCTTCGCCCCGGCGTATGCGCGGGACCGGGCGAGGTTCATGCGCAATTGGCCTGAGAGCAGCGCGCTGTATCAGGTCATCGATCAGCGGCTGCCCAAAGAAATCGCCAGCGCTGCTTGAGTTTTCTGCAGGGTCTGCGGCAAACACACATTCTGTGCCCGCTGCAGATCCTGTAGGAGCAAGCTTGCTCGCGATGGTGCCGGCACAGCCACCGGAGATCAGGCGGACAAGTTCTTATGAAATGTCCTACATGATCCCCAGACCCCATGAACTGTGCCCTGAATAGCCGCAATGCTAGTTTGCCTGACGTTCATGGAGGGCAAATCTTGACGATTAAAATGGCTGTTCTGCTCGGCACATTCTCACTGGCGCTATCTGGCTGCGGCACCGCCGTCACCGTCCTGCAAAATGACGAAGACGCGGCGCGTGACCTGCGCAAACAAAAAACCTACTGCCAGTCCATCCCGCGTATCTACAGCGGGATGGCCTACGATTTTTGTGTGCTGAATGCACCGCCGGACCCCACGGGTTTTCTTGTACCGCTGGTTTTGCTGGACCTGGCGTTGTCCGGTGCGCTGGACACCGTTGTCTTGCCGTACACGATTTACCGGCAAGGGGCCGATGGCAATCTCAGGATTTACTGGCGGCCGGGTCGCGGATGATCCTGGCCATGCGTCCTGGCCTTGGGTCATGTTTACGCCGCTGATAACCGTAGGGTCATTCCCGGCATGTTTACGCTATAATCCCGCCCTTTAGCTGTCTCTCGCCCCTTGCGAGGGCACATTAATTTTTGAGGCGCGTTGCGCCTGCATGCAGACTAAAGAGGCTAGACCCCTGTGGCATTGACGATTCTTGGCCTGTCCGGCGCCCTTAGCCATGATCCTTCCGCAGCCTTGTACATCGACGGCAAGCTGGTCGCGGCGGCTGAAGAAGAGCGCTTTGTGCGCGATAAACATGCAAAGAACCGCATGCCATACGAATCGGCGAAGTTCTGCCTCGAGCAGGCGGGCATCAAGCCGTCCGACGTTGACGTGGTTGCGATTCCGTTCGCGCCGATCAGCTTGTTCGGCAAGGCACGCTGGCATTACGCCAAGCGTTACTGGTACGCCCCGGACCGCGCCCTCGACGCGATCCTGATGGGCAACCGTCGCTACAAGCGCTATCGCAACAAGATCGTCTGGTGCCTGGAGCAACTGGGCTTCGACCCGAAAAAAATCAAGATCGAGCCCGTCGAGCATCACCTGGCTCACGCTTCCAGCGCTTACCACTGCTCCGGTTTCAAAGAGAAAACCGCGATCCTCGGCATCGACGGCAAGGGTGAGTACGCCACGACCTTCTTCGGTTACGGCGAAAACGGCAAAATCCACAAGATCAAGGAATTCTTCGATCCGGACTCCCTGGGCGGCCTGTACGGTGCGATCACCGAGTTCCTCGGTTTCGAGATGCTCGACGGCGAGTTCAAGGTCATGGGCATGGCGCCGTACGGCGACGCCAGCAAGTACGACTTCTCCCGCCTGGCCTCGTTCGAGAACGGCGAGCTGGTGATCAACACCGACTACGCCAACGTCATCGGCCTGCGCCGTTATAAAGAGAAGGGCAAGGGTTTCTACTTCTCGCCGAAGCTGATCGAGTGGCTGGGTCCCAAGCGAGAAGGCGACATCGCCGACGAGCCGTACATCCACTACGCCGCGAGCATGCAAGCGCTGTTCGAGAAACTGGCGTTGCAGATGATCGACCATTACCTGGGCGACGTGCTCAAGGAAACCGGCAAGCTGGCCTTCGCCGGCGGCTGTGCGTTGAACGTCAAGCTCAACCAGAAAATCATCGCCCGTGACGACGTCAAAGAGCTGTTCGTCCAGCCTGCGTCCGGCGATGCCGGCACCGCGGTCGGCGCGGCGGCCTACGTGTCTCACGCCCGTGGCGTGCCGGTCGAGAAGATGGAACACGTCTACCTCGGCCCGTCGTACAGCAACGAAGACGTGCTGGCAGCATGCGCCCGTCACCCGAGCAAGCCGGTATGGCGCAAGCTCGAGAACATGCCGGAAAACATTGCCAAGATCATGGTCGATGGCAACCCGGTTGCGTGGTTCCAGGGTCGCATGGAGTTCGGTCCGCGTGCCTTGGGCGGTCGTTCGATCATCGGTTGCCCGAGTGCGACCGGCGTGGCTGACCGCATCAACCACCAGATCAAGTTCCGCGAGCGCTGGAGGCCTTTCTGCCCGTCGATGCTCGACACCGTCGCACCGCAGATGATCAAGATCGATCACCCGGCGCCGTTCATGACCTTCACCTTCGAAGTGGCTGAAGAGTGGAAAACTCGCGTGCCGGAAGTCGTCCACGAAGACGGCACGTCCCGGGCCCAGGTGCTCAAGCGCGAATACAACCCGCGCTACTACGACATGATGAAGGCGCTGGAAGTGCTGACCGGAAACGGCGTGTCGCTGAACACTTCGCTCAACCGTCGTGGCGAGCCGATGATCTGCTCGCCGACGGATGCCCTGAACATGTTCTTCGGCTCCGACCTGCAGTATCTGATCATGGAAGACATCCTGGTGGTCAAAGAGGGCGCGGACGCATATGACACGCTCGGCTGAACGCCATGTGCTGCAGTTCTGTCACGGCTATGACGGGCCGTTTCTGGACTGCGCCCGGCAGTACGCCAGCCTGTTCGCGGGGACCGGATATCGAGTGACCACGGTGTTTCTGACCGGGGTTGCAGACAGCGAGGTTGCCGCGGGCTGTGCTTCCGATGAAGTGTTGTTCATGGAATACAGCTCCAAGGCCATTCGTGGCCTGAAGCTGGGTGCCATCGGCGATCTGCGCAAGATCGCCGCTTCGCGCAACTTCAGCTTCTGCATCGCTCATCGTTTCAAGCCGATCTACATCGCCTTGTTGGGCACTTCGTTGCCGGTGATCGGCGTGCATCACGCGTTTGATGACTACAAGCGCGGCACTCGCAAACTCTTCGCCCATATTTTCCGAAAGCGTCTGAGCCTGCTCGGGGTTTCCGACGCGGTGCGCGACGACATGCGCAGTTGCTTGCCGAAATGGCCGGCCGGGCGGATTCAGACACTCTATAACCGCATCGATGTGCAAACCTTGCAAGACAGCCAGGTGTCCGTTCGTGAAGCCCGGGAAACCCTGGGGTTGTCGATGGATGCCTGGGTTGTCGGCAACGTCGGGCGGCTGCATCCGGACAAGGATCAGGCCACGTTGCTGGAAGGTTTTGCGACGGCTCTGCCGGGTTTGCCGGCTAACAGCCAACTGGTCGTTTTGGGTACCGGTCGGCTGGAGCAGGACCTCAAGGCCCAGGCCCGCGAACTGGGCATTGGCGATCGCGTACTGTTCCTTGGGCAGGTGCCCGAGGCTCGGCGTTATTTCCGTGCCTTCGATGTGTTTGCCCTGAGTTCCGATCACGAGCCGTTCGGCATGGTGCTACTGGAGGCCATGGCTGCCGGCGTGCCGTTGCTCGCCACGGCGTGTGGCGGCGCGAAGGAAGTGGTGGAAGGCGTTGGCATTCTGTTCCCGTTGGGCGATGCCGGGCACCTGGCTCAAGGGCTGCACCATCTGGCCGCAATGGATGAGCAACAACGTCGCCAGTGCGCCGAGCTGATGCTCGACCGCCTGCGTGAACGCTTCTCCGACCGTGCCGTACGCGATGCTTTCTGGCGTTTGCCACACGTTACCGAACTGGCGCCGAGGGGCTGATGCTCAACCGACTACAAGGCTGGCGCGAGCGTGGCTGGGCGGTGGTCGATGCCTCGACATACGCCGAGGCCTGGCACCGTTATGGCGGCAGCGTCGCGACGCATCCGATGGTCGTCGAACGACTGGCTCATTTGGCCGGCATTCCCGTGCGCTATCTGGCCTGGGCGCAAAACGGTGACGTCCAGGCGGCCATCCCGACCTGGGGGCGCGACCTTGCCTTGTCCAAGGACGTGCTCAAGCGCAACGGTAAAAAAGGCCTGTTCGACCTCGGCAATGCCGAGCTCATCCTGCCAGCCGCTGCTGATACCCAAGCGCCCCTGCGCCATCGCGCCCGTTATCTGTCAGCACTGAATGAAGGCCGCTTCGCAGGCATCAGGTTGCAGGCTGAACAATTGGCCATGGCCCGCACTCCGGAAGAGCTGTCGAAAAAGTTTCGCTACAACCAGCGCCGCGAATTGCGCTTGCTGGAGGAGGCAGGCGGCGTGGTGCGGCCGGTCAGCGAGTTTTCCAGCCGAGAACTGGCCGCGATTTATTGCGACCTGTTTCAGCGTCGCTGGGGCTTTGCGGCCACCGGCGCCGAGCGCATGGGCGAAGTGATCGAGTTGTTGCGTGATTTGTTGATCGGCTCGGTGATTTTCCTCAACGACGCGCCGATCGCGATTCAACTGGTTTACCGCGTCGAAGCGCCGCAATGGATCAGTGTCGAGTACATCAATGGTGGCGTGGACCCGCAAACCCGTGAATTCAGCCCTGGCAGCGTGCTGAGCTTTCTCAATACGCAAAGTGCCTGGGAGCATGCGCGAGCGCTGGACAAGCCCCTGCGCTTCTCCTTCGGTCGCGCCGATCGTGAATACAAGGATCGCTGGTGCAATCCTGTGCCAGTCTTCACCGTATGAGCCAATCCATGAGCCGTAAACAGCAATTGCTCAAGCGCCATCGGCGCCAGAAACGCATCGGCCTGCTGGTCGCGCTGGTGCTGTTGATTGCCATCGGCGTGCTGGTGGCCTGGTGGTTGCCGCTGATTCTGGCGGTCCTGGGCTGGATCGCTCACGAAGCATGGTTTGCCGACCATTTGTTTTATTCGCCCAAAGACGATTACGAGTACAGCTTCCCGCCCTATACCCAACAACCCAAGGTTCACCTGGACGGTGAGCATTTGCGGCTGGATGACGGCGTCATGCTGGTGGACGACGCGACCCTGGTGCTGGCGTTACGGATCAAAAGCACCTGGCTGGGGCGCTTTCTCGACCCGATAGTGGAATTGTCGGGTGGCGACAGTCCGGACCGGCAAGTCTTTGAGCGTGGTGTGAGCGGTCTGCGTTACCTCAATCTCAGCGGCCAGGCGCAGGTTCTGTCCAAAGGCGAGCTGCGTCTGCGCGGGCGTTTCTGCCGATTGCTCGGCGAACCGGTACTCTGGGCGTTCGAACATCCGGATTACAGCAATCGGCGGGTGATGGTAATCGCGCCCCATGCCGACGATGCCGAACTGGCCGCGTTCGGCTTGTACAGCAGTGCCAGCGAAAGCTGGATCGTGACGTTGACCGCCGGTGAAATCGAGGCCGAACACTATCAGCAGATGGGGCTCAAAGGCGTCGAAGCATCCCGGTTGAAAGGTTCGCTTCGCGCCTGGGACAGTATCAGCGTGCCATTGTGGGGCGGCGTACCTCAGGAACGCTGTGTCCAGCTGGGCTACTTCTGTCTACAGTTGCCTGCCATGCAAAACGCGCCGGCCGAGGCCGTGTTGTCCCGCGAGGCGCAACTGGGCGATACCCGTTATTTTCGACGGTTCAATCCGTTCGCCCTGGGCAGTGACGTGGATGGCGTGCCGTCCTGGAACAACCTGCTGGCCGACCTGAAAGAGCTGATCGAGCGCATTCAGCCCCAGGTCATTGTCTTGCCGCATCCGCGCTTCGACCCGCACCCGGACCACCTATGTTCGCAACAAGCAGTGATGCAGGCGCTGGGTGGTACAGCCTGGCAGCCCGAGACTTTGTTGCATTACGCCAATCACCTGCACGATAACGATCGCTGGCCAATGGGTGATGCCGGTGCGGGTGTGGCGATGCCTCCGCAAATCAGTGCCGAAGAGCCATTGCGCCCTTGGTCGCTTTGCCTGTCGACCGAAAAACAGTGGCACAAGGCCATGTCGTTGGGCATGATGCACGACCTTCAGCCGCGACTACCCCTCAAGCGTTTACTCCGCCGGGCGATACAACGTTGCCTGGCTGCCAGGCAATGGCCGGCTTTCGGCGAAAACGAGTTCTTCCGTAAAGCGGTGCGACGCCATGAATTATTCTGGGTCCATGAGCTGTCGGGAAAGAGAGAGACCAATTGAAAGTTCTGTTTCTGGTGCAGAAAGAGCAGCGAGCGATCCTCGACCGGCTGTATGACGGTATCGCTGAGCAGTGCGAGTGTGACAAGCGCGAATTGACCAGTGAGGAACAGGACGACTTGCGTGGCTACTTTCGCAAGCACGTAGATGTCTCTCGCTATGACCGGATCGTGTTCTTCCTGCGCTTCAAAAAAGAAATCAGACAGGTGAGGTTCATACAGACCCTGCCCAATCTGGTTATTCTGGAACACGATGCGTACCAGAATTACATTCCGTGCAAGTACACCGGAAAGTTCAGCGCCCATTACCGCAAGTTGCCCTGGGCGCGGGTGATCAGCTCGGGTTACATGGTCAGCCAGCGCCTGTGCGATGAAGGCTTTGACGCGCATTTCGTGCCCAAGGGCTACGATCAGGCGCTGTTGCAGAACCGTCAGCGTGAACGTGACATCGAGCTGGGTTTCGTCGGCAGCCTGAACAGTGTTGCCTATGCCGGACGCAGGGCGATGCTCGAGTCCGTGGCCGAAGTCGAAAACCTGCTGATCACGCGCACCAAGTCGGGTGAGGAATACTGCGAGACGTTGAGCCGGATCCGTTATTTCGTGAGTGCCGATGTCGGCATGGGCGAATACATGATCAAGAATTTCGAGGCCATGGCCTGTGGTTGTGTGTTGTTTGCTTACGATCAGGGCGAAGAAGAGAATCGCGCATTGGGCTTTGTCGATATGCACAACATTGTGCTTTATCGAACGCGCGATGAATTGAGGGAAAAACTCGCGGTGTTGCGTGAGTCCCCGCAACTGACCGAGTCCATTTCATTGGCCGGGCAGGCTCTGGTAGAGCAGCGTTACACCTTCCGCGCCGTTGGGCATGCGATTGTCGACGCCCTGCGCGCGCCGCTACGCGAGCACGTTCCGCTGGGCTGGAAAGAAAAAATACGCTTAACGCTCGGGCTGTGAAGCCGGCGGTCAAACCACTAATGGAGCGGTGTAAATAAATGCTGTTCAGCGAGACTAGCGACATTTCGGTCGTCATCACCAGTTGCGGTCGCTTCGATCTGTTGAAGCGAACCCTGGAGACGTTTGACCGGTTCAATACGGCTCCCATCCGCAGGGTATTCATTACCGAGGACTCCGGCGACAGCGCCGTCGAGGCCTGCATTCCGGAGCACTGGCGGGCGCATACCCGGTTCTTCATCAACAATCCGCGACTGGGGCAGCTACGATCCATCGATGCGGCCTATGCCGAGGTGCAGACCTCGTGGATTTTCCACTGCGAAGATGACTGGGACTTCTACCGCGAAGGCTTTATCGAAGAGTCCCAATGCTTGCTGGAAGAAGATCCGCAAGCCTTGCAGGTGTGGCTGCGCAGCTTCAATCATGACCTCAAGGTTCACAGTCCTTATGTGTTTTTGAACGAGCGCAAAGTCAGCCACGGCATTCCTTTCTATGTGCTGGGCTCGCACAAGGCCGACTGGCAGGGCTTCTCCCTGAACCCGGGCTTGCGACGCCGTGCCGATTACCTGATTCATGCACCGTACTCCGCTTTTTCCGGAGAGAAAGACCTGTCGCGCCTGTATGCCGGCGAAAACCGCTATGCGCTGATTCTGGAGAACGACGCGGTACTGCACACCGGTTTCGGTGAGCACGTGGTGGTACCACAGGAACGGCAAAACAAGTTAAGGCGTAAACGTCTCGATCGAATCAAGCTGGTCGTGGCCCTGATTCTTGGTGTGGCAATAGGTTGGGTAGTCAATGGAATTTAGCGGCATGAAGCCAGGGAAAATCACCATCACGTCGTACTTCGGGGCAGCACTTTGCTTGTTCCTGTTGAGTTTTGTGGTGGGCTGGTCTTCGAAGTGGACCAACAACCTGTATTACGGCCTGATGGTTTTGCCTGGGCTGGTCTTTCTGGTCAAGGAGCGCGGGGCAGGCCTGTTCAAGCTCCCGTTGGCGCTGGGGTGGCTGGCGTTCCTGTTGTGGTTTCTGGTTCCGGCGACGATTGCCGGACATGCGCAGTTCTTCAAGCACATTTTCTATGTGCTGATGTTCGTGATGGTCGTGGGCGCCCTCACCAATCCACAGTTTTTCCGCAGCTCGGCCTTCGTTCGTGCGCAGTTCTGGGTCCTGACGTTGTACGTATTCAGTTCGGCGATCTACGCCTGGGTGACCGGTGAGTATGCCGTCGGCATCCGTGTCGGACTGCTTCCAGGGCGTCTGGAAAATGTCATCTATGCCAGTATCTGGCTGTTCTGTGCATTGGGGCTGGCGCTGCCGATGTGGGTCAAGGAGCGGAGGCTGATCGAAGGTGGCCTGGCTGTCTTCCTGGCGGTGTTCGCCGTGGTCTTTGTCATGCAGACACGCACCGCGTTGGTGGGCGGAGCCTTCCTGTTGGGCGCCTGGCTGCTTTACGCGCTTTACAAGAAGCCGCGGCTGGTGGGCAGTGCGATGGCGGTTGGCCTGGTGATTCTCGGTCTGTTGTTCTGGATGGTGCACAACGAGCTTTGGTTCCTGTCCCTGTGGAACCGGGGTGATTCGTACCGCATCGAAATCTTCCACATCATGATCGGCGAGTGGCGCAACTGCGGTTGGGCGCTGGGCTGCGGCATCGGTTTCCATACTGAACAGTTGCTCGATGGCACGATGCCGATCCAGCATCCGCATAATATCTTCGTGGCCATGGGACTTTACGGCGGTGCGGTGGCGTTGCTGCTGTTTGTCGGGTTGATGGTGGCTTCGCTGTGGCAAGCCTGGCGTCTGCGCGATGCGTGGGGTGTTTACCTGGCGTGTGCGTTGGTGATGTTGAACTTCGATGGAAGTTTGCTGATCGGCAACCCTGACGAGTTGTGGCCGCTGGTGTTGCTGCCTTCGGCGATGATTCTCTCGCGTGTATTGAAAGCGCGACGCCAGGCACTGGCGTAATGCCTGACCTTCGCCTCCTCCCCGGAGGCGAAGGTGTCCAGATCATTTTTGCAGGGCGATGCTCAATTCTTCCGCAGAGCAAACGCTCTGGGTCTGGCCATAATTCTGCATGAACACTTCACCGCGATCGTCGAGCAACCACTGGCGATCCTGCGGGTAACGCACCATATGCTTGAAGTTGCGCAGCCGCAGGGTCTTGCGCAGCGGACGGCGATAGACCCGCATATCGGCAATGTCGATCAAACCCAATTGATGCTCGGGCGTCAGCACGATGTTGCCCAGGTGCGCCGAGCGGAAATAGATCCCGCGCTCATGCAGGGTCGCCATGAACGCCCCCAACTGGCCGCGCAGCGGATCAGCGTCGCCTTCGTCGTCCAGCAACTGACGCAGGGTCTGACCCGGTAACGGATCGTAGTGCACGGCATCGCGCTCGATACTCGCGATGCGGTAGACCTGACGAATCGACGGGCAGGGAATGTGCCGTTCACGCAATGCATCACAATTGTCGGCAAAACGTTTGGCGTACGGATACCAGGCGGCCGACGTCAACAGACGCTTGCGGCGGAACAGCTTGAGGATCGAGCCGTCCGTCAACCGCAGCACCTTGTCTCCCGAACCATCCGCTTCAAGGACTTGTGCACCCTCGCGCAGGGCGAGGTATCGGGTGTGGTCAAGCGCTTGCATCAATACTCCGGGGTCGACGCCGTGAGGCATGGATAGCCGGCTATATTACCGCAGCTCAGCGACTAAAATGGCCTGTGTTACACTCGCGGGCTCTTTTCTCATACAACGGGTTCTCATGACTAGCCCTGATTCGCCTGCGCCGTCGAGCTTGAAGATTTACCTGCGCCTGCTGTCGTATGTGCGCCCGTACTGGGGCCTGTTTGCCATCAGTATCATTGGCTTCGTGATTTTTGCCTCGACACAGCCGATGCTGGCCGGGATTCTCAAATACTTCGTCGACGGCTTGAGCAACCCGGAAGCGGTGCTGTTCCCGAATGTTCCCTACCTAAAAGACTTGCAGTTGCTGATGGCCGTGCCGCTGCTGATCATCCTGATCGCGGCATGGCAAGGCCTGGGGTCGTTCCTGGGCAACTATTACCTGGCCAAGGTCTCCCTCGGTCTGGTCCATGACCTGCGCGTCGAGCTGTTCAACAAATTGCTGGTTTTGCCCAACCGCTATTTCGACACCCATAACTCCGGGCACCTGATTTCGCGCATCACCTTTAACGTGACCATGGTCACCGGTGCTGCTACGGATGCCATCAAAGTGGTCATTCGCGAAGGCCTGACCGTGGTGTTCCTGTTTGCCTACCTGTTGTGGATGAACTGGCAACTGACCCTGGTGATGCTGGCGATCCTGCCGATCATCGCAATCATGGTCAGCAGCGCCAGCAAGAAATTCCGCAAGCAAAGCAAGAAGATCCAGGTGGCGATGGGCGACGTGACGCACGTGGCTTCCGAAACCATTCAGGGCTACCGTGTGGTGCGCAGCTTCGGCGGCGAAAGCTATGAAGAGCGGCGCTTTGCCGAAGCCAGTCAGGGCAACACCGACAAGCAATTGCGCATGACCAAGACCGGCGCGGTCTACACGCCAATGCTGCAGTTGGTGATCTACACCGCCATGGCAGTGCTGATGTTCCTCGTGTTGTTCCTGCGCGGTGATGCCACCGCAGGTGACCTGGTGGCCTACATCACCGCCGCCGGCCTGTTGCCGAAACCGATTCGCCAGTTGTCGGAAGTCAGTTCGACCATCCAGAAAGGCGTCGCCGGTGCCGAAAGCATTTTCGAGCAACTGGACGTCGAGCCTGAGATCGACACCGGCACCGTCGAGCGCGATCGCGTCAGCGGTCACCTGGAAGTGCGTAACCTGAGCTTCACCTACCCAGGCACCGACCGTGAAGTGCTGAAGAACATCAGCTTCACCGCGGCACCGGGGCAAATGATCGCGCTGGTGGGGCGTTCCGGCAGCGGCAAGTCGACCCTGGCCAGTCTGATTCCGCGTTTCTATCACCATGAAACCGGCGAAATCCTGCTCGATGACGTAGAAATCGAAGATTACCGTCTGCGTAATCTGCGTCGGCATGTGGCGCAAGTGACGCAGCATGTGACCCTGTTCAACGACTCCATTGCCAACAACATTGCCTACGGCGACCTCGCCGGTGCGCCGCGTGAAGACATCGAAAAGGCCGCCGCGGACGCTTATGCGATGGACTTCATCTCGCAAATGCCGCAAGGCCTGGACACTCAGGTCGGCGAAAACGGCGTGTTGCTGTCCGGTGGTCAGCGTCAGCGTCTGGCGATTGCCCGGGCCTTGTTGAAGAACGCACCGTTGCTGATTCTCGACGAGGCGACCTCGGCGCTCGATACCGAATCCGAGCGGCACATTCAGGCGGCGCTGGATCAGGTCATGAAAGGTCGCACTACGCTGGTGATCGCTCACCGCTTGTCGACCATCGAGAAGGCCGATCTGATCCTGGTCATGGACCATGGGGAAATTGTCGAGCGCGGCACCCACGCCCAGCTCCTGGCGCAAAACGGCTACTACTCGCGCCTGCATGCGATGGGGCTCGATGCACCGGCAGAAAACATCGCCTGACCCGACGCGAGGGTGAGCCTGGCTCACCCTCGCGCTCACCGACGTGCAATGCGTCCGGTGAATTGTATCCAGACCTTTACCTTTCTTGACCAAACCTGAATAAATCTCGGCAACGCGCTTGTTAAGGTTCCTGAACGAACTTTGACTTCAATCGAGGGGGCCATCCCCTTCGCGCGGGTGCTGCAATGTTGCAACGTTATCTCTGGAAGCTGTTGCCCAAGGCGCAACGGCAATTCTTGCTGGGGCGTCTGTCGGTCGTGGACCGTCAGGTGGTCAATCGGTCGATGTCGGCCAACCTATGTTATCCCCAGCCTTTCACACAGCGTTCCTGTCTGTTCATTCACGTCCCCAAATGCGCCGGGAGCAGTGTCTGTGCGGCGCTGTTCGATGGCTGGAGCCCGGGGCACTTGCCCTTGTACTGGTACGAACAGCAATTTCCCGAGCAGTTTGCCGACAGTTTCAAGTTTGCTTTTGTTCGCGATCCGCTGGAAAGGGCGTACTCGGCCTACGCTTTTCTGCGGGGCAATGAGCTGAGCCTGCGCGACCGACCCGCGCAAAAACTGGTCAGCCACTACCGCGATTTCGACGATTTCGTCGCTCGCTGGCTGCACCCGGAAACGATCCAGCGGCAGCTGCATTTCGCTGCGCAAACGGATTTTCTCACCGACTCCCTCGGGCACCTGGCACTGGATTTCATCGGCTATCAGGAACATCTGGAGCGCGACTTTCAGCGCGTGTGCGAGCAGGTGGGCGACGCGGTGCCGCTGCCGCACATCAACAGCTCGCAGCAGCGGCGCACGGCGCCTGCCCGTGACTTCTGCTCAGTGCGCACCCGCCGGTTGGTACGGCGGGTGTACCAGCGCGATTACGAGATGCTTGGTTATGAATGAGGCGCTGTCGATGTCAGTCCCCGAGATCAGGCCTTATGCGTTGTCGCTGTCGATCAACGACCGTGCCGCGATCAAATCGCAGCGGCCGCGTTGCCTCTGGCTGACGGGGTTGTCCGGCGCGGGCAAGTCAACGCTGGCCAATGCCCTTGAGCTGCAACTCAACGAGCTCGGGCGGCATACCTTTGTGCTCGATGGTGACAATCTGCGCGCCGGTCTGTGCCGTGACCTGGGGATGGGGGCTGAGTGCCGTCGGGAAAATATTCGGCGCATGGCCGAGGTTGCGCGCCTGATGGTCGATGCCGGCCTGATCGTGATTGTTGCGGCGATTTCGCCGTTTCGGGCCGAGCGTGAAGCGGCGCGGCGCCTGTTCGCCGAGGGCGATTTTATCGAGGTGTATGTGAGCACCTCGTTCGCGGTGTGCGCGCAGCGCGACCCAAAAGGCTTGTACCGGGCGGCCCGGCAAGGACGGATCAAGGATTTCACGGGGATCGACAGTCCCTACGAGGCACCGTTGTGCGCCGAGTGTGAAATCGACACGCAAACGCTGGAGATGGCAGACGCTTGCCGGCGGTTATCGGGTTTGTTGCTCAATAAATGAGCAATAAACCCCGCAAAATCATCCCGTTGCAGCCGCCACACAAGCCCACGCCAACCCTGTGTTAATATCCCGCCCCTGTTCATTCTGTATGTGGGTTGCTCCATGAAGTTGTCCATGCCGCGATTCGATCAAGCCCCTGTCTTGGTGGTCGGCGATGTCATGCTCGACCGTTACTGGCATGGTGGTACCTCACGGATTTCCCCTGAGGCGCCGGTACCCGTCGTCAAAGTCGAGCAAATCGAGGACCGCCCGGGCGGTGCCGCGAACGTTGCCCTGAACATTGCCGCCCTCGGCGCACCGGCCTCGCTGGTCGGCGTGACCGGCGACGATGAAGCCGCCGACAGCCTGGCCAACAGCCTCAAGGGCGCTGGCGTACGGGCGTTGTTCCAGCGCATCGCGCACCAGCCGACCATCGTCAAGCTGCGGGTCATGAGCCGTCACCAGCAACTGCTGCGTATCGACTTTGAAGAACCCTTCGCCACCGACGCGTTGGCGCTCAGCGAGCAAGTCGATGAACTGCTCGAAGGCATCAAAGTGCTGGTGCTGTCCGACTACGGCAAAGGCGCGTTGAGAAATCATCAAGTGCTGATCCAGGCCGCCCGTGCCCGTGGCATTCCGGTGCTGGCCGATCCCAAGGGCAAGGATTTCTCGATCTACCGGGGTGCGAGCCTGATCACTCCGAACCTCAGCGAATTCGAGACCATCGTCGGCGGTTGCGCCGATGAGCATGAACTCGTGAGCAAGGGCGCGCAGCTGATGCACGACCTCGACCTCGGCGCCTTGCTGGTGACCCGCGGCGAACACGGCATGACCCTGTTGCGCCCGGATCATCCGGCGTTGCACCTGCCGGCTCGGGCCCGTGAAGTGTTCGACGTGACCGGTGCCGGCGATACTGTGATTTCCACCCTGGCGGCGGCGATTGCCGCGGGCGAGGAATTGCCTCACGCCGTGGCCTTGGCCAACCTGGCGGCAGGCATCGTTGTCGGCAAGCTCGGTACGGCGGCCATCAGCGCCCCGGAACTGCGTCGCGCCATCCAGCGTGAAGAAGGTTCCGAGCGCGGTGTGCTGGGGCTTGAGCAGTTGTTGCTGGCGGTCGATGATGCGCGTGCGCATAAAGAGAAGATCGTCTTCACCAATGGCTGCTTCGACATCCTGCACGCCGGCCACGTGACGTACCTCGAACAGGCACGCGCTCAAGGCGATCGTCTGATCGTTGCGGTCAACGACGATGCTTCGGTCAGCCGCCTGAAAGGGCCGGGTCGTCCGATCAACAGCGTCGACCGTCGCATGGCGGTACTGGCAGGTCTTGGTGCGGTGGATTGGGTGATCAGCTTCCCTGAAGGCACCCCGGAAAACCTGCTGCGAGAGGTCAAGCCGGACGTGCTGGTCAAGGGCGGGGACTACGGGATCGACCAGGTCGTCGGTGCGGACATCGTGACGGCGTATGGCGGAACGGTAAAAGTGCTGGGGCTCGTGGAAAACAGTTCCACGACCGCGATAGTCGAAAAAATCCGCAAGTCCGAGTGATACCAAACTTTTGTAGGAGCTGGCTTGCCAGCGATGGGCTCAAGGGCGCCGCGTTTACTCAGTAGACACGCGTCATCGTTAACGACCATCGCTGGCAAGCCAGCTCCTACAGGGTTAGGTGTACGCCTGCTGGGTTTTTAGGAACTGACCTTCTTGCGCGGCACGATCTTTTTCAGCAATTGCTTCGCCTTCCCGCGCAAGCGCGCCAAACCGGAATCTTTCCCCGGCGGGTTCAAGCCTTGCTGGCGCACCCAATCCTTCCAGCGAATCCGCTCATCGCGCACCAGCCAGCCTTGCTGCTGGGCAAAACTCTCTGCCAGATACAGACCGCGTGTACTCGCCGGGTAAAGGTGATCCTTTTTCAGGGTATACAACTCGGCCATTGGCTGGCCGTCCTGCAACGGCATCAGGTACAGATCGGGGCGCTTGCGGTCGAGGCGCGCCACCAGTTGATCGCCCTCCAGTCGCTCGTCGACATGAAACAGGCTCAGGGATTTGGCTTCCTTGGGCACGTCCAGGCGCAAGTCATAGATCAGTTGCAGTGACGCGGTCGGCAGGTGCACGTAGGCGCGCGGTCGTTCGATCAACTGCAGGTTGGCGCAGCGCACTGGCCGCGCCGAGCCGGATAGCGGCGTCAGCCGAAACGGCAACGCTTCGCGATAATGCAGCGCGGCGGAGTAGGGCGCCGGCAGCCAGGTGTCGTTGAAACGCCCGCCGAGCCAGCCTTCCGGCGTTTCCAGCAGGCACTCTTCGGCAATCTCCTGGATGGCGGTGTGCAGCGGCAGGTTCAATTCGTGGGCCGGCACGTAACCGGAGATCAGCTTGAGCACCACGTCGCCACGGTCTTGCCGACGTTGACGTACCAACACCCAGTAATCGCGATTCTGCCAATGCAGGGTCAGGCGCACCGAAACCCCGAGATTGGCCAGCTCCACGGCGAACCGTTCGCTGTCAGCCACCGTCACCGGGCGGCGACGTTGCAACGTCTGGGAAAAATTCAGCGGCATCCCGACGCTTTGATAACTCAGGCCTTCGGGAGTCGCTTCGACGAATAACGGCAGGGTCTTGAAGTTGCTCGGGTTCTTTCTAATGAGCGTACGCGGCATGTCGGCTCCTGCTTAAGGCCGCGTGGGGCGGCATCAGTTGCTACGTAGGACCTGGGCAACGGTCGCGACGTTGTGGGCGAGGTGCAGCGGATTGATGGTCCCGACAATAGCACTGGCCACACCCGGATGTTCAAACAACAACTCGAAACTGGCGCGCACCGGATCCACACCTGGACTCAGGCAGACGTGACCGCTGGCGAGGGCTTTTTTGACCAGGATGGCTTTGCCGTGATCAGCAGCATAGTCAATGACCGGCTTCTCGTTCCGTTCGTTCAGATTGTAGGTGACCATGGCGCAATCACCTTGTTCCAGAGCCTTCAAACCGCCTTCGACGGTTTTGCCGGAGAAACCATAGCCACGAATCTTGCCTTCGGCCTTGAGCGCAGCGAGGGTCGCGTAGACTTCGCTGTCGTTGAGGATCGCCAGGTCGTTGCCGTCGGAGTGCACCAGCACCAGATCGATAAAATCGGTTTCCAGACGTTGCAGGCTGCGTTCCACCGAGAGCCGGGTATGCGCGGCGCTGAAATCGTGGCGGGACTGGCCGTCGGCAAATTCTTCGCCGACCTTGCTGACGATCACCCAGTCCTGGCGTTGGCCGCGCAACAACGGGCCGAGTCGTTCTTCACTGCGGCCATAGGCCGGGGCGGTGTCGATCAGGTTGATGCCCAGGTCGCGCGTGAGTTTGAGCAGCATGCGCGCTTCGTCATCGTCGGGGATCTGGAAACCGTTGGGGTATTTCACGCCTTGATCGCGGCCGAGTTTGACGGTGCCCAAACCCAGGGGCGAAACCATCAGGCCGGTGCTGCCCAGCGGGCGATGCAGGTCGTGCAGGGTTGGCTGGCTCATGGTAGCAGTTGCTCCCAGGCCGGGACGCCCATCGGCGGCTTCGGCAACTCGGGCAGCGGCGCGGGGTGGCTTGGCTGGATGCCGTCGCGTTGCAATGAGCTGATGACACGGTCGGCAAAGTCCGGCGCGAGCGCCAGTTTGGTCGGCCAGCCGACCAGCAAACGGCCTTCTTCGGCCAGGAAGGCGTTGTCCGGTCGCGTCAGGCCCGATTGCAGCGGCTCGGCGCGGTCCACGCGCAAGGTCGCCCATTGCGCGGTGCTCAAGTCGATCCATGGCAGCAATTGGCCGAGTTCTTTTTGCGCGGTGGCGATTTGCTCGGCCGGTTCGCGGGCAACCCCTTCGGCCTCGGCGATATCGCCACCCAGGTACCAGACCCATTGGCCATCGGCGGCCGGATGGGTGGTCACGGTGATGCGCGGCTTGGTGCCGCCACCCAGGCAATGGGCGTACAGCGGTTTGAGGCCGGGGCCTTTGGCGATGATCATGTGCAGCGGTCGACGTTGCATGGCGGGCTTGGTCAGCCCCAGTGCTTCGAGTAGCGCTGCCGTCCCGGCACCGGCGCTCAAGATGATGCGTTGGGCGCGGATTTCACGCTCGTCGACCTTCAGGCCGACCAGAACGCCAGCTTCCAGCAACGGCTCGATCGTCTTCCCGGCGAGCAAGCCGTCACCGGCCAGGTCGGCGAGGCGCTGAATCAGGCTTGGCACGTCGATCACCAGTTCTGCCAGGCGATAGACCTTACCCTTGAAGCGCTTGTCTTGCAGGGCCGGCGGCAATTGGTCGCCTTTGACCTGATCGACGCGGCCGCGCACGGCTTTGCTGGCGAAGAAGCTGGTGAGGTTGCCGGCGATCGTACCGGGGGACCAGAGGTAATGGGCTTCGGACAACAGGCGCACACCGGACAAATCCAGTTCACCGTCACCGGCCAGCGCTTCACGCCAGCGGCGCGGCATGTCGGCGATGGCTTCCGAGGCGCCGGTCAGGGCGCCATGCAGCGCGTACTTGGCGCCGCCGTGGATGATGCCTTGGGACTTCAGGCTCTGCCCGCCACCGAGGGTGGCGCTTTCCACCAGCACGGTCGAAAAACCCTGGCGGCGCAGGCGCGCGTTCAGCCAGAGGCCGGCGACACCAGCGCCGACAATCAAAACGTCGGTGGAAATAACAGATGGCATGCAGCGACCTCAGTGTTCAAGACGAGGGCGCAGTATACAAGGCATCTCAACGATCTGTTGTAGAGCGATCTGTAGGAGCTGGCTTGCTAGCGATAGCGGTGTGTCAGACACACCGCGCTGTTTGGATCGCCAGCAAGCCGGCTCCTACAATTGTCAGTGCCCGGCGGTTTTGGAGAAGAGCTGGATGACCACAACGCCGAGCACGATGAGCGCCATCCCGAGCATCGCCGGTACATCCAGCTTCTGCCCGTAGATAAACAGCGCCGCGACGCTGACCATCACGATCCCCATGCCGGCCCACACCGCGTACGCCACACCCACCGGCACGCTGCGCACCACCAGTGTCAGCATCCAGAAGGCAATGCCATAACCGACGATCACCAGAATCAGCGGCAGCGGCGTGCTGATGCCTTTGACGGCTTTCATCGAAACAGTGGCGATTACTTCAGCGCAGATGGCGATGGCCAGGTAGTAGTAAGCGGTCATGGGTGCATCCTCGTGTGAAGTGTTGCTTTATGAGGTCGGCATTTTAGAGGTTGCTCAGATGGGGTAAAGTCATTACCTATCTGTGCGGGAGATGGGTTGGTCATGAACATTCAATGGAATCTGGAGCAGTTGCGTTTGTTCGTCAGCGTTGCCGAGCAGCGATCGTTTTCCGCTGTGGCGCGAGACCAGCGCAAGGCGCAGTCGGCGGTCAGCAGTTCGATAGCGCTGTTGGAAGAAGACCTGGGTGTGAGCCTGTTCGCCCGCAGCAGCGGCCGGCAGCCGAAACTCACTGAGGCTGGCAATGCGTTGCTTGATGAGGCGCGGGAAGTACTGCGTCAATGCGAGCGTCTGAATGGTCGGGCGCTGGCAATGACGCGTGGGCAGGAGGCTCGCCTGCGCGTGGCTCAGGATGAGGCGATGCCGTATCAGCCGATCATTGAAAGTTTCGAAGCCCTGGCGGAACAGTTTCCCAGCCTTGAAGTGCAATTGACCAGCGCTGCCCAGGGCGATGTGGCGCGCAAGCTGGTGGCGCGCCGGGCCGATCTCGGTCTGTTGTTTTATCACGATCAGATTCCCGAGGCGCTCGAACGGCGAGTGCTGGGCAGCGTCGAAATGGTCACGGTGTGCGGCGTCGGGCATCCATTGGCAACGCAGGCTCCGGTCGATTGCCAGCAACTGGCGCAGCATCGGCAGTTGCTGATGTCGACCCAGTCCAGTGTGTATCCCGGCAGCGAGCCGGCCAGCCCGCAGGTCTGGCGGGCCGACAGTTTCTACGTGATGGCCGAATGGCTGGTGCGTGGCCTCGGCTGGGCCTGGTTGCCACGGCACGTGGTGCAGTATCCGGCGTATCAGGGGTTGATGGTCGAACTGGCCAGCGAATGGACGCCGCCGGCGCTGGTGGTGGAGCTGGTCTGGCGCCGCGATGAACCGCTCGGCCCGGCGGCTCGTTGGCTGGCGGAACGTTTTGCCGTGCACTTGCAGGCGATCGGCGAAAAAACCGATAAACTCCGCCGCCATGAATAGAACTCTCTACACCGCGCTGTTTTACCTGGGGCTGCCACTGGTAGCGATTCGGCTGTGGCTGCGCTCGCGCAAGGCACCGGCGTATGCCAAACGCATCGGCGAGCGGTTCTCGCTCGGGCTGCCGGCGATGAAGCCGGGCGGCATCTGGGTGCACGCGGTGTCCGTGGGCGAGAGCATTGCCGCAGCGCCGATGATTCGCGCATTGCTGCAACGTTATCCCGCGCTGCCGATCACCGTGACCTGCATGACGCCGACGGGCTCCGAACGCATCCATGCCTTGTTCGCCAACGAGCCGCGCATCCAGCACTGCTATTTGCCTTACGACTTGCCATGCGCGGCGGCGCGGTTCCTTGACCGAGTCCGGCCAACGCTGGCGGTGATCATGGAAACCGAACTCTGGCCCAACCACATTCACCAATGCGCCAAACGCGGGATTCCTGTGGCGCTGGCCAACGCACGACTGTCCGAGCGTTCCGCCAAAGGCTATGGCCGCTTCGGTAAATTGACTCAGCCGATGCTCGCCGAAATGAGCCTGTTCGCCGTGCAGACCGAAGCCGAGGCCCAGCGTTTTCGCGATTTGGGCGCCCGGGCAGAAACGGTTGAAGTGAGCGGTTCGATCAAGTTCGACCTGACCATCGACCCGCAACTGCTCCAGCGTGCGACCGAGTTGCGTGGGCAATGGCGGGCGCAGGAGCGTCCGGTGTGGATCGCCGCCAGCACTCACGACGGTGAAGACGAAGTGGTGCTGGCGGCGCATCGTCAGCTTCTCGATAGTCACCCTGATGCGTTGCTGATTCTGGTGCCGCGTCATCCGGAGCGTTTCAACGCGGTGTTCGACCTTTGCAGGCAACAGGGCTTCGCCACGGTGCGTCGTTCCTCCGGCGAACCGGTCACCACCGATACGTCGGTGTTGCTCGGCGACACCATGGGCGAGTTGCTGTTTTTGTATGCCCTGGCCGACAGCGCGTTTGTCGGCGGCAGTCTGGTGCCGAACGGTGGCCATAACTTGCTGGAACCCGCCGCGCTGGCGAAACCGGTGCTCAGTGGGCCGCACTTGTTCAACTTCCTCGAAATCGCCGCGCAGTTGCGCAGCGCCGGGGCGTTGCAGGAAGTGGAAGATGCCGAGGGTTTGGCGCTGGCGGTGCAGCGGCTGTTCGAATTGCCGCGCGATGCGCAGCGTATGGCAGACGCGGGGCTGAAAGTGATGCGCACCAATCAGGGCGCGTTGCAGCGGTTGCTGGATGGGTTGGATCGATTGATCAATCGCTGACCTGTAGGAGCCAGGCTTGCCGGCGAAGGCGATTTCGAAAACGCCATCGCCAGCAAGCCGGCTCCTACAGGTTTTGCGTCCCCCTCAAAATCCCCGTCATCCCGCGATTCTGTAGGAGCCGGCTTGCTGGCGATGGCGTCATTGAAGTCGCCATCGCCGGCAAGCCGGCTCCTACAGGTTTTGCGTCCCCCTCAAAATCCCCGTCGTCCCCGATTCTGTAGGAGCCGGCTTGCTGGCGATGGCGTCCTCAGAACCGCCATCACCCGCCCATTACTGCCCCGGTTTTGCCTTTAACTGCTCAGCCGCAGCCTTGGCCAGGTCCGGTGGCAGGAAGTCCTTGTCCGGGTTGTAGTCAGCTTTGAGATAGCGTTTCAGGTCCTGCAAATCCCCCGGGTTCAGCGTGCCGGCGGCTTGCTTCAGGCGCAGGTTGTCGAGGATGTAGTCGTAGCGGGTGTTGTTGTAATTGCGCACCGAGGTGTACAGCTGACGCTGCGCGTCGAGCACATCGACGATGTTGCGCGTGCCCACCTGATAACCGATTTCGGTCGCTTCCACCGCGCTCTGGTTGGAGATGATCGACTGCTTGCGCGCCTGTACCTGCTCGACATCGGTGTTCACCGCGCGGTGCAGGTTGCGGGTGTTTTCCACCACTTGCCGACGCAGCCCTTCACGCTGTTGTTCGGTCTGATCCAGGCGCGAGTACGACTCGCGAACCTGCGAACTGGTCAGCCCGCCGCTGTAGATCGGGATGTTCAATTGCAGCGCCAGCGTGCGTTGCTCGACGGGACCACCATACGGCTGGCCGAAGCCGTTCGGGTTGCTGAAGCCCAAGGCATCGTTGTCGCCTTTCTCATACTTGGCCACCGCATCCACCGTTGGTGCGTGGCCGGCCTTGCGCTGCTTCAGGGTTTCTTCGGCGGCGCTGACCGCGTAGTTGCTGGCCAGCAGATTCAGGTTCTGTTTGGCGGCGGTGTCGACCCAGGCCTTGGCGTCGTTCGGCGCCGGCGGCAGGATCGGCAAGGTGTGGACGATGCCCTGAATCGAGTTGTACTGACGGTTGGTCAGGGTGATCAACGCTTCAAACGCATCATCCACCTGACGCTGCGCAACGATCCGGTTGGCCCGTGCGGTGTCGTAACTGGCTTGCGATTGCAGCACATCGGTCTTGTCCGACAGGCCGACATCGAAGCGTTCGTTGGACTGGTCGAGCTGACGCTTGAACGCCGCTTCTTCAGCCTTGGTCGAGGCCAGGTTGTCCTGGCTGCGCAGCACGTTGAAGTAGTCCTCGGCGGTTTGCAGGATCAGGTTCTGCTCGGTCGCCGAGAGTTGCAGGGCGGCTTGCTCATTAACGTCCTTGGCGGCCTGGTACTGGAACCAGCGATCGGCACGAAACAAAGGCTGAGCCAACGTTGCCTGATAGGAATTGGCGCTACGGTTGGCAACGGCCGACGGTTGATCGATATCGGTGCGCACGTTGGCCAACTGGGCGCCACCGGAAATATTCGGCAGCAAGCCGGCGCGCGCCTGGGGCACGACTTCTTTTTGCGCGCCGTATTGGGCGCGGGCGGCGGCCAGGTCGGCGTTGTTGTCCACCGCTTCCTGGTAGACGCTGACCAGATCGGTCTTGGTCGATAAGGGCGCTTCTGCTGCCCAGGCCATTCCATTGGAAGCACAAGACACGGCAAGGGCCAGTGAGAGTTTGCGCAGCATGAGGCCATCCCTAAAAATTACACTGATAATTTGAGCGCCAAAGGTACGGCGCAGCCCACTCAGCGTCAATGCGCGACATGGCCGTTGCGAGTGTAGTTGCGCATACGTGCGGCAACAATCGTCTGATTGCGCCATTCATCATGGTGTTTACTGCGGTGTTGGCGTTCTTTGTCAGTTGTGTCTAGACTGGCCGGGTTCTTGTCGGGGTGCCTTGCTGTGAGGCTGAGATCGAATAATTTCGGATCCCGTTGAACCTGATCAGGTTAGCGCCTGCGTAGGGAACAAGATTTCTCGTCACCCGGCGAGTCCTCTTGTGCTTCGTCCGGGATGTTGTTCGACAATCGAACACCCCTCGAGCACTGAGCACAGCACTGCTGGTTTTCCCAGCGCCCGTGCGTCCATTCGATTACAGGTTCGCTCCGACAAAAATCCACTGCCTGGATGTGTTCGGAGAGCCCGTGATGACGATAAAACCAAAAAACATAACGAACCTGAGTGACTCGGCCCAAGTCGATCAACAATCGGTTCAACCGTTTACCCGCTCGCAAAAAATCTACGTTCAGGGCTCCCGCCCGGACATCCTCGTGCCGATGCGCGAAATCAGCCTTGATGTGACCCCGACCGACTTTGGCGGTGAGATCAACGCGCCGGTTGTCGTGTACGACACCTCGGGTCCGTACACCGACCCCAACGTGATCATCGACGTGCGCAAAGGCCTGGCCGATGTGCGTTCGCCATGGATCGAAGCCCGTGGCGACACCGAGCGTCTGCCCGGCCTCAGCTCGAACTTCGGCAAGGAACGCCTCGCCGATCCGGAGCTGACCAAGCTGCGATTCGCTCACGTGAACAACCCGCGCCGCGCCAAGGCCGGTGGCAACGTCACGCAAATGCACTACGCGCGTCAGGGCATCATCACGCCCGAGATGGAATTCGTCGCCATCCGCGAAAACATGAAGCTTGAAGTTGCCCGTGCCGCTGGCCTGCTGGATCAGCAACACGCCGGCCACAGCTTTGGCGCCAGCGTGCCGAAAATCATCACCCCCGAATTCGTTCGTGAAGAGATCGCCCGCGGTCGCGCGATCATCCCGGCCAACATCAACCACACCGAACTGGAACCGATGATCATCGGCCGTAACTTCCTGGTGAAGATCAACGGCAACATCGGCAACAGCGCACTGGGTTCGTCCATCGAAGAAGAAGTGGCGAAACTGACCTGGGGCATTCGCTGGGGCGCGGACAACATCATGGACTTGTCCACCGGCAAGCACATTCATGAAACCCGCGAGTGGATCATCCGCAACTCGCCAGTGCCGATCGGCACCGTGCCGATTTATCAGGCCCTGGAAAAAGTCGGCGGCGCTGCCGAAGACCTGACCTGGGAGCTGTTCCGCGACACGCTGATCGAACAGGCCGAGCAGGGCGTCGATTACTTCACCATTCACGCCGGCGTGCTGTTGCGCTACGTGCCGCTGACCGCCAAGCGTGTGACCGGCATCGTTTCCCGTGGCGGTTCGATCATGGCCAAGTGGTGCCTGGCGCACCACAAAGAAAACTTTGCTTACACGCATTTCGAAGAGATCTGCGAAATCATGAAGGCCTACGACGTCAGCTTCTCGCTGGGCGACGGCCTGCGTCCGGGCTCGATTGCCGACGCCAACGACGCCGCGCAGTTCGGTGAGCTGGAAACCCTCGGCGAGCTGACCAAGATTGCGTGGAAGCACGACGTGCAAACCATGATCGAAGGCCCGGGCCACGTGCCGATGCAGTTGATCAAAGAGAACATGGACAAGCAGCTCGAGTGCTGCGACGAGGCGCCGTTCTACACCCTCGGCCCGCTGACCACCGACATCGCACCAGGCTACGACCACATCACCTCGGGTATCGGTGCGGCGATGATCGGCTGGTTCGGTTGCGCGATGCTTTGCTACGTGACGCCGAAGGAGCACTTGGGCCTGCCGAACAAGGATGACGTGAAGACCGGGATCATCACTTACAAGATCGCCGCGCATGCCGCCGATCTGGCGAAGGGACACCCGGGCGCGCAGATTCGCGACAATGCCTTGAGCAAGGCGCGATTCGAGTTCCGTTGGGAAGACCAGTTCAACCTGGGCCTCGATCCGGACACCGCACGTTCGTATCACGATGAGACGTTGCCGAAGGATTCGGCCAAGGTCGCGCATTTCTGTTCGATGTGCGGGCCGAAGTTCTGCTCGATGAAAATCACCCAGGAAGTCCGCGAATACGCGGCCAACCAGCGCATCGAAACCGTCGACGCCGAAGTCGCCCGGGGATTGGCGGAACAGGCAGAGCGGTTCAAGCAGGAAGGCAGTCAGCTGTACAAGAAGGTTTGATCTGACCTGAAAGGGTGGGGCCTGCAAAGGCCCCATCGCCAGCAGGCTGGCTCCCACATTGGATCTGTGGCGTTCACATGTCCCCTGTGGGAGCCAGCCTGCTGGCGATAGCGATCCACACAACAACAAATGTTCCTCTGAGATAACACCCTTGAGCATTCAACCCAGCACTTATTCACCCGACATCGCGGTGCCGACCGACAAACGTGTCTTCGGCGGCCGCGATCTGTTTTCCCTGTGGTTCTCCCTCGGCATCGGCCTGATGGTTTTGCAGACCGGCGCATTGCTCGCGCCAGGTCTTGGCCTGTCCGGTTCGCTGCTGGCGATCTTCCTCGGCACGCTGGTCGGCGTTCTGCTGCTGGCCGCTGTCGGCGTGATCGGCAGTGACACCGGCCTGTCGTCGATGGCCGCGCTCAAACTCAGCCTCGGTGCAAAAGGCGCGAGCCTGCCAGCGGTGCTGAACCTGCTGCAACTGATCGGTTGGGGCTCGTTCGAAATCATCGTCATGCGCGACGCTGCCAGCCTGCTCGGCGCGCGTGCGTTCAGCGAAGGCAGTCTGTTCTCCAGTCCGCTGCTCTGGACGTTGTTCTTCGGTGCCTTGGCGACCTTGCTGGCCGTCAGCGGTCCGTTGACCTTCGTGCGCCAGATCCTGCGCAAATGGGGCATCTGGCTGCTGCTGGCCGCGTGCATCTGGCTGACCTGGAACCTGTTCGCGAAAGCCGATCTCGCCGCGTTGTGGGCGCAGGCCGGTGACGGTTCGATGCCGTTCGCCGTGGGCTTCGACATTGCCATCGCGATGCCGCTGTCGTGGCTGCCGCTGATCGCTGACTACTCGCGTTTCGGCAAACGTGCGAAAAATGTGTTCGGCGGGACGGCGATTGGCTTCTTTATCGGTAATTTCTGGCTGATGAGCCTGGGCGTGGCTTACACCCTGGCGTTCGCGCCGAGCGGTGAAGTGAATGCCTTGCTGTTGGCGCTGGCCGGTGCCGGCCTGGGGATTCCGCTGCTGCTGATTTTGCTGGATGAGTCGGAAAACGCGTTTGCCGACATTCACTCGGCGGCCGTTTCCAGCGGGATTTTGCTGCGCTTGAAAGTCGAACACCTGGCGTTGGCCATCGGTGTGGTCTGCACCCTGATCGCCTTGCTGGCGCCATTGGCCCAGTACCAGAACTTCCTGCTGTTGATCGGTTCGGTGTTTGCGCCGCTGTTTGGTGTGGTGCTGGTGGATCACTTCATCCTGCGCAAGCGTTCGGCTCAAGTGGCTTCAGCCGCATTGCGCTGGCCGGCGCTGCTCGCCTGGCTGGGCGGGGTCAGCACCTATCACTTGCTGGCCAATCTGTATCCGGACATCGGCGCAACCCTGCCGTCGTTGATTCTGGCAGGGCTGCTGCAACTCGTGCTGGGTCGGGCCTTCAGTTACGGCCGGGAAACAGCTCGGGCTTGATGATGCCGTTCAGGCGAGGGTAAGGGATCTTCAGTTCGACGTGGCCCAGCGCGTAAGGCGCGATGGTGCTCACGTCGTACTTGAGGATCACCCCGCCGTAGGTCAGCGCTATGTTCTGGGTTTTCTGGAACGGCCAGCTCTTCACGAACTCCGGTTCCTGATCGAGCTTGGTGCTGATCAACCAGCTGTTGTGCGCAACCTGCGCCGCTTTCCAGAACGCCTCTTCCTGACCTGGCACCAACATGTCGGACAAGGTCAGCACTTTATGCTGCTGGCGCGAATAGTTGATAAAGCTGCGGCCCGGCGCGCCATGTGCACCGCCGGTGTCCAGGTAGCTGGAAAATTCGACGATCACCAAGCCGTCATGCTGCTCACGTACTTTGGCTTGCAAGTAGCTGCTGTAGCGCGGGCCGGCGGTGCGCAAAAACTCATCGCGATAGGCCGCCAGCGTCGGTGCCACCGGGGCATCGGGCGAGGTGCGGGTCATTTGCAGCAGACGTTTTTCGACAATGCCGTCCAACTGTGGCTCGGCGGGGAAGCGCAGCGTATCGATGTTCACCAGTGGGCATTCAGGTGTCGTGCAACCCGGTTTCAGCTGTTCAGATGCATCGCGGGTAGTCTCCAGCGGCGCCCGGTAGTTGGGCTGGAACAGGCTTTGGCAAGCGCCCAGGGTCAGGGCGATTGCGGCCATGGAGGCGATTTTAAAAAGCGACATGGGCGTCCTTCGTAAAACAGGGAAAGGCAAAAAGTTATCCGCTTCGACTCTCAACGAAGCGGTCAGTTCGCCACTAAGCTAATTAGAGTTGGTTTCGCCCTCACCGTCTATCCCGCTGACTGGAAAGGGGCTGCATCAAACGGCGCGGGCGCGTTAGGATGGCGCGAAGTCGAGGTTGCAAGTAACCAAAAGGAGCCTCGGATCGGACTAGCAGTAAACGAGGATTGTCATGACTGATTTTGCCAACGCCATTCCGACCGCCGTTGATATCGTTCGGCGCGAAAAGTGCTACGAGGGCTTTTACAAGCTCGATCGCGTGCACTTGCGCCACGAGTTGTTCGCCGGTGGCATGAGCCGCGAAATCAATCGTGAAGTGTTTGTTCGCCACGATGCGGTCTGCGTGTTGCCCTACGACCCGCAGCGCGATGAAGTGGTGTTGATCGAGCAGTTTCGCGTCGGCGCCATGGGCAAGACCGACAATCCCTGGCTGATTGAACTGGTCGCTGGTCTGATCGACAAGGATGAAGTGCCGGAAGAAGTTGCTCACCGCGAAGCGCAGGAGGAAGCTGGGCTTGTATTCGGGACGCTCTGGCCGATGACCAAGTATTTTCCATCGCCGGGTGGCAGCAATGAATTCGTGCATTTGTTCCTGGGGCGTTGCGAGACAACCGGGGTCGGCGGCCTGCATGGGCTGGAGGAAGAAGCTGAAGATATCCGCGTCACGGTCTGGGCGTTCGAGGATGCCCTGCAAGCCGTACGCGACGGACGAATTGCCAACGCGGCCAGCATCATTGCCTTGCAATGGTTAGCTTTGAACCGCGCTGAAGTGAGGGGGTTATGGTCGTAAACAAGTTGCGCGATCGCTACCGGGTGGACCTCGTGGGGCTGCAAGCCTCTTGCGAGGCCAACTACGCGCGCCTGATGCGACTGCTGCCGGACATGCGCAACGAACCGGCGGCGCGGCGCATTGCCGTGACCCACGGCGAGCAGATGCTCGGCGTGCTGGCCCTTGAAGTGCTGCAGGTCTGTCCATACACCACGACCTTGCAAGTGCGCCAGGAACACAGCCTGCCGTGGCTTCCGGTGCCGCAACTGGAAGTGCAGGTCTATCACGACGCCTGCATGGCCGAAGTGGTCAGCGCCGAACATGCACGACGCTTTCGCGGGATCTATCCTTACCCGAACGCCTCGATGCACCAGCCGGACGAAAAGGCCCAGTTGAATATGTTCCTGGGTGAATGGCTGAGCCATTGCCTGGCGTGTGGGCACGAATACGCCGTTGTGCGTTGAGCTCGCTAGATGTGAACTGCGTCAGCTTCTCGGATTTCCTCTTTCGTTCGTCCCCCAGCATAATCGCGGCATTCCACTTATCCCGTGTTTAGCCCTGGGAGAACGCCTTGCCAAGCGTATCCACTTTGACCCCCGCCGATTCGGCGTTGCTGGTGCAACTGTCCGACAGCCATCTGTTTGCCGAAGCGGACGGCACGTTGCTGGGCATGAATACGCGCGACAGCCTGCAAAAGGTCATCGAGCTGGTCAGGCAGCAACAGCCGCAGATCGATCTGATCATTGCCAGCGGCGATCTTTCCCAGGACGGGACGCTGGAGTCGTATCAGCAGTTTCGCGACCTGACCCGGCAACTCGATGCGCCGGCGCGCTGGATTCCCGGCAATCACGACGAACCGCAGATCATGGCCAAAGCCGCCGTGCACAGCGCGCTGCTGGAACCGGTGGTGGATGTCGGCAACTGGCGCGTCACGTTGCTCGACTCGGCGGTGCCGGGGTCGGTGCCCGGGTATTTGCAGGATGAACAGTTGCAGTTGCTGGCGCGCTCGCTGAGCGAGGCGCCGGAGCGCCATCATCTGGTGTGCTTCCATCATCATCCGGTGTCGATCGGGTGTGCGTGGATGGAGCCGATCGGGTTGCGCAATCCCGAAGCACTGTTCGCCGTGCTGGACCGGTTTCCGCAAGTACGTGCGGTGCTTTGGGGGCACGTGCATCAGGAAATCGATCAAGTGCGTAACGGCGTACGTCTGATTGCCTCGCCCTCGACCTGCATTCAGTTCGAGCCGGGCAGTGAGGATTTCAAGGTCGGCGAGCAGGCGCCAGGGTATCGGTGGTTGCGGTTGTTGCCCGATGGTCGGCTCGAAACCGGCGTAGAGCGCGTGACCGGGTTCGACTTTCAGGTCGATTACGGCTCCAACGGCTATTGAATATCTGCGGTGCTGCCATCGCCAGCAGGCTGGCTCCCACAATGAGTCCGCGTCGTGCACAAGTCCCTGTGGGAGCCAGCCTGCTGGCGATGGCGGCCGCTCAGACGACATGAATTCCACGGATATCCCCGATTCCCCCGACACCCTGTAAACTCCGCCTTCTTTACCCGACGCACAGGGAGTTCAAATGTCCGGTTCGATCCTTTATATCCACGGTTTCAACAGTGCGCCTTCGTCAAAAAAGGCCACTCAGTTGATCGAAGTGATGGAGCGTCTGGGCTTGAGCGATCACCTGCGCGTTCCGGCCCTGCATCACCATCCGCGCGAGGCCATCGGTCAGCTCGAACAGGCAATTTCGGAGCTTGGCCGGCCACTGCTGGTCGGCAGCTCACTCGGCGGCTACTATGCGACTCACCTGGCCGAGCGCCATGGCTTGAAAGCCCTGTTGATCAACCCCGCCGTCAGTCCGCACCGGATGTTCGACGGGTATCTGGGGACGCAGAAAAACCTGTATACCGATGAGGCCTGGGAATTGACCCACGACCATGTGACGGCCCTGGCCGAGCTGGAAGTGCCGGCGCCTCAGGACCCGCAGCGGTATCAGGTGTGGTTGCAGACGGGCGACGAAACGCTGGATTATCGCCTCGCCCAGCAGTATTACCGGGCCTGTGCCTTGCGCATCCAGGCCGGCGGCGACCATAGTTTCCAGGGTTTTGCCGGGCAATTGCCGGCAATGCTGAGTTTTGCCGGCATCGGCGCAGATTTGTATCAGGCGATTGATTTCACTGCACTGTGAGTCATCACCTCTATTTAATAGAACATTTGACGACGAGACCCCATGGCCACTCCCAGCGCTAGCTCTTATAACGCAGACGCCATCGAAGTCCTCTCGGGCCTCGACCCGGTGCGCAAACGCCCCGGCATGTACACCGACACCAGTCGGCCGAACCACCTCGCCCAGGAAGTCATCGACAACAGCGTCGACGAAGCCTTGGCCGGGCATGCGACGTCGGTGCAGGTCATCCTGCACGCCGATCACTCCCTGGAAGTCAGCGATGACGGCCGTGGCATGCCGGTGGACATTCACCCGGAAGAGGGTGTGTCGGGCGTTGAACTGATCCTCACCAAGCTTCATGCGGGCGGCAAGTTTTCCAACAAGAACTACCAGTTCTCCGGCGGTCTGCACGGGGTGGGTATTTCGGTGGTCAACGCCTTGTCGACCGAAGTCCGGGTGCGCGTGAAGCGCGACGGCAACGAATACCAGATGACCTTCGCCGACGGTTACAAGAAGACCGAGCTGGAAGTGGTCGGCACCGTTGGCAAGCGCAACACCGGCACCAGCGTGTTCTTTGCGCCAGACCCGAAGTACTTCGACTCACCGAAATTCTCCATCAGCCGCCTCAAGCACGTGCTCAAGGCCAAGGCCGTTCTGTGCCCGGGGCTGCTGGTCAGTTTTGAAGACAAGGCCACCGGCGAGAAAGTCGAATGGCATTACGAAGACGGCCTGCGCTCCTACCTGGTGGACGCGGTCAGCGAATTCGAACGCCTGCCGGACGAGCCGTTCTGCGGCAGCCTGGCCGGTAACAAAGAAGCGGTCGACTGGGCGCTACTGTGGTTGCCGGAAGGTGGCGACAGCGTGCAGGAAAGCTACGTCAACCTGATCCCGACGGCCCAGGGCGGTACGCACGTCAACGGGTTGCGTCAGGGCTTGCTCGATGCCATGCGCGAGTTCTGCGAATTCCGCAGCCTGCTGCCACGCGGCGTGAAGCTGGCGCCGGAAGACGTCTGGGAACGCATCGCCTTCGTCCTGTCGATGAAAATGCAGGAGCCGCAATTCTCCGGCCAGACCAAGGAACGCCTGTCGTCCCGCGAAGCGGCGGCGTTCGTGTCCGGCGTGGTCAAGGACGCGTTCAGCCTGTGGCTCAACGCTCACCCGGAAACCGGCATGCTGTTGGCGGAGCTGGCGATCAACAACGCCGGCCGTCGTCTGAAGGCCAGCAAGAAGGTCGAGCGCAAGCGCATCACCCAAGGCCCGGCACTGCCAGGCAAGCTCGCCGACTGCGCCGGGCAGGACCCGATGCGTTCCGAGCTGTTCCTGGTGGAAGGTGACTCCGCCGGCGGTTCCGCCAAGCAAGCGCGGGATAAAGAGTTTCAAGCGATCCTGCCGTTGCGCGGCAAGATCCTGAACACCTGGGAAGTCGACGGCAGCGAAGTGCTGGCCAGCCAGGAAGTGCACAACATTGCCGTGGCCATCGGTGTCGATCCGGGCGCGGCGGACATGAGCCAGCTGCGTTACGGCAAGATCTGCATCCTCGCCGACGCCGACTCCGACGGTCTGCACATTGCCACGTTGCTGTGCGCGCTGTTCGTCCAGCACTTCCGCCCGTTGGTGGATGCCGGTCACGTCTACGTCGCGATGCCGCCGCTGTACCGAATCGATTTGGGCAAAGAAATTTACTACGCCCTCGACGAAGCTGAGCGTGACGGCATCCTCGATCGTCTGGTGGCCGAGAAGAAACGCGGCAAACCGCAGGTCACCCGATTCAAAGGTCTGGGGGAAATGAACCCGCCGCAACTGCGCGAAACCACCATGGACCCGAACACCCGGCGTCTGGTGCAGCTGACCCTGGAAGATTTCGAAGCGACTTCGGAAATGATGGACATGTTGCTGGCGAAGAAGCGCGCCGGTGATCGTAAATCCTGGCTGGAATCCAAAGGCAACCTGGCCGAGGTTCTTGGCTGATGCGGGTTGGCTTTGCCCTGGCGTGTGCGTTACTTCTGACCTCGGCTTCGGCGTTTGCCGAGCCGGCACCGGAGTTGCGTCTGTTGTCCGAGCATCCCGTCGAGGGCATGCGCGGCGGCAACCTGTCGGGGCTGGCCCAGTGTGGCAAGAATCTGTGGGCCGTTTCCGATCGCGACGACGATCAGATCTACCGGCTCGAAACCGGCGACACGGTCTGGCAGGCTGAAACCGTGCGCATCGGTGTACCGCCGGTGCCGGACAGCGATTTGCCCTGGGGTTTGCGTTCGCGGACCTGGGTGGCATCGTTCGTGCGTGGCGGGGACCTGGATTTCGAAGGCATCACCTGCGACAGCGCCGGCAATCGCTACATCGTCAGCGAGTCCCATGCCGCGATTCTGCAAGTGCCGCCCGTTGGGCCGACGTCCTGGCTGAAGATTTCGCCGATGCTGGTTCGCGAGGCGCGGGCCAGCGGTATGTTGTTGCACTTCAACGCATTGTTCGAGGGCCTGGCGATCAATCCGGAGGGCGACCAGTTATGGTTGGCCGCCGAGCGCGAGCGCCGAGGACTGCTGTTGATCAAGCGTCAGCAAACGGTCTGGGATTGCGACGGCGGCTGCGTGCTGCTGAGTGAAGCCGGGATGGAAATGCAGCCGGCGAAATTTCCCAAGGCCAGAGCGGTGTCACGGGATTTTGCCGATCTGTCGTTGTTCAACGGCAAGCTGTTCACCCTTGAGCGCAACGCGTTCGAGATTTGTCGCCGTGACGCGGTGACGGCCAAGGTCGAGCGTTGCTGGTCGTTTGCCGACGAGGCATTGCTGGAGAACCGTCGTTATCCACAGGGCTATGGCCTGACGGAAGCGCTGATCGTCGACGCCGATGGCGCCTGGGTCGGCATTGATAACAACGACGGTGCCCGTGCTGATGGCGAGTATCGCCCGGTCGTCTGGCGCTTTGCCGCGCCGGAAGGTGGCTGGAGTGCCAAGCCATGACGCCGCAAACACCAGGCAAACGCGCCGGTCGGGTGTTCATGGTGCTGGCCTGGTGCGCAGCGCTATTTCTGGCGACACGGTTTTTCGGCCAATGGGAGGAGCGGCAGCAAAATCCCAACGTCGTCGTCAGCTCGGAACAGGGCGAAGGTTTTATCGAAGTGAAACTGGCCAGCAACACCCAGGGGCACTTCGTCGCCAGCGGCCAGATCAACGGTCAGTCGGTGGATTTCATGCTGGATACCGGGGCGACCGATGTGGCGATCCCGGCAGAAATGGCCGAACGGCTGAAACTTGAACAAGGCTTCGGGGTGACCCTGAGCACCGCCAACGGTCGCACCGAGGGTTATCGAACCCGTGTCGACCGGCTGCAACTGGGCGACATTGTGCTGCGTGATGTGCGCGCCATCGTTGTGCCAGGCCTGGATGGCAAGCAAGTGCTGCTCGGTATGAGCGCGCTGAACAAACTTGAATTTACCCAGCGCGGTGGCACCATGCTGCTGCGCCAGACAACGAACCGATGAGGCCCGCATGAGCGACTCCCTTGATCTCAGCCTGGACGGTGTAGAACGCCGGTCACTGGCTGACTTCACCGAAAATGCCTACCTCAACTACTCCATGTACGTGATCATGGACCGTGCCTTGCCGCATATCGGCGACGGCCTGAAACCGGTACAACGCCGCATCATTTATGCGATGAGCGAGTTGGGGCTGGACGCCGATTCCAAGCACAAGAAGTCGGCGCGTACCGTCGGTGACGTGCTCGGTAAATTCCACCCGCACGGCGATTCTGCCTGTTACGAAGCCATGGTCCTGATGGCCCAGCCGTTCAGCTACCGCTACACGCTGGTCGACGGCCAGGGTAACTGGGGTGCGCCGGATGATCCCAAGTCCTTCGCCGCCATGCGATACACCGAAGCGCGGTTGTCGCGTTATTCCGAAGTGCTGCTCAGCGAACTGGGCCAGGGCACTGCGGACTGGGGCCCGAACTTCGACGGCACACTCGACGAGCCATTGGTGTTGCCGGCACGTTTGCCGAACATCCTGCTCAACGGCACCACCGGCATCGCCGTGGGCATGGCCACCGACGTTCCGCCGCACAACCTGCGCGAAGTCGCGACCGCCTGCGTGCGTTTGCTCGATGAGCCAAAAGCCACGGTCGAACAGCTCTGCGAACACATTCAGGGCCCGGATTACCCGACCGAAGCGGAAATCATCACCCCGCGCGCCGACCTGCTGAAAATGTACGAAACCGGCAAGGGCTCGGTGCGCATGCGCGCCGTGTACCACATCGAAGACGGCGACATCATCGTCACCGCACTGCCGCATCAGGTGTCCGGCGCCAAGGTTTTGGAACAGATCGCGGCGATGATGCAGGCCAAACCGTCCAAGGCCCCGCAGATCGCTGACCTGCGCGACGAATCCGACCACGAGAACCCGTGCCGGATCGTGATCATTCCCGGCGCACGGAAAAACTTCGACCACGATGCGTTGATGCAGCACCTGTTCGCCAGCACCGAGCTGGAGTCGAGCTACCGGGTCAACATCAACATCATCGGCCTGGATGGCAAGCCGCAGCTGAAGAACCTGCGTGCGTTGCTGGTTGAATGGCTGGAGTTCCGCGTTCAAACCGTGCGTCGTCGCCTGCAATTCCGCCTCGACAAGGTTGAGCGTCGCCTGCACCTGTTGGACGGTTTGTTGATTGCCTACCTCAACCTGGATGAAGTGATTCACATCATCCGCACCGAGGAGCATCCGAAAGCCGCCCTGATCGCGCGTTTCGCCCTGAGCGAAATCCAGGCCGAGTACATTCTCGACACCCGTTTGCGTCAGTTGGCGCGACTGGAAGAAATGAAGCTGCGCTCCGAGCAGGATGAACTGCTCAAGGAACAAGCCAAGCTGCAAGCCCTGCTGGGCAGCGAAGCCAAGCTGAAAAAGCTGGTGCGCACCGAGCTGATCAAGGACGCCGAAACCTACGGCGACGACCGTCGTTCGCCAATCGTCGAGCGCGCCGAGGCCAAGGCCTTGACCGAGCACGATCTGCTGCCGAACGAGAAAGTGTCCGTAGTGCTGTCGGAAAAAGGCTGGGTCCGCTCCGCCAAAGGGCACGAAATTGACGCCACCGGGCTTTCCTACAAGGCCGGGGACGGTTTCAAGGCCTTGGCGGCCGGGCGTTCCAACCAGTTTGCGGTGTTCATCGACTCCACCGGTCGCAGCTATTCGGTGGCCTCGCACACCTTGCCTTCGGCCCGTGGCCAGGGCGAACCGTTGACCGGTCGTCTGACGCCGCCGCCAGGCGCGACGTTTGAATGCGTGCTGATGCCGGAAGACGATTCGCTGTACGTGATCGCCTCCGATGCCGGTTACGGTTTCGTGGTCAAGGGCGAAGACTTCCAGGCCAAGAACAAGGCGGGTAAGGCGCTGCTGAGCTTGCCGAACAACTCGAAGGTCATTCTGCCGCGCCCGGTGGCGGATCGTGAGAACAACTGGCTGGCGTCGGTGACCACCGAAGGTCGCTTGCTGATCTTCAAAATCAGCGATCTGCCACAATTAGGTAAGGGCAAAGGCAACAAGATCATCGGGATTTCCGGTGAGCGTGTGGCCAGTCGCGAAGAATATGTCACGGACATCGCTGTGCTGCCGGATGGAGCCACCTTGGTGCTGCAGGCCGGAAAGCGTACCTTGTCACTGAAAGCGGACGACCTCGAACACTACAAAGGTGAGCGTGGACGTCGTGGCAACAAACTTCCAAGGGGCTTCCAGAGGGTAGATGCGCTGCTCGTCGAAAACCTCAATTAACCGCGCTAGAGCGCTCGATCTACGATTTAACGCGTAGATCGACGCTTTGCCGCTGGAGTCGGAACGCATATTCACGGATGATATGGCCTTTCCAAGCGCCGGCGTGGCCGAGCGTTCTTCATATTTATTGAGTATTTTCACTGTGGTGTGCCTTGTGGCAACCACCTGGATGGGACGATGACTGCTCTGCGCCTTCCTTTTATTTTGATGCTCGCCGGCGTTCTTGGCCTGGCGGGTTGCAGCGTTCACCAACCGGTGTCGCTGTATCAGCTGGACAGCGGAAGTCCGGCTCAGCCTGCGCAAAGCGCGGGCATGGCGGTATTGCTCGGCCCGGTAACGGTTGCCGATTACCTGCAGCGTGAAACGCTGTTGCAGCGTCAGCCGGATGGCAGCCTTCAGGCCTCGACCGATGGTCGTTGGGCCGGCAGCCTTTCTTCCGACATCGATCAACTGTTGCTGCGTCAGGTAGCGGGTCATCTGGACAGTCAGCGTGTGGTGCTAGCGCCGGCGAGCGTGGGCTTCACGCCGGATGTTCAGGTACTGCTGACCATCACGCGCCTGGACTCGGGCGAGTCGCAACCGGCAATCCTCGATGCTCAATGGCGTTTGATCGACCGTCGCGGGCAAGTTCGCGATAACCGCATCGTTCATCTGCAAGAACAGCACGCGGGCGGTACAGCGGCGCAGGTTCAGGCTCAGGGTGTGTTGTTGCAGAAACTCGCCGAACAGCTGTCGATCGCGCTCAAGCCATTGGCCAATCAGCCACCGATTGCAGAAGCGCCAAAAAAACCGGCGGCCAAGCCTGTGGCTCCGGCGACAGAGCAAGAGAAACAGCCGAAGATCCCGATGGCTGCACCGATCCGGACCGATATGGAAGTGTTCCGCTTCTAAGGCTGGATGGATTCAGAACAAGGCCCGCATTGATGCGGGCCTTTCTGTTTCTGTCAGTTGGAATCTCCATTGCTTGTTCTGGCCCAATCGCCAGCAGGCTGGCTCCCACAGGGGGCTTGTGTATGCCGCAGATCCAATGTGGGAGCCAGCCTGCTGGCGATGGGGCCGGTACAGGCCACAAAAAAGCCCGCAGACGATCACTCATCTGCGGGCTTTTTTCACATCTGGGCTTAAGGCTTACGCCCGACGCTCATGCATCCGCGCCAACTGCCGCTCCAGCATCGACGGATAAGGCTCCATCAGCCGCTCCACGCAGCACGCACCCTCAGGGCTGGCAATCGGGCGGATCCGCGCGCGCTGGCGAATCAGCGCGTCGTCACTGATCTTGCGCTCCACCAGCAGCAGATTGCGGCTGTGTTGCGACAGGGCCAGGGCGTCCTGGGCTGTTTCGGTCAGCAACAGGTCGATCTGACTCAGACCGAACAGCTCATCACCCAGGGTCACGCCCAGCTGCAATTGCAGGGTGATGCCGCTGTCGGCGACTTCGATCTGCAACTGATGGCCCAGGGCTCGCAGCAACTCGCCGCAGCAGATGGCGTTGGTCAGGTAGTCGTCGCCGCTGTCCTCGGTGTGGAACACCATCAGCGTGCTGCCATCGTTCAGGCTGTGCAGTTCGCCCTCATAGAGCGAGGCCGCCTGATCAAGGCAATCGCGATAACGTTTGAGCAGTTCTTCCAGGCGCGCCCGGGGCAGGCGGCGCAATTGATCCTGGGCGCCCAGCTGCACGGCCAGCACTGCGCTGTGTTGCGGCACGTTCGATACCGGCGCTCTGACTACTGGTTTCGCGGCTGTCGATTCGTCACGCAAATCGGCGAACGCATCGTCGTCATCTTCGTCTTCGACGGTGCTGACGATGTGCCGTGGCGCAGGTTTGAGGCCGGTGACAGGCTTGGTCTCGTCGAAACTTGGGTCGCGCAGGTTGCGCACTTCGAAGGACGGCTCGGCGTCATCGTCGTAATCGACGTCGTCGAACTCAGGTTCCGGTGCGGGCTCAGGTTCGGCCGGTTCCGGCGCGAAGTTGGCGTGCAGCTGGCGAGCCAGGTCGCCGATTTCATCCTGACGGTCGGTGGCCGGGGTGTATTCGTCGATGTTGCGCAACCACACGCGCAATTGCAGCAGCGGCGTGGAGATGTGCCGACCCAGGCGCAGGCTCAAGGCCAGCGACAGTGCCAACAGAATCGCACTCAAGATGCCCATGCTTTGCAGGCTGATGGTCATCGGCTGCTGGAATTGATCCATGTCCAGGCTGATGCGCAGTTGCCCGGCGGTCACGTCCTGGAAGGTGATCTTGCTCTGGTACATGCCCTCGGCTTCGCCCAGCAGGCCGTGCTTGGGGCGCTGACCGGCTTCGGCGAGGATGCGGTTATCCACGCTATAAATGGCGGCGTGGGCCACCAGCTTGTTCTTGGTCAGGTTGTTGAGCAGCACGTTTAGGCTGAGGATGTCGTTGGACACCAACAGCTCAGTGGCGGACGTGGCGGTCTGCGTGGTCAGGCTTTCGCCCAGCGCATCTGCCTGCTCGTGCATGGCCTGCTTGAACTGCAAACCCATCACGCAGGCGTAGATCACCAGGGCCAGAGCGACCAGGATCACGTTATGGCTGGCGATGCGCAATGCAATCGGTACACGGCGGTGGCGCAGTGCACGGAAGATCAGCAGAAAGAAGTTATCGGTTTTAACTGGCGTGGGCCGGTTCACTTGAGCTCGGCTCTTTTGTCCGTGAAGTTGACGCGCAGTATAGCGACAGGCCCTAGACCGGCAAAGCGCTCACGGTGCCCGATGGTCACTGAAAGTGGGTAGAATGCGGTTTTTTTCCACCTGCGGGGGTGCGCCTTGCGCGAAATCGTCCTGATAAACATCACTGGTGAGGACCGTCCGGGTCTGACCGCGGCCATTACCGGCGTTCTGGCCCAGGGTGGTGTGAACATTCTCGACATCGGTCAGGCGGTGATCCACGACACCTTGTCGTTCGGCATCCTGGTTGAAATTCCTGACACCGAGCAAGGCAAGTCGGTGCTCAAGGACATCCTGTTCAAGGGCTATGAGCTTGACCAACAGGTGCGATTCACGCCGGTCTCCGAAGAGGATTACCAGCAATGGGTCGGTAATCAGGGCAAAAAACGCCACATCGTGACGCTATTGACCCGCAAAGTGACTGCCGGGCAATTGCAGGCTGTGAGCTCGATCACCGCCAAATATGGCCTGAACATCGACCACATCGATCGCCTGTCCGGGCGCATGCCGTTGGATACCCCGGCCGATAAAGGCAAGGGTTGCATCGAGTTTTCCGTGCGTGGCGAAGCAGCAGATCCGCAAGCGTTGCGGGCCGAGTTCCTCAGCGTCGCCCAGGAATTGAACGTCGACATCGCCTTCCAGGAAGATTCGCTGTTCCGCCGCAACCGTCGTCTGGCGGTGTTTGACATGGACTCGACGCTGATCGAGGCCGAAGTCATCGACGAACTGGCCAAGGCGGCCGGTGTGGGCGATAAGGTTTCAGAGATTACCGAGCGGGCGATGGCCGGCGAGCTGGATTTCCGTGCCAGCTTCAAGGAGCGTCTGGCGTTGCTCAAAGGGCTGGATGTCAGCGTGCTGGATTCGATCGGTGCCTCGCTGCGCCTGACCGAAGGCGCCGAAACCCTGTTCGCCGAACTCAAGCGTCTGGGCTACAAGACCGCGATTCTGTCGGGCGGCTTCACCTACTTCGCCAAGCAATTGCAGGCCAAGCTGGGCATTGACTACGTGTTCGCCAACGAGCTGGAAGTGGTCGATGGCAAGGTCACCGGCGTGGCGGTCGAGCCGATTGTCGATGCGCAGCGCAAGGCGGATCTGCTGAAGGAGCTGGCGCACAAGGAAGGCTTGCGTCTGGAGCAGACCATTGCGGTCGGCGACGGCGCCAACGATTTGCCGATGCTGGCGATTGCCGGGCTGGGCGTGGCATTCCGCGCCAAGCCGCTGGTCAAACAGTCGGCGAAGCAGGCGATCTCCACGTTGGGGCTGGATGGCGTGCTGTATCTGCTGGGCTTTCGGGATCGTGATGGGCAGCTCTAAAGTCTCCGTTGCCTGAGCCTGCCCCATCGCGAGCAGGCTCGCTCCCACACTTGACCGAGTTCTTTCAGGAGGAATGCGGTCGAATGTGGGAGCGAGCCTGCTCGCGATGGGGGCGACACGGTCTTACAGATTCAATCAAAGCGTCTGCCACAACGAATCAAACTCTTCCTCGACACCAACCACGCCGCTCCCCGCGGCGTTGTCGTTTCTGGCGGCCTCAAGCGACCGATACGCAAACTGATTGAAGCTGTTGGTGCTCGACACCCGCCGATCCAGTCCGGCCCGGCGCTCCTCGCCGTTGGTGTTGATCAGCACTTTGTGGCCTTCCTGGAACGGCAGGCGCGGAGCGAGCAGGGTGGCCGGTAAATCTATCGCGCTGATGGCCGGCAGCAACAAGCCGCGCAGGTAGTGGCTGTGGTCTTCCCGGGTGCGCACCAGTTGCAGGCCACAAGGTTCGGCGTATGGCGCGACTTGCTCGATGCCCATCTGCGTTCCGCCGCCGCGAACCTGGCGGATCCAGCGCACCACCGCAATGCTCCAGCCTGCGCCCGCCGTGTCCTCGATGCCGACCATCTCGCCAGCCTGTAGCTCGGCCGGCACTGCGTCAGGCCAGGCCAGGCAATAACCGCCCGGGCTGTGATTGATCACGGGCAGGACGTACTTCGGAAAGTGGCGGTTGCGGTCGCTGGCTTCGTGGCTGTCGTCATTCTGCAGCTGCCGGTATTCGATTTCTTCGTAGGGCAGCAACGCGTCGGCGGTGCCGTGGGGCGCTGCGTCGAAGGCATGGCTCCATTGGTCTTTTTCCCGGAGCGCGGGCGATATCGCCGTGAACTGCGCGCGGCGGGCGCCGGGGTGTTTCAGGATTTCGCTGAACGGACGCTGCCCGCCCAGATAGAAATGCAGTGCGCTCATGCCCACGCACAAGGTCAAGGTGCCTTGACTGGCGGTGCGCTGGAAACTGCGCTCGACCGCCTGCCCCCACGCGGCACTCAGGTGTTGCAGCGTATCCAGGCTCAGGCCTGCCGGCGCCGGGAGTGGCGACTCGCCGTCGTTTTTTTCCAAATGGGCGTCGATGGCTGCGACCAGCGGCTGCGGATCGAACCCCAGCAAACGCTCTTGTTGCCCGGGCCGGAATTTCGAGCGGTAACGCGGCCCGATGTCGAGTTCCGGGGCGATGGCAAACAATCCATCGGCCGGTGTTTCCGGTTGCAGCTTGATCAGTTTGCTCCACGGCTCCAGCACTTCGGCGAGCCGCGCGATCTGGTTCTGGCGCAGTTGATTGCAGCGTGCGGCGCCCACTAGCATGGCGACTACATACGTCTGTTCGATGCTCAGGTTTTGCGTCTGGCTCGCCAATTCATCGCGCAAGTTCAGATGCTGCAGCCGAAGGCTACAGGCGATTCGATACAGCTGATGCAGCTCCAGCCACACGCCTTCCGGCACCGGGCAATAGAGTTGGGTGGCGCGGATCAGTGACCCGTTGAGGCAATGCATCGCCCGTTGCAACGCCTTGGCCAGCAGCGGCGCACGGTCCTTGCCGAAGCGCGGCGTGATGCGCACGACAATCTGTTTATAACCGATCGCCAAGTGGCTTTGCAGCGCCTGGCAGAGGTTGGCGATTTTGCTTGAACGCTCGTCGAGGGCAATCGACTGGTGCAGGAAATGCCGCTCCAGGTGTTTGCAGACGTAATACACCTCGGGCCTTAGCAGTTCGAGCAATTGCAGGCGATTGTCGCTGGGTGTCAGCAACTGGTTCAGTTCGCTCAAGCCCTGATAGAGCTGGCGAGCGGTTTCACCGATGTTGGCTTTGGGCAGGTTGGCGATCCAGCGCTTGAGGTCGCGCGGGGTGGCTTCGCAGAACGACAGGCGCAACTGTGCGGGGACAGGGGCGCGCAGCTGAAGGTGGGGACTGGTCTCATTCATGCGTTGGACAAACTCCAACCGGGAAATGGGCAGTGAATGACCAGACTTTAGCAGCTATGTCCCGGGGGAGGGCGACGTTGAATGATTTCTGTAGGAGCCAGCTTGCTGGCGATGGTCGTTAACGATAACGCGCCGGGTCTGACACCCCGCGTCGTTCTCAGGTTCATCGCGAGCAGGCTCGCTCCCACAGGTGATCGAGGTGGATCAGGCTTTCGGCAGGCCCATGCCCTGGCCCATCTGCACCGGCGAACCGGCCACCAGTTCTTCAGCCCACTGCACTTGATCCGGGCCGAACAGCACAACAGCCGTCGAACCCAGTTTGAAACGACCCAGTTCCGCACCTTTCTCCAGATGGATCGGCGCACGGGCAGCTTCGTCGTAGCGGAAGGTTTTCAGCTCGCGTTTCGGTGGAGTTACCAAACCAGCCCACACGGTTTCGATCGACGCCACGATCATCGCGCCCACCAGCACCACGGCCATCGGCCCGCGCTCGGTGTCGAAAATGCACGCAACACGCTCGTTGCGGGCGAACAGTTCTGGAACGTTTTCCGCAGTGGTCTGGTTGACCGAGAAAATCCGCCCCGGAATGTAGACCATCTCGCGCAGCGTGCCGGCCAGCGGCATGTGCACGCGGTGGTAGTCCTTCGGCGACAGGTAAATCGTCGCGAAATCACCGCCCATGAACGGCGCAGCGTTGGCCGCGTCGCCGCCCAGCAGTTCCAGCACGCTGAAGCTGTGGCCCTTGGCCTGGAACACGCGACCGTGCTCGATCGGGCCGAGCTGGCTGACCGCGCCGTCGGCCGGGCTGAGGATGGCGCCCGGGGTTTCGTCCAGCGGACGAGCGCCGTCTTTCAAGGCGCGGGTGAAGAACGCGTTGAAATGCTCGTAAGCCGTCAGGTCTTCGACCAGGGCCTGGGACATGTCCACCTGATAACGCTTGGCGAACCACGCGGTGAACGCATTCTTGAACCAGCGCACACGGCATTCGGCGATGCAGCCGGCCAGTCGCGAGAGCAAGTGGTGGGGCAGCAGGTATTGGCTGAGGATAAACAAACGCTTATTCATTAACTGTCCTTAAAAACCTTAAATCTCTACAGGCGTATCGGGATGGTTACCCCATTCGCCCCAGGAGCCGGCGTAGCCTTTGACCCGCGGATAACCGAGGGACTTGGCCACCAGATAGGTGAAGCCAGAACGGTGGTGAGTCTGGCAGTGGGTAATCACTTCTTTGTCTTTGCTGATCCCGAGTTGTTCGAGGATCTGCGGCATGTCCGTGCGGATGCGCAGGTTGCGCGTCCGGTCCATGCCTGCGGTCCACTCGAAGTTGACCGCGCCGGGAATGTGTCCGCCCTTGGCTGCCAGGACTTTCTCGCCGGAGTACTCCAGCGGCCCGCGCGCATCCCAGATCGCCAGGTCGGCGGCGCCGAGACGGCTTTGCAGGTATTCGCGGGTGGCGGTGGGTTCGTCGTGCAGGGTCAACGCAACCGGGCCGCCGACCGCGGGCGGGATCTGGATCGACATGGGCGAGCCTTCCGCCAGCCATGCCGTCAGACCGCCGTCGACATAGTGATACTTGTGGTGGCCGATGACATCCAGCAACCAGATAAAACGCCCGGCCCAACCGCCGCCCTCGTCGTCATACACGACGTAGACCGCATCGGGGTTGTGGCCCAGCTCGCCGAACAACGCTTCGAGAGCCGCTTGCGGCGGCATCAGGCCCGGCGCCGGTGGCTGGCCGAGTTGCGTGCGTTTCGGATCGACAAAGCGCGCGCCGGGAATATGCCCTTCGGCATAGCGGGCACTGCTGGTCAGGTCCACCAGAATCAGATCGCGGGCGTCGAGGCGAGAGAGCAAGTCGCTCGGCTCGATCACCAGCGGCAAGCCAGAGAAGTCAGACATGTGAGGTCTCCAGAGCACAAAGGGGAGGATTGTAGCGGGTCATTGGCCGCGATGGCTAAAGGTGTGCAGGGCTTTCTCGATGCACTGCGCGGTTTTGCCAAAGGCTTGCACGGTAATTTCAGAGAACGGCCCGCCGCCCTGGTCCGCCACCACGATCATGATCACGCGGCCGTTGTTGACCAGCGAGCGCAACAGCAGGTGTTCGCCACCGAACTGTGAGCGCAGGCTGGCCGGCAGCAGCGCCGAAAATTGTGCGTTGTTGGCCGGGGTCAGGCGTACCTGGGCTTGCTGCGAGAGCAGGCGTTGCAGCACGGTGCTTTGGCTGACCACGAAATTCAGGCCGGCCGTTTCTTTCGGCAACCCGGCAATCTGGTGCACGCGCAGATTGGCGTGCGTGCGGTCGGCCATCAGGATCATCACCCGGCGCATGCCACATGCAACCAGTGCATCGCGGGCCGAGTTGGTCAAGTGCATGGCATTGGTGAAACGACTCGGCTCCACCAGCAGCTCGGCGCATTGTTTGCGCCACTTGGCCAGGTCCTCGGCGGTCGGTGCCGGGGCCGGCAGCAGACCGGCGTGAACACGGTTCATACCCTGCGGCCAGAGCAGCGCGACGGCGGGGTGCCAGAGGTCTGGCATGGCGTGCTGGCGCGCACTGTTGGCGGCCTGCTGGTGAAGTTGTTGCTGCACTTCGTCCATCGGCATTTGCAGGTAAAGGCTGGTCAGGTACTGCCAGCGCTCACTGTGCGGACAGTCCCAGGCGTGCTGTGCCGACAGCGCCAGACCGTTGGCCAGCAACACCGTGTTGGCCGGCTGATTGAGCCAGCGGCGCAACGTTGGATCGTCATCGAGACGGTTCTGCTGGCGCAATGGATGATCGCTGTCGCGCGCGATGCGCAGGACTTTCACCAGTTCCCGTTGCTCATTGAGTAACAGCTTGTAACCCTGCTGCACCCAGTTCGGCAGGTGCCAGATTTCCACCAGGGCCTGACCGATTTCCAGCAGGCGTACGCCGAATAATTGTTTCTCGACTTTACGTGCGGACTCGCCCTTATGGATGACCCGCAGCTCCCATTCTTCGAGCAATTGCGGATGGGTCAACGCCAATGGCCACAGCGGCGATAAAAACAGCAGGCTGCCCCAGTGGATGTCCTGCCACAGCCGCGCCAGGCGAGCGGCGAAAAAGCCGTTGGCCTGTTGCGTCGCGTGCTGGCTGATCATCTGCAACTGGCGCAGGGCCACGGGAATGTCCGATTCCGGCATCGCGGGCAGCCGTGCGAGCAGTTCTTCGGTGCGCTTCAAACCGAGGCGATTGATCGCCACCTCAAGGTTCTCCGCAGGCTCGGTCATGCTGCCGTGGGTGTGCCGGTTGGCTTCACGAATCACGCTCAAGGCCAGGGCGGGGCTGTCCTGCATCAGCTCGGCGATATCGCGCAACGAGCTGCGGTTATCGCCGATGGCCTTGCAGACCCGGTCATGGCTGCCTTGCGGAACGGGCAGGTGCACGCCGTCCAGAAGCTTTACCCAGCCTTGGAGAGTGTTTGGTTTTGGAGTTGGAACGTTCGTTTCGTTAGCCATGGTTGGACGCGATCATCGTCTGCATTACCTATGCCCGAAGTGGGCCAAATTGGCTTTTCGCCTGAACTGGCTATAGTCTGGCGCAGTTTTGCCGATAAGTAGAAGAAGAGATTTTTTAACTTCCGAATATGACCTTGAACCCGACTCAGTAAGTGCTCTCCTACCTATGGCTAAAATAATCGGCATCATCGTCGTATTCGCGAGCGTGCTCGGCGGATACGTGCTTTCCCACGGCAAGATTGCCGCCCTGATTCAACCCTTCGAGGTGATGATCATCGGTGGCGCGGCCCTTGGTGCATTCCTCCAGGCCAACCCCGGTTACATGACCCTGCACGTGCTCAAGAAGTCCTTGAGCATGTTCGGATCGCGTTTCAATCACGGCTACTATCTTGAAGTGTTGGGGCTGATCTACGAGATCCTCAACAAGAGTCGCCGCGAAGGCATGATGGCCATCGAAGGCGACATCGAAGATGCCGCCGCGAGCCCGATCTTCGCCAAGTACCCGTCAGTGCTCAAAGACGAGCGCATGACCGCGTTCATCTGCGATTACCTGCGCATCATGTCCTCCGGCAACATGGCTCCCCATGAGCTGGAAGGCCTGTTCGACATGGAACTCTACAACCTCAAGGAAGACCTCGAACACCCGTCCCACGCGGTGAACGGCATCGCCGACGCCATGCCCGGCTTCGGTATCGTCGCGGCGGTATTGGGTATCGTGGTGACCATGGCGTCCCTGGGCGAAGGCGACCAGAAATCCATCGGTCTGCACGTGGGTGCGGCACTGGTCGGTACCTTCTTCGGTATTCTCGCGGCGTACGGTTTCTTCGGTCCACTGGCCCACTCCCTGGCCCACGATGCCAAGGAAGAACTGAACGTCTACGAAGCCATCAAGGCCTCGCTGGTGGCTTCGGCTTCCGGCATGCCGCCATCGCTGGCGGTAGAGTTCGGGCGCAAGGTTCTGTACCCGGCGCACCGTCCTAGCTTCGCTGAGCTGGAACAAGCGGTTCGCGGTCGCTAAGTCATGGAAAATAATCAGCCGATTATTATCAAGCGCGTCAAGCGCATCGCCGGCGGGCATCACGGGGGCGCCTGGAAAATCGCCTTCGCCGACTTCGCGACGGCGATGATGGCGTTCTTCCTGGTGTTGTGGCTGCTGTCCACCGCGACACCGGAACAGAAGCTCGCCATCGCCGGTTACTTCAAAGACCCGATCGGCTTCTCCGAAAGCGGTACGCCGTACATCATCGATCTGGGCGGCACGCCGACCCTGGCGCCGGAAAACACCCTCAACCCCGAGGTGAAATCCCAGCCGCAGCCGGACAAGGTGACTGTCGACGCCGAACAGGTCGAAGGAATGGCCGAGATGGTGGAGAAGGAACGCCTCGAACTGTTGCTGCAAGAACTGCAGAACAAGGTCGAAGAGAATCCGCAACTGAAGAAATTCAAGGACCAGATTCTGTTCGAGATCACGCCGGACGGTTTGCGCATCCAGATCGTGGACGCCGAAAACCGGCCGATGTTCGACTCCGGCAGTGCGCGCCTGAAACCGTACTTCGAAGACATCCTGCTGGCCATGGCCGACACCATCAAAGCGGTGCCGAACAAGATCAGCATCAGCGGCCACACCGACGCCAAGCCTTACAGTGGCCAGGGTGATTTCGGCAACTGGGAGCTTTCAGCCAACCGTGCCAACGCTGCACGTCGTGCGCTGGTGGCGGGCAGTTATCCGGAGCAGCAGATCGCACGCGTGGTCGGTTATGCCTCGTCGGCATTGTTCGATCGCGAGAACCCGCTCAACCCGGTCAACCGCCGCATCGACATCATCGTGCTGACCAAAAAAGCCCAGCGTGCCATCGAAGGTTCACAAGGCGCGGAGCCGACTCCGGAGCCGACGCAAGGGCAGGGCGGCCCGGGTGAAGTGCCGGCCACGCCAGCTGATCCGAACGCATTGCCGGTGGATAAAGAACCGTTGCCGGCGCATGAGCTTCGCGAGCGATTGAATCTGTTCGATGACCCGGCACCGAAACCGGCCGAACCGCCGAAGCAGTGACCCACAAAAAAGCCGACAGCGATGTCGGCTTTTTTTGCAGCTTTTACTGGCCACTTCATTTTCAGTGCGAGCGCGGTCCCTTGTAGGAGCCGGCTTGCTGGCGATGGCGGCCTTATGGCTGGCGTGGGTTTTTTGGTGTGTACATATCCATTCCTGCGGTAACGGCCGCCTATGGTTTCGCTCTTACAGCGAGTCACTTTGGAAAAGCCCCAAAGTAACCAAAAGGCTCTTGCCCCTTTCGTTCGGTGGCTCGCTAATGCTCGCCATGCCCTCGCTCCGGTCCTGCTCCGTGGGCCCGCCGCCATCGGCCATCCATGGCCGGGGGCGGCTAACCCGGCGTCCATGCCGGGTTGCCCACTGCGCAGAACCTGCGCTCGGCCTCTCGAGGGGGCGCTCAGATCAAAAGCGGAAGGCGAGCTAACGCTCGGCCTGATGAGTGGTGAGAAGCGAAAGCAAACGCGATTCCCTGTAGGCGCCGGCTTGCCGGCGATAGCGGTGGGTCAGGCAATAAGTACGTGACTGAACGGACGCAATCGCCGGCAAGCCAGCTCCTACAGGTATTGCGCTCGTCCCGGTGTCGCCAAACTACGTCGAATTTGCAGGCACCAGGACAGCCATGACACTTTGGATGTGCAGGGCTGTGCACCGAAAATGAGAAAGCCGCGAGATGATCGCGGCTTTTTTTGTGTCTGAGGGAGTCGGCTTAGTAACTGCTCTCCGGCAAACTCGCGATGATCGAGCGATAGCTGTTCATCCGTTGTTGCTGTACGCGGCCTTCTTCCAGTGCCTTGAGCAAGGCGCAACCCGGTTCGCGGTCGTGCTTGCAGTCGCGGAAGCGGCAGGTGCCGATCAGGTCGTTGAACTCGATGAAACCGGCTTCGACGTCGGAACGGCTGACGTGGCCCAGGCCGAATTCGCGGATGCCCGGGGAGTCGATCAACTCACCGCCACCGGGGAAGTGGAACAGCCGCGCGGTCGTGGTGGTGTGAGTGCCCTGGCCGGACAGTTCGGACAACGGGCCGACGCGGGTTTCGACTTCCGGCAGCAGGCTGTTGACCAGCGACGACTTGCCGACGCCGGACTGGCCGACGAATACGCTGATGCGTCCGTCCAGTTGCTCCTGAAGTTGTTCCATACCATTGCCGTGGTGCGCCGACACTTCCAGCACCGGATAGCCCAGCGTGCGGTAAACCGCGAGCAAGGCATTCAGCGCCGGGGCGTTCTGCTCGTCGATCAGGTCGAATTTGTTCAGTAGCAGCAACGGCCGAATGCCGGCGTGCTCCGCAGCGACCAGATAGCGGTCGATCAGATTCGCGTGAGGCTCGGGCAGCGGCGCGAAGACGATGACGATCATGTCGACGTTGGCTGCCACCGGCTTGAGCTGGCCACGACTATCCGGGCGGCAGAGTTCGGTTTTGCGCGGCAGTTGCGCCACGATCACCCCGATGCCCTGGTTGCCGGCACGCCAGACCACCTGATCGCCGGTCACCAGCGCAGGCAGGTTGGCGCGCAAGTGGCAGCGGAACACCTGGCCGGCCAAATCGCCATCAAGGGCTTCGACTTCGACCTGCACACCGAAGTGCGCGATCACCAGGCCGGTCTGTTCCGGACCCAGGTCGCCACCCTCAAGTGCCTCGACAGCCGAGGACTCGCGTTTGGCGGCGCGGGCAGCGCGTTCGCCCTGAATCTTTTCGATGCGCCAGTTTTGACGACGATTGAGTTGGCGTTTGGCCATGGGTGTTCCGTATCAAGAATGCAGCGATTAGGTAAAACGGCCGCGAGTTTAGCACGCCCGGCCACCTCCCTAGGCTAAACTGCGCAGCATTGCCTAGGAGCCGACACATGCAAAACCCGCAGAATCTGATCTGGATCGACCTGGAAATGACCGGTCTGAACCCTGATACCGACGTCATCATCGAGATGGCCACCATCGTCACCGATAGTGATCTGAACACCTTGGCCGAAGGCCCGGTGATCGCGATTCACCACAGCGATGAAATCCTCGCCGGCATGGACGAGTGGAACACCCGTCAACACGGCGGCTCGGGCCTGACCCAGCGCGTGCGCGACAGCCGCATCAGCATGGCCGAAGCGGAAGCCGAGACCATCGCTTTCCTGGAGAAGTGGGTGCCGAAGGGCAAGTCGCCGATCTGTGGCAACAGCATTTGCCAGGATCGCCGCTTCCTTTATACGCACATGAAATCCCTGGAAAGCTTCTTCCACTACCGCAACCTCGACGTCTCGACTCTGAAAGAGTTGGCCGCACGCTGGGCGCCGGACGTGCGCGACAGCTTCAAAAAGGGTAGCACCCACCTGGCGCTGGACGACATCCGCGAATCCATCGCCGAGCTGCAGCACTACCGCAAGCATTTCATCAAATTCTGATTGGCAATACGGTCCCTGTAGGAGCCGGCTTGCTGGCGATGGTGTCCTCAGGGGCCCCATCGCCGGCAAGCCGGCTCCTACAAGTGTGAGGCGCCCCCTTTTGGTGCTGCACCTAAATGGCTAGACTGCGCGCCTTCCTGCAAGGACCGCCACCATGTTGCTGATGCTTTACCTGATCGCCATCACCGCCGAAGCCATGACCGGCGCACTGTCTGCCGGCCGTCGCGGCATGGACTGGTTTGGCGTGGTGCTGATCGCCTGCATCACGGCGTTGGGCGGCGGTTCGGTGCGCGACGTACTGCTCGGTCACTACCCGCTGACGTGGGTCAAACACCCGGAATACCTGGTGCTGACCTCGGTTGCGGCCATGGTCACTGTTTTCACTGCACGCTGGATGCGCCATCTGCGCTCACTGTTTCTGGTGCTCGACGCCGTGGGGCTGGTGGCGTTCACGCTGATCGGCTGCATGACCGCGCTGGAAATGGGCCACGGCATGCTGGTGGCCTCGGTCAGCGGCGTGATCACCGGGGTGTTCGGCGGCATCCTGCGCGACATCTTCTGCAACGACATCCCGCTGATCTTCCGCCGCGAGCTCTACGCCAGCGTCTCCTTCGCGGCGGCGTGGTGCTACATGCTGTGCATTTATCTGCAACTGCCCGGTGAACAGGCCATTCTCATCACGCTGTTTGGTGGCTTCTTGCTGCGGTTGTTGGCGATTCGTTTTCACTGGGAAATGCCGAAGTTCGTTTATAACGACGAGCAATGAGCGGCAATGCTTACGTTCGTCAAGAACGGCACGAATGACCTATAAAGCTGCGGTATATATGTAGCGTTTGTCAGGCAAGTAATTAAATAAGCTGTGGTTTTCCACTGTTTAAAAAGGTTACTTGCATGTCTGATTCAGACTCGACAAACGCGCAGCCCGACGCGCATCAAACGTTGATAATAAAGTCGATTCCCGACTGGTTGATTCGTGCGCCTGTCGAAAGACGCCTGGCATTGAAAAACGCCGCGGTTGTTTTTCCTGACTGGTACCGCTCGGCAACCGCCGCCAGTCATGAGGCCTTGAGGCAGGCAACTCAACGTAGTTGGGTTTCGCAAACCCGGGTGGACCGCCTGTTCGAAGGCCTTGCCGACGCTCGCGAATTTGCCGAGCCATTGCTGACTCAGGCCCTGAAAATGCAGTTCGAGATAGAACTGGATGTCAGGAAAACGTACCTGCGACTCTATGTCCCCAAAGATTTACCGGTCCGCTATGAAGTGACGACGATTTCACTTCTGGATGCTGCCTTGCATAACTTCGAAATGAAGGAGACGGCAGCGCATTACTTTGACAGCGCTTCATGTTTTATCACTGAGCCCGATGCGGCCGGACAGTTCGATATCCTTCAAATTAACAGTCGCTTGTCTGTCGCGGCATTTGCCTCGCTGTGCCGACAACTTGATATCGGAGGGCGTTATAAACAGCAACTTGAGGCGCTGTTATTACCTGCGGATGCTGCGGCCAGGGCGATGCTGGCAAACAAAGTCATTACCAGTCAGCAAGATCGATTCAGGGTGGCAACACTCCTGGCGCGAATGAAAGGAGACATTGGGCAAGCTGAACAGATGCTGTTACCGGGCCTGCTCACAGAGCAAAAAATATCGATGCCTGGCGCAAAAGCGCTGCGCTTGTATCAACTGAGCCTCCTGGGAACGGCGTTGACCGGCATCGTGCTGTTCTCGGCGGACCCAGAGCATTCTCGCGAAGTTGAACCGGTGATTGCCTACATCCCCGATGACCCAGTGCACCCGCTGAAAACCTATGCCTCCACCCGCGAATTCGTGGACGAACTGACCCGGCAATTGCGCTCTTCCGATTACCAGCGTTTTTTTGCCCGATTTGTCGCTCACGACCAACGAGGCACCTTTTTCGCCACGTTGCTTAATTTGCTCAACGCCGCAGCCCCCGATGTGCGCCCCAACCTCAGGATGCAAACACAGCGCGTGGGTCCGCAATTGTGGACCTGGCTGTACCAATCCAGGCTGAACCAGATCCTTAATGACGCGCGCGCCATGGCCGTGTCTACCGCAGACGAAGACCGAAAGTCGCGTTGGGAGCAATGGGACCGCCTGGAAAAAGTCGCCACCGTTGTGCTGGAAGTCGCGACGCTGGCGGCGATTCCGTTCGTGCCGTTTCTCGGCGAGCTGATGTTGGCCTATACCCTGTACCAACTGCTGGACGACACGTTTACCGGCATCCTTGATTGGGCCGAAGGGCAGTTGATCGAAGCGTCGGCGCATTTGCTGTCCATTGCTGAAATGGTCGCCCAGTTGGGCGCGTTTGCCTTGGGCGGCCTGGCAGTCGGCAAATTGCTGTCCGTCGCCCCCGGCGCTTTCGTCAACCGCTTGGAAGTCGTTGATATGGGCGCGGGCCAGCAACGATTGTGGAATCCCGATCTGAGTGCGTATGAGCGTGCGGTGCGCTTGCCGGCCGACTCCCGGGCCGATGCGCTCGGTTTGCATCGGCATCAGGGCGCGAGCGTGCTGCTTCTGGATGGCAAAGCCTATGAAGTGGTGCCCGAGACTGACGGGGATGTCTATCGCATTCGCCACCCGGACAGGCCGGATGCCTACAAACCACAACTTGCTCACAACGGCGCAGGAGCGTGGGCGCATGAGGTTGAGCGCCCCATGGAGTGGCGGCGCGCACAGCTGTTTCGTCGCCTGGGACATTCGGTGGCCGAGTTTTCGGATGTCACGGCTGGACGCATTCTGGCGGTGAGCGGCATAGACGAGGCGGTGCTGCGCGACATGCACGTTCATACCCGACGCCCCCCGGCCTTGCTCGAAGACACCATCCGGCGCTTCAAGCTCGATCAGCAGATTCAGACGTTCATCGCGCAGATGCAAAGCACCGATTCGCGGGTGTATTTGAAAGCCGATCCGCAGATGCAGGTGCAACTGCTGCAAGCTCAGGGCGTCAATGTGCAGGACAGCCAGCTGCGCAGCGGCAATCTCGTTCAAGGCATGGTTGAAACGCTTGAGGATACGCAGCTGAAAAAACTGCTGGGTGAAAGCCCTGCGTTTGGCGATTCATTGCCAGGGATCGACGTGCGGGCCGCCCGGCTGCGCCTCAGAATCGCGGGTTGGGCGCAGGAAAGTCGCGTCAGTTTGTTTGAGGCAAGTGAGCGCCATTTTGAGCTGAGCAGTGATGAAAACACCCGGCAGATACGCCGGATTTTTCCTGATCTGCCCAAAACCATCGCTGAAGAATTATGGCGTCATGCAGAGGTTGCCGATCGTCTGCACATGCAGCGCAACCTCGGGATCACCCGGCGAATGGCGCATGAAGCGCTGTTCTATCTACGGGAAGTGCGCCTCAGCAGGGCGTACGAAGGGCTTTATCTGGAGACGAGTGCAAATCCGGACTCCGACAGGTTGGCGCTGCATGGGCTCGAAAACCTGAACGGCTGGTCGCCAGAGGTGCGCATCGAAGTGCGTGACGGCAGCATTGACGGTGAGTTAGTGGACAGTATCGGTGGTCCCGAGGCCCCGATCCGCAAAGTCCTGGTCAGAAAGAATGGCCAGTACCAGGCCTACGATGGCTTCGGCAAGGAGCTTCACGCACTCGACGAGCTCTACGGCGCCGTCCAGCATGCCCTTCCCGACGCTCAACGCCGGGCGTTGGGTTTGCCACATGTCGGTCAGGGCACGGGGCTCCGACAGGCAGTCCGACAACAAACACTGATGCCTCGCTCGCAAGCCCGGGCGTTGCTGGGGCAGCCGCCTTTGGAGGCGGACGCTCGTTCGCCCATGGGGCTGGCCGTGGGGCGTTCCGGCTATCTGTTGGGCGGTGGCGATTTTGTACCGGCGCCGGCGCGTTCCGTAGGGCAGCGGCTTCAAGCGCTGTACCCGACGCTCTCCGAGGAAGAAATGACGACGCTACGCAGCGAGCGATTGATCGGGGAGCCGGTGTTGGCCGTTGCGCGACTGGAGAGTGAATACGTCACGTTGGTCAATGAATTGGAAATGTGGAGCCATGACGTGCCGCCCCGTCATCCGGCCACGGGATCGATGCTCACAGACAATGAGCTCTCTATTCAACGCCAGGGCAGAAAACTGTTCGCGCAGGAGTTGCAGGCGAATTGGAGTCGCAGACTGACGACGGCCAACCGCTACACACCGACCACGCTTGATTACGATCTGGATATACTCGGTGAGTTACCGGTGTTGTCGGCAGACTTCAGCCATGTTCGTGAATTGTCTTTGAGCAGCAACGCCGGGTTGGGTGGGCATTCCTTTCTCGCGAGCTTCCCGGGTGTGCGGTACCTGACATTGTCAGGCTTCGCGCTGGATACTTTGCCCATGGAAATCTATCAGATGAGGGAGCTGGTGACGCTGACCCTTGATGACTGTGCTATCGAACTGAATGAGGCTGCGGTCGAAGGCCTCGCGCATATGGAAGATTTGACGCTTTTACACCTGGACCACAACCCGCTTGGCTTGACTCCCGATGTTCGCCACATGAGCAGGCTGGACAGTCTTTACTTGAAAAGCACAGGTTTGATGGAGGTGCCTGTCGGATTGTTCGATCTTGAGCAGTTGGCATTTGCCGATCTGAGGTTCAATCAGATCACAACGTTGCCGGATGAGTTGTTTGAAGTTTCAGATGTGCGAGAGGTTAATTACAACTTGCTGGGTAATCCGTTGAGTGAAGCCTGCAGGTCGCGTATTGAGAATTATATTGAGAACTCAAGTCTTGATAAAAAGATAATGATTCAATTTGATGGTGCGCTGGACGAAGAGGTCGACTGGCAGGAAGCGCCTGATTCGGATGACAGTGGAGTTGATGAGGGCGATTCTGATTGAGTCGGCTGTAATGCTTTGTAAGTGATTGCTTGGGTTGAGAGTTGCATGTTTAAGTTTGTGGTAATTACTGCGTTGAGGCGTTGATTCTTTCTTGTTATTAATCGGTGATGCGACCCGTTGAGCCGATTAATAACCAGCAAGGAATGCGTCATGAGTAATGTTCAAGGCTTGACTGCTTCGGTAGAAAGTAACAAACCATCCATATCCGGATTATCAAGACTGGAAGTCCGCTTCGAAGCCCCCGGTGTCGAATCAAAAAAAGTGTATGCCAATGGACGGATGCAAGTTCGCGTCTGGGTATTCGTCGAAGCGGTAGATGAAAATGGTGATGCGGTTGAAATTGACCTTTCCCCACTTCAATTCTCCGCAAAGCTGATTCATTTCCACAATGGTCAGCCATTGGAAGGGGAGGTGTATCAGGATCTAGCACTGACGGGCTGGAATGCCAGTCGCTACGAAAACGGGTACACCCATGACATGCCCGGAGGCGTTCAGTCCGGTAGCGCAGGGAGCAGCAGCGGAACGCCCGTCGAGTTCTGGGTTTCGTCGTCAATCGACGGGCAAGCACAAATCGCGGCTGAAGTGACGGTGCAGGGCAAGGTCTACCGAAGCAATAACACCCTGAATCCGGATGGCCGGAAAATTTCCAGAAGTGTTGTGATTCATGCGGAAAAAAGCCCTGTTTATGGCGTGGAGCAGTTTACGTGGCAGTCGCATGAACTCCGTGGATCGTTTGAAGGTGATCTGCTGTTTCGATACCACTTAGGGCTTTATCCCGGCGGCAAGCAAATAAAACTGCTGCGTTGGGAAAGTCGTCAGTACGAAGTCGGTGGTACCTACCCAGTTTTATTCTGTGATACAGGCTTGATTCTGGGGCGGGATGCGCCGAGGTCCTTCGTGGGAGTCATTGCTCCTTCTCGGGCAACAGAGTTGGATGTCTATGTTTCTGAGTGGCGCAAGGTTGAAGTAAATCAGCGTTCGGGGGAGCTGACAGTTATAAAGGGTGTGCCTCCACAGTATGTTTACACTAATAAAGTGAGGGTTGAATCTTTTCACTTTACCGCTTTCGATGAGTTTGGTAGTGCGCACAATTTGTCGATAGAGATCGATATTCCTAATGATGAGTTTGTGTTGAGAAGAGGCTGAGAGTCAATTGAGTCAAAGCTTTTATTAATGCATGTGCGCAGCTGATGTGCTGCGTGATGATTCAATGTTCATGAGTTTTAGGGGTATCTGATAATGACAGTCACTGAAGTGGCGGGCGTCTATTCCAACGCGTTTAATTTTGATGAGTTTCTCGCCGGCGGAGTCGATCCCCGTACCGGTATTTACACCTGTTCGTTGATGTTGGGTGACATCAAGTCCGCAGACTTGAACGGTCCCTCTTTGCCAATCAGCTTGTCCTACAGTCCACTCAACAGTACCGACAGCGGTTTCGGCACCGGTTGGTCGATGGCAATGACCCGTTACGACGCGGGCAATGAAATACTCGGTTTGTCCGGTGGCGGAAGTTTCAAGACGAAGCAGACAGCCACCCACCTGGTCTTCGATGAGTTGAAACTTGAGACGCTCAAGGTCGAGCGGTCTGGGCCAGGGCGTTTTGACGTCATCCATAAAAATGGCATGCGTGAAGAGCTGAAGATCTTTGAGGGCAGCGATGTAGCGGTGCCGATGAGGATCGTTGGCGCCAATGGCGCTGCCATCACGCTCGACTACACCGCCATCGACGGGCAACCGGCGCTGGTCGCCGCGCGGGATTCACAACGTACGTTGCTGAATATCTCCCGTGCCAGGGGCAAGGTTACGCTGACGCAATACCCCGGCACCGAATGTGAAGCCAGCTTTGTGTTGTCGCTCGCTAACAACGCGGTGGCTTCCATTGATTTGCCCGTAGGCGGGTCCTGGTTTCTGACCTATGAACCTTTCGGCAATCTCCAGTGCCTCACCCAGGTCGATTCGCCGTTAGGGGCGCGAGAGATCATCGGGTATCAAGAAGCGGGGCATCAATTCCCGCCCGGTTCGCCGATTCGCTCCATGCCTTATGTGATCTCCCATACCGTGTACCCACGGCAGAATCAGCCCGCGATCACAAAAAATTATGAGTTCTCGCAGAAGAATTTTCAGGGCTTCGATGACGACGGCAGGCGATGGTCCCCGGACGGTGACGCGCTCTACAGGAACTCGTCGGGCTATGAGTATTCTTCGACCGAAAAACTGATGGCGGGCACAAAGGTCCACAGCTCCACGGTGCGCACCTACAACAAATATCATCTGCTGGTTTCGCAGGTGACGACCTGTCAGCAGATGATCACCACCCGGTCCACGGTGTACCACATCGATTCGGGCAAGAGCTTTCTCGAGCAACCTGCGCAGTTTCGATTGCCCAAAGTCCAGACGTTACGCTACGAAAACCGCACCGCCGGGACATCGCGCGAAGAGCTTACCCACACCGAATTCGATGGGGCAGGCAACCTGCTCAAACAGGTCGGGCCGGATGGCGTCACGACCCTGTCCGAATTTTATCCCGCTGCCGGAGCGGAGGGATGCCCTGCCGACCCATTGGGATTTGTCCGGTTTGAGAAGCAGAGAACCATCATCCCGGCATCGCAAGCATCGGATAAACCAAGCGCCGCCTCGACGGTGATGCGTTATCGCTATGCCTTGCACGCCTCGTTACAAGGTTCGCCGGTGACCGCCGTGCAGCCTGTCGAGGAGAGCTTTTATGAGCTGAACGCAGACGTTGAAATTCTGCGTTCGAAAACACAACGGGTTTACGTCAATCAGCCAGATGACCCGCTACGCCATGGCTTGCTGCAAAAACAAACCGTCACGCAAAACGCCTTGGCAACGGTTACCGAGTTTTCCTATGTGCTCGACAACAACCGGCTTGAAATTCAGAGCACCCTCAAGGGGGTTGATGGCACCGTCAAAACTGCGGTTCAGACACTCTCATCGCTCAACGGCATGAAGTTGGGCGAGCGCGGCGAAGACCAGGGTGCGGTCGCCTACACGTTCGATGCCATTGGTCGGCCCCTGAGCGAAACGTTTTCGTCGGGCATGGCCAACACGGCCACCCGCCGCATGGTTTATCAGGCGGCCAGCAATAAAGCACCGGCGACGATGCTCACGACAGATCTGCTCGGCGTTCAGCAAAAAGTCGTGTACGACGGCCTCGGGCGCGTCGTCGCAGTCGAAGAGCAGGATTGCGATAACCCGGACGAAGTGGCCAGAACCCAATTGCTCGTTATCTATACAGCGCGCCACGATGCGCTAGGCCAGTTAGTGGAGCAAACGCACTCTGACTGGTGGGACGGGGTTGCCCGTCCGGTCAAGACCGGGTTTGTCTTCGATGGCTGGGGACAGGTCAAGACCACGCTTCACGCTGACGGGCGCAAGGAGCATTGCACAATCGACCCTGTGGCCCGCACTGAAACCCGCTGGCTTGAGGGCATGGGCAAGTCCGTCACCAGCCTCAATGCTTTCGGGAAGCCTGATCGTATCGAGTCGTTCAATATTGCGGGTGAAACCCAAGGCGCAATCGTTCATGGCTATGACGGCATCGGCCGAGCCATCAGCCAGACCGATCCTGTCGGCAACACCACCACCTATGAGTACGACGTGTTCAATCGGTTGCGGCGCAGCGTCTTGCCCGACGGGAACACCGTGCAGACCGACTACGCGCTGCACAGCCAGGCGTCGCTTGCCACTGAAGTGAAAGTGGCGGGCCAAAGCCTTGGCCGGCAGGCCTTCGATGGCTTGGGCCGCTTGAGCGAAAGCACCGTGGGTGGGCGCACGGTCACTGCGGGCTACGCGGCAGGATTCACGCAACCGATCTGGCAGAAAAGCGCCAGCGGTGAAAAAGTCGAGTTCGTTTATGCGCGTGATTTCGGCGGGCGCGTGACGCAACGCAAGGCGACCGGACTGGACGCCGAATTTACCTACAATCCGCTGCACGGTCAGTTAGCCAGTTGTGTCGAGCAAGAGTGGGAAACGCGTTTCGAATATCACCCCTCCGGACGCCTGAAAAGTGAAACCACTGCGCACGCGGGCGTGGACCGGACGGCGTCGTACACGTACACGTTCGGTGGCCGGCCACTGACTTGCGTCGATGTGCTCGGTCAGGCACACAAGACGGAGTACGACGAGTGGGGGCGGGCAAAGTCGTTTGAGCAGAATTCGCTCAAGGCTGATTTCATCTACAACGCTGTGGGCCTGCTGGAGCGGGTCGACTCGCAGGATACGCAGGCCAAGCGTTCCATGACGACCCGCCTGGTCTACGACGATCAGGGGCGAGAAATTTCGCGCAGCTTTGAGGTCAAGGACGCTGCTACTCAGACCCTGAAATCGAGTTACGACCTCGCAGGCAAGCTGACGCAGAAAGTGCTGGGCATCGGTGAAGACGTGCTGCGCGACGAACGCTTCGACTACGACGTCCGAGGTCGACTGGGCCACTACACCTGTAGCGGAACGCTGCGGCCACGCGACCCCTTTGGCAAAGACATTATCAAGCAGACCTACGTTTACGATGCGCTGGATAACATCGTCAGTTTGCAAAACGATTTTCCCGGTGGCAGCAACACCACGACCTTCACCTACAGCGCTGTCGATCCCACGCAACTGATCGAGGTTCAGCACTCTCACGCCGATTATCCGCCGCCGGTTACGCTGCAATATGACGCCAACGGCCAAATGATCCAGGACGATCAGGCTCGTACGCTGAGCTACGACGCACTGGGGCGATTGACGCAAATCGCTACGGCATCCGGGGCGGTGATGCGCGGCTATCACTACGATGCGCGCGATCGTTTGGTGGAGCTGTCACAACCCGGCGGGCCGGGTGCCCAGCGCTTCTACCATGACGGGCGGGTGATCAACGAGATCAGCGGTGCTGACCGTCGTACCTGTGGGCGCCAGTCCGGTTTGTTGCTGGGGGAGCAGCAACAGGGCGCGGGCGCTGGATTGACGCTGTTTGGCACAGACCTGCAGCAAAGCGTTTTGATCGCCGAGTCCGGCACTCAACGCGACGAAGTTGCCTACAGCCCCTACGGATATCGTCCTGCCGAAGGCGGGATATTCAGCCAGGCAGGATTCAGCGGTGAGCAGCTTGATCCGTTGACCGGGCTCTATTTGCTGGGCAATGGTTACCGGGCATACAGCCCGACGTTGATGCGCTTCCTCAGCCCGGACAGCCTGAGCCCGTTTGGTGCGGGTGGATTGAACCCATACGCCTACTGCCTCGGTGACCCGATCAATCGGCTTGATCCGACCGGGCATGTTTCCTGGCAGTCTGCCTTGGGCGTTGGCCTTTCGCTGTTCAGCATTGCGACCAGCATCCTGACCTTCGGCACAACCACGCCGCTGGCGGTCGCTAGCCTGACGTTGGCGCTGGCTTCCGGGATCGCCGGCATTGCGAGCGAGATTGCCCACGAAGTGATGCCGCAATCGGAGCTGGGTGATGTCCTCGGCTACGTGAGCCTGGGGTTGGGGCTGGCGTCTTTTGCGGCCGGCGCCGGGGCGGCCGCTCAGGGCGCCGGCAAGGTCGCGGGAGCATTCCGGTCAGGCTTGAACGGCGATGCACGAGGAGCGGCGAAAGCGATGGCCAGCGGGATGGGAGGAAGAAGCGCAAGGGCTGGATCATCTACTCAGTCCGCAGAGGCATCCTCCGCAAAGTGGGCTTACAAGACTTACAACGCGCAGCGCAACATTCCGGGTTTTGAGTCACTGGATGATGCGAGCAGGGCAAAGTTTTTCCGGTTCAAGGACGCGATCAAGGATGAGGGGATGACACCGGGCCAGGCAGCCGAACTGCTAGGCGGAAAAACCTACTACAACGAAATGGTGCCGTTCAAATCACCCAACCCCAAGCAGCTCATCGAGCCTGGATACTTCAATGACAGCGGTTATACCGAGATCAGGCTCAACCAGGGAATGCGTCTGTTTTTCTATGTGAACAAAGACACTCGGACAGCGACCATGTTCAAGTTTGGCCATACGCAAAAGGGAGGCTGACGCCGGGTGGGGTGCAAAATCAGGCGTTGCGCAGTTCATGCTGACGCAACGCCCACTCCACATGCTCCCTAACCAACTCCGACGGGTATTCCCGTCGCGCCTTCAATGCTTCCAGCACCGGAATCGTTGAAGGCGCATTCCCCAGGCCCACCGCCAGATTCCGCAACCAGCGCTCATAACCCGCCCGACGCAGCGGCGAGCCTTCGGTGCTGCTCAGAAACCGGTCTTCATCCCACATGAACAGCTCCGCCAGTTCAGCGTTGTCCAGGTTGTGCCGTGGCTTGAAGTCGCTTTCGCCGGACGGACGGGCAAAACGGTTCCACGGGCAGACGATCTGGCAGTCATCGCAGCCGAACACCCGATTGCCGATCAATGGCCGCAGATCCTCCGGGATCGCGCTTTTCAGTTCGATGGTCAGGTAGGAAATGCAGCGTCGGGCGTCCAGCACATAGGGGCCGACGAAAGCGTTGGTCGGGCAGATGTCGAGGCATGCGGTGCAGCGGCCGCAATGTTCAGTGGCGTGCGGAGGATCTTCCGGCAGCGGCAGATCGACAAAGAGCTCACTGAGAAAGAAGTAACTGCCGGCCTTGCGATTCAAGACCAGTGTGTTTTTGCCGATCCATCCAAGGCCGGCCTTTTCGGCGATGGCTTTTTCCAGCACCGGTGCACTGTCGACAAACGCGCGGTAGCCGAACGGGCCGATGACCGCCTGAATCTTTTCTGCCAGTTGTTGCACGCGTTTACGGATCAATTTGTGGTAATCGCGGCCCAAGGCATAACGCGACACGTAGGCTTTTTCCGGTTGAGCCAGCAATTGCGCCATTTGGGTGTCGCCCGGCAGGTAATCCATGCGCAGGGACACCACCCGAAGCGTGCCGGGCACCAGCTCTTCCGGGTGTGAGCGTTTGCTGCCATGGGCGCCCATGTAGTCCATCTCGCCGTGGTAACCGGCTTCGAGCCAGCGTGCCAGGTGCTGCTCATGCTCGGCCAGATCCAGGCCGCTGATGCCGACTTGCTGAAAGCCCAGCTCGCGGCCCCAGTCCTTGATGGATTGGGCGAGGGCGGGCAGGTCTGTGGTAATAGCGGGCATGAGGCGAGAGAAACCGGAGCTGAGGTGCGTATAATTCTGCCAGACATCGGAGCCCGAAGACGCATGCCGCACACTAAAGATGATTTACCCGACGTGCTGTACAGCGCCGCGCAAGTGCGAGCGCTCGATGCGAGCCTGATTGCGGCCGGTACGCCGGGCTTCGAATTGATGCAGCGAGCGGCGCGGGCAACCTGGCGTGCGCTGGTCCGGCACTGGCCGACGGCCAACGAACTGACGGTGGCCGCAGGCCACGGCAACAACGCCGGTGATGGTTATCTGGTCGCGGTGTTAGCCAAGCGTGCCGGCTGGCATGTGCGCGTGCTGGCGGTCGGTGATCCCCAGCGTTTGCAAGGCGATGCTGCCTTGGCCCACGCCGAGGCCCTGTCCGAAGGCGTCGCCGTTCAAGCCTGGAGTGCACAGTCGGAGTTGCGTGGCGTTGTATTGGACGCCTTGCTCGGCACCGGCCTGACAGGCAAGGTGCGCGAGCCTTACGCCAGTGTCATCGCGGCGATCAATGCCAGCGGCCTGGCGGTTGCGGCGGTGGATATTCCGTCGGGCCTTTGTGCGGATACGGGAAGCGTGCTCGGTGCGGCTGTCCGGGCGGACCTGACCGTGACCTTCATTGGTTTGAAGCTGGGCCTGTTCACGGGTGACGCGGCGGACGTGGTGGGTGAGTGGGTCTTTAATGATCTGCAAGCTTCGCCTGAGTCTTTGAGCGGGATCGCCATCAGTGCTCGTCGTCTGACGGCCGGTAACTTGCCGCGTCTGGCAGGGCGTGCGCCGACCGCCCATAAAGGCAAATTCGGCCATGTCTTGCTGATTGGCGGTGATCGCGGTTTCGGCGGTGCCATTTTGCTGAGTGCACAAAGTGCGCTGCGCAGTGGCGCCGGCATGGTGTCGGTGGCCACTCGCAGCGAGCACGTGCCGGCCGCACTGGCCAGAATTCCCGAGGCGATGGTGCTGGGCACTTCCTCGGCGAATCAGCTGATGGGTTTGCTGCAAAAGGTTTCCGTGCTGGTGGTCGGTCCGGGCTTGGGGCAGGCTTCGTGGGGACGCAGTCTGCTGTCGGCGGCGGCCAATGCGCTGCTTCCACAAGTCTGGGACGCCGATGCGTTGAATATGCTGGCTGACGAACTCGTGAGCCTGCCCAAGGACTGCGTGATCACGCCGCATCCGGGGGAGGCGGCACGGTTGCTCGGGATCAGTACCGCTGAGGTTCAGGCCGACCGTCCGTCCGCTGCTCACGCATTGAGCAAAAAATATACAGCTGTAGTGATTCTGAAAGGCGCCGGCAGCCTTATTGCCAGTCCCGACGGCCGCCTGGCGGTGTGTCATCAAGGCCATCCGGCCATGGCCGCTGCCGGTCTGGGCGATGTGCTGGCCGGTCTGGTCGGCGCGTTGCTGGCCCAGGGCATGGACGCGTTCGATGCGGCCTGCCTCGCCGTCTGGCTGCACGCCAATGCCGGCGCACAACAAGGTAAATCGGGCCGTGGGCTGGCGGCCAGTGATCTGATTCCAGCCATTCGTCAGTTGTTGGAGGAGCAAGCACCGTGTCTGAAGTAACCCTGTACCTGGCTGATGAAGAAGCGATGACCGCGTTTGGCGCCCGCATCGCGAAAACCACCGAAGGGCACGGTCTGATATTTCTGGAAGGGGATCTGGGGGCGGGGAAAACCACGTTGTCCCGCGGCATCATCCGGGGGTTGGGGCATGAGGGCGCGGTAAAAAGTCCGACGTTCACCCTGGTCGAGCCCTACGAGATTGGCGACATCCGCGCCTTCCATTTCGATCTCTATCGTTTGGTCGACCCTGAAGAACTGGAGTACCTCGGCATCCGCGACTACTTCGAAGACGATGCCTTGTGCCTGATCGAGTGGCCCGATAAAGGTGCAGGCTTTTTGCCAAAGCCCGACCTGACCATTACCATTAGCCCGCAAGACAGCGGGCGTTCGCTGAAAATTTTGTCCCAGGGCTCGCGTGGCGAGTCGTGGTGTGCCGCTTTGGCATTGGAAATCAATTAAATGATGGGGTCAGGTATGCGCTTTCGCGCGATGGTAGCTGCCGTAGGGATGTTGTTTTTGGCGGTGACCGTCGACGCTGTGGCCGAAACGAAGGTCAACAGCGTCCGTCTGTGGCGGGCGCCGGACAACACACGGTTGGTGTTCGACCTGACCGGGCCGGTGCAACACAGCGTTTTTACCCTGACAGCCCCGGACCGGCTGGTGATCGACATCAATGGCGCCACCCTCGGTGCGCCGCTGAACGTGTCCACCGCCAACACCCCGATCACCGCCATGCGCTCGGCCCAACGCACGCCGACCGACCTGCGGGTGGTCATCGACCTGAAAAAAGCCGTCACGCCGAAAAGCTTCACCCTGGCGCCGAACGCCCAGTACGGCAACCGCCTGGTGGTCGATCTGTTCGATAACGCCGCCGACGCCGCGCCGATTCCTGCGCCGACCAACGTCGCGACCGTCGCGCCGGTACCGGTCACCCCGGTCGATCCCCCGGTCAAGCTGCCGCCCGCACCGGCCGGCAAGCGCGACATCATTGTCGTGATCGACGCAGGTCACGGCGGCGAAGACCCGGGCGCCTCGGGCTCTCGCGGTCAGCGTGAAAAAGACGTGGTGCTGGCAATCGCTCGCGAATTGCAGCGCCAGGTCAACGGCATGAAAGGCTTCCGCGCCGAACTGACTCGCACGGGCGACTACTTCATTCCGTTGCGCGGCCGTACCGAAATCGCTCGCAAGAAGGGCGCCGACCTGTTCGTTTCGATCCACGCCGATGCCGCGCCTTCGGCCGCCGCGTTCGGTGCCTCGGTGTTCGCCCTGTCGGATCGCGGCGCCACGTCGGAAACCGCCCGTTGGCTGGCCGACAGTGAAAACCGCTCCGACTTGATCGGTGGTGCCGGCAACGTCAGCCTCGACGATAAGGACCGCATGCTCGCAGGCGTGCTGCTCGACTTGTCGATGACCGCCTCGTTGACGTCCAGCCTGAACGTCGGCCAGAAGGTTTTGAGCAACATCGGTCGTGTTACACCTCTGCATAAACAGCGCGTGGAACAAGCCGGGTTCATGGTGTTGAAGTCGCCGGACATCCCGTCGATCCTGGTGGAGACCGGGTTCATCTCCAACGCCAACGAAGCCTCGAAACTCGCGGCGTCCAGCCACCAGCAAGCGCTGGCTCGCTCGATCAGCAGCGGCGTACGCCAGTTCTTCCAGCAGAATCCGCCACCGGGCACTTACATCGCGTGGCTGCGCGATTCCGGGAAAATCGCCCAGGGGCCGCGTGATCACCGGGTGAACCCGGGTGAAACCCTGGCGATGATCGCTGTGCGTTATCAAGTGTCCCCGGCCACCTTGCGCAGCGCCAACAACCTGAAAACCGACGAGCTGAAAATCGGTCAGACCCTGACCATTCCCGGCACCGAACTGGCATCCAAAGAATGAATCAGGCCGTGATCAACAGCGCTCGCATTGAGCTGCTCAGCCCACGACTGGCGAACCAGATTGCCGCCGGCGAGGTGGTCGAGCGCCCGGCTTCGGTGATCAAGGAATTGCTGGAAAACAGCCTCGACTCCGGCGCCAAGCGCATTGACGTCGATGTCGAGCAGGGCGGCGTCAAGCTGCTGCGGGTGCGCGACGATGGCAGCGGCATTTCTGCCGATGACCTGCCGCTGGCCCTGGCCCGTCACGCCACCAGCAAGATCCGCAACCTGGAAGACCTTGAGCAGGTGATGAGCCTCGGGTTCCGTGGTGAGGCACTCGCCTCGATCAGCTCCGTGGCGCGCTTGACCCTGACCTCCCGCACCCGCGATGCCGATCAGGCCTGGCAGGTCGAAACCGAAGGCCGGGACATGGCGCCCCGCGTGCAGCCAGCCGCTCATCCGGTGGGCACCTCCGTGGAAGTGCGGGATCTGTTCTTCAACACCCCGGCGCGGCGCAAGTTTCTCAAAACCGAAAAAACCGAATTCGATCACCTGCAAGAAGTGATCAAGCGTCTGGCCCTGGCGCGCTTCGACGTGGCGTTCCACCTGCGCCACAACGGCAAAACCATCCTCAGCCTGCATGAAGCCCATGACGACGCGGCCCGCGCCCGGCGTGTGGCGGCGATCTGCGGTTCGGGGTTCCTGGAACAGGCGCTGCCGATCGAAATCGAGCGCAATGGCCTGCATTTGTGGGGTTGGGTGGGCTTGCCGACCTTCAACCGCAGCCAGGCAGACTTGCAGTATTTCTTCGTCAACGGCCGCGCCGTGCGCGACAAACTGGTGGCCCACGCGGTGCGCCAGGCCTATCGCGACGTGCTGTTCAACGGTCGGCACCCGACTTTCGTGCTGTTTTTCGAAGTTGATCCGGCCGGTGTCGACGTTAACGTGCACCCGACCAAACACGAAGTACGCTTCCGTGACGGGCGCATGGTCCACGATTTCCTCTATGGCACTTTGCACCGTGCCTTGGGCGATGTGCGACCGGATGATCATCTGGCGGCACCGGTGGCGACCGCCATCGTTCGTCCGAGCGGCCTCGAAGCCGGTGAATTCGGTCCGCAAGGCGAAATGCGCCTGGCGGCCAATGCGCTGCTGGAGCAGCCCCAGGCGCAACCGTCGTTCAACACGCCGGCAGGCTCGGGCGCTGGTGCCGGTTATCAGTATCAATACACGCCGCGTCCTCAGTCCGGCGTGCCTGCGGCTGAAGCCCAGGCAGCGTATCGCGAGTTTTTTGCGCCGCTGCCGGAAGCCAATGCTGTCGCGCTGCCGGCCGGTCAGGACGATATTCCACCGTTGGGTTACGCATTGGCGCAACTCAAGGGTATCTACATCCTTTCGGAAAACGCCCAAGGCCTGGTATTGGTGGACATGCACGCCGCTCATGAGCGGATCATGTACGAACGCCTGAAAGTCGCTATGGCCAGCGAAGGCTTGAGCGGTCAGCCGCTGTTGGTTCCGGAATCTTTGGCGGTGAGCGAGCGCGAAGGCGATTGCGCCGAAGAAAACGTCGCGTGGTTCCAGCGTCTGGGCTTTGAGTTGCAGCGTCTCGGCCCGGAAACACTGGCCATTCGACAGATTCCGGCCTTGCTCAAGCAGGCGGAAGCCAATCGATTGGTTAGCGACGTGCTGGCGGATCTGATGGAATATGGCACCAGTGACCGGATTCAGGCGCACCTGAACGAATTGCTTGGCACCATGGCTTGCCACGGCGCGATTCGGGCGAATCGGCGTCTGGCCCTGCCGGAAATGAACGGTCTGCTGCGTGACATGGAAAACACCGAGCGCAGCGGTCAATGCAACCATGGCCGACCGACCTGGACCCAATTGGGCCTGGACGATCTGGACAAACTGTTCCTGCGCGGTCGTTGATGAGCCAGCTCCCTCCTGCGATTTTCCTGATGGGCCCGACCGCAGCGGGCAAGACCGACCTGGCCATCGAGCTGACCAAAGTCCTGCCTTGCGAGCTGATCAGCGTCGATTCTGCGCTGGTCTATCGCGGCATGGACATCGGCACCGCCAAGCCCTCGAAAGAGATTCTGGCCGAATTTCCCCATCGTCTGATCGATATTCTCGACCCGGCAGAGAGCTATTCCGCCGCAGATTTCCGCCGTGACGCCCTCGAAGCGATGGCCGACATCACCGCGCGGGGCAAAATTCCGCTGCTGGTGGGCGGCACAATGCTCTATTACAAGGCTTTGGTCGAAGGCCTGGCGGACATGCCAGCGGCCGATCCTGAAGTGCGCGCGCAGATCGAAGAAGAAGCTGCACGCCTTGGCTGGCAAGCCCTGCACGACCAATTGGCGATCATAGACCCGGAATCGGCAGCGCGTATTCACCCGAACGATCCGCAGCGACTCAGTCGAGCGCTGGAAGTTTATCGTGTCAGCGGTCAGAGCATGACCGAGCTTAGACTGAGACAATCTGCGCAAAGTACTGAAGCAGCCGCTTCGGGACTGCAACAATTGCCCTATACTGTCGCGAACTTGGCCATTGCTCCGGCAAATCGTCAGGTACTGCACGAGCGAATTAAACAAAGATTCACTTTAATGTTGGAACAGGGATTCATCGACGAGGTCGTAGCCCTGCGTAAGCGAAGTGACCTGCATTCCGGGTTGCCGTCTATACGTGCAGTAGGCTACCGACAAGTCTGGGACTACCTGGATGGCAAGCTGACGCAAGCCGAGATGCAGGAGCGTGGAATCATTGCCACGCGCCAATTGGCAAAACGTCAGTTCACCTGGCTGCGCAGTTGGGCTGATTTACACTGGTTGGACAGCCTGGATTGCGACAATCTGCCGCGCGCCTTGAAATACCTGGGGACCATCTCCATATTGAGCTGAGTCCTTGCAATTGCCGTCTATCCTTGGGGGTGTGGCGGCCACAAGCCATCTGTTTACCTATTTTTTATATTGAATCCTTAAAGGAGTGCGGCACATGTCAAAAGGGCATTCGCTACAAGACCCTTACTTGAATACTTTACGTAAAGAGAAAGTTGGGGTGTCCATCTACCTGGTCAACGGGATCAAACTGCAAGGCACGATCGAGTCTTTCGACCAGTTCGTTATCCTGCTGAAGAACACCGTCAGCCAGATGGTTTACAAACACGCTATCTCTACAGTGGTGCCGGTTCGTCCAATTCGTCTGCCTAGCGCAACCGAATCCGAAGCAGGCGACGCTGAGCCAGGTAACGCCTGATAGGAGTCTCCTTTGTTCTTTGAGCGCCACGGTGGTGGTGAGCGAGTGATCCTCGTTCACTTGGATGGACAGGACCCTGAGGCGCGCGAAGATCCGCAAGAGTTTCAGGAATTGGCTAATTCGGCCGGCGCCGAGACCGTTGCGTTTTTTAACGTGCCGCGTCATCGGCCAACCGCCAAATTCCTGATCGGTAGCGGCAAGGTCGAGGAGCTACGCGACCTGGTCCATGCCGAAGAAGCCGATCTGGTGATCTTCAATCACACGCTTACGCCCAGTCAGGAACGTAACCTCGAACGTGTTTTCGAGTGTCGCGTGATCGACCGCACCGGTCTGATTCTCGATATTTTCGCCCAGCGCGCCCGTACCCATGAAGGCAAGCTCCAGGTAGAACTGGCCCAGCTTGACCACATGAGCACCCGGCTGGTTCGTGGCTGGACTCACCTTGAGCGTCAAGGTGGCGGTATCGGCATGCGTGGCCCGGGTGAAACCCAGCTGGAGACCGACCGTCGCTTGCTGCGGGTTCGCCTGCGACAAATCAAAGGCCGACTGGAAAAAGTGCGCAGCCAGCGCGAACAGTCGCGACGTGGCCGTACGCGTGCGGATATCCCTACCGTGTCTTTGGTGGGGTATACCAACGCCGGCAAATCCACGCTCTTCAATAACGTGACGAAATCCGACGTGTACGCGGCTGACCAGTTGTTTGCCACGCTGGACCCGACCTTGCGCCGTCTGGAGCTGGCCGACCTGGGGCCGATTGTCCTGGCCGACACCGTGGGTTTCATTCGTCACTTGCCCCACAAGCTGGTCGAGGCATTTCGGTCTACGCTCGAAGAGTCGAGCAACTCCGACCTGCTGTTGCACGTGATCGATGCGGCCGAACCGGATCGCATGTTGCAGATCGAGCAGGTGATGGTGGTGCTGGGCGAGATTGGTGCCCAGGACTTGCCGATCCTCGAGGTCTATAACAAACTCGATTTGCTTGAAGGCGTTGAGCCACAGATCCAGCGCGACGAAAGCGGCAAGCCTCAACGGGTCTGGTTGTCGGCGCGTGATGGCAGTGGTCTGGAATTGCTCGAACAAGCCATTGCCGAGTTGCTGGGCAGTGAGATGTTTATCGGTACCTTGCGCTTGCCGCAACGATTCGCTCGACTGCGTGCGCAGTTCTTCGAACTCGGAGCGGTGCAGAAAGAAGAACACGACGAAGAAGGTGTCAGCTTGCTGGCCGTTCGATTGCCACGCTCGGAGCTCAATCGGCTGGTCAGCCGTGAAGGCGTTGTGCCGACAGAGTTCATCGAACAACACACTTTGCAATAAAAGCCTGAGAAAGCGGTTGTGCCGCGGTGACAGGCATTCTGTAGCATTGGTCGGCGCGCCGTGGGTGCGTCTTTGCTTTATCAGATGGAGAGCGCTATGGCTTGGAATGAGCCGGGTGGCAACTCGAATAATCAGGATCCTTGGGGTGGCAAGCGTCGCAATAACGGCGACCGCAAGGGACCACCGGATCTCGACGAGGCCTTCCGAAAGCTGCAGGAAAGCCTGAATGGGTTGTTCGGTGGTGGTAAGAAACGCGGTGATGACGGCGGTGGTCCGGGCAAGAGTGGCGGCTTTGGCGGCCTGCTCGGCATCGGCCTGGTCGTGTTGGCGGCCGTGTGGCTGTACAGCGCGGTCTATGTAGTCGACGAGCAGGAGCAAGCCGTGGTGCTGCGCTTCGGCAAGTACTACGAAACCGTCGGCCCGGGTCTGAACATCTATTTCCCGCCGATCGATCGCAAGTACCTGGAAAACGTCACGCGTGAGCGTGCGTACACCAAGCAGGGTCAAATGCTGACTGAAGACGAAAACATCGTCGAAGTACCGCTGACCGTGCAGTACAAGATCAGCAACCTGCAGGACTTCGTGCTGAGCGTCGATCAGCCGGAAATCAGCCTGCAGCACGCGACCGAAAGTGCCTTGCGCCATGTGGTGGGTTCCACCGCGATGGACCAGGTGCTGACCGAAGGTCGTGAATTGATGGCCAGCGAGATCAAGGAGCGTCTGCAACGCTTCATGGATACCTATCGCACCGGCATCACCGTCACCCAGGTCAACGTACAGAGCGCAGCGGCACCGCGTGAAGTACAGGAAGCCTTCGATGACGTGATCCGCGCCCGTGAAGACGAGCAGCGTTCGCGCAACCAGGCTGAAACCTATGCCAACGGCGTCGTGCCGGAAGCCCGTGGTCAGGCCCAGCGCATCATCGAAGATGCCAACGGCTACCGTGACGAAACTGTCTCGCGCGCCAAGGGTGAGGCCGATCGCTTCACCAAACTGGTCGCCGAGTACCGCAAGGCACCTGAAGTCACCCGCCAGCGTCTGTACCTGGACACCATGCAGGAAGTCTTCAGCAGCACCAGCAAGGTTCTCGTGACCGGCAACAAGAATGGCCAGAGCAATCTGCTGTACTTGCCGCTGGACAAGATGGTCGAAAGTGGTCGCAACACCAGCACTTCGGTGACCGGTGCGGCAGCCACCAGCAATGAAGCGAATGCGCGTGCGGCAGCTGATCTGCAGCAACAGCCTGCACGTACCAGGGAGAGTCGCTGATGAGCAATAAATCGCTGATCGCCCTTATTGTCGGCGTCGTCGTGGCGATCGCAGCCTGGAACTGCTTCTACATCGTGGCTCAGACCGAGCGTGCGGTGTTGCTGCAGTTCGGTCGCGTGGTTCAGACCGATGTTCAGCCGGGCCTGCATGTGAAAGTGCCTTACGTTAACCAGGTGCGCAAGTTCGACTCGCGCCTGATGACGCTGGATGCACCGACACAACGCTTCCTGACGCTGGAAAAGAAAGCAGTCATGGTCGATGCCTACGCCAAGTGGCGCGTGAAGGACGCTGAGCGTTACTACACCGCGACTTCCGGCCTCAAGCAGATTGCTGACGAGCGTCTTTCCCGTCGTCTGGAATCGGGCCTGCGTGACCAGTTTGGTAAACGCACGCTGCACGAAGTGGTGTCGGGTGAGCGCGATGCGCTGATGACCGATATCACCGCTTCGCTGAACAAGATGGCGGAAAAAGAGCTGGGCATCGAAGTGGTCGATGTTCGGGTCAAGGCCATCGATCTGCCGAAAGAAGTAAACCGCAGTGTGTTCGAGCGTATGAGCTCCGAGCGTGAGCGTGAAGCTCGCGAGCACCGCGCCAAGGGTAACGAGCTGGCAGAAGGCATTCGTGCCGACGCCGATCGTCAACGCCGCGTGCTGCTGGCTGAAGCCTATCGTGAATCCGAAGAGGTTCGCGGTGATGGTGATGCCCAGGCCGCTGCGATCTACTCCAAGGCCTACGGCCAGGATCAGGAGTTCTACGGTTTCTACCGTAGCCTGCGTGCCTACCGTGAAAGCTTCGCGAACAAATCCGACGTCATGGTCCTGGACCCAAGCAGTGACTTCTTCCGTTACCTGGAAAAAGCCAAGCCTTGATACGACGTTGACCTGAATCATCCCCCGCCTGGCGGCTAAAGCCTCGGGCGGGGTGATCCTTTGGGAAAACGTGTGTATGATGCGGCAGCCGGGAAATTCCCGGCTTTTTTGCGTCTGCACGTTTGATTGCTGTTGTTTATGCAGGCGCCCGAGTTGAATGACTCGACAGGTTTTTCGAGGAAAGTGATTGGCGAAGCTTATTTTCAGGCTTTTCGCCGCGTTGTTTATGGGTGGCTTGTAAACAAAGCCGATCATTTTCTGCTTCACTCAAGGCTCGCCCATAGGCTTGCCGCCCGGACCATAGGGGAATGGCGTAATGGCAACGGTAGACCGCTGGCTGCTGCCAGATGGCATCGAAGAAGTACTGCCACCGGAAGCGGCGCGCATTGAAGTCGCGCGTCGTCAGGTGTTGGATCTGTTCCAGAGCTGGGGTTACGAGTTTGTCGTGACTCCCCATATCGAGTACCTGGAATCCTTGCTGACCGGCGCGGGCCAGGACCTCGATCTGCGTACCTTCAAGGTCATCGACCCGCAATCGGGCCGGCAGATGGGTTTCCGTGCCGACATCACGCCGCAAGTGGCGCGCATCGATGCGCATACCCTGCGTCGCGAAGGTCCGAGCCGTCTGTGCTATGCCGGCAGCGTGCTGCACGCTCAGCCACGCGCCTTGTCGTCCTCGCGCAGCCCGATTCAACTGGGCGCCGAGTTGTACGGCGATGCCAGCCCGAGCAGCGACGTGGAAGTCATCAGCCTGATGCTGGCCATGCTGCAACTGGCCGACGTGCCGGAAGTGCACATGGACCTCGGTCATGTCGGCATCTACCGTGGCCTGGCCCGCGCGGCCGGTTTGTCCGGTGAAGTTGAACAACAGTTGTTCGATGCGTTGCAACGCAAGGCCATCGACGAGGTCATTACCTTGACCGAAGGTTTGCCTGCCGATCTGTCGGGCATGCTGCGTGCGTTGGTCGATCTGTGTGGCGGCCGTGAAGTGTTGAGCGCTGCTCGCGAGCGTCTGGCGAATGCGCCGGCACCGGTTTTGGCGGCACTGGACGATTTGCTGGCGATTGCCGAGCGTTTGTCCGTGCGTTTCCCGGAACTGCCGCTGTACTTCGATCTGGGCGAGTTGCGCGGCTACCACTACCACACCGGTGTGGTGTTCGCGGTGTTCGTGCCGGGCGTTGGTCAGTCCATCGCTCAGGGCGGTCGTTACGACGACATCGGCGCTGACTTCGGTCGCGCTCGTCCGGCAACCGGTTTCTCTACCGATTTGAAAACCCTGGTGACCCTGGGGCGTGCTGAAATCGAGCTACCGTCTGGCGGTATCTGGATGCCTGACAGTACGGATGCAGCACTCTGGCAGCAGGTTTGCCAGTTGCGCAGTGAGGGTCAGCGTGTCGTTCAGGCATTGCCTGGTCAACCTTTGGCCGCCGCCCGTGAAGCGGACTGCGACCGGCAATTGATTCAGCAGAACGGGCTTTGGCAAGTATCGCCACTGGCTTCTTGAGTTTTCCTGCCGGCCCTTGGCCGGCACCAAGTTTGCGCGAATGAGGACAAGTGTTATGGGTAAGAATGTCGTAGTCCTGGGCACCCAATGGGGTGATGAGGGCAAAGGCAAGATCGTTGATCTGCTGACCGAACATGCTGCCGCCGTAGTGCGCTACCAGGGTGGCCACAACGCTGGTCACACCTTGGTGATCGATGGCGAAAAAACCGTCTTGCACCTGATCCCGTCGGGCGTGCTGCGCGAAGGCGTGCAGTGCCTGATCGGCAACGGCGTGGTGGTTGCCCCCGACGCTCTGCTGCGGGAAATCATCAAGCTGGAAGAGAAAGGCGTACCGGTGCGTGAGCGTCTGCGTATCAGCCCGTCCTGCCCGCTGATCCTGTCCTTCCACGTTGCGCTGGACCAGGCCCGTGAAAAGGCCCGTGGCGAGCTGAAGATCGGTACGACCGGTCGCGGCATCGGCCCGGCCTACGAAGACAAGGTTGCGCGTCGTGGCTTGCGTGTCGGCGACCTGCTGAACATGCCGCGCTTTGAAGACAAGCTGCGTGAACTGGTGGATTACCACAACTTCATGCTGGTGGGTTACTACAAAGAGCCGGCCATCGAGTTCGAAAAGACCCTGGCCGAATGCAAAGAATACGCTGAGCTGCTCAAGCCGCTGATGCTGGACGTGACGGCCGAGCTGCACGACCTGCGTCGCGCCGGCAAAGACATCATGTTTGAAGGCGCCCAAGGTTCGTTGCTGGACATCGACCACGGTACCTACCCGTACGTGACCAGCTCTAACACCACCGCTGGCGGCGTTGCTACCGGTTCGGGTGTTGGCCCGATGTTCCTCGACTACATCCTGGGCATCACCAAGGCTTACACCACGCGTGTAGGTTCGGGTCCGTTCCCGACTGAACTGTTCGACGAAGTCGGTGCGCACCTGGCCAAACAAGGTCACGAGTTCGGCGCGACTACCGGCCGTGCCCGTCGTTGTGGCTGGTTTGACGCTGTTATCCTGCGTCGCGCTATCGATGTGAACAGCATCTCGGGCATCTGCCTGACCAAGCTGGACGTACTCGACGGTCTGGAAACCATCAACATCTGCGTCGGCTACAAAGATGCCGAAGGTAACGCTGTTGCCCCGACTGACGCTGACAGCTACGTAGGTCTGCAGCCTGTGTACGAAGAAGTGCCGGGCTGGACCGAATCGACCGTGGGTGCCAAAGCCCTGGAAGAGCTGCCAGCTAACGCACGCGCCTACATCAAACGCGTCGAAGAGCTGATCGGTGCACCTATCGACATTATTTCGACGGGCCCGGACCGCAACGAAACCATCGTTCTGCGTCACCCGTTCGCTTAATAAGTCGTTGATGTAAAAAACAAAGGGCCCTTAATCGGGCCCTTTGTCGTTTATGCCTGTTGGACGGCATGACCTTTGCTGTGATCTTCATTAAGAGCGCGTCTTCTGGCGTGCCATCAATTTAATGGCGTCAATGCAGAGGGATATCAAGTGTCGGCGGTTCTCTCATTGTTACAAAGCCGTCTATTGCGGCCTGTGTTCGTTACCCTTGGTATCGCCCTTTTGGTGCAGGTGCTGGTGGCTGTTGCTCTGACGCGGAGCACAGTGACTGCGCTGGAAGCTGATTTGGGTGTGCGCCTGGGTGCCGACAGTCAAAAACTTTCCGGCGAGCTGGAGCAGGCGGGACGTGAAGTCACGTCGAGCCTCGACAACCTCTCCACCAGCACGCGTCAGCGCCTCACGGCCGGTTTGTCTTCGCGGCTGAAGGACGAGCAGGTGCAGCTGCGTGCGACCCTGGAAAAGGACCTGAAGGACTCTGCCAATGATATGGCGCAGCTTCTTGCTTCCGTCGCGCCCCGCGCCATGTGGGACAGCGACGTCCCCACCTTGTCCGAATTCGCCCGCCGGGCCCAGCGCAATCCCAACGTGCTGTTCGTGATCTATGACGACGCAACGGGGCAACACCTGACGCGCTACCTCAATCGCGAAAACCCGATCAACAAGGCCCTTCTGGAGAAAGGCCAGGGCGAGCGTGCGCTGGATAAAGTGCTGGATGCGGCGAAAAACGATCCATCGGTCTACTACGTCGAAGCCTCGATCAACCCAAATGGCGTGGAAATCGGCAAAGTCTTGATGGGCGTCTCCACTGCCTCGGTGGAAACCGATCTGGTGGCGCTGGACAAGCGTTTCTCTGCACTGATCTCCAGCAGTGATCAACTGGTCGGCGACAGTCTCAAGGGCGCGGCGGCTGATAGCGCCACGGCAATGCGGGCGCGTCTGACGTCTGCTCAGTCCACCGCCTCGGAAATGAAAGCCAACACCACCAGCACCGTGCAGGAAGCCGCGGCGACCTTGCGCTGGCGCATCGGTATGGGCCTGGCATTGGTCGGTTGCGGTGTGCTGCTGTTGCTGGCGGTCGTTTTGGGTCGTCGCGTAGTCAATCGCTTGAAGCTGCTGATTGCCGCGATGGACGACCTGGCGGCGGGCGAGGGCGACCTGACCAAGCGCGTGCAGATCAACAGCAAGGACGAAATCGGCGACATGGCCTCGGCGGTCAATCGCTTTGTGGATAAGTTGCAGCCTATCGTGCGCGAAGCGGGCGATGTGGCCCAGCGTACCGGCGTGGAAATCGGCGCCATGACCCTGCGTAACGCAGGTGCCGATGCGGCGGCGGGCATGCAGCGTGACGAAGTGGCCGAGAGCCTGCGCGCGCTGTCGCAAATGGCTGATGAAGCACAGTCCGAAAGCCACGCAATGCAGGCAGCCTTGAAGCAAGTGGTGGACATCCGTTCGGCCACCGATGAAAACACCCGGACCTCGGCGAAAGTCGGCAGCCTGATCGAAGCGTTGGCTGGGCAAGTCGATACCGGCGCGAAAGTCATCGAGCGACTGGCGCAGCAAAGTGAGCAGATTGAAGTGGTGCTGACCGTGATTCACGGGATCGCCGAGCAAACCAATTTGCTGGCGCTGAACGCTGCCATTGAAGCGGCGCGTGCCGGTGAGACCGGTCGCGGCTTTGCCGTAGTGGCGGACGAAGTGCGGGCACTGGCGAGCAAGACCCAGAGTTCCACGGGCGACATTCAGGCGCACATCGTGGCGTTGCAGCAAGGTGCGCGTGAGGCGGTGGAAGTGATCGGCCAGGCCGGGCGTCAGGCCAGCGAGGGTTTGCTGGTGTTGCGTGACAGTGCGCAGTTGCAGCAATCGGTGCAGGTGTCGGTCGAGCAGGTGCATGCTGCGATAGGTCTGGCGACGCAAGCAGCGGCTCATCAGGCGCAAGGCGCGCAAGCGGTGCGGGGGCGGGTTGAAACCATTCATGCACAGGCTGAGAAGGCGGCACAGGCGGTGGTGGAAACCACGGCCAGCGGCAAGGTGCTGGATGGCCTCGCGGCGCAGTTGAAGGCGAGCCTAGGCCAGTTCAGGGCTTAAGATTTGTATTGGCGGGTATGACGCCTTCGCGGGCAAGTCGGATCGCCGCACCGCTCGCTCCTACAAGGGTTGTGTAACCCCCTGTAGGAGCGAGC
>NZ_JACVBM010000010.1:0-203509 GCF_014852385.1 Pseudomonas sp. PDM03 | reverse complement strand
GAAACGATGCATCGCCGATGGTAGTGTGGGGTTTCCCCATGTGAGAGTAGGTCATCGTCAAGATTAAATTCCGAAACCCCAATTGCGAAAGCAGTTGGGGTTTTGTTTTGCCCGCAGGAAAGTGGCGAAAAAAAGGGCAGCCACATTGGCGGCCCTTGAAAACACTGCATTGTCAGTGGAACTTTGGCAGAACGTATTCAGCAATCTCTTCAATAACCCCGGCAACCGGGCGTTCGCTACGACGCACATGCAGGCCAACATGTTGTACCCCGGCTTCACGTAATGCCTGAAGCTCATCAATCAGCGCCAACCGCCCGCAAATGCCGCCAAAACGCACACGTCGCATCGGAGCGTGAGGATTGGCTGCCAGATCAAGGTGGACAAAGCTGATGTAAGGTTTATCCCCACCCACCTCGCGCCACAACCCGACCCGACGCCGATGCTCATCTGGCGTGCCCGGGTAGGCGAGCCAGCCATCCATGTGCTCACCAATCCATGCGGGTGATTGCTGGCCAAGACCTGCCACCAACAATGGAGCCGCTTCATCTCGCTGCGGAAGCAAGTGCGCACCTTCAGGCAGACGGCCTTCACCCTGGTCGCGCAACAACTCCACCGTGTCGCGAAAAATCTCTCCCCTCTGATCGTAATCGACCCCAAACAATGGATATTCCATAGGCCGGTCACCACTGGCCACGCCAAGCAGTAAACGCCCATCGCTCAACTCATCAACACTGTTTGCTGACTTCAAAGTGAGCCAAGGCTGACGCAATGGAAGTACAACCGCCGCCGTACCCAACATGATGTTGTCGGTGATTCCGGCCAGGTACCCAAGATAGGAAAAGGTTTCGAAAACCTGTGCGGCATCGCCGAAATTCGGGTCGTAAACCGGTACATCGCGGACCCACAGAGCACGGAATCCAGCCTTGTCCGCCAGCCTCGCCATCGCTGCATGTTGCTTCAGATCCGGAACACCAAAAGGGCGGTCTTCGGCAATTCGTCGGCGCTGGCCGTCGCTGGACCAATCGTTATCCAGTGGCAGCTCCAGCCCAATGGAAAAACCGTTCGAACCGAGTAATCGTGTAAATCGTGGATGCATGAACAAACTCCAAAAAAGGAATGACATGCACCCAGTATCCACAGGCCTATCTGCAAGAAAAATGCATGAATCGGAATATCAATTTTGAACAAATCGCACGAGTCAGAAAAAACCAACCGTCGTTTTGGCCCTCAAGGACAACCGTTAGAGGAAATCGCACTAAAGTGACCGCACGGTTTTTGGTATGGTGCAGCTCGTTTTTTTAACGGACTGATTTCAAGCCTACGGATCGGCGCCCCTTTTTAGTTAAAGAGCAGCTGCAGAAATGCCCCAACCGATACCGATCAAGGACCACGAAAAAGAGACGCGCCTGGTCAACAAAAGACTGATGGCTTGCGCCTTGTTCGTCGTCGCTATCACCTGCGCACTGGTGGTGCGCCTGTACGTGCTGCAAGTCGTCGAGTTTGACTATCACTCGACCATCTCGGAAAACAATCGCGTCCACGTATTGCCGATCACCCCCACGCGCGGATTGATCTACGACCGCAATGGCGTGGTCCTCGCGGACAACCGCCCCAGCTTCAACCTGACCATCACCCGCGAACGCGCCGCTGACGTCAAAGAAGAACTGGATGAGGTGGTCAATCTCCTGCACCTGCCCGCTGAAGACCGGACGTTGTTCGACAAGGCGATGAAGCAGGCGCGCCACCCCTTTGTGCCTGTCACGCTGTTCTACGAACTCAGTGAAGAGCAAATCGCCGTACTCGCCGTCAACGAATTCCGCCTGCCCGGAATCGACGTAGAGCCGCAGTTCGTTCGCCATTACCCGATGGGCGCGCACTTCGCCCATTCCATCGGCTACGTCGGTCGAATCAACGAGAAAGAATCCAAGGCCCTGGACACTGTCGAGTACCGAGGCACCCAATCCATCGGCAAGACCGGGATTGAAAAGTTTTATGAATCAGAATTGCACGGCCACGTCGGTTACGAAGAAGTCGAAACCAACGCCCAAGGTCGCGTGCTGCGAGTGCTCAAACACACCGATCCGGTGCCTGGTAAAAACATCGTCCTGAGCCTCGACGTCAAACTTCAGGAAGCCGCCGAAGAAGCCTTGGGTGATCGTCGCGGTTCAGTGGTCGCGCTCGATCCATCGACCGGTGAAGTGCTGGCCATGGTCAGCAAGCCAAGCTTTGACCCGAACCTGTTCGTGACCGGGATCAGCTTCAAGGAGTACGCGGCACTGCATGACTCCATCGACCGGCCGCTGTTCAACCGCGTACTGCGCGGTCTTTATGCGCCCGGTTCGACCATCAAGCCTGAAGTGGCGATTGCCGGCCTGGATGCGGGTGTCGTGACCCCGCAAACCCGTGTCTTCGACCCGGGTTATTACCAGCTCCCGGACTTCGATCACAAGTACCGTAACTGGAACCACAGCGGCGACGGTTGGGTGGACATGGACGCGGCGATCATGCGCTCCAACGACACCTACTTCTACGACCTGGCGCACAAGCTGGGCATCGATCGCCTGCACGACTACATGGCGATGTTCGGGCTTGGCGAGAAGGTCTCGCTGGATATGTTCGAAGAGTCTGCCGGCTTGATGCCGTCTCAGGCCTGGAAGCGTGCCACGCGCCGTCAGGCGTGGTTCCCCGGCGAAACGGTGATCCTCGGCATCGGCCAGGGTTACATGCAAGTCACGCCGCTGCAGCTGGCTCAAGCCACCGCACTGATCGCCAACAAAGGTGTCTGGAACCGTCCGCACCTGGCCAAGACCGTGGACGGTGTGACGCCAGTGGATGAGCATCCGATGCCAAACATCCTGTTGAAAGACCCGCGTGACTGGGAGCAGGTCAACCACGGCATGCAAATGGTCATGCACGACGCTCGCGGGATCGCCCGAGCGGCGGCCCAAGGCGCCCAATACCGCATCGCCGGGAAAAGTGGTACCGCGCAAGTGGTCGCGATCAAACAGGGTGAGCGCTACAACCGGGCGAAAACCCTGGAGCGGAACCGCGACAACGCCTTGTTTGTCGGCTTCGCGCCAGCCGAGCACCCGAAGATTGTCATCTCGGTAATGATCGAAAACGGCGAGGCCGGCGGTCGCGTCGCCGGGCCTGTGGTGCGACAGATCATGGACGCCTGGTTACTCGATCAGGACGGCCACCTGAAACCGCAATACGCCACGCCGAGTAAAGCGCCTGGCGATCCTCACGTTTAACCGATCAAGGCTTCACAGCACAGGCTCACGAATGCTGAGCATGTGCTGGAAGCTTTCGAGGAACACGGTTTCCGCCTGACTCATCTTCTGCTCGCGATTCCACAGCAGCTGAATATCAAAATCCACCACCCCATCCTCCGGCGGCAACCGCCACAGCAACCCTTGCTCGACATCCCTTTTCACCAAATGCGTCGGCAGGCAGCCAATCCCGTACCCTGCGCAAATCAATCGGTAAATCTCTTCGAAGCTCGTCGATGAAGCAACGATCTTGCCGGTAAAACCCTGCTGGTCGCGAAACAGCGTCAGCGGCGAAAGATTTCCGCCGAGCTGGTCGCTGGTGAAACTGACGAAGTTTTCTGCGGCGAGCTGTTCCAGCGTCAGATTCTCTTGTCCGAACAGCCGATGACGCTGGCCGCAAAAGTACGCATAACGCTCTCGGAACAGCACCCGCTGTTCCAGCCTCGGCTGCGGTAAACGACACAGGCCGACGCCAATGGTCGCGGTCTTCTGCAGCAACGAACTGATGATGTTCGAGCTGCCCATCACCTCGACTTCCAGCTCGATTTTCGGGTGGGTTTCATGGAAGTCGGCGAGGAACTCGTCGTAATGCCGCGCCTGCACACCGCTGACGGTGAGGATGCGGATCTTGCCCACCACGTCATCGTGACGACTCTCCACCACGGTGCCCAATCGCGAAATATCGCCGTAGATATCCGTCGCAATGCGCAGGACTTCTTCCCCGGTTTCCGTCAGGTCAAACCGTCTCCCGCTACGGGCAATCAACACGCATTCCAGTTGTTCTTCCAGCCGTTTAAGCGCCTGGCTGACGGCCGACTGCGTGATGTGCAACCGCGCTGCGGCACGGCTCATGCTGCCTTCCTGGCCGATCACAAGGTAGGTGCGCAGCAGGTTCCAGTCGAGGCGATCGTTCAGAAAACGTCGGCCCACCCAGGGGTTAGTGGAAGTCATGACAATCCCATGTAGTAGCAGTGCTAATAGTAAAGATAAGAATATGAAAATTGACTAATCCTGGCATGGAAGCGATAAAGCCCACAAGCGCCACAGAGCGCAACCGTAAACAGCCTTCAGTACCTGCCCAAAACTATAAATACACAGGGTCCTTGCATGCATACCACCGCACAGCCGCGTCGAGCGGCGGCCGCTGCCTTCATTGGCACGACCATCGAGTTCTACGACTTTTACATTTACGCCACCGCGGCGGCGTTGGTGCTTGGGCAAGTGTTCTTTCCCAGCAGCGACCCGGTGATGAGTACCCTGGCGGCTTTTGGCAGTTTCGCCGTCGGCTTCATCGCCCGTCCCATGGCCGGCATGGTTTTCGGACACTTGGGCGATCGTCTGGGCCGCAAGAAAATGTTGCTGGTGACGATGGCGCTGATGGGCGTGGCAACTGCCGGCATCGGCCTGTTACCCAGCTACGCCAGCGCCGGTATCTGGGCACCGATCGGCCTGATCGTGCTGCGTTTGATCCAGGGCATTTCCGTCGGAGGCGAGTGGGGCGGGGCCGTGTTGATGGCCAGCGAGCACGCGCCAGCCAAGCGCAAAACCTTCTACGCATCATTCGCCCAACTCGGCAGCCCGGCCGGTTTGTTGCTGGCGTTGATTGCTTTTCGCCTGGTGACATCACTCGAACCCGAAGACTTCCTCGCCTGGGGCTGGCGTCTGCCGTTCCTCGCCAGTGGTGTGCTGATGATGGTCGGCCTGATGATCCGCTCCGGCGTTCATGAGTCGCCGGAATTCGCCAAGGCGCGGGACAACAACGAGACCGCCAAATACCCGGTGAAAGACGTGATTCGCACGTGCTGGCGGCAGATCCTGTTCGCTGCCGCCGCAGTGACCATCGGCTCGGCCGGGTTCTTCTTCACCAACACTTTCATGATCACCTACGTCACCCAGTATCAGGGCATCGCACGCTCGACGATTCTCGATTGCCTGTTCCTGGTGACCGTCATTCAGTTGCTCTCGCAACCGCTCAGCGCACTGCTCGCCGAGCGCATCGGCGAAGGTCGTTTTCTCAAGCTCGTTGCGCTGCTGTGCATGGTCACGCCGTACCCGATGTTCTTGCTGGTGGGCACGCAAAACATTCTGTTGATGACCCTCGGCATCGCCCTCGCGGTTGTGATCCTTTCGGCGCTGTACGCGGTGATCGCCGGTTACATGACCCAGGCGTTCCCGGTGCACCTGCGCTACTCGGGCATTTCCATCGCTTACCAGTTGAGCTGTGCACTGGCCGGCGGCACCACGCCGCTGATCGGCACGCTGCTGGCGAGCAAGTTTTCCGGACAATGGCTGCCGTTGGCGGTGTTCTTCACCTTGCTTTCGGCCCTGTCCCTGATCGGTGTTTGCGGGCTGGCCCGCCTGCGCGCCAACCCGGTCGTCACCCACGCTGTTAAAGAGGTGTATTCGTGAGTAAACCTGAACACATCGGCCCGGTTGAATGGAAGGCCCGTTGCGAACTGGCTGCGCTGTATCGGCTGGTCGCGCACTTTCGCATGACCGATTTGATCGACACCCACATCACCCTGCGGATTCCAGGGCCTGAGCATCACTTTCTGATCAACCGCTATGGGGTGATTTTCGACCGCATGCGCGCCTCGGATCTGGTGCGCATCGATCAGGATGGGCGCGTCGTCGATCCGCATTACGAAGGTCATCGGGTCAACGCCGCAGGGTTCGTCATTCATTCGGCCATTCACATGGCCCGTCCGGACCTGAATTGCGTGATCCATACCCATACCGCCGCCGGCATGGCCGTTGCGGCGCAGAAACAGGGCTTGCTGCCGATCAGTCAGCACGCGCTGAAGTTCTATGGCAAATTGGCGTATCACACCTATGAAGGCATCGCGTTGTCGCTGGATGAGCGCGAGCGGTTGATTGCTGATCTGGGGCCGCACCGGGCAATGATCCTGCGCAATCACGGTTTGCTGGTCGGCGGCTCCGGCGTGGCTCAGGCGTTCCAGGAGATCCACTTTCTGGAGCGGGCCTGTCAGGCGCAGGTGGCGGCGCTGGCCGGCGGTTCAGCGTTGCATTACCCGTCGCCGGAAGTGTGTGCACACACCGCCGAGCAGTTTGACCGCGATGAGCAGGACAACATCATCGACCTGGCCTGGGAGGCCGCACTGACCCTGATCGAATCCCAGCGTGAGTCCTACTTATCGTGAAAACCGTCATCAACACCGTGGTTTTGCTCTCCCGCGACACCTTGCTGCTCAAGCAACTGCAAGCCGCGTTCGCCCGCAGCGCGCCGCAGCTCACCACCGTGCTGGCGGATGATCCGCTGGCCAAAAATGCGCAGATTGCCGCGTGCTGGTTCCCTTTGCCGGGCAGCCTCGCCGCGTTACCGAATCTTCAGGTGATTCACTCGGTGGCGGCCGGCATCGATCACCTCGATCACGACCCGTCGTGCCCGGATCTGCCCGTGTGCCGGGTGGTCGATCCCGGTCACCGTCAGGGCATGACCGAATACGTACGCTGGGCGGTGATTCACTATCACCGTGGTTTCGATCAAGTGCTGTTGCAGCAACAGGAACAGCGCTGGGAGCGGCCGCTGCAACGGGCGGCGGGGCAATTCAAGGTGGGTGTGATGGGGCTGGGATCGCTGGGCAGTGCCATCGCTCAGGATCTGGCCGCTTCCGGTTATGACGTTCGTGGCTGGGCGCGCAGTGACAAGACGATAAGCGGTGTGCAGACCTTCGCCGGTGCGGCAAACCTGAAACCGTTTCTTGAGGGTGTGGAGTTGCTGATCAACTTGTTGCCGCTGACCAGCGAAACCCGCGGCATTCTTGGTCATTCAACTTTCGAACAATTGGCCAATGGTGCTGCGCTGGTGAATTGCGGCCGGGGCGGTCATCTCAATATCGACGACCTCGAGCACGCCCTGAAACGAGGAAAACTGCGCGGCGCGCTGCTGGATGTTTTCGAGCAAGAACCACTGCCGGTTGATCACCGTCTCTGGACAATGCCCGGCGTGACAATCACACCGCACATGGCTTCGGCGGCCTCCCACGACTGCATTGCCGAACAAGTTGCGGAGAACTTTCGCCGTTTAAATGCCGGCGAACCTTTATTGAATAACGCGGACCGATTACTGGGTTACTGAATATAAAAACTCGCCCACTCAGTTGGGCGAGACATAACAACAATCCCTCACTCTCAAACGATTTACTGCCAGTCAAAACAATTAAATAAACGAGTTCTGAAGAATTCCTGGAGTCAGTGATGAGCGATCTATCGTCCGCAGAAAAGTCCGGTGCCCCGCCGGAAGTTGCAATCAGCATGAAAAAAGTTGCCGTGGCCAGTGTCATCGGCACCACGGTGGAATGGTACGACCTGTTTGTGTTTGCCACCGCGTCGGCGTTGGTCTTCAACAAGGTGTTCTTCCCGGACTTCGTGCCGCTGATCGGCACATTGTTGGCATTCGGCACCTTCGCTTCGGCGTATCTGGCGCGGATTGTCGGTGCGGCATTGTTCGGGCACTTCGGTGATCGCTTGGGTCGCAAGTCAATGTTGTTGATTTCGCTGTTGACCATGGGCGCCGCCACGTTCGCGATCGGTTTGTTACCCAATTACGCGGCCATCGGGATATGGGCGCCGATCCTGTTGTTATTGCTGAGGGTCATTCAAGGCCTGGCGCTGGGCGGTGAGTGGGGCGGGGCGGTGTTGATGGCGGTGGAACATGCGCCGGCCAACAAGCGCGGCCTGTACGGTTCCTGGGTGCAGATCGGCGTCCCGGCCGGGACCATGATTGCCAACCTGGCGTTCCTGGTGATCGCCGCGTGGCTGTCGCCTGAAGACCTGTTGGCCTGGGGCTGGCGCATTCCGTTTCTGGCCAGCGTGCTGCTGATCGCCGTGGGTTTGTACATCCGCCTGAACATCGCCGAAACGCCAGCCTTCAACAAGGTCAAGGAAGCGGAAGTGCAGGTGAAAATGCCGCTGGCCGAAGTCTTCCGCAAGTACTGGAAGCAAGTGGTGCTCGGCGGTATTGCGACGATGTCGACCGGCGCGTCGTTCAACATCATCGTCGCGTTCGGCCTGACGTACGGCACGCAGAATCTTGGTTTCAGTCGCAGCGTGATGCTGGGCGTGGTGCTGCTGTCCTGCGCCTGGTGCATCGTCATGCTGCCGGTGTTCGGCGCGTTGTCGGACCGATTCGGTCGCAAGCCGATCATTGTCGCCGGCATCGTTGCTGAGGCGTTGGTCGCGTTCCCGATGTTCTGGCTGATGGACACCAAGGAGCTGTCGCTGGTGATCTTCGGCTACTTGCTGTTGATGACTGCATTCGCCGCCAACTACGGGCCTATCGCGACCTTCCTGGCGGAGTTGTTCGGCACCCGCGTGCGTTATTCGGGACTGTCGATCAGCTACATGCTGTCCGGCCTGCTGGGCAGCGCCGCAACGCCCATCGTCACCACTGCGTTGCTCGCAGCGACCGGCAAAGGCTCGTCGGTGGCCTGGTACATGATCGGCGCGGCGCTGATTTCCTTGCTGGCGCTGTTGCTGCTGACCGAGACGTTCAAGCGTGACATCAGCGAAATCCCGGCGGCGGAGCCGGCCGCCGATCAACCCGTTCGCAAACCTTTCAAATCGGCTGCGGCCTGATTCATGGAGCTCAACAGCATGCGCAGAATTCAATCCGCTCCGGGCTTCATCGGCCCGGTCGGGCCTTACTCTCAAGCGGTGGTCAGCGGCCATCTGGTGTTCACCGCCGGGCAGATTCCGGCCCAAAGCACACTCGATGAGCAGCCCGCCGATTTCACCGAGCAAGTGCGGCAAACCTTGCGCAATCTCGAGGCGATCCTGATTGAAGCCGGCTCGGGTTTCAGCCACGTGATCAAGGTCAACGCGTACCTCACCGATCCCGCGCAACTGGAGCCGTTCAACGCGGTGTATCGCGAGTTTCTCGGCCATGCACCGCCGGCGCGAACCACGGTGTGCGTGGCACTGTGGGGCGTGTCGCTGGAAATAGACTGTGTGGCCGAGGTGATTGCCAGGGAGTCGCAGCATGGATGAATCACAGTTGGTCGAGCAGTTCAAAGCGGTCAGCTTTCCAACCCTTGGCCATTTTCTGGAGGCGGGTTTTGCCGACTCGCAACTGCGGGCGATGGTACCCAATGTGAAACTGGTGGGCCGTGCGCTAACCCTGAAATTGGTGGGCGCCGATGCCATTGCCGTCAACCAGGCGTTGGCGCTGATAAAGCCGGGCGACGTGTTGGTGATCGACACCGGCGGCGACTGGCAACACGCACCGGTCGGCGCGGTGACCAGTTGTGCCGCGAGTTGTGCCGGGGCGGCGGGCATCGTGGTCGACGGTGCCGTGACTGATTTGCTGGAGCTGCGAGAGGGCGGATTGCCGGTTTTCGCTCGCGGCACCAGCCTGCTGACCACCAAGCTGCACGGTCGCGGCGACAGCCAGATCAACCAGCCGATTCACTGCGCAGGCGTCACCGTGCAGCCGGGTGATCTGGTGCTGGCGGACGACAACGGCGTGCTGTTTCTCGATTGGCACACTGCGGCCGGTGTCATCGAGCAGGCGCTGGCGTCCGATCATGCCGAGCCGCGCTTGCTCGAACGTTTGCGTGCCGGTGAACCGGTCGCGCAGGTGTTGCGCGTCTAAGCCGTCAGGCAGCGTTGCAGGCTCTCGATGAATATCGTTTCGGCCCGGCTCATGCGCTGCTCGCGGTTCCACAGCAAATGAATGTCCACGTCGGCGATCCCTTCGTGGGGCGGCAGGCGCCAGAGCAATCCGGCGTCGACGTCCGCCGCCACTACGTGCTCGGGCAAACAGCCGATTCCGAACCCGGCGATCACCAGTCGCCGGACTTCTTCCAGGCTCGGTGACGACGCCACGATGCGTCCGCTGAAGCCCTGCTGATCGCGAAAAATCGTCAGCGGCGAGAGCATGCCGCCGATCTGGTCGCTGGTGAAACTGACGAAATTCTCCCGCTGCAAATCCCCTTGGTCGACGTTCTGCTGGCCGAACATCGCATGATGCTTGCCGCAGAAAAACGCATAGCGCTGACGCAGGAACAACCGTTGCTCCAGGCGCGGTTGCGGACGGCGATTGAGGCTCAGCCCCAGCGTCGCGGTTTTTTCCTGAAGCGCACTGACGATGTCGGAGCTGCGCATCACATCCACCTCCAGATCGACCCGCGGGTGCTGCCGATGGAAGTCCGCGAGGAAGTCATCGAAGCGTTCCGAGTAGATCCGGCTGATGATCAGCAGGCGCACCTTGCCGATCACTTCGTCGGCCGGTTGCTCCAGCACGCTGCTGACCTGGGACATCTGCCCATAGATTTCCCCGGCCAGTGCGAAGATCTGCTCGCCGACTTCGGTCAGGGCAAAACGTGGACCGCGACGGGCGATCAGTTGGCGGCCGAGTTGTTCTTCCAGACGCTTCAATGCCTGGCTCACGGCGGGTTGCGTCAGGTGCAGGCGGGCGGCGGCGCGGCTGATGCTCAGCTCCTGGCCGATCACCCGAAAGGTGCGCAGCAGGTTCCAGTCCAGTCGGTCATTGAGCAGGCGTTGCACATCGCGTTCGACCATGTGGCTCTCGATTATAAGCTGTCGTAATACTGCGCATAATAAATAGAAAATTGACTAATCATAGCCTCGGGACGATAAATCACTCCCAGACAGGCACCGTCAGAGTGCCTTGGATTTACTGCTTTTCTCCTGCCAAAAAAACAATCAATGGAGTCCGAACCATGAAGCCCCCAGCTTCTTCCCAGCCACGCCGTGCGGCAGCCGCAGCCTTCATCGGCACCATGATCGAGTGGTACGACTTTTACATTTACGCCACCGCCGCCGCGCTGGTGTTCGGTGCGCTGTTCTTCCCCTCCGACGACAAACTGTTCAGCACCATGGCCGCGTTCGGCACCTTCGCTGTGGGCTTCTTCGCGCGGCCGTTGGGCGGGATCATCTTCGGCCACATCGGTGACCGCATCGGGCGCAAGAAATCGCTGATCATCACCTTGCTGATGATGGGCGTGGTCACGGTCTGCATCGGTTTGCTGCCGACTTATGCACAGATCGGCGCCGCAGCGCCGGTACTGCTGATTCTGCTGCGCATCGTCCAGGGCATTGCCGTGGGTGGCGAGTGGGGCGGGGCGGTCTTGATGGCCGGCGAGCATGCGCCGAAAGGTCGGCGCAATTTCTTCGCGTCCTTTGCGCAACTTGGCAGCCCGGCCGGTTTGATCCTGTCGCTGCTGGCATTCAGCGCAGTCACCCGTTTGCCGGAAGAAGACCTGATGAGCTGGGGCTGGCGTCTGCCGTTCCTCGCCAGTTCGTTGCTGCTGCTGGTGGGGCTGGCGATTCGACTGGGCGTGAACGAGTCTCCGGAATTCCTCGCCAGTCGTGAACTCGCCGCCAAGAGCACGCGTAAAGAGCAGGCGCCGGTCATGGAAGTCCTGCGCACCGCGTGGCGTCCGTTGTTGTTGTGCATCGGCGCCAACACCTTGGGGATTGCCGGGGTGTATTTCACCAACACCTTCATGATCGCCTACACCACCCAGCAACTGCAGTTGCCGCGCTCGCTGATCCTCGAGTGCCTGTTTGTGGTGGCGATCATTCAGTTCTGCATCCAGCCGTTGGCGGCGTGGCTCGCGGAAAAAATCGGCGCCACGCGTTTCCTGTGCCTGGTGTCGTTGTTGGCGATGGCTTCGCCGTACCCGATGTTCGTGCTGGTCAGCTCGGGCCAGGCACCGCTGATCATCCTTGGCATCGCGCTGGCGGTGGTGTGCATGGCGTCGTTCTACGCGGTGATCGCCGGGTACGTCAGCGGCATGTTCGAGACCCGCGTGCGCTACACGGCGATTTCGCTGGCGTATCAGATCTGTGGCGCCGTGGCCGGTGGTTTGACGCCGCTGATCGGCACGCTGCTGGCGCATAAATTCGCCGGTCAATGGTGGCCGATGGCGCTGTTCTACAGCCTGATTGCTGCGACTTCGCTGGTCTGCGTTCTGTCCCTTGCTCGTCGCCATGCCAGCGCTGAACGCGTTGAGCTAGCCACCATCTGAACCTGTAGGAGCCGGCTTGCTGGCGATGGCGTCTGTCCAGTGAATCAATTGGTTGACTGACCCACCGCTATCGCCAGCAAGCCGGCTCCTACAGGGGATCGTCGTTTCGAATATTTTTGGAGAGTCTTATGTTGAAGATTAATGGCGAACGCCTTTGGGCGAGTCTGATGGCGATGGCCGAAATCGGCGCCACCGCCCGTGGCGGCAGTTGCCGCCTGGCCTTGAGCGATGAAGACAAGGCCGGTCGCGAACTGTTTGCCCACTGGTGCCGCGAAGCCGGCATGACCCTGAGCGTGGACGCCATCGGCAACCTGTTCGCCCGCCGCGCCGGCACTGACCCGGACGCTGCGCCGGTGATGATGGGCAGCCATCTCGACACCCAGCCTGAAGGCGGACGCTTCGACGGCGTGTACGGCGTGCTCGCCGGCCTCGAAGTGGTACGGTGCCTCAACGACCTCGGCATCCAGACCCGCAAGCCGCTGGAAGTGGCGGTGTGGACCAACGAAGAAGGCGCGCGCTTCACCCCGGCGATGTTCGGCTCGGCGGTGTTCACCGGCATCATGCAATTGGACGCGGCGCTGGCGGTGCGTGATGCCGAAGGCATTAGCGTCGGTGATGAGCTGAAACGTACCGGTTATGCCGGCGAGCGTCCGTTGGGCGGCGCGGTGGATGCGTATTTTGAAGCCCACATCGAACAAGGCCCGATCCTTGAAGACAACGCCAAGAGCATCGGCGTGGTCAGCGGCGGCCAGGCGATTCGCTGGCTCGACGTGCGGGTCGAAGGCATGGCCGCTCACGCCGGCACCACGCCGATGCCCCTGCGCAAGGATGCACTGTACGGCGTGGCGCGGATGATTCAGGCGATTGAAAGTCTGGCCACCGATTTCGCCCCGGAGGGACTGACCACCGTCGGTGAGTTGAGCATCAACAAGTCGTCGCGCAACACCATTCCGGGGTTGGTGAATTTTACCGTCGACCTGCGTCATCACCGCGACGACGCCATCGAGGCGATGGAGCAGCAAGTACGCGCGCGGCTGCAGGCGATTGCCGACGGTCGCGGCCTGAACTTGACGATCACCCCGCACTGGATCAGCCCGGCGACTCCGTTCGACGCGAACTGCGTGGCGGCGGTGCAGCACGCTGTGGATGCCCTGGGCTACGCTCAGCAATCGATTGTCAGCGGTGCCGGGCATGACGCGATTCACCTGGCGCGGTTCTGCCCGACGGCGATGGTGTTCATCCCGTGCGTCGGCGGCTTGAGTCATAACGAAGCCGAAGACGTGCTGCCGGAAGACGTGCGGCAAGGCACCGACGTGCTGCTCAACGCCGTGCTGTCCCGCGCCGGCAGAACTGAATAAACCCGATCCGTGTAGGAGCGAGGCTTGCCCGCGAAGGCGTCAGCACAACATCGACGTTTGACTGACACACCGCCTTCGCGGGCAAGCCTCGCTCCTACAGGAGGGTGCACTCGGATTCGAGAATTACGTTATCTGACAGGTATCAATCCCATGCGCAGTTTTTTCCATCCCGAACAATTGCTTCACCATCCACGCAGCTATTACTCCCGCGGACAGATGCGCACGCCGCAGGAAGTGCCGGAGCGTGCGCAGCGACTGGTGCAGGCGTCTCGCTCGCTGGGCTTCAAAGTCGAGCAGCCGGTGGATGCCGGACTTGATCCGCTGCTGGCGGTGCACGGTGCGCCGTACCTGGCGTTTCTCCAGGAAGCGCATCAGCGCTGGAAGGAAATCCCGGAAGATTGGGGCGACGAAGTGATGTCGAACATCTTCGTCCGTGAGCCAAACGCTCTGCGCGGAATCCTGGCTCAGGCCGCACGTTATCTCGCGGATGGCAGTTGCCCGGTGGGCGAACAGACCTGGCGTTCGGCCTATTGGTCGGCGCAAAGCGCAGTGGCCGGCGCGCAGGCGTTGCTTGATGGCGAGCCGGCGGCTTACGCCCTGTGCCGCCCACCGGGGCATCACGCCCGGGCCGAAGCGGCCGGTGGTTTCTGCTATGTGAACAACGCGGCGGTGGCTGCGCAGGTGTTGCGCGGCGGGTTTGAACGCGTCGCGGTGCTCGACACCGACATGCATCACGGTCAGGGGATTCAGGAGATTTTCTACGACCGCGATGACGTGCTGTACATCTCGGTGCATGGCGATCCGACCAACTTCTATCCGGGGGTTGCCGGGTTTGCGGATGAGCGCGGTGCCGGGGCGGGCGAGGGGCTCAACCTGAACTTGCCGATGGCCCACGGTTCGAGTGAGGCGGACTTTCTTGGGCAACTGGAGGTGGCGCTGGCGGCGGTGAAGGATTTTGCTGCCGAGGTGTTGGTGCTGTCCCTGGGTTTCGACATTTTCGAGCTGGACCCACAGAGCAAAGTGGCGGTGACGCGGGAAGGGTTTGCGCGGCTGGGTGAGCGGATTCGCAGCCTTGGGTTGCCGTGCCTGATTGTGCAGGAGGGTGGGTATCACCTTGAGAGTCTTGAGGACAATGCACGGGCGTTTTTTGTCGGGCCCGAGGTGTGGCGGATCTGATTCTTTGTGGACTGGGAGGCCGCCATCGCTGGCAAGCCAGCTCCTACAATGGATTGGTGTGAACGCTAAATTGTGGTTAACGCCGAACCTGTAGGAGCTGGCTTGCCGGCGATGAACGATGACGCGGTTGGCTTGAAAGAACACAAGCGCTGTAAGGCACTTGCCATCGCCCTGACGTTAACGTAAAGATTGCGGCAGGGCGCTGAACTTAAAAAAGCGCAGGGCGGACCGATCCGGAGCGCTTGATGACGCTAATAAAAACAACTTCCCCCAAGCTGCACCGCGAAGCCCGGCTGGCCCGGGAAAAACTCCATCTTGAGGGTGAAGTCCCCGATGGCGTATTGCGGGCGGAAATCGATGCATCGTGGCGACGCAGCCTCAGCCATGGCGTGCATTTCAACAGCAAACATGAACTGGCGCTGGAATCGAGCGCGAGCCTCGACGTGCTGCTGGCGAACAATCGCCTGCTGATCGACGCGGCATTGCCGGCAATCGATTACCTGGCCGACCGCCAAGGCAAGGAAGGCCTGATCATCCTCGCCAACTCCGACGCGACCATCCTCGCGGTCGAAGGCCGTGCCGATCGCCTCAAGGGCAGCGGCCTGCAGGACTTCACCCTTGGCGCCTGCTGGAGCGAAGCCGCTCGCGGCACCAACGCGCTGGGCACCGCGCTGGTGGAAGCCCGGCCGACGATGATCGATTGCGGCGAGCATTACCTCGATCGCCTGACCGATTTCTCCTGCACCTCAGTGCCGATTTATTGCCCGCAAGGCGACATCCTCGGCGTCCTCGACCTGACCCGCGAAGGCCCGCTCGGCCGCGTTCACGACAGCACCGCGCTGTTGGCCATGGCGGTCAGCCAGATTGAAAGCCGGGTGTTCAACGCCAGTTTCCCCGACCAGATCGTGTTGGCGTTCCACAGCCGTCGGCAGTACCTCGAATCCCCTTGGCAGGGCTTGCTGGCGGTGAGCCTTGGTGGGCAGATTCTTGCGGTCAGCGCCCAGGCGTGTCAGTTGCTCCATGCCGAACGCTCGGCGCTGGTCGGTCGCCGTTGCGAAGAGTTTCTCGGTGTCGACGGCTTGCAACTGTTGTCGCGTTTGCACCAGGGCGGCGTCGGCAGTTTGCAGACCGCCAAAGGTGAGTTCTTCTACAAAACCCTGCGTGCGCCGCAGCGCTCGATCAACGTCAGCACGCCGCCGCGCAGCACCGCCAAAACCGCCAAACCTCAACCGGATCTCGACGCCCTGGCCGGCAGCAACGTCCGTTATGCCCGCGCCCTGCGCATGGCCCGTCAGGGGCTGGCCAACGAGTTGCCGGTGTTGCTGCTCGGCGAAACCGGCACCGGCAAGGAAATGATCGCGCGCGCTTTGCACATGGCTGGCAGCCGCTGCGACAAACCCTTTGTCGCGGTGAACTGCGCGGCGATCCCCGAAGGCCTGATCGAGTCGGAACTGTTCGGCTACCGCGAAGGCGCGTTCACCGGTTCCCGTCGCGGCGGCATGGTCGGGCGTCTGCAACAGGCCCATGGCGGCACGTTGTTTCTCGACGAAATCGGCGACATGCCGCTGGCCTTGCAGGCGCGTCTGCTGCGCGTGTTGCAGGACCGCAAGGTCGCGCCTTTGGGCGCCGGTGAAGAACAGGACATCGACGTCGCCCTGATCTGCGCGACCCACCGCGACCTCAAGCGTCTGGTCGAAGAAAAACACTTCCGTGAAGACCTGTTCTATCGGGTCAACGGCATCAGCGTGATGTTGCCGGCCCTGCGCGAACGCGACGATTTCAACGCGCTGGTCGGTCGTCTGCTGGCCAGGCTAGAAGCACCGGCCATGCTCCTGCATGACGACTTGAACCGCTTGCTCGCGGGTTACCACTGGCCGGGCAACATCCGCCAACTGGAAATGGTCTTGCGCACGGCGCTGGCCATGCGCGAACCGGGGGACACCGTCCTCACCCTCGATCACTTGCCCGACAGCATGCTCGACGAACTGAACGCCAGCGAGCGGCCGGCGTCCGGGAGCATTCGCGAAAACGAACTGGAGCTGATTCGCCAGTCCCTGGACAGCCATCAGGGCAACGTCTCGGCCGCTGCCGACGCCCTGGGCATCAGCCGCGCAACCTTGTACCGCAAGCTCAAACAGTTGCGTTCGTGATGCAGCGCCTGATCGTTCGGCTGATCGACAGCCAGAATCCCGAAGCCCTGCAAGCGGCGTTGCGCTGGCTCTACAGTTTTGTGCGGCCGCACCGTCTGGCGATTGCCGGACTGCTCGCTCTGTCGGTCTGCGCCTCGTCGCTGGTGCTGGTGCAACCCTGGCTGACCAAGCTGCTGATCGACGATGGCTTGCTGGCGCGCAACTTCCCCATGCTGGTGCTGATCGCCGGGTTGATGATCGTCGCAGGGCTGCTCGGCACGGCGCTCTCGGGGATCAATCGTTACCTGCACACGCGGCTGTCCGGGCGGATTCTGTTTTCGCTGCGCGACGACCTTTATCGGCATTTGCAAACCCTGTCGCCGAGCTTCTACGGGCAACGGCGCATTGGCGACCTGATGTCGCGCCTCGATGGCGACGTCGCGGAGATCCAGCGCTTCGCCGTGGACTCGCTGTTCTCGGCAGTGTCGAGCGTGATCGGCCTGGTGGTCGCCGTGGCGATGCTGCTGACGTTGTCGTGGAAGTTGTCGCTGCTGGCGCTGGTGCTGATTCCCCTCGACGTGCTCTGGCTGCGCTGGATGCGGCGCAAGGTCGAGCGCGATGTGCGCCAGTTGCGCGAGCGTTCGGCGGACATGTCGTCGTTCATGGTCGAGACCCTGCCGGTGATGAAATTCATTCAGTCGGCCGGTCAGCAGCAACGTGAGTCGCGGCGTCTGGAGGCGTTGGGGCAGGGCTACATGAGTCAATTGCTGCGCCTGCAAGTCACCGAGTTTTTCACCCAGGCGGTGCCGGGCACGCTGACCTCGCTGTCCCGTGCCTGTGCGTTTTTGATTGGCGGTTATTGGGTGGTGCAAGGGACGTGGCAACTGGGCGCGTTGATTGCGTTTTCCACGTACTTGGGGATGGCGGTCGGACCGGTTCAAAGTCTGCTTGGGCTCTACGTGGCGATTCAGCGGATGACGGTCAGTCTGGGGCGCGTCATGGAATTGCGCGGTGAAGAACCGACCGTGCTGAGCCCCGTTGAACCTCGGTCAATGCCAACTTCCGGCGAATTGCGTTTCGACGACGTGCACTTCAGCCATCCCGGTCGGCCGAGCACCTTGCGCGGCATCGAAGCGCGGATTCCCTACGGATTGAAAGTCGCCCTGAGCGGCGGCTCTGGGGTCGGCAAATCGACGCTGATCGATTTGCTGCAACGGCATCACGATCCACAGTCCGGGCGGGTGCTGCTCGGCGAAGTCGACCTGCGGGAACTGGACCTGTTCCAGTTGCGCCGACGGATTGCCGTGGTCAGTCAGGACATCGTGCTGTTTCGCGGCAGCCTTGCCGATAACCTGGCCTACGCGGTGCCCGACGCCAGCCGTGAAGCAATCGCCGACGTGGCGCGGCTGGCGCAACTCGACAGCCTGATCGCCTCATTGCCCGAAGGCCTCGACAGTCCGCTGGGCGAACGCGGTCAGCAGTTGTCCGGCGGGCAGAAACAGCGCATCGCCATCGCCCGGGCACTGTTGCAGGACCCGCTGATTCTGGTGCTCGACGAAGCCACTTCGGCGGTGGATGAAGCCACCGAGCGCGAAGTGATCGAGGCCATCGACCGACTGTTTGCCGGACGCACGCGCATCCTCATCAGTCATCGCCCATCGACCCTGGCCGATGCCGACCTGCGCTTCGAATTGCTCGACGGCGTGCTCACGTCGAAAACGGTGCAGCATGAAATCTGAACTGCGAATCGGTGTGGTGGACAGCGGCCATTCGGCGGCGCAGCGGGTGCAGGTGATCGCCGGACGACGGTTCTCGTTGCTGGCGGACGGCCTGGCCGAAAGTGACTTGCGCGACGACCCGCTCGGCCACGGCAGCGCGGTGATCGAAGCCATCAGTCATCGGGCTCCTTCGGCGGTGTTCTGCGTGGCTCAGGTGTTCGACCAGCGCGGCGTCACCAGCGCCTTGCAGATCGCCACGGCGATTGACTGGCTGGTGGCGCAGGACGTTCGGCTGATCAATCTGAGCCTCGGTTTGCGCCAGGACCGCAGTCTATTGCGCGAAGCCTGCGCGGCAGCGGTAGCGCAGGGCATTTTGCTGTGTGCGTCGAGCCCGGCGCAGGGCGAGGGTGTGTTCCCGGCGAATTATCCACAGGTGCTGCGGGTGACCGGCGATGCGCGTTGCGCCGAACAGGAATGGTCATGGCTCAACAGCGCTCAGGCGGATTTCGCGGCGTGCGTGCACGGGACGTATCCGGGGCAGTCCGGTGCCAGTCTGGGCTGCGCGGCGTTGAGCGGGCACATTGCCGGTTTCCTGGTTTCCCAACCCGAGGCGAGCAACGAACAGATCATCGACTGGCTGCGCAAGAATGCCCGTTATCGCGGTCCTGAACGGCGCTTCGGAGCATGATCCTGATTCTGGGCGCGGGGCCAGCGGGGGCGGCGGTTGCCTTGGGCTTGCGGCGACTCGGTTACCCCGTGACGCTGGTCAGCGAGTGGCGCCGGTTCGCCGCGCTGGAGGGCGTTTCGCTGCGGGTGCTGGAGGCCTTGCGCGGTGCCGGTCTGCATCAGGCGCTGGCGGATGCGGCGTTGCCGTCGCAGCGGCAGGTGTCGTGGAACGGTCAGCAGCATGCGCAAAACATCGAATTCCTGCTGGACCGCCCGAGCTTTGATCGAGGACTGCGCGAGGACCTGCGCCTGGCAGGCGTTGAGCTGATTGAAGGTCGGGTGCTGAGCGTTCAGACCTCAGCGGAGGGACATCGGGTCGAGATCGAAGGGCTCGAAGCGTTGGTTGCCGATTTTCTGGTGGAGGCGCGCGGACGCCAGGCACCGGCACTCGGCAAGGGGCTGCGCGGGCCGGAGACGGTCAGCCTGCTCAATCGCTGGCAAGGCGCGCCGGGCAACACCGCCAGTGCCGTGGAAAGCCTTGCGGACGGCTGGGCGTGGATGGCGCGGCGGGCGGACGGTCAGTGTTATTGGCAATGGACGGTGGACGTCGCCAGCGCCGAGCTGCCGGGCAAGGCGCAGTTGCTCGATTACTGTCGCCAGCAGCGCCAGGGTTCCTCGTTGGCGCGTGAGTTCTTTGGTGTCGAACATGAGGTCGATCTACAGCTGCACGCCCGCAGCAGCACCGCGATTCTGAGCCCGCAGGTGTGCGGCGAAAACTGGATTCGGGTCGGCGATGCGGCGATGGCGGTGGACCCGCTGTCGGGCAATGGCATCTTTCAGTCCTTGTCCTCGGCGTTGCAGGCGCCGACGGTGATCAACACGTTGTTGCGAAAACCTGAGCGGGCGGCGTTGGCACAGCGCTTTCATCAACAGCGGGTAGAGCAGTTGTTTTTGCGTTTTGCGCGGATCGGGCGGGACTTTTATGCCGATGAGCAGCGTTGGCTGGATCAACCATTCTGGCAGGCGCGGCGGCAGTGGCCGGATGCCGAGGTGGCGCATGCCGAGGCGGATTTTGCCGCGCTGCGGATCGAGCGGGCGCCGGTGTTGAAGGATGGGTTTGTGGATGAGGCCGAGGTGGTGATCACAGCGGATCAGCCGTTGGGGATCTGGCATGTGCAGGGGGTTGAGTTGGCGCCGCTGGTGCGGCGGTTGCGCACTGAACCGGCGGAACAAGCTTTAGCCGGGTTGACGGTGGAGCAGGGGAGGATGGTTCGCAGTTGGTTGTTGGGGCAGGGATTCAAGCCCTGATATTTGTAGCGATTGGTCTGGCTCTATCGCGAGCAGGCTCGCTCCCACATTGGAATGTATTTCCCTGTGGGAGCTAGCCTGCTAGCGATGGGGGCCTGGAGGGCGCCGCTACTACAGCTTGATCAACACCGACTTCAACTCGGTGTAATGCTCAATCGCCGCATACCCCATCTCCCGCCCAACCCCCGACATCTTGTACCCGCCAAACGGCAGTGCCGGGTCCAGGGCGCTGTGGCAATTGACCCACACCGAGCCCGACTTGATCCGCGGAATCATCCGGTGCACCGCCGCCAGATCATTCGACCAGATGCTCGCGCCAAGCCCGTAGGGACTGTCGTTGGCCATGCGCAACGCGTCGGCTTCATCATCAAATGGAATGGCCACCAGCACTGGCCCGAAGATCTCTTCCTGCACCAGCGAGTGCTTCTGGTCGACATCAACGATCACTGTCGGTTTGACGAAGAATCCCGGCCCGAATTGTTCACCGCCGCAGGCAATCGTCGCACCGCTTTCCCGACCTTTTTCGATGTACCCGTAAACCCGTTCCTGCTGGCGCGCCGAGATCAGCGGCCCCATCTCGACACTCGGGTCCAGCCCGTTGCCGAGCTTCATGGCGTTGGCAATGTCGGCGATGTCCGCCACCACATTGTCGAAATGCTTGCGCTGCACATACAGCCGCGAACCGGCACAGCAGACCTGACCCTGGTTGAAGAAAATCGCGCTGGCAGCACCTGCGGCGGCGGTCTTCAGGTCGGCGTCGGCCATGACGATGGTCGGCGATTTGCCGCCCAGTTCCAGGGTGACGCGGGTCATGGAATCCATGGCGATCTTGCCGATCTGCTTGCCGACGGCGGTGGAGCCGGTGAAGGTCAGCTTGTCCACCAGCGGGTTGTGGGTCAGCGCCGAACCAGCGGTGATGCCGGTGCCGGTGACCACGTTGAACACGCCTTCGGGATAACCGGCTTCCAGCACCAGTTCAGCAAGTTTCAAGGCAGTCAGCGGGGTTTCATCGGCGGGTTTGAGCACCACGGTGCAACCGGTGGCCAGTGCCGGGCCGAGTTTCCAGCAGGCCAGCAGCAGCGGGAAGTTCCAGGCGACGATGGCGCCGACCACGCCCACCGCTTCGCGACGAATGAAACTGTGGAACTGATCGTTTGGCATCAGCGGCAACGACACTTCCACGCTGGAGCCTTCGATCTTGGTCGCCCAACCGGCCATGTAGCGCAGGAAGTCGATGGACAGTTGCACGTCCATCACCTGAGCCACCGCCGCGCTCTTGCCGTTGTTCAGGCATTCCAGCTGCGCCAGCAGTTCGGCGTCGCGTTCCATCAGGTCGGCGAGTTTCCACAGCAAATTCTGCCGCTCGCGGGGGCGGGTGCGGGTCCAGGCGGAATCATCGAACGCCTGACGCGCCGCGAGCACCGCACGGTCAACGTCTTCGGGCGTGGCTCGCGGCACCACGCACAGCACTTCGCCGGTGGCCGGGTTGTGCAGTGGCATGGTCTGGCCGTCGGCAGCCTCGACCCAGTCGCCGCCGATAAGCATGCGCGGGGCGCGCTGGATGAACGCCGAGGTGGCGGGAAGCAGGTAGGGGAGCGTCATGGCGAGGCCTCTTGTTGTTCGTGAGAACGAGGCTTTCGCAATGGCTGTGCCAACTGTCCGGAAGGGCCGGATAGCCCTTTGGCGGCGGGCGTGGGATGAAATTCGGGGCCGTCGGGTTCCGCTGTGTTGTCGCAAATCGCGACGGCAGCTGAGATTCAAGAGACGGTTTTTTCAGCTCAGGCCAACGACGGGGCCTGAGCTGATTCGGGCACTCCGCGCCTGTTGTCGGAATCAGGCCGTCACGTCGATCTTATTGCGCTCGGCCAGCATCACCGTTTCCGTCTCCCGCGTCATCCGCTCGCCTTTACTCCACAACTGGGAAGAGAAGAAGCCGTTCAGGGTTTCAGCGTTTGGCACCGAGCCTTTCTTCAAGAACAGGGCGCCCAGATCGATGGTGTTGGCGAAGTTTTCCTTGTTCAGGTTGTACCCGCCCACGTAGCTGCCACCCCATACGGAGTCGGCGGCCACCAGGTCGATGGAGGCATCGCGGTAACTGCTCGCTGCCGATTTCAGCGAACTGGAGGCATTCAGCAGATTGTTCAGCCGATTCATATCGGAAGAACTGAGCTGGCCTGAACTGTTGAGGGCTTTGAGGCTTCCATCCGCTTGAATGGTGAAGCCAAATTTTTTGTCGGCGAGATCCGGATAGGCGTGGGCCAACGCTGACTGGAACTCTTCGAAGGAGTATTTCAGCGATTGATGGGCATTTTTGTGCCGCTCGGCAACCTGCGGGAAGTCAGGTGACTGGGATCGGCCGATCCAGGTCTCGATCGATTCCATGGCCGGACTGGGTGCCGGGGTTTCATCGCCTGGATGGTAAATCGCTGCCGGATTGATGTTGACCGCTGTTTTCAGCAGGTCTTCACTCAGCGTTTTCGCGGTCAGTGGTTGGCTGGACTGGCTGAGCTGAGCGGCCGATGGCTGGATCAAGGCAGCATTTAAAGAAATTGCCATGTCGTCATTCCCTTAACGTTTGGTGTAGGCAGGTTATCGACACAAAGCGCGATAACTTGAACGCCGATGACCACCCGTCGAGACGACGAGCAACCGGGTTGCGCCCTTGAGCCCCCCACTTTTGGGGAATAGAATTTTCAGGCTCGGTGGTGAAATGACGGAGCATTTCCCCTGCTATACATCTGGCGTAAGGGAGGTTGCGATGTTCCTTTCAACCCTGGAAATTCAAAGCATCATCGAACACAGTTTTCTACCCGCCGTCTGCACCTGCAACATGGAAGCGGACCAGTCCATGACGATCCGGGTCTGTGACTGCATGACGGGCAAAGTGGACCTGATCGCCACCCACGTTCCGGTGTGGACACTCGACAGTCCCCATGCCATCGCCACGCTGGTGGCGGACATGCGCCAGGAAATCGAGGCGCACAAGAGCATTCATCCCACCTATTCCATCTGAACCGGCGACAAGCCGCACCGTTGAAGGCCGGTGCGGCTCGCGTCAGGCAATCAGGCTGCTATTTTCCGGGAAATCTCGTCGAATGTGTTGCCATCCACGGCGGCCAGCAGCTTTTTGTCGTCTTTCAGCGTTGCCAGAAAGGTCACTTCGGTTTCTTTTCCGGCCAGCATGAAACCGGCAATCGCGCCGATGGGCCCCAGCAGCATGGCGCCGGCGACGCCGAAGCCGATGGCGTCCTTGATGTTGTTGATCGACTCTTCGTTGGCGACTTCCACGCTTTTGAACGAGGAGAGTGGCAGGGTGATGCCGGGCCACGGGTGAAGCGACGTTCTCAAGGTGAAAACGCCGTCTCTGTACTCTCCGTCACCCTGCAGAAAGTCCCCCGCCAGGACAGTGATGTTTGCCATTTCGTTATCCCCTGAACGGCAATTGGTGAACAACCATTTCGCCCCCGCACGGGCCTGTCGTCAATCGTCGTGCGATGAGCTGTCCCGGTTAAGGCATCTATGCTTGTCTCAGACTGCAACAACTGTCGCGATATTAGACGCACGCGCTCTCGATCAAGCATGGCCAATCGCATTCAACTTCACGCAAACGCTTGATAAAAAAGGTAATCGGCAAGCTGGCACGCTCCGTGTATTGCTCATCGCAGACGTTTCTCTTGCCTCCGTCTGCGGTGCGCCGCCGGCGGCAGAAACCATAAAAACGATAAGCCACAAAAATAAGAAAGCACCGTGCGAGGTTCGACGTTGATGAAGAGAAAACTCCGATCAGGCCTGAGCGTCAGTCTGCTGGCCGTGGCCGCGTGTGTGGCGCTGCATTCGCCTGACAGCCTGGCAGCCCGCGACGCCCAGACCATCCTCAAGGAAACCTGTCAGGGCTGTCACACCCCTGAAGCCGAAAACACCCTGAGCCGCATCAGCCACCAGCGCAAAACCCCGGAAGGCTGGCTGATGAGCATCGCCCGGATGCAGACCATGCATGGTTTGCAGATCAGCGATGACGACCGCCGCACCCTGGTCAAATACCTGGCCGACACCCAGGGCCTGGCGCCGAGCGAGACGGACGGCGTGCGTTACGCGCTGGAGCGTCGACTCAATACCGTCGAGAAGTTCGACGACCAGACCAGCCAGATGTGCGGTCGCTGCCACTCCGGTGCGCGGGTCGCCTTGCAGCGTCGCCCGGCCCAGGAATGGGAGCGCCTGGTGAACTTCCACCTCGGTCAATGGCCGTCCCTCGAATACCAGGCGTTGGCCCGCGACCGCGACTGGTTCGACATTGCCCGCAAAGACATGGTGCCGCTGTTGGCCAAGCGTTATCCGCTGGACAACCCGGCCTGGAAAAAATGGCTGAGCGCAGCACCCAAAGCCGAAGCGTTTGCCGGTGACTGGAGCTTCAGCGGCCACTTGCCGGGCAAAGGTGAACTGGCCGGTGTAATGAGCGTGACCGCCGCTGGCGACGACACCTTCAAGGTTAGCGTCAAAGGCCAATACGCCGACGGCACGCCGTTCAATGGCGACGGCAGCGCGATTCTCTACACCGGCTACGAATGGCGCGGCAACGTGACCATCGACGGTGTGACCATGCGCCAGGTGTTCGCCGCCCAAGGCAATGCGATGCAAGGCCGGATGTTCGAGGCCGAGCACGATGAACGGGGTCTGGACTTCGTCGCGGCCAAGCAGGGCAGCAGTCGTTTGCTCGCGGTGCAGCCGGGTTACCTCAAGGCTGGCAGTGAGTCAGAAGTGACCCTGGTCGGCAGCGGTCTCAGCGGTAAACCGAGCTTCGGCAAAGGCGTGGAAGTGGTCGAAGTGCTGGAGCAAAGTCCGCAGCGTATGCGCGTCAAGCTCAAGGCTGCGGCCAACGCCCAACCGGGACTGCGCAACGTCACCGTCGGCACGCTGAAAGGCCCGACCCTGTCGGTCTACAGCAAAATCGCCGAAGTCAAAGTCGTGCCCGAATTCTCGGTGGCGCGGATCGGCGAGGGCGGTGGTTCGACGCCGAAAGTCCAGGGCCGTTTTGACGCCGAAGCCTGGGGCAAGGGGGCTGACGGCAAACCGTATCGCATCGGCGTGTTCCCGGCGCAATGGAAAGTCGAAGCCTTCGACGACCGCGCCAAGGAAGACGAAGACGTCAAGTTCGCCGGCACCATGCAGGCTGACAGCGGCGTGTTCACACCGGGCGATGCGGGGCCGAACCCGCAACGCAAAATGTCCACCAACAATGCCGGCAACCTCAAGGTGATCGCCGCCGTCGACGACGCAGGGAAATCCCTGACCGGCGAGGGCCAAATGATCGTCACCGTGCAACGCTGGAACAATCCATCCATTCCTTGAGTTGGCTGACCGTTAACCGTTTCAGACACTTTTTGGAATGACCGCAGGCCTCGTAAAGGAGGTCTGCACAGGAGGTTGCAATGGGCGCTATTTTGAATCTGGTCGAGCGGAATCTGCACGAAGTGCACGTCGACGCCGACCGCATGCTGTTCCACATTCCCAGCAGTTCGCTGTTCGCCAGCGATGAGCTGACGGGCACCATCATCGACACCTTGCGCGGTCCCGGCTGTTCGTCGGACGACCTGATCCAGCGCTTGGCCGCACGTTTCAACGGCGAAGAAATCACCGAGACCCTGCGCGAGCTGATCTCGCTGGAACTGGTCAGCGACGGTTCGCCGTTGACCCCGGACATCGGCACCAAACGGGTCGAGCGCACCGCGATCAATACCGTGGTGCTCAACGTCAACACCGGCTGCAACCTGAGCTGCACCTACTGCTACAAGGAAGACCTCGACAAGCCCTCGGCGGGCAAAAAAATGGACGTTGAAACGGCGATTGCGTCAGTGGAAATGCTGCTGCGCGAATCCCCGGACGAAGAGCGCTTCACCGTGGTGTTCTTCGGCGGCGAACCGCTGAGCAATCGCAAGTTGATCGAGTACATGGTCGATTACTGTGAGAAGCGTTTTCGCGAGGCCGGCAAGTTCGTCGAGTTCGTGATGACCACCAACGCCACGCTGCTCACCGAAGAAACCGTGGACTACCTCAACGCCCACCGATTCGGGCTCTCCGTCAGTATCGACGGGCCGAAAACCGTGCACGACCGCAACCGCATCACCGTGGGCGGGCAGGGCACGTATGACGTGGTGCGGCGCAAGGCCGAGATGCTGCTGTCGCGCTACAACAGTCGTCCGGTGGGCGCGCGAGTGACGTTGACCACCGGCGTCACCGACGTCGAAACCATCTGGGATCACTTGTTCAACGAGCTGGGGTTTGCCGAAGTCGGCTTTGCTCCGGTGACTTCGGGCGACATCAGCACCTTCAACCTGACTAGCGATGAGCTGATCGAAGTCTTCGCCAACATGAAGAAGCTCGGTCGGCGTTATCTGGAAGCGGCGCTGGAGCACCGCAACATCGGCTTCTCCAACCTTCACCAGTTGATCACCGACATCCACGAAGGCCACAAAAAAGCCCTGCCATGCGGCGCCGGCCTGAAAATGCTGGCGGTGGATCACAAGGGCGAACTGAACCTGTGCCACCGTTTCACCGGCTCGTCCTTGCCGACCTTCGGTAACGTGCACAGCGGTGTGAAACAGGTTGAGTTGAACGACTTCCTGTCCCAACGCCTCGACCGTACCAACACCGGCTGCGAAGACTGCCAGATCCGCAACCTCTGCTCCGGCGGCTGCTACCACGAGAGTTACGCCCGTTACGGCGACCCGACCCACCCGACCTATCACTACTGCGAACTGATGCGTGACTGGGTCGACTTCGGCATCGAGGTCTACACCCGGATCATGGCCAACAACCCTGCGTTTATCAGCAGCTACATCACTCCGCGCAAGGCTCACTGATATGAAACATCTCAAGGCAATCAATAACAAAGCGTTGAAACTCGATGAGGCCGCGGCCGAAAACCGTATCGAAGAAGTGGTGGCGATGAGCTCTGTCGCGGGCTGCGCCTCGACCACCGACCCGGGTTGGGAGATCGATGCGTTTGGCGGTGTGTCGTCGCTGTGCCAGCCGATGGAAGCCGACCTGTATGGCTGCTCCGACCCTTGCTGGTGGCCGGCCCAGGTGCCGGACATGATGAGCACCTACCCGGACTGGAACAAGGATGCCCAGGCGTCCAACGACAACTGGCGCAACCTTGGCACTGTCTTCCCTAAAGACAAGTGATCGGACAGACAAGAAGGATTCCAGCATGCCTAGCATCAAAGCCTGCGGCCTGGCCGCGTTTGCCGTCCTGAGCACCTGTTCGCTCACTGTTCTGGCCGATGAAAACACTGCTCTGCAAGACGGTCACGAGTACATGTTGACCACCAATTACCCGAACAACCTGCACGTGATCGACCTGGCCACGGACACGCTGTTCAAGACCTGCAAGATGCCCGACGCCTTTGGTCCGGGCACCGTCCAGTTGTCGCCGGACCGCAAGACCGCCTACGTGCTGAACAATCACTACGCGGATGTCTACGGTGTCGAGCTGGACAGCTGCAAACAGGTGTTCCACGCCAGCATCACCCAAAAGCCGGGGGAGAAAGCGAAGTCGATGTTCGCCTTCACCCTCAGCCATGACGGCAAGGAGCTGTTCACCGTTGCCAACCCGACGTTGATGCTCAATGACCGCTATGAAGTTCAGCAGCCACGACTGGATGTCTACGCCACCGACGCTGGCATGGATGCCAAACCCGTGCACAGTTTCCCGGCGCCACGGCAGCTGACCATCATGCAGAGTGGCGACGACGGTACGCTTTATGTCGCCGGGGCGGACGTCTACAAGGTCGATGTGAAAACCGGCAAGTTCGACGTGCTGATCCCCAGCCGTCACTGGAAACGGGCGAACTACAGCGCACCGGACGTGCTCTACGTGTGGAACCAGCAGACCTATCGCCATGACTTCTCGCTGCTCTACACCGCGGCAAAGTTCAAGGACAAGAAGCAGGATCCGTTGACCGCCGAGTACCTGTACGGGCTGTTCAGCATCGACCTGAAAACCGGCAAGACCGAAACCACCGACTTCGGCCCGCTGACGGAAATCTACTTCAGCGGCATGCGCTCGCCGAAGGACCCGAACCTGATGTTCGGCGTGCTCAATCGCCTGGCGAAGTACGACATCAAGGAAAAGAAAATGCTCCAGGCGGCGACGCTGGATCATTCCTACTACTGCATTTCCTTCAACAAGGACGGCAGCAAGATTTACCTGGCGGGGACGTTTAACGATGTGGCGATTTTTGATGCCGACAGCCTGAAACAGGTGGGCAGCATTAAATTGCCGGGTGGGGATATGGCGATTACCACGGCGCAGATTTTTGTCCGGTAATTCCAGCGTCTGACCTGACGCCATCGCCGGCAAGCCGGCTCCTACAGTGTTCAGCGGTGTTCACGCAATCGCGATCACACTGCAAATCCCTGTAGGAGCCGGCTTGCCGGCGATAAGGCCAATGAATCCAATCGAGAACTTACTGCCCCGGCACCGGGCAACTCAAATCCCCCTCCTGACACTTCAAGTAAGTTTTGAAAGCCTCCACCCGAGCCTTGGTCAGGTCCGTGATGCAATTGCTGTAAATCAACGGATAAACACTCCCGCCCTCAACCCCCGACGCTGAAAATTTGCACTCGGCATCCCGGAACCCGATCCACGCCCGTTGCGCGCCAATCAACTGCTTCTTGCTCTCGGGGCTGTCCTTCAAGCGCGCGGTGATCTGCTGGTAAAGCGCATTCAACTCCTTGTCCGCCGCCTTGTTCTGCTGCGCCGCGCATTGATTCATCGTGGCCTGGTCGGTGGCGTTGTCGCAATCGAGGGCATGGGCAACGGTGGTGAACAGCAACGGCGTCAGCGCCAGGAGCACGCGTGGGTTCATGGGAAACTCGCTGTGACAGGAAAAGAGGAGGTGCAGTGTAGCGAAGCCTCATTCACTTGCGGTGTCAGTGCCTGAAGCCTTGAGCAATTGATCCGCGCAAGCCTCGATGTCTTCGCGCAGGTATAACTTCGCCAGCCAACGTTCGGGAATCGCCTGGACACCGTAGAAAGCGCCGGCCAACTGACCGACGATGGCGGCGGTGGTATCGGCGTCATCGCCCAGGTTGGCGGCCTTCAGGATGGCGGCTTCGAAGTTGTCGGTGTGATGAAAACACCACAGCGCGGCTTCGAGGGAGGCCACGCAATAACCGCTGCCACGGATAGCGCTTTCAGGTTTGTCGATATAGTCGCCTCGGGCGATGGCGGCGACTTTGGCTTCCCGGAATGCCGTTGCCGGCAAGCGGAGTAAATCCGCTTTGGCCGCGCCCTGTAACGCGTTACCTGTCAGCTCGGCGAACAACTGGCAGCACTCAACGGCTTCAGGCGCGGCGTGGGTCGTGCGGGAACTGTTTGCAGAAAACGCCCTGATCCGGTCACGGTCGGGGAAGTAATACAGAACCACCGGCACCAGCCGCATCAACGAGCCATTTCCCGCCGTGTAGGGATCGGTTGAGCCCGCGAAGGGGTCGCCGGTTTGCTGATACCGGGCCAAAGCCTCGCTGACGGTCATGCCGATGTCGAAGCATTCCCCGGTTGAACTCAGGTAACCCCATTGCCACCAATTAAGGTAGCGGCCCATCTGGTCGGCGGCATCGAAGCCGTTTTTGCCCAGCAGGCTTTCGGCCAGACACAACGCCATTGAGGTGTCATCGGTCCATTGCCCGGGTTTCAGGTTGAATGGGCCGCCGCCCACCATGTCGGTCAGGGGCCTGAACGAGCCGCGTGGCTGAAACTCGACCGTGGTGCCGACGGCATCACCGCAGGCCAGGCCCAGCAGGGCGCCGCGATAACGTTCCGTGAGTGAGGGCTGCATGAATCTTCCTTGTCCGGTCAATGTCGTCCCTGCAAACGGTAGCAGCTCCCGCCCGTTGACTCTTGTTCGCAGCGCCGAACTTTGGCCCGGATGTGCGGCCGAATATTTCAGGCAGGTTGATTGAGAGGCCCGATTGGTACAACTTTAGGGTTGGACTTGTGGTCACACAGGCCTACTGTTCAGTACAGGAGGTGACTTATGAACCCAGCATCAGATCGCATCGAAAGGAAGATCCTGCTTAAAGCCCCGCGCTCGCAGGTCTGGCGTGTGCTGGCCAATGCCGAAGCGTTCGGGCAGTGGTTTGGCGTGGCATTGGAGGGCAAGCGTTTTGTCGCCGGCGAGTGGACTCAGGGGCAGGTCACGTACCCCGGTTATGAGCACGTTTTGTGGAATGTGCTGGTGGAGCGGGTCGAGCCGGAGCGGGTGTTTTCGTTTCGCTGGCATCCCTATGCGGTGCGCCCGGAAGTCGACTATTCCCAGGAACCCACCACGCTGGTGAAGTTCGAACTGGAAGACCACCCGGAAGGAACGTTGCTCAAGGTCTCCGAATCCGGTTTCGACCATATTCCCCAGTCGCGTCGGGAAAAGGCTTTCCGCATGGACAGCCGGGGCTGGGAGGAACAGATGAACAACATCGAACAGTATTTGGCTGAAACCGCCAAAGCCCGGGTGAGACAGGAAGAATGATCACCATGGTGCAGGCGCTGACCGTCGTAGCTCCGCTGCAGGCCGTGAAAATCGCGGCTTGAGCGCTCGATACCTGAGGCGCCTAAGGGTTTTCGGAAGGGCTGGTATAGCGAATGTCTTACACGCGATGGTAGCTATGTCGTCTATTGCACATTGGATCCGATGCGTAATCTAGCCACATCAACTGAAGCACAGGAAGCGCTTCAGGATCACGGATGATCGACCATCAGCAAGGATTCGCTACCGACAGGGAGTCGACAATGGTCTTGGGAAAAACCCGCCTCTGGCGGGTTTTTTTTCGCCTGTAGAAAAGTGATTCAACCATCACGTACATCAACTGTAGGAGCCGGCTTGCTGGCGATGGCGTGCGTTCAGGCGATAAATCTGTTGACTGACCCACCGCCATCGCCAGCAAGCCGGCTCCTACAATTCATCCCCGTCGTACACAGAGTGTGAGCGAACCTGAACCCACATTGATTACCTACAAGCCGAGATTTGCTGCGGCCCGTTCAGTGATCAGCGTCCGCTGCAGCAACGATGGCGCCGTACGCCGATGAGCCTCTGCCAAAACACTCTGAGGCGCTGATTCCGGGCTGCCAGACTCGAACGGCGGCGCCGGCGCGTACTCCAGCTGCAATTGCACCAATTGCGCCGTGTCCTTATCGAACAATTCAGCCGCCAGGGTCAGGGCAAAGTCGATCCCGGCGGTGATCCCTCCACCGGTCAGCAGATTGCCATCGCGCACCACCCGATCCTTCACCGGGATTGCACCCAACGGGCCAAGCAACTCGTGATACGCCCAATGAGTGGTGGCGCGCTTACCCTTGAGCAAACCTGCCGCGCCGAGTACCAGCGCGCCGGTGCACACCGAGGTGACATACCGCGCATTGACCGCCTGCGTCTTGATGAACGCCAACGTCTGCTCATCCTCCATCAACGGCCCGACACCGCTGCCGCCGGGAACGCAGATCACATCCAGCGCCGGGCAATCATCGAAAGTGGTGGTGGGCTTGAGCACCAGGCCGGTGCTCGCGGTGACCGGCATCAGGTCTTTCCAGATCAAATGCACCTTCACGTCCGGCAGCGAGGCGAGCACGTCGTAAGGGCCGGTCAGGTCCAGTTGCTGAACCTGCGGGAACAACAGAAAACCGATCTGCAACGTCATGGTGTTTTTCTCGTGAAGTGGGTGGACGGCTTCACTGTAGGCTCGTAGGATTTGGCGTATACGCCAATTACCCCACGAATTACGCCAAGCATGCCCAAGACTATCCATGTGCTCGCCTTCACCAACGTGCAACTGCTCGACGTCACCGGACCGCTGCAGGTATTCGCCTCGGCCAATGACATTGCCCGCCAGAAAGGCTTGTCGCCGCCTTACGCACCGACGGTGATTGCCAGCGGCGGCGGGGCGGTGACGTCGTCGGCGGGCTTGGCGCTGGTGGCCGAACCGTTGCCCGGGCAGGGCAGCGACACATTGATCATTGCCGGCGGCTGGGGCGTTTATGCGGCGGCGGAGGATGAGGCGCTGGTGGCTTGGGTGCGTGAGCATGCGGCGGGGTGTCGGCGGGTGTCATCGGTGTGTACCGGGGCGTTTTTGCTGGCGGCCAGTGGTTGGCTCGATGGCCGGCGGGTGGTCACTCACTGGACCCGTTGCGAACAGTTGGCGCAAAAACACCCGCGCTTGCGTGTCGAACCCAATCCCATCTTTATCAATGACGGCCCGGTCTGGACCTCGGCCGGCGTCACTGCCGGTATCGACCTCGCGCTGGCCATGGTCGAAGAGGACCTCGGTCGCACCATGGCGCTGGAAGTGGCGCAGCAGTTGGTGGTGTTTTTGAAGCGTCCGGGCGGTCAATCACAGTTCAGCGTGACCCTGTCGTTGCAAAAGGAAGGCAACCGTTTCGACGATCTTCACGCCTGGATCAGCGAAAACCTCACCATGGACCTGGGCGTTCCGACCCTCGCCTTGCAGGCTGGCATGAGCGAACGCAGCTTCGTCCGTCACTACCGCGCCGACACCGGCCAGACGCCCGCGCGGGCCATCGAACTGATTCGGGTCGAGACGGCGCGGCGGTTACTCAGCGATACCGGCGTGCCGATCAAACGGGTCGCGGTGCAGTGCGGGTTTGGCAGCGAAGAGACGTTGCGGCGCAGCTTCCTACGGGCGATGGGCGTGACGCCGCAAGCCTATCGCGAGCGGTTTTCGGTGAGTTCTGAGGCAGATCAGACTTCCGTTTCCATGACCTGATTGAAGTACTTCGCCCGATCCGGCGTAAACGTCACCACCATCCCGGTTCGCGAGCAGGTCAATGCCCGCTCTTCAGCCAGGTCAACGTCCAGGTCCTCCCCGCGCAAACCTTGCCACTGGGCGAGGTACTTGAGGGATCCGTACTTTTCGAGTTTCTTCAGGCTGCGGCTGACGCCCCCTTTCCAGCCCAGCACCGGCAGTTCACCGGCCAGGCATTGTTGGGCCATTTCGGGGAAACGGGCGGCGCGTTGGCGGCCGATTTCCCAGCATTTGATCAGGCCTTTGTCGGGGCCTTCCCACAGTTCATCGCGGTTCAGGCCGGATCGGAGTGGGGTGTCGATGCTGCGGTAGATGCGCTGGCTCATTCAGGTTCCTTGAATTCGGGTTTTGTTGGACAGCTCCGCTGTACCCGTTGAGGAGGGATGTTAGGTGGGGATGTAATGATCGGCAACAAACGATTTTCCGGGGGCGGTGCGGTTTTGTTTAGTGCTTGTAGGTGTGTGGCCTACAGGGCCTGGGTGTTTAAGCAGGCGGACCGCGTTAACGTTCGATCGCCAGCAAGCCGGCTCCTACAGTGGACCGAGTCCTTCCAGAAGAAACGCGATCAACTGTAGGAGCCGGCTTGCTGGCGATAGGGCCTTCACATTCAACCAACATTTCGCCGCTTCCACCTTAAGCGGCCATATGGCAACTTGCAGGCCCTTGTCGAGAGCCGAGCCATGGCCAACCCCTACCGCGAACTGTTCAAAGCCCCGGGCAGCCGAGCCTTTGTGCTGGCCGGGATGATCGCGCGCATGCCGATTTCCATGACCGGCATCGGCCTGATCACCATGCTCTCGCAATTGCAGGGCGGCTACGGACTGGCCGGTGCGGTGGCGGCGACGTTTGCTTTGGCCACGGCGTTTTGCGCGCCGCAGGTTTCGCGGCTGGTGGACCGTTTCGGGCAGCGCCGGATCTTGCCGGTGTCGGCACTGATCGGTGGCGGTGCGTTGTTGCTGGTGTTGTTGTGCACGCGTTTGCAGGCGCCGCAATGGACACTGTTTGTGTTTGCCGCGCTGGCCGGTTGCATGCCGAGCATGTCGGCGATGGTGCGGGCGCGCTGGACCGAGGTCTATCGCGGCCAGCCGCAACTGCAAACCGCGTACGCCCTGGAGTCGGTGCTCGACGAAGTCTGTTTTATTGTCGGGCCGCCGCTGTCGGTAGGCTTGTGCGTGGTGGTGTTCCCCGAAGCGGGGCCATTGGCGGCACTGCTGATGCTGGCGATTGGCGTCACGGCGTTCGTCCTGCAACGGGACACCGAACCGGCGATACATCCCCATGAAGAACACCATCAGGGCTCGATCATTCGTTCCAGCGAGATTCAGCTGCTGATGCTGTTGATGGTCGCCATGGGCACCATTGTCGGCGTGGTGGATGTGGTCAGCGTGGCCTTCGCCCAGCATCAAGGGCAACCGGCGGCGGCGAGCATTGTGTTGTCGGTGTATGCCATCGGTTCATGCCTGGCCGGATTGGCGTTCGGCGCGCTGCGCTCGAAAGTGCCGCTGCCGCGACTGTTTCTGTACGGCGGGGTGGCGACGGCGGTGACCACGTTGCCGTTGCTGCTGGCGACCAATATTGTCGGGTTGGCGCTGGCCGTGTTCGTCGCGGGCCTGTCTTTTGCACCGACGCTGATTGTCGCCATGGCGTTGGTGGAACGCATCGTGCCGCCGGCCAAACTCACCGAAGGCCTGACCTGGCTGGTGACGGGGATGAGCATCGGCGTGGCGATTGGCGCGGCCAGCTCGGGTTGGCTGGTGGATGCGTTTGGCGCGCGTAGCGGGTTTTGGGTGGCGATTGCGGCGGGGGCGGTGGTGCTTGGTTCCGCAGTCCCAACCTATCGCCATTTGAAATAGTGCTTTACCTGTGTAGGAGCCGGCTTGCTGGCGATAGCGGTGTGTCAGTCACATCAATGTCGATTGATACGCCGCCATCGCCAGCAAGCCGGCTCCTACAGGGGGCTCTGTACTAATTCCCGGCGGCGCTCATCCGTTCTCTTAGCAGACAACTTTTCGAGGTAAGCCCGGTGACCCAGCTGACATTGCTGTGCCTGCCCTATTCAGGCGCGAGCGCCATGGTTTACAGCCGCTGGCGGCGCAAACTGCCGGAGTGGCTCAAGCTGCAGCCGGTGGAACTGCCGGGCCGTGGCGCGCGGTTCGGCGAACCGTTGCACACCGACATGCGGCGCCTGGCGCTGCAACTCGCCCAGGAACAGAAAGCCACGCTCAAGGCGCCGTACGCGCTGTTTGGCCACAGTCTCGGCGCGTTGCTGGCCTGTGAAATGGCCCATGCCTTGCGCTCGCTGGGTTGCCCGGAACCGGTGGCGCTGTTTGCCTCGGGCACCGCTGCACCGACGATGCGGGCTGATTACGATCAGGGTTTCGCCGACCCGAAAACCGATGCCGAGCTGATCGAGCAACTGCGCACCCTCAATGGCACCAGCGAAGAAGTGCTGGCCAATGAAGAACTGATGAGCCTGACACTGCCAATCCTGCGCGCGGACTTCCTGCTGTGTGGCCGTTTCGAGCCGATCCAGCGTCCGTTGCTGAAATGCCCGGTGCACGTGCTCGGCGGCAAAGAGGATCGCGCAACCACCGAACAACTGATCGGCTGGAGCAAGGAAACCCACGGCAGCTTTTCCGTGGACATGCTGGCCGGCGGTCACTTCTTCATTCATGAGCACGAAGCCAAGGTGCTGCGCGTGATCAAGGACCAGCTCGACGTTCATCATCGCCGGCACGCCATGGCTGCGACTGCTTAATACAATCTCAAAATCACCTATCCCCCTGTAGGAGTGAGCCTGCTCGCGATTGCGGTGGTTCAGTCAACATCAATGTTGAATGATGGACCGCATCGCGAGCAGGCTCGCTCCCACAATGATTTTGTGGCGGTCCACAGACCTCGATTCACCTCCCTCCTGACACTTATTCTCATTCGCTAATTTTTCCGGTCTGCATTCGTTTTATAGGGACGACGTGCCTTTGTGCTTCCCGCCACTGATCCGGATGCTTAGAAATGAATGCTGATGACTCCTTGAAACTTGCTCGCCGGTTTATCGGGTTGCCCCTGGAAAAGCGCCAGATGTTCCTTGCGGCCTTGCAAAAGGAAGGCATTGATTTCGCCCGCTTCCCCATTCCTGCCGGCGTCGAGGCCGAGGATCGCCAGTCGCTGTCGTTTGCCCAGCAACGCATGTGGTTTCTCTGGCAGCTGGACGCGCAAAGTGGCGCCTACAACCTGCCGGGCGCGGTGCGTTTGACCGGTGCGTTGAACCTGTCGGCGCTGGAACAGGCCTTCGTCAGCCTTGTGGAACGTCACGAAACCCTGCGCACGGTGTTCCAGCGCCAGGCCGACGACACCTTGCTGCAAGTGCCCGCCAGTGCGCCGCTGATCATCAAACACGTGGACTTCAGCGCCTTGCCGGAAACGGAGCGCGAACGTGCCGTCGCCCAAGCGGCCGAACAGCAATCGGTGCTGCCCTTCGATTTGTCCATCGGCCCGCTGCTGCGGGTGACCTTGCTCAAACTCGCCGAGCAGGAACACGTCCTGCTGCTGACCCTGCACCACATCGTCTCCGATGGCTGGTCGATGAGCGTGCTGATCGACGAATTCATCCGCTGCTACGACGCCTTCGAGGTCGGTGCACAACCGCAACTCGCGCCGCTGCCGATCCAGTACAGCGACTACGCCTTGTGGCAACGCCGCTGGCTGGAGGCAGGCGAGCAGGCGCGCCAACTCGATTACTGGCAAGCGCAACTCGGCGATGAGCACCCGGTGCTGGAGTTACCGACCGACCACTCGCGCCCGGCGATGCCGAGCTATCGCGGCACGCGATACGAATTCGCCGTTGACATGCAACTGGCCGAGCAACTGCGCGCCACAGCGCAGAAACACAACATCACCCTGTTCATGCTGTTGCTCGGGGCGTTCAACGCGTTGCTGCATCGCTACACCGGACAGACCGACATCCGCGTCGGCGTGCCAATTGCCAACCGCAACCGCGCGGAAATCGAAGGCCTGATCGGCTTCTTCGTCAACACCCAAGTGCTGCGCACCCGGCTCGATGGCCACACCCGCGTCGACGATCTGCTGCGCGCCATCAAGGAGACCGCGCTCGGTGCCCAGGCCCATCAGGACTTGCCGTTCGAGCGTCTGGTCGAAGCGCTGAAACTGGAGCGCAGCCTCAGCCACACGCCGCTGTTCCAGGTGATGTACAACCACCAGCCGCAGGTTGCGGACATGTCCAGCATCAGCACCGCGTCCGGCCTGGTGCTGGGCGCGATCGAGTGGGAAGGGCGCACCACGCAGTTCGACCTGACCCTCGACACCTATGAAAAGGGCGGCAAGCTGCACGCCGCGCTGACCTACGCCAGCGACCTGTTCGACGCACCGACCATCGCGCGCATGGCGCAGCACTGGACGCGGCTGTTGCAGGCGATGGTGGTCGACACACATCAGCGGGTCGGCGAGCTGCCGATGCTGGCGGCGGATGAACAACAGGTGCTGGTGCATGACTGGAACCGCACCGCCGAAACCTATCCCGTCGAGCACTGCATTCATGAACTGATCCACGGCCAGGCCTTGCGCACACCCGAGGCGTCGGCGCTGGTATTTGGCGACCGACAGCTGACTTATGCACAGCTCAATGCGCGCACCAATCAGTTGGCGCATTACCTGCGCGAGCAGGGTGTCGGTCCCGATGTGCTGGTGGGGATCGCCGTTGAGCGTTCGCTGGAAATGGTCATTGGCCTGTTGGCGATTCTCAAGGCCGGCGGCGCTTACGTACCGCTCGATCCGGAATACCCGGCGGAACGCCTGGCCTACATGATCGAAGACAGTGCGATTGGTGTGTTGCTCACCCAAAGCACCTTGGTTGACACGCTGCCGACCGAGGGCATCAAGGTCATCGCACTGGATCAGGACGAGGACTGGCTGGCCGGTTACAGCGAAAATTGCCCGCAGGTGTCGGTGAATCCGCTGAACCTGGCCTATGTGATTTACACCTCCGGTTCCACCGGCAGACCCAAGGGCGCCGGCAACAGCCATGCGGCGCTGGTCAACCGCTTGTGCTGGATGCAACAGGCGTACGGGCTGGACGGCCGCGACTCGGTGTTGCAGAAAACCCCGTTCAGTTTTGACGTGTCGGTCTGGGAGTTCTTCTGGCCGTTGATGACCGGTGCTCGTCTGGTGGTGGCGCCGCCGGGCGCGCATCGCGAGCCGGCGCGGTTGATCCGCCTTATCGGCGAGTTCGGCATCAGCACCTTGCACTTCGTGCCGTCGATGCTTCAGGCGTTTATCCACGAGCCGGGTGTTGAAGCCTGCACCAGCCTCAAACGCATCGCGTGCAGCGGTGAAGCCCTGCCGCTGGATGCCCAGCTTCAAGTGTTCGCCAGATTGCCGGGCGCCGGGTTGTTCAATCTGTACGGGCCGACTGAAGCGGCCATCGACGTGACCCACTGGACCTGCGTTGACGAAGGCGCCGACAGCGTGCCCATCGGCCGGCCGATTGCCAACCTGCGCACCCACGTGCTGGACGCGCAGTTGCTGCCAGTGCCGGCGGGCGTGGCGGGGGAGTTGTACCTGGGCGGCGCGGGTCTGGCGCGCAGTTATCACCGGCGTCCGGGGCTGACGGCCGAGCGCTTTGTGCCGTGCCCGTTCCATGACGGCGCACGCCTGTACCGCACCGGCGACCGCGTGCGCCAGCGTGCCGACGGGGTGATCGAATACCTCGGCCGCCTCGACCATCAAGTGAAACTGCGCGGTCTGCGTATCGAACTGGGGGAAATCGAAACCCGCCTGATGCAGCATCCGCTGGTGCGCGAGGCGGTGGTGCTGGTGCAGGGGGGCAAGCATCTGGTGGCGTACCTGGTGCTGGAAAACGTCGAGGCGCAGTGGCCGGAAACCCTCAAGGGCTGGCTGCTCAATAGCCTGCCGGAATACATGGTGCCGACCTACCTGATGCCGCTCGATGCCTTGCCGGTGACCGCCAACGGCAAACTGGACCGCAAGGCCCTGCCGCAACCGGACGCAGCACCGCAACAGGCGTTCGTCGCGCCGCAAGATGCGATGCAGATGGCATTGGCGCAGATCTGGCAAGACGTCCTGGGTCTGGAACGCGTGGGCCTTGAAGACAACTTCTTCGAACTGGGCGGTGACTCGATCATCTCCATTCAAGTGGTCAGCCGCGCCCGTCAGGCCGGCATCCGTCTCAGCCCGCGCGACCTGTTTCAGTACCAGACCGTGCGCAGTCTGGCGCTGGTGGCGACGTTCGACAACCGCAGTGCCATCGACCAAGGACCGGTCAGCGGCGAAGTGCTGCTGACCCCGGCGCAACACTACTTCTTTGAGCAGGCCATCGCGCAACCGCAACACTGGAACCAGTCCTTGCTGTTGACGCCGCGCGAGGCGCTGAACCCGCAAGCACTGGAAGCCGCGCTGGTGACGGTAATCAACCATCACGATGCCTTGCGCCTGCGGTTTACCGCGAGTGTTGATGGCTGGCAGCAGTCTCATGGAGCACAGGTCGAAACGGCCGGATTGTGGCAGCGGCACGCGGCGTCGACCGAGGCGTTGACGGCCCTGTGCGACGAAGCACAACGCAGCCTCGATCTGGCCGAAGGTCCGTTGCTGCGCGCGCTGCTGGTCAGCCTCGACGACGGCACGCAACGCCTGCTGTTGGCGGTCCACCATCTGGCGGTGGACGGCGTGTCCTGGCGGCTGCTGCTCGAAGACCTGCAGCAGGCCTACGCGCAATTGGCGGGTGGCAGCGCCGCGACGTTGCCGGACAAAACCAGCGCTTATCAACACTGGGCCAAGCACCTGCAAGCGCATGCCCGCACGCTGGATCAGCAACTGCCGTACTGGCAGGCACAACACGCCGATGCCCGCGACCTGCCGTGTGAAAATCCACTGGGCAGCCTGCAGCATCGCCACGGCCGAAAAATCGAATCGAAGCTCGACGCCGGGTTGACGCGGCAATTGTTGCAAACGGCGCCGGCGGCCTATCGCACTCAGGTCAACGACCTGCTGCTGACCGCTCTGGCGCGGGTGATTTGCCGTTGGACCGGGCACAACTCGACGCTGATCCAGCTCGAAGGCCATGGCCGTGAAGACCTGTTCGACGACCTCGACCTGACGCGCACCGTAGGCTGGTTCACCAGCCTGTTCCCGGTGCGCCTGCAACCTCACGCGCAAACGGCGAACACGATCAAGGCGATCAAGGAACAACTGCGCGCCATCCCCGACAAAGGCCTGGGTTATGGCCTGCTGCGTTACCTCGGCGAACCGGCCCAGCGTGAAGCGTTGCAAGGGTTACCGGCGCCACGCATCACCTTCAACTACCTCGGCCAGTTCGACCGCCAGTTCGATGAGGACGCACTGTTTGTACCCGCAGCGGAAAGCGGCGGTCAGGCCCAGGGTGACGATGCGCCGCTGGCCAACTGGCTGACGCTGGAAAGCCAGGTCTATGGCGGTCAACTCTCGCTGCAATGGGGTTTCAGTCGCGACATGTTCGCCGACAGCACCGTTCAAAAACTGGCCGACGCCTACACCGAAGAACTCACTGAGCTGATCGAACACTGCTGCGCCACGCCGGCGGGGCAGGTCACGCCGTCGGACTTCCCGCTGGCACGGATCAATCAGGCGCAGCTGGACGCCTTGCCCGTCGCCGCCCCGGCCATCGAAGACATTTATCCGTTGACGCCGATGCAGCAGGGCATGCTGTTCCACACCTTGTATGAGCCGCAGGCCGAGGCCTACATCAACCAACTGCGCCTGGATATCCGGGGGTTGGAACTGGCGGCCTTCGGTCGGGCGTGGCAGGCGGCGATCAACCGCCACGACATTCTGCGCAGCAGCTTCCACTGGTTGGGCCTGGAAGCTGCGCATCAGGTAATTCATCGCCAGATCGACCTGCAATTGCAGGTGATCGAAGCGGCCGATATCGACCTCGATGCGCTGGCAGCCGAGGAGCGTAGCCGTGGTTTCGAACTCAGTGCCGCGCCGCTGTTCCGCCTGATGCTGGTGCGCCAGTGCAGCGACGCCTGGCACCTGATCTACACCAGTCATCACATCCTCATGGACGGTTGGAGCAACGCGCAGTTGCTCGGCGAGGTGATTCAGCATTACGCCGGGCAAACACTGGCCAAGCCTTTGGGGCAATACCGCGACTACCTCGGCTGGATTCAGCAGCAGCCACCGGCGGCGGGCGAACAGTTCTGGAAACAGGCGCTGGCCGCGCTCGAAACGCCGACTTTATTGGCGCAAGCCTTGCCGACGCCGGTCGAAGGCCGCGGCATGGGCGAGCATCACCTGACGCTCGAAAGCGCCGCGATGCAGCGTCTGGCAGAGTTTGCCCGGCAGCAGAAAATCACCCTCAACACCTTGTTGCAGGGCGCGTGGGGCCTGCTGTTGCAGCGCTACACCGGCCAATCGTGCGTGGCCTTCGGTGCGACGATTGCCGGGCGATCCGCACCGTTGCCGGGTATCGAGCAACAGCTGGGCCTGTTCATCAACACCTTGCCGATCATTGCCGCGCCGTCGTCCGCGCAACCGGTCAGCCAATGGCTCAATGAACTGCAAGCGCTGAACCTGAGCCTGCGCGAGTTCGAGCATGTGCCGCTCTACGACATTCAGCGCTGGGCCGGGCAGCAGGGCAACGCGCTGTTCGACAGCTTGCTGGTGTTCGAAAACTTCCCGGTGGCCGAAGCGCTGAAGCAAGGTGCACCGGCGGGCCTGACCTTCGGCGCATTGCGCAATCACGAAATCACCAGCTACCCGCTGACCCTCGGCATCGAAGTCGGCGCCAGCCTGCGTCTGGAATTCAGTTTCGACCGGGCCTTGTTCAGCGCCGCGCAGATCGAGCGTTTGAGCGCGAACCTGCTGCATGTGCTGGAGCAATTCGTTGTGCAGCCGCAGCAGGTATTGGGCGCTGTCAGTCTGTTGGACGCGAAGCAAACAGCGCAGGTATTGCTGGGCTCGCGTCCCGCCGCGCCGCTGCTGGACAGTCCGCTGTTGGCGCATCAGCGTTTCGAGCAGCAAGCGGCCCGCACGCCCGATGCATGGGCCGTGATTGTCGGCGACGAGCGACTGACTTATGCACAGCTCAACGCCCAGGCCAACCAGCTCGCCCATCGCCTGCGCGAACACGGTGTGGCGCCGGGGCAGCGGGTCGGCCTGTCGGTGCGGCGCAATGCGCAGATGATCGTCAGCCTCATGGCCATCCTCAAATCCGGTGCCGGTTACGTGCCTTTGGACCCGGACTACCCGGCCGAACGCCTGGCCTACATGATCGAAGACAGCGGGATGGATTTGCTGCTGGCGCAACCGGAGCTGCTGACCGATGTCGCGCTACCCGAAAGCTTGCCGCGCCTGGCGCTGACGACGGCGTCGCTGGCCGGCTATTCCACGACCAACCCGGTCAACCTCGCCTGTGCCGAAGACCTCGCGTACCTGATTTACACCTCCGGTTCCACCGGGCGACCGAAAGGCGTGTGCCTGGCCCACGCCGCGCTGCGCGAGTTTTGCGTGATTGCGGCGGACTATTCGCAACTCAGCGCCGACGACCGCGTGCTGCAATTCGCCACGTTCAGCTTCGACGGCTTTGTCGAGCAGTGCTACCCGCCGCTGTGCGTGGGCGCGGCGCTGGTGTTGCGCGGCGATGAGTTGTGGGACACCGACACCTTGTACCGGCAGATCAGCGAACAGGGCGTGACCCTGGCGGACTTGCCGGCGGCCTACTGGTATTTGCTGGCTCAGGAATGGGCCGCGCAGCCTCAGCGCGACAAAGGTCGGTTGCGGCAGGTTCACGTCGGTGGTGAAGCCATGTCGCTGGAAGGGCTGAAGCTCTGGCATGCCGCCGGTCTCGGCGACGTACGCCTGCTCAACACCTATGGGCCGACCGAAGCCACCGTGGTCTCCAGCACTCACCTGTGCACCTTGGCCGACACGCAAAACTTGATCGGCGTGCCGATTGGCCGTGCGTTGCCGGGCCGGGCGCTGTACGTGCTGGACACCGAAGGCCATCTGCTGCCAACCGGTTGCGTGGGCGAGTTGTGCATCGGCGGTGATGCCGGCATTGCCCAGCACTATCACCAGCGTCCGGGTTTGAGTGCCGAACGTTTTATCGCCGATCCGTTTTCCACCACGCCCGGCGCACGTTTGTACCGCAGCGGCGACCTGGCGCGGTATCGCGAGGACGGCGCGCTGGAATACCTGGGGCGCATCGATCATCAGGTGAAAATTCGCGGTTTCCGCGTTGAACTCGGTGAACTGGAAGCGCACCTGCAAGGCTTGCCGATGATCAGCGAAGCCGCAGTGCTGGTGCACGAAGGCGTCGGTGGCAAGCAACTGATCGGTTATGTGGTGCCGGTGTTGTCGAACGCCGAGTCGCGTCAACTCACCGAAACCGTGCGCCAGGCGTTGGGCGAGCGTCTGCCGGACTACATGCTCCCGGCGCAACTGGTGGTGATGAGCGCATTGCCGCTCAACCGCAACGGCAAACTCGACCGCGCGGCGCTGCCGGCACCCGAAGTCTGGGACGCCGTGGCCGGCACCGCACCGCAAGGTGAGCTGGAAATTGAGCTGGCGCAGATCTGGCAGCAGGTGTTGCAGGTGGCCCGCGTCGATCGCGAAAACAGCTTCTTCGAGTTGGGCGGTCATTCGTTGCTGGCCACGCAGATCGTTTCGCAGATTCGTCAGCGTCTGGGCTTGTCGGTGAGTTTGCGCAGCCTGTTCGAACACCCGCGTCTGCAGGATTTCGCGGCTCAGGTGCAAGGCCTGCGGCACGCCGCCAATGTCTGCGAACGCCCGGCGCTGGTGGCGGACCACTCCGGCGAACGCCAGCCGTTGTCCTTTGCCCAACAGCGGTTGTGGTTCCTGTGGAACCTTGAGCCCGATAGCTCGATGTACAACATGCCCGGCGCCTTGCGGTTGCGCGGCGCGTTGAACCTGTCGGCGCTGCAGCAAACCTTCGAAACCCTGGTGCAACGCCACGCCGTGCTGCGTACCACGTTCTATGAGGAAGACGGCCAGGCCTGGCAGCGGGTACACGCCGAACTGCCGTTGGATTTCGCCATCAGCGATCTACGGCACTTGCCGGCCCCGGACGTCGAAGCCGCGCAGTTGGCCCGTGAAGAAGTCGCCCGGCCGTTCGATCTGCGCAACGGGCCGTTGCTGCGGGTGCGGGTGTTGCAGGTCGCGGATCAGGAGCATGTGCTGCTGTTGACGGTGCACCACATCGCGGCAGATGACTGGTCGTTCCGGATACTGATCAATGAATTCGTCACGTTGTATCCGACCCTCAACCGGGGTGGTGTCGCGCAATTGTCGGAGCACAGCGTGCAATACGCCGACTTCGCCAAATGGCAGCGCCAGTGGCTGGAGCAGGGCGGCGAGTTGCAACGTCAGCTCGATTACTGGCAGACGCGCCTCGGCCAGCCGCAAGCCGTGCTGGAGCTGCCGGGCGACGGCGATCAGCGTCAGGCGCAGGAGGGCGCCAGCCAACATTTCACCTTGAATTCGACCTTGAGTCAGCAGTTGCGCGATTTCGCCCAACAGCGTGGATTGTCGCTGTTCATGGTGCTATTGGCCGGCTTCACCCTGGTGCTGCGCCAGCGCACCGAGGTCAGTCGCGTGCGCATCGGCACCGATATCGCCAACCGAAATCAAGTTGAGCTTGAACAAATGGTCGGCTTCTTCGTTAACCAATTAGTGCTGCAAGTGGAGGTTGATGCTGACGAGGCTGTCGGGCAACTGTTGCAAGCCTGTCGCCGTGCGGTTCTGGAGGCTTCGGACCATCAGGACCTGCCGTTCGAGCGGCTGGTGGAAGCGTTGCGCTTGCCGCGGCGGGCCGGGCGTTCGCCGTTGTTCGACATCAAGTTGATCTATCAGGAAGGCGTCGGTCGCTTGCCCTCCATGGACGGCTTATTGGTCGAGGACTTCCCGTCGGGCCGGCAAGCCGCCGAAATCGGCATGGTCGCTGCGTTCTACAACGAGGCCGAACACATTCACCTGAGTTTCGAAACACCCGCCGGGCAGTACTTGCCGAGCACGCTGCAAAGCCTGTTCGAACAAATCGAGGCGGTACTGCAAGCGTTGTTGCGCGCCGACGAGCTGACGGTCAGCGATCTGCTGGAACTGGCCACCGAGGTGCAGCGCCGTGCCGATGCGCGATTGAACGAGCAGCGCAAGGCGTTGCTGGGCGGGCCCATGGCGATCAAGCGTCGTCGCGGCACGCCGGCAACGCAAAACGCGGCGGACTGATTCATTGCGGCGGCGCCAATCGGGCGCCGCCGTCATCATTTTCTGGAGGGGTTTATGACTGTTTCAACCACCAAGTCCATTCCCAAAATCGGCCGCGGTGCGCGCAAGAGCCTGTCCACCGACCCGACCCGGCTGGTGAGTTTTGCGCCGATGTTCGACGGTGCCAGCATGCCGCTGGTGTGCCGCCCGGCAGTGCCTGGTGTGAGCCTGGTGGAATGGGCGACGGAGAATCGCGACCTGATCGAAAGCAAGCTGCTTGATCACGCGGTGATTCTGTTTCGTGGCTTCCAGGTGGCCGACATCGCCGAATTCAACCGCTGCGTGGCGGCGATTTCCGACGGCGCCCTGGAGTACCTGTTCCGCGCCTCGCCACGGACCCAGATCACCGGTCAGTTCAAAATCTACAGCTCCACCGATTACCCGGCGGCGGAGAAAATCTTCCCGCACAACGAGCATTCCTATTCGCCGGTGTTCCCGCGTCACCTGTACTTCTACTGCGACACGCCCTCGACCACCGGCGGCGAAACCCCGTTCGGCGACACCCGCGAAATCCTCGCGCGGATCGACCCGGCGGTGCGCGAAGAGTTTCAGCGTAAACGCATCATGTACGTGCGCAACTACGGCGACGGCATGGGGCTGCCATGGCAGACCGTGTTCCAGAGCGAAGATCGCGGTGAAGTCGAAGCCTACTGCGCGAAGATCGGCATTCAGGCCGAGTGGAAGTCCGGCAATCGCCTGCGCACCCGACAAAACGGTCCGGCCATCGTGCGCCATCCGCTGACGGGCGAGCGCATCTGGTTCAACCACGGCACCTTCTTCAACGCGCTGACCCTGCCGGACAGCATCCGCGACAACCTGCTGCGTGAATTCGGCCCGCTGGACCTGCCGCAAAACACCTTCTTCGGCGACGGCTCGGCCATCCCCGATGACGTCATCCGCCACCTGCAAGGCATCTACCGCGACGTGATGGTCGAGTTCGCCTGGGAGAAGGGCGACGTGGTCCTGCTGGACAACATCCTCAGCGTGCATGCGCGCAACGAATTCACCGGCTACAGAAAAATCCTCACGGCCATGGCCATCGCGCAGAAAAGCGCCGACCTGGATCAGGAATAAGGACCCTCGACATGAACACCACCGCCCTCGAACCTTCGGTAGACGTTTTCCAGACTTCGGCTCAGCAGGCCTTTTATTTGCGCGCTCAGGAACTGGGCGGACAGCCGCTGTTCGCCGCCCTGACCGTGCCGGTCGCCCAGGCTGTGGAGGCGCAGGCATTGCGTGCGGCACTGGATGAACTGGGCCAGCGCCATGAAACCCTGCGCACGGTCTATCGCCGTTTGCCGGGGATGAAATGGCCGGTACAGAGCCTGTGCGATGAGCTGCCGGTCGCGTTGTTGGGGCGCGTGTCTTCGCTGGATGAAGCGCTGAGTCGCAGCCGCGAAACCCTGGCTGAGGCGTCGGATCGGGTGCTGGTGGTGGCGCAAGTCGAAACCACGGACGGGCAGCATTTCGTCACCTTGCTGGCGCTGGCCAGCAGCCTCGATGCAGCGTCGCTGCGGGTGCTGTCGGCGGAGCTGGCGAGCCTGTTGCGCGGCGAAACACTGGCCGACAATCAGGAAGACTTGCAGTACCTGGATTACACCGCGTGGCAGGAAGAACTGCGCGAAGAAGACATCGGCCATCAAGGCGCCGCGTTCTGGCGCAACCTGCAACAGCAGTTCGCACTGGCCCATCATCTGCCTTTCGAAAAGGCTGTTGAAGTGACGCTGGCTCGCCATCAGGCGACGCTCGACGACGGGGCATGGCTGGCTGATGTGCAACGACTGGCCGACGCTCAGGGCATCGAAGCGCAGCGCGTGGCGTTGCTGCTGTGGAGTGCGTTTGTGGCGCGCATCGGCAATCAGGAAAAGTTGCTGATGGGCTGGGAAGTGGCGGGGCGCAACGAGCAGACCGACGCGACCCTGGGGCGTTTCGCCCGCCGTTTGCCAGTGGCGTTCGATCACCGCAGCCACGAAACCCTGGCGCAAGCGCTGGCCTCGTTTGCTGGCAACGTCGAGCAATCGCTGTCCTGGCTCGACTGCCTCAACGAGTTCGAACTGAGCGCTGAAGTCGCGACGCCGCTGCGTTATGGCCTGGTGTATCAGGCCGATGCCGACGTGAACATCGAAGTGGACGATGCCAACCCGGAAGTCCTGCGCCTGCGGGTTCAGGGCGAACAGTTGCAGCTGTCGTGCCTGGCCGGTGCGGTGCCCGAGTCGATGCTGGCGGCCTGGCTGGAACAGTTTGTCGAATTTAGCCGCCAGTTGCTGACCTCGCCCGAGCTGACCCTGGGCCAGGCCACTCAGGTCAACGCAACGCAAATGACCCGTCTGATCGAAGGCTTCAACCCGCTGGCCGCCGAGCAGGCACTGCCGCATCGCTACCTGCAAGACCTGTTCACCGAACAGGCACGCCTGCATCCGCAGCGCATCGCCGTCAGCGTCAATGGCCAACGCTTGAGCTACGCCGAACTGGATGCACGCTCCAACCAGGTCGCCAATACCCTGCGCGCACAAGGCGTGTCGCCGGATGAAATCGTCGCGGTGTACGGTCAGCGCTCGCTGGAAATTGTTATTGCACTGCTTGGCACGCTCAAGGCCGGCGCCGCTTACCTGCCGCTCGATCCCAACTACCCGATCGAGCGTCTGGCGTTCATGTTGCAGGACGCCGCTGCACGCCAGGTGCTAGCCTGCCAGCCGCTGCCGGAAGCGTTGCACGGCGAGCGGGTGATTTCGCTGATGCCGCAGGCCGAAGTCTGGTCCGCATCAAACGAGCAGCCGGCAACCCTGGGCGACGGCGCCAATCTGGCCTACGTGATTTACACCTCCGGTTCCACCGGAAAACCCAAGGGCGTGATGATCAGTCACGCCAACGCGGTGGCCTCGACCCTCGCACGCAGCGCGTTCTACCGTCAGCCGTTGCGCGCGTTCCTGATGCTTTCGTCGTTCTCGTTCGACAGCTCGGTGGCCGGGGTTTTCTGGGCGTTGGGGCAGGGCGCGACCTTGTGCCTGCCGGACGAAGACAGCTACAAGGACCCAGCGCTGCTGGCGGCGCTGATCCAGCGTGAAGAGGTTTCCCACTACCTGACCTTGCCGTCTTACCACGCACAGATTCTGGAGCACCTCGACAGCCACGCCCTGGCGTGCGTGATCGTGGCCGGCGAAGCGTGCAGCAACGCCCTGGTCGCACGACATCGCGAGGCCTTGCCGCAAGTGGCACTGGTCAACGAATACGGCCCGACCGAAGGCACGGTCTGGTGCTCGGCGTGGGAACTGCCGCTCGGTCAGGATGACGACACCATCCCGATCGGCCAGCCGATTCCGGGGATGCGCATTCACGTGCTGGGCCCGGACCTGATGCCGGTGGCCGTGGGTGTCGAAGGTGAGCTGTATGTCGGCGGCGCCGGCCTTGCCCGAGGCTATCTCAAGCGTGCCACGCTCACCGCTGAACGTTTTGTGCCCGACCTGTTTGCGAAGCAGGCCGGTCAACGCCTGTACCGCACCGGCGACCTCGCACGCTACCGCGCCGATGGTGTGCTGGAGTACCTCGGTCGGGTCGATCATCAAGTGAAAATCCGTGGTTTCCGCATCGAACTGGGCGAGATCGAATCCGCCATGCGCAGCGCCCCCGGCATCGAAGACGCCGCCGTCATCGCCCGCGAAACGCCGACCGGTCCGCAACTGCTGGGCTTCGTGATTTCCCCGGCCGACACCGCCGACATCCGCCTCAACGAATTACGCAGCCACCTCAGCGAAGCGCTGCCGGAGCACATGCAACCTGCGCGCTTGCAGGTGCTGGAACGCTTCCCGCTGATGCCCAACGGCAAACTCAACCGCCAGGCCTTGGTGGACCTCGACGTACGCCGCAGTGCCTTCGTCGCCCCGCGCACCGATCTGGAAAAAGTCCTCGCGGCGATCTGGGCTGAAGCGCTGCACGTGGAGCGGGTCGGCGTGCACGACAGCTTCTTCGAACTCGGCGGCCACTCGCTGCTGGCGACGCGGATTCGTGCGCGGATTCAGGAAGAACTGAACCTGGCGATCCCGCTGAAGCTGTTCTTCGAAGGCGACACCCTGGAACGCCTGGCGGCGGAAATCGAGCAGTTCCGTCAGCACAGTGAACACAAAGAAAACGATGTAGACGCGCTGGAAGCGTTGTTCGACGAAGTGGATGAGGAACACACGCGATGAGTGCTGCACCGGACAGAATGATGACCCTGGCCCAGCGTTTCTGCGGCTTGAGCCTGGACGCGCGGCGTGCCTTGCAAGAAAAGATGCACGCGCAAGGCCTGACCCTTGAGCTGCTGCCGATCCCGCCAAGGGACCCGGCGGTCGACACGCTGCCGGCGTCGTACGCGCAGCAGCGTTTGTGGTTTTTGTGGCAGATGCAGCCGCAGGCGACCGCGTACAACCTGACCGGTGCCTTTCGCCTGAGCGGTGAGCTGAACCGCGCCGCGCTGGCGCAAACCCTCGCTGCGCTGGTGCAGCGTCATGAAGTGCTGCGCACCACCTTCGTGTTCGATGAGCAGCAAGTGCTGCAAAAAATTCACCCGCAGATGGACGTGCCGCTGGTCGAGGCCGACGCTGCTGACGAGGCCGAACTGCATCGCCAGGTCGGCCTCAACGCCGAGCAGCCATTCGACTTGCAGAACGGTCCGTTGATGCGCTGCCGGTTGATTCGCCTCGACGCGCAGCAGCATGTGCTGGTGCTGACGTTCCACCACATCGTCACCGACGGCGGTTCGCTGCCGATTCTGTTGCAGGAATTCACCCGGCTCTACGCGCAACTCAGCGCCGGGCAAGCGCCGCAACTGCCGGCGCTGGGCATTCAGTACGCCGATTTTGCCCGTTGGCAGCGCTTGTGGCTGGAGGCCGGCGAGGCCGAGCGTCAGCTTGCTTACTGGCGTGAACAATTGGGCCGCGAGCACCCACCGCTGAACCTGCCGGCCGACCGTCGTCGCCCGGCGATCCCGAACCAGCAGGGCGCCAGCGTCGAGCTGAACGTGCCGGCGGCCCTGGCGTCTGCTCTGAAAGATCTCGCCCGTCGCGAAGGCTGCACGCTGTTCATGGTGCTGATGGCTTCGTTGCAAACTTTGTTGCATCGCTACAGCGGCGAACGGGACATTCGTGTCGGCGTGCCGATTGCCAACCGTACCCGTCAGGACGTGGAAAACCTGCTGGGCTTTTTCGTCAACACCCAGGTGCTGCGTACCCAACCCCATGCCGACCAGCCATTTTTGCAATTGCTGGCCGAGGTCAAGACGGCGGCACTGGGTGCGCAGGCGCATCAGGATTTGCCTTTTGAGCAGTTGGTCGATGGCCTGGATGTCGAACGCAGCCTGAGCCACACGCCATTGTTCCAGGTGATGTTCAACCACCAGCGCGATGCCGGCGGCGAACAGCGCTGGGACTTGCCGGGCCTGAGCGTCGAGCCACTGATCTGGGACGAAAAGACCACCAAGTTCGAGCTGATGCTCGACACCGTGGAGAGCGACGACGGTATCCACGCCTCGTTCGTCTATGCCATCGAATTGTTCGACGCTTCGACCATCGAGCGTCTCGGCCAGCATTGGCTGAACCTGTTGCAAGCCATCTGCGCCGACAGCTCGGTCGCCTTGGCTGACCTGAGCATGCTCGCCGCAACCGAGCAGCACGCCACGTTGCTGGACTGGAATCGCAACGCCGCTTCGCAGGCCACGAACTCTCTGTGCGCGCATCAACTGATCGAAGCCCAGGCCGCCGCGCACCCGCACAACATCGCGGTGACCTGCGACGGCGCCACCCTCAGCTACGCGCAACTGAACCAACAGGCCAACCGCATCGCCCAGCGTCTGCGCGAACGCGGTGTCGGGCCGGATGTGTTGGTGGGGATCGCGCTGGAGCGGTCGCTGGAAATGATCGTCAGCGTGCTGGCGATCCTCAAGGCCGGTGGCGCCTACGTGCCGCTGGACCCGGAATACCCGCAGGATCGTCTGGCCTACATGCTGGCCGACAGCGGCACGCGCCTGTTGCTGACCGACTCCGCGCTGCTGCCGCGTTTGCCGTTGTCCGAAGGCCTCGAAGTGATTTGCCTGGACCACGCCAGTGACTGGCTGAATGAGGCGTCCGTCGAGAACCTGCCGAACCTGACCTGCCCGGAAAACCTCGCGTACGTCATCTACACCTCCGGTTCCACCGGCAAACCCAAAGGCACCTTGTTGCCGCACAGCAACCTGACCCGTCTGTTCAGTGCCACCGAACACTGGTTCGGTTTCAACGCGGACGATGTCTGGAGCCTGTTCCATTCCTACGCCTTTGACTTCTCCGTCTGGGAAATCTTTGGCGCATTGTTCTACGGCGGAAAATTGGTGGTGGTGCCGCACGCCATCAGCCGTTCCCCGGAAGAGTTCGCCCGCCTGCTGTGTGATGAGCAGGTCACGGTGCTCAATCAGACCCCGTCAGCGTTCCGTCAACTGATGCCGTTTGCCTGCGCGAATGCCCAGGGCATGGCCCTGCGTTATGTGGTGTTCGGCGGCGAGGCGCTGGACGTCGCGAGCCTGCGTCCATGGTACGACGCGTTCGATGAGCAACAGCCGTTGCTGATCAACATGTACGGCATCACCGAAACCACGGTGCACGTGACCTACCGGCCGTTGTCCCGCGCCGACCTCGACGGTGCGAACAGCTCGCCGCTGGGCGAGCCGATTGCCGACCTGCGCTGGTACGTGCTCGATCCGCGCCTGAACCCGGTGGCCAAGGGCTGCGTCGGCGAGCTGTACGTTGGCGGTGCCGGTCTGGCGCGGGGTTATCACCAGCGCGCCGATCTGACCGCCACGCGGTTTGTCCCGGACCTGTTCGCCGCCGAGGCGGGTGCACGCCTGTATCGCACTGGCGATCTGGCGCGCTATTGCGCCGATGGCAGCATCGAGTACGCCGGTCGTATCGACCATCAAGTGAAGATTCGTGGCTTCCGCATTGAGCTGGGGGAAATTCAGGACCGCCTGCAAAGTCACCCGGCCATTGAACAAGCGCTGGTGCTGGCGCCCGAGATCAATGGCAGTCAGCAACTGGTCGCCTGGTTCACCGTCACCCAAGACGTCGCCGATTTGCGTCAGTCGCTGCGTGAACATTTGCAAGCGGGCCTGCCGGATTACATGGTGCCGGCGCATTTGCTCAAGCTTGATCAGTGGCCGCTGACCAGCAACGGCAAGCTCGACCGCAACGCGTTGCCCAAGCCTGATGCTGCCCTGGCGCAACAGGTTTACACGGCACCGATGGACGACCTGCAAACCGAGTTGGCGGCGATCTGGCAAGACGTGCTCAAGCTTGAGCGTGTGGGGATCGACGACAACTTCTTCGAACTGGGCGGCGATTCGATCATCTCGATTCAGGTGGTCAGCCGTGCGCGTCAGGCCGGGATTCGCATCACCCCGCGTGACCTGTTTCAACACCAGACCGTGCAGAGTCTGGCGAAGGTCGCGCAGCGCAGCGCCGGTCTGGTCATCGATCAGGGACCGGTGCGCGGTGATGTGCTGCTGACACCGATCCAGCATTGGTTTTTCGAGCAGTCCATCGAGGCCCGGGACCACTGGAACCAATCAGTACTGCTGGAACTTCGAGAGCCGCTGGACAGCACGTGCCTGCAACAGGCATTGGCCGCGTTGCTGGAACATCACGACGCGCTGCGCCTGCGTTTGCATCAGGTGAATGGCGTGTGGCAACAGGCTCAGGCCGAGCACTGGAACAGCGCCGAATTGCTGTGGCAGCGTCAGGCCGCGAACGCCGACGAGCTGCTTGAGCACTGCAACGCCGCACAGGCCAGCCTGAATTTGCACGACGGCCCGCTGTTGCGCGCCTTGCTGGTGGACATGGGCGCGGCCGGTCAGCGCTTGCTGCTGGTGGTGCATCATTTGGCGGTGGACGGCGTGTCCTGGCGTCTGTTGCTCGAAGATTTGCAAACGGCCTACGATCAGGCGCGTCAGGCTCAACCTGTGCGCCTGCCGGCCAAATCCAGCGCCTATCAAGCCTGGGCGGCGCGTTTGCGGCTGCATGCGCAAAGTCCCGAACTGGCGAGCCAAGCGGCTTACTGGCAGCGCCAGTACCACGACGTGGTGGTGGCGCTGCCCGCCGATAATCCGCAAGGCAGCCTCGCCAGCCAACACGCCGTGAGCGTGGAAACCGTGCTCGACAGCACCTTCACCCGCCAACTGCTGCAAGACGCCCCAGCGGCGTACCGCACGCAGGTCAACGACCTGTTGCTGACGGCGTTGGCGCGGGTGTTGGGCAACTGGACCGGCCAGCCATCGACCCTGGTCAAACTGGAGGGTCATGGTCGTGAAGACCTGTTCGACGACATCGACCTGACCCGCACCGTGGGCTGGTTCACCTCGATTTTCCCGGTCAAGTTGACCCCGGTCAGTGATCTGGCCGGGAGCATCAAGGCGGTCAAGGAACAGCTGCGCGCCGTGCCGGACAAAGGCATCGGCTTCGGCATCCTGCGGTATCTGGCGCAGGCCGGTCTTGAGGATTTGCCGCAACCGCAAGTCACCTTCAACTACATGGGCCAGTTCGATGCCAGTTTCGATGAGCAGGCACCGTGGCGCCCGGCCCGTGAAAGCGGGGGCGCCGAGCAGGGCGCTTCGGCCGCGCTGGACCGTGGTCTGAGCATTAACGGTCAGGTGTACGCCGGGCAATTGCGCCTGAGCTGGACCTTCAGCCGCGACGTGTTTGCCGAGCACACCGTGCAGCGTCTGGCCGAGGCCTACGCTGGCGAACTGCAACAGCTGATCGAACACTGCCTGAGCGGTGCCGGTGGCTTGACGCCGAGTGACGTGCCGCTGGTCCGCGTCGATCAGGCGCAACTCGATGCACTGCCGCTGGCGGCGCGTGAGATCGAAAACATCTTCCCGCTGTCGCCGATGCAGGAAGGCATGTTGTTCCACAGCCTGTTCGCCCCGGATGCCGGCGCTTACATTCCGCAGATGCGCGTGGACGTGCAGGGCATTGACGTCGAAGCGTTCCGCAGCGCCTGGCAACAGACGCTGGAAAACCATGAAGTGTTGCGCGCCGCGTTCTTCAGCGAGAGCAATGGCTCGCAGCCGCTGCAAGTGATTCTGGCCAACGCCACGTTGCCGGTGACCGTGCTTGATTGGCGTAATGAAACGGATCAGGTACACGCCCTGGAACGTCTGGCCGAAGACGATCGCCTGCGCGGTTTCGACCTGACAGCCGCGCCGTTGCTGCGCCTGACCCTGGTGCAAACCGCGAACGACACCCATCACCTGATCTTCACCAATCACCACATTCTGCTCGACGGCTGGAGCACCTCGCAGCTGTTCGGCGAAGTGTTGCAGCGTTACTCCGGCGTGATGCCGGTGGCGAGCGGCGGTCGGTATCGCGATTACATGACGTGGCTGGGCGGGCGTGATCTCGCTGCGTGCGAAGCGTTCTGGCTGGAGCAATTGCAGGCGTTCAACGAGCCGACCCGTTTGACCGGCGCGATGCCAGGACCGGTCGCAGGGCAGGGCGACGGTCATCGCACCGTTCACCTGAGCCTGGACCGGGCGGCCAGCGAACGCCTGAGCGGCTTTGCCCGTCAGGCCCGCGTGACGCCGAACACCTTGCTGCAAGCGGCGTGGCTGTTGCTGTTGCAGCGCTACACCGGCCAGCGCACCGTCGCGTTCGGCGCCACGGTGTCGGGGCGTCCGAGCGAGTTGCAGGGCATCGAGCAGCAAGTCGGCCTGTTCATCAACACCTTGCCGGTGATCGCCACGCCGCATCCTGAGCGCACGGTCAGCCAATGGGTGGACGAGGTGCAGGCGCTCAATCTCAAACTGCGCGATGTCGAATACACGCCACTGGCGGATGTGCAGCGTTGGGCCGGGCACTCGGGCGAGTCGCTGTTCGACACGCTGCTGGTGTTCGAAAACTACCCGGTCGCCGAGGCGCTGGAGGGTGGTAATCCGAGTGCGCTGAAGTTTTCCGGTATCAGCAATCACGATCAAACCAGTTTCCCGCTGGCCATCGCCGCCGAGCTGGGCGAGTGCCTGGACCTGCGTTTCAATTACGACACCGCGCTGTTTACCGCCGAGGCCATCGACGGCCTGAGCAAGCGTCTGGTGGCGTTGCTCGATGCCATGGTGCGCGAGCCGCAGCAAGCCTTGGGTCGCCTGAGCCTGCTCGACACTGCGCAGACCGAGCAACAAGTGCAAGGCTTCAACGACACCGCCGTGACTTGGCCCGACGTGCGTCCGGTCCACCTGTGCTTCGAAGCCCAGGTACTGAAAACCCCGGACGCCCCGGCGTTGGTGTTTGCCGGTCAGAGCCTGACGTATCGTCAACTCAACCAGCAGGCCAACCGACTGGCGCACTACCTGCGTGCCCAAGGTGTCGGCGCCGAAGTGCTGGTGGGGATTGCCGCCGAGCGTTCGCTGGAACTGGTGATCGGTCTGCTGGCGATCATGAAGGCCGGCGGCGCCTACGTGCCGCTGGACCCGGATTACCCGCGCGAGCGCCTGGAACACATGTTCGAGGACAGCGGCGTGCACGTGCTGTTGACCCAGCGTCATCTGCTGGCGCAATTGCCGATTCCCGCCGGGACATCGGCGATCTGCCTGGACGACAGCGCTCAGTTAGTCGAAGGCTTGAGCGACGAAAACCTGCCGTGCGTGGTCGAGCTGCAGTCGCTGGCGTACATGATTTACACCTCCGGCTCCACCGGTAAACCGAAGGGTGCGGCCAACCGTCACGATGCGTTGTTCAACCGCATTGAGTGGATGCAGGGCGCGTACCCGCTGGACGGTCGCGACACCGTGCTGCAAAAGACACCGTTCAGTTTTGACGTGTCGGTGTGGGAGTTCTTCTGGCCGCTGATGGTCGGTGCGCGCCTTGCGGTGGCCGAACCGGGCGCCCATCGCGACCCGGCGCAGCTGGTGCGTTTGATCGAGCAGTATCAGGTGAGCACCCTGCATTTCGTGCCGTCGATGTTGCAGGCATTTGTTCAGGGCGAAGGCTTTGAACGTTGCGCCAGCCTGCGGCAAATCATGTGCAGCGGCGAAGCGCTCTCGGCGGATTTGCAGAACAGCCTGTTCCGCGTGCTGCCCGGCGTTGCTCTGTACAACCTGTACGGGCCGACCGAAGCGGCCATCGACGTGACCCACTGGACGTGCGTCGATGACGGCTCGATCAGCGTGCCGATCGGTTACCCGATTGCCAACCTGGTGACCTACATTCTCGATGACAGCCTGCAACCGCAAGTGGCGGGCTGCGTCGGTGAGCTGTACTTGGGCGGCATCGGTCTGGCGCGGGGTTACCATCGCCGTCCGGACCTGACGGCCGAGCGTTTTGTTGCCAGCCCGTTCGGCGCACAGGGCGAGCGGCTGTATCGCACCGGCGACCTGGCGCGTTATCGCGATGACGGCGTGATCGAATACGTCGGCCGCATCGACCATCAAGTGAAGATCCGTGGCTTGCGTATCGAACTGGGTGAAATCGAAGCCTGCCTGCTGGAACATCCACAGGTGCGCGAGGCGGTGGTGATCGCGCTGGATGTCGGCAAGTCCAAGCAACTGGTGGCTTACGTGGTCGGCCAACCGTTGGTGCTCGACGGGCTCAAGCAGCACCTGCGCAACGCGTTGCCCGAACACATGCAACCGAGCCATGTGATGTTGCTTGAGCAACTGCCGGTGACGCCGAACGGCAAACTGGATCGCCGCGCGTTGCCGCAACCCGATCAGCAGGTTCGTGAATACATCGCGCCGCGCAATGCCGTGGAGGCGACGTTGCAAGAGGTCTGGCAGGCGCTGTTCGAAGTGCCGGTCGGGATTCAGGACAACTTCTTCGAGCTGGGTGGCGACTCCATCGTGTCGATCCAGGCGGTCAGCCGTGCGCGCAAGGCCGGCCTGAGCATTTCGCCAAAGCATGTGTTCAGCCACCCGACCATCGCCGAACTGGCGACCGTCGCCCAGGCTGTGGAAGCCGAGGAAGCCGCGCCGGTAGTGGCTGCGCCGGCGCTGAAAATCGAGCTGAGCGAAGCGCAATATCAAGCGCTGGCATTGACGGCAGACGAGGTGGACGACGTTTATCCACTGTCGCCGATGCAGCAGGGCATGCTGTTCCACTCGGTGCAGGACGGTGACTCGGGGCTGTACGTCAACCAGATCGAAGTGGGCGTGCGTGGCGTTGACGGTCCGCGTTTCCGCGAGGCCTGGGCCGATGCCGCGCAGCGTCACGCGATCCTGCGTACCGCGTTCCTGTGGGAGGGCGACAAAGAGCCGCTGCAAGTGGTGCTGCGCAATGCGCCGGCGCTGCTGACCGAACTCGACTGGCGCGGTCTGGATAACCAGGTCGAGCGTGTGCGCCAATTGGCCGCCGATGAACGTGAGCGTGGCTTCTCGCTGAATCGTGCGCCGTTGTTACGCCTACTGCTGGTGCGTCTGGAAGACGACCGTTATCGCCTGATCTGGACCTACCACCACATCCTCATGGACGGCTGGAGTGTGTCGCGCCTGATCGGTGAAGTGCTGCGTCATTACAGTGGCGATGCGCAGGAGCCGGTGGCCGCGTATCGCGACTACATCGACTGGCTCGGCCAGCAAGTCGCCGAGGCCAGCGAAGCGTTCTGGAAAGCCAGACTCAACGCCCTCGAAGGTGCCACGCACTTGGCCCGCGCATTGCCAGTGAAGGCGCCGCAAGCGGGTTATCACGCGATCTATACGCACCTGAATGCGCAGCAGACCGCACGTTTGCAGGCGTTTGCCCAGCAACAGCAAGTGACGCTCAACACTCTGGTGCAAGCCGCGTGGCTGCTGCTGTTGCAGCGTTATACCGGCCAGCGCACGGTGACGTTCGGCGCCACGGTGTCGGGCCGACCGGAAACCCTCAACGGTTCGGAGAACATGCTCGGGCTGTTCATCAACACCTTGCCGGTGGTCAACAGCGTGCCGACCGAGGCGAGCGTCGGTGACTGGCTGCGCGAGATCCAGGCCTATAACCTGGATATCCGCGACTTCCAGCAAACCCCGCTCAGCGACATTCAACGCTGGGCCGGGCAGGGCGGGCAGTCGCTGTTCGACAGCATCATCGTTTTCGAAAACCAGCCGGTGGACCGCACGTTGCGCGAGTGGAACGGCGATTCCCTGCGCTTCGAAGATGTCTCCGATTTCGGCCTGACCAGCTTTGCGATGGACTTGATGGTCAGCCTCGATGAAGGGTTGCGCATCGAGTACATGCACCAGCGCGATCAGTTCGACCTCGCCACCGTCGAAGTGCTGCGCAGCCACATGGAAAGCCTGATGCAGCGTCTGTGCGACAACGCCGGGCGCGCCGTGGGCGAGATCGGTTTGCTGACGCCGGACCAAGGCCGGCAACTGGACGGCGAGCTGCCGACGCTGGCCGACGACCACGAACGACCGGTGCACGAGTTGATCCGCGAGCGTGCGCGGCTGCAACCGGAGCACACCGCGTTGGTGCTCAGCTACGCCGACCGCGATGCCGAACACTTGAGTTATGCCGAGCTCGACCGTCGTTCCGATGCACTCGCGGTGCACCTGCTGGAACAGGGCGTGCAGGCCGAAGACGTGATCGGCGTGTTCATGGAACGCTCGCTGGAGCTGGTGGTTTCACTGCTGGCGGTGATGAAGTGCGGCGCCGCGTATGTGCCGCTGGATCCGCAATACCCGCAGGAACGCCTGCGCTACATGATGGCCGACAGCGACATGCGTTTGCTGCTGACCCAGGAGCGTTTGCGTGACACGGCGCAACTCAATCCGGGCACGCCGATGGTCGCCGTGGATCGCTTGAACCTCGACGTCGAGGTGTCGGCGCCGCAAAACAACGTACTCGCCGAGCAACTGGCCTACCTGATTTACACCTCGGGCTCGACCGGCAAACCGAAAAGCGTCGCCGTGGCCCACGGGCCGTTGAGCATGCACGTGCAGGCGATCGCCGAGCTGTACGAAATGGACCCGACCAACCGTGAACTGCATTTCATGTCGTTTGCTTTCGACGGTGCCCATGAACGCTGGATCACCGCGCTGATCAGCGGCTCGACCCTGGTGGTGCGTGACAACACCTTGTGGACCGCCGAGCAGACCCTGGCGGTGTTGCACCGTCAACGCATCACCGTCGCCTGCTTCCCGCCGGCGTACTTGCTGCAACTGGCCGAACACGCCGAGTTGCAGGGCGGCAACCCACCGCCAGTGCGCATCTATTGCTTCGGTGGCGATGCGGTGCCGGACGCCACGTTTGAACGAGTCAAGCACACGCTCAAACCGCAATACCTGGTGAATGGTTACGGCCCGACGGAAACCGTGGTCACGCCGCTGCTGTGGAAAATCGCTGCCGACGGTCACTGCGAGGCGATGTATGCGCCGATTGGCCGCCGCGTCGGCACCCGCAGCCTGCATGTGCTGGACATGGACCTCAATCCGTTGCCGGTGGGCATGGTCGGCGAACTGTACATCGGCGGTCGTGGCGTTGCGCGTGGCTACCACCGTCACCCGTGGCAAACCGCCGAGCGCTTCGTCGCCGATCCGTTCAGCAGTGACGGCGGCCGTTTGTACCGCACCGGTGACCTGGTGCGCCGCCGCGAGGATGGCGTGTTCGATTACGTGGGGCGCATCGACCATCAGGTCAAAGTGCGCGGCTTCCGCATCGAACTGGGCGAAATCGAAGCCCGTCTGCGTGAGCAAGTCGGGGTCAATGACGCGCTGGTGGTGGTGCGTGACGGCGGGCAGGGGCCGCAACTGATCGGCTATGTGGTCGCGGTTGAAGACGACGGCCTGGGCCTGCGTTGCCAGGCGGCCCTGCGTGAAAGCCTGCCGGATTACATGGTGCCGACGCAGGTCGTGGTGTTGCCGCGTTTCCCGCTGACACCGAACGGCAAGCTTGACCGCAAGGCCTTGCCCGACCCGACTTTCGAAGGCCGCGACTACGTGGCCCCGCGCACACCGCTGGAATGGGCGCTGGCCGAGATCTGGCAGCAAGTGCTGGGCGTCGACAAAGTCGGCATCACCGACAACTTCTTCGAGTTGGGCGGCGACTCGCTGCGCACCCTCAAAGTGATTTCGAAGGTGCGGGCGCTGAACGAGCCGGGCTTCCAGTTGAAACTGCGCGACATGATGGCCAAACCGACCATCGCCGGGTTGTCCGGTGTCGATGAGCAACCGCTCAAACAGAGCCCGGAACCGTTGCTGCTGTTGAACCAGTCGATGGACGATCAACCGGCGCTGTTCTGCCTGCACGCCGGGTTCGGCACGGTGTTCGACTACGAACCGCTGGCCCGTCGACTGGAAGGCCTGCGCACGGTATACGGCGTGCAATGCCGCATGTTGCTCGACCGCCAGTGGCACGACACTTCGCTGCAGCAAATGGCTGCGGACTACGTCGAAGCGATCCGCCGCAAGCAACCGCAAGGCCCGTATCACTTGCTGGGCTGGTCGTTGGGCGGGGCGCTGGCGTTGCTGGTCGGCGACCTGCTTGAACAGCAGGGCCAGCGTGTGGCGTTCGTCGGCCTGGTGGACAGCTTTGTGCCGACCCAGGCCAACGCCGTCGCCAGTGTGGATGAGTGGCGCACGGACCTGCGCGAGTTCCTCGGTGCAACCTTGAGCATGGACAGCGATGCCATTGCCCAGGCATTGAGTGTCGAAACCACGGGTGATCAGGACGCTGTCGCGCGGATCATTCGCACGGTGATCGACACCGAAGGCGAACAGGCCAGCGGTTACGCATTGCTCGGGGCCGATGAGTTGGCGCAGACGTTCATGGTCAGCACGCGCTTGAAGGCGCTGTCGCGGCAGGTCGAGACCTTGCCGCTGCCGCACGCCGAACTGTGCTGCTGGTGGGCCGATGGCAACCCGACGGCCGAACGCGCGACGCTGGAGCGTCAGCAACCACGGCTGCGCAAAGTGCAAACCGTCGCCGCCAGCCACTTCGATATCCTGCAACGGGATGAATGCCTGAGCGCCGTGGTGACGGCACTCGGTCGCGAGGTGGTGGCGCAGGACTAAGGTTTTTACCGCGCCAAAACAAGCTCGCCCTAATGAACGGCCCTCACGGTTCGTTTATAGGGCGAGCTTTTTATTTTTTGGAGACCACCGCCCATGGCACTGCACCCGGACATCGAAGGTTTTCTAGAGCTGGCCGAGTTCGGCCGCCTCACCGGCAAAAGCCTGCCCATGCACGAGCTGAGCCCGACCGAAGCGCGCCAGCAATTCGAACAAACCTCGCAGCTGCTCGACGCCGCACCGATGGGCGCGCTGACCGTGACTGCGGTCAGCATTCCGGCCCGCGACGGCCATCTGCTCAATGCACGCCTCTATGCTCGACCGTCGCTGGGCACGCAGGAACGCCCGGTGCTGCTGTATTTCCATGGCGGCGGTTACGTGGTCGGCAGCCTCGATTCCCACGACACCCTGTGCCGGCGACTGGCGCTGGCGGGTGGTTTTGCGGTGCTGTCGGCGGATTATCGACTGGCCCCGGAACACCGTTTTCCTGTCGCCTACGAGGATGCCGAAGACGTGACGCGCTGGCTCGCCACCACCGGCGCCGGTGCCCTCGGGCTGGACCCGGTACGTATCGCATTGGCAGGAGACAGCGTCGGCGGCAGCCTGGTGGCTTCCTTGTCGATTGCTATCGCCCAGGACCCACAGGCCTGGCCGCTCACGCCACGGCTGCAAGTGTTGTTGTACCCGGTGATCGACGCCGTGGAAAAACGCCCGTCGCTTGCACGTTTCGCCGAAGGCTACCTGCTGGAAGCGACCACGCTGGAATGGTTCTATCAGCAATATCAACGCAGTGCCGATGATCGCCGCGACTGGCGCTTTTCCCCGTTGTTCGCCGAGACCCTGCAAGGGCTGACACCGACCGTACTGTGGTTGGCCGAATACGACCCATTGCTGGATGAAGGCCTGGCCTGGGCTGAAAAGCTGCGTGCCGTCGGACAACCCGTAGTGCTGGACGTGAAAGCCGGAATGACCCACGACTTCGCACGGATGGGGGAGATGGTCCAGGAAGTACCAGCGATGCTGGAGCAACTGGCGGCGCAGATCACTGAAAGCCTGAGTTAATCGTGATCTGTAGGAGCCGGCTTGCTGGCGCCCGCTTGCCGGCGATGGCCCCCCCGCGGTGAATCAGACAAACCGTGTCGCCTGCATCGCCAGCAAGCCGGCTCCTACAATTGGCGGTGGTGCCGAAACTCGGCCCACCCCGGTCCTGTAGGAGCCGGCTTGCTGGCGATAAACGATAACGCGGTCTGACTGACCGCCTACCGCGCCATTCACCGGCTTCCTACAGCCGAGGTAAAACGCGAAAACTCCGGGGAAATTTCCGACATCTTTTTAGGGTTGGCGCTCGGACGTTCGCCGTATAGCGTTGTGGCTCCCTGCAGTTGGCAATGGAGTGATGTACCGGTATGAACATCCAGGAAATCAAAAGACGCTTGGCCAGACCCGCCACAAAATTCGTCGCCGGCGGATTTCGTCCCACCCATGGGGATGACGAAAGCTGGCTTGGAAACGTATTCCTGTTTCGCCCGGATGAAGGCGTCCCGAGAAACGACGCCGGAGCTGAACTGCTTCCCTTTGCACAATTCCACCTCCCCAGTCTGCCGTTTAACAGTCCGGCGCTGGACGGCGTTCGCGTCCTTACCTTGTTTGTTTCCAGTCCCTTGCCGGAAGCACTGGACCCGATGGGGAACAACTGGCTGATCAGGGAGTATGGATTTGACGATGTACTTGTCCGCAAAGAGCTGCCGGTAGCAGGCTCATACCTCAAGCCCTTTCCGTTGCTGGCCGAACGGGTCGCAGAAGACTTTCCACTGTGGGATGGCGGTGGCGCACCGGCGGACCTTGAAGAGGAAATATGCAGCCTTCAGCGGACGGGCGAGATAGAAAGCTACTCAGACCTCGTGACTCACACCTACGAACACAAGATTGGCGGCTACCCCTCGTTCTGCCAGTCCGGCGTGGACCTCGGTGATGATTTTGAATTCGTGTTCCAGATTTCCTCCGACACGAAAATCAACCTGAACGTGGTGGATTGCGGGAGCCTGATGTTCTGGAAGAGCAAAAGTACGGGGGAATGGGTGCTTTACTACGATTTCTACTAGGTCGGGTGCTGAAGCGAATGGCCTGCATCCAGCTTGATAGGAGGGGCGCACTTCGTCTTGAGAGCAACGACAGCCAGCCGCATACCCATTAGACTGCTGAATAATGAACACCGGAGGTGACTATGAGTGCCGAACTTTCCCCCATTGTTTCAGAGTTCGAAACCGAAGAGCAGGCTGCCAGTTACGACCTTTGGTTTCGTGCCAAAGTGCAAGCTTCGCTCGATGATCCACGACCGAATGTCCCGCATGATCAGGTGATGGCTGATATGCGAGCCCTCATCGAATCAAAGCGCAACAAGCACGATGCTGGTTGAGTGGCGGCCCGAAGCGCGGGCTGAACTCTGGCAAATCCTGAATTACATAGGCGACCGTCACCTTGTAGCAGCCAGCGAGCTGTATCAAGCCATTGAGGCTGCTACATCAGCGCTTCCTGAACATCCCTACCTCTATCGATTTGGCCGGGTACCCAATACTCGTGAAATTGTTGTGCATCCCAACTACTTGGTGGTTTATCGAGTAACGGAACGAATCGAGATTCTGAGCGTTTTGCATGCCCGGCAGGAGTATCCCTGACGTTAGCCTGACAGCCCCTTAGTACTCAGCCAACCACATGGAAAGAGCGTTCAATTGGACTGCCTGATTTGAATCGCCACACGCGAATACGCAACATTGGCGTGCTACACGAAACCAATGCCCGGGACTTGGATTCAAGAAGATTCGAGATGAGTTTCACGGCGCCGAACTCACGATCATCATGGAGCAAGGGCTGGCGTTAGCTTGTCTCTGAGAATCGAAAAGGTAATCGGATAGTCCTATCAAACAGTGAGCAGGCTTTCTGCAAGGAGCAATAGGCATGTTTGCAACTTATTTACACAACAAGCTGGTGCGATTGGAATTCCTCGTTGTGGTAATGCCTGCTAGCTTCGCTTTTGGGGCGTTGGGGTTATATACAATGCTGTCAGCAGGCTTGTTAGGGGTAATTATCGTCTTGGTGATGGTCGTGCCAAGTTTCATCGCTGGGGTTTGCCTGACTCACATGTATCTTTGCTTTGAGGACGAGGCTGAGCGATGCATTTTGGCCCCTCTACTACTGGTTGCCTATATCTGGTTGTTGTTAGCAGTTTTTTACCAAGACGGGCTAGGTTTACCTAACCGATATGAAAACTGGTTTGTATGGCTATTAGGAGTATGGGGCCTCGCAATTGTCGGCGTGCACTGGCTGTGTCTTTTTTGTTGCAGATTCGAGCTGCCACGACGTAATCAGCGTTTGAAAAAGCTACCGGATCGCATATGAGTAATTCCCAAACGAACGAATTATTCTGAATACCTGCTCCTCCGCTGAGTAATGTTGTAGCCCGAAGGCAATCGCTGCGAAACACAATGATGGTCGCGAGGCGCAAACTGAACTCCATCCACCCCAAAAACAACACCGGGCCGCAAGCGGCCCGGTTTTGTTCAGCATTTAACGTACTTAGCAATCAATAATTAGCCCGCAACGTCAACGTCAGATTACGCGGATCGCCGTAGAAGTTAGTCCCCCACGAAGCGTCCACTCGATCGTAGTACTTTTTATCAAACAGGTTATTGCCGGTTAATGTCGCCGACAGGTTCTCGTTGAACTTGTAGCCCACCTGCGCGGTGGCGATGCCGTAGCCGCTTTGTTCGAAGCGTACTTCACGCTGGTACCAGGTCTTGCTGACCACACGCACGCCGCCGCCGACGCTGAAGTCTTTGAGCGGGCCGTCGGCGAATTCGTATTTGGTCCACAGGTTGAAGTTGTGCTTCGGTGTGATGGTGCTGAAGGTGCTGCCTTCGGTCGCGTCGTCAGATTTCAACAATTTGGTGGTGGTGAAGGCGTAGCCGGTGACGATGCTCCAGTTGTCGGTCAGGTTACCGCTCAACTCGGTTTCCCAGCCCTGGCTGCGCGCCTTGCCTTGTGCTTCGTTTCCACCGGTGTCGGCGTTGAATTGAGCACGGTTTTCATCGTAGATGCGGAACATCGCGATGCTGGCGTTCAGGCGGCCGTCGTAGAACTCGCGCTTGAGGCCGACTTCATATTGCTTGCCTTTACGCGGTCCGATGGGCGAGTTGTCGCTGTCGAGCTCGCTTTGTGGCTTGAACACGCCGGTGTAGCTGGCGTAGGCCGACAGTTCCGGAGTCAGCTTGGCGATGATGGCGCCGTAAGGCACGACCTTGCGGTTGATGCTGGTGTGGGCTTCGCCGAAGCTGTTGAAGAAGGCGTTGGCGTTCTTTGCGTCGCTTTCGTACCAGGTCACACGGCTGCCGCCGATCACGTCGAGCCAGTCGGTGACGTTGAACTTGGCGCGGGTATAGAGGCCGTACTGGTCGGATTTGGACCAGTTACCGTTGTTGCGCTCGTAGTCGTTCTTGGGAATATCGATACTGCCCGGGTTGTAGACGTTGATCGGGAAGTACTCGCCGCCACCGTATTCGAAGTCTTTGTCGAGGTGCTGGTACTCGGCGCCCACGGTGAACTCGTGTCTGCGATCCGCGAATTCGAACGGCGTGGTGACGAAGCTGTCGACGCCGATGGTTTTGATGTGGGTGTAGTAGTCGTACGCCACGGCCGAGCTGTCGCCGGTAGCCGGATCGACAGCACCGTCGGCCCAGGTGAAGTTACGCTGTGGCGTTTCTGCGTCGCGGTAGGTGACGGTGGTCTTGAACTGACCGCCGTTGTCCAGCGCGTGATCGACCTCGGCAAAGGACTCCCAGACTTTCTCGTTCAGGGTGTTCCACTTGGCATCGACGAACGTCGAGCGCGGCACGTCCAGCAACTTGCCGTCGGCAAAGGCCGGCAAACCGAACGCCGGGGTGGAGTGGTTCTGCTGGTAGGCGCCGCCGACCGATAGGGTGGTGGACGGGTCGAGGTCGAACTCCAGGCGACCGTACACCATCGGGCGTTCGTTCTGGGCGGAGTCGACGAAGGATTTGTTGTTCTCGTAAGCGGTGATGAAGCGACCGCGCACGGTGCCTTGATCGTTCAAGGGGCCGGTAACGTCCACCATCGAGCGGTAGTGGTCATAGGAACCTGCGCCCAGTTCGCCGCCGAGGGCGAATTTGTTCAGGGCGCGCTTGCGCACCACGTTGATGGTGCCGCCGGGTTCGCCAGCGCCTTGATACAGGCCGGATGGGCCGCGCAACACTTCGACGCGATCGTACATCGCGAGGTCGAAGCTGGTGCCCATGTCGCCCTGGCCGGTCGGTTGCGATACGCCGTCAACCTGTACCTGGTCGACGAGGAAGCCGCGCATGTAGACGTCGTTCAGGCTGGAACCGGAGTTGTAGGTCTTGATGGTGACGCCGGTGACCTGGCGCATCGCGTCTTGCAGGCTGTTCATATTCTGGTCGTCCATGCGCTGGCGCGTGACGACGGACACCGACTGCGGGATGTCCTTGAGCTTGATGTTGCCCTTGCCGATGCTCACTTGATCGGTGGTGTAGGAATGCGTGCCTTCAGTGGTAGGCCCCGGCGCCACGCCGGAAATGGCGGTCGCGCCCAGTTGCAGCGCGCTGGAGTTACCCGCGACCGGAATCAGCGAAACGGTGTTGCCCGTCAGTTGAAACGTAATGCCGCTCCCCAGCAGCAACGTATTCAATGCCTGTTCCGGCTCCAGATTGCCGGAAACCGCCGTGGACTTGAGGCCGTTGACCATGTCCTGGCTGTACAGAATCTGCAGGTCGGTTTGTTGACCCAGTTGCTGCAGCGCGCTGGCCAGCGATTGCGCAGGCACGTTAACGTTCACCGGCCCGGCCTGGACCTGAGAGGTGCCCAGCAGCAACAGGGTCAGCAACGCACCCGGTACGACTGTTCGGAATTTCTTTTGCGGCGCGATGGCCAGAGCCAACGGCGCGCGGGACAGGGTAGGGCTTTGCATTGCTCAAATCGCTCCTAAGGTGTGCAGATTTTTTAGTTAATGATAATTATTATTAGACGCATCACCCCGACGAAACCGGAAAACAAACTCCGAAAATCGTCGAGGTATATGGATTCAACGCTGCTCAGGCGGTCGCCCGTTCCGTCACCACGCGGCCCGATTCCATGCGCACCAACTGATCGGCCATGTCGAAATAGCGGTCGTCGTGGGAGATGACGATGATGGTTTTGCCCAGTCGCTTCAGGTCCGGAAGCAGCTCGGTGTAGAAGATCCGGCGGAAGGTCGGGTCCTGGTCGGCCGCCCACTCGTCAAACACCAGCACCGGGCGTTCTTCCAGCCAGGCATTGACCAGTGCCAGGCGTTTACGCTGGCCGGTGGACAGGTCGGTGGTGGTGAAGCTGCCGTCCTTGACGCTGACCTTGTGCGCGATTTCCAGGCGTTGCAGGTATTTGTTGGCGTCTTCGGGAATGTGCTGATCGCCCTGCACCACGTCATCGAACAGGTAGTAGTCGGCAAAAATCGTGGTGAACAGTTGGCGGTAGTCGTCACGGTTCTGCGCATCGACACCTTCGCCGTTGAGCAGGATTGCGCCTTGTTGCGGCGCATAAAGCCCCAGCAACAACTTGATCAGCGTGGTCTTGCCGCAGCCGTTTTCGCCGACGATGAAAATGATGTCGCCCTGTTCGATGGTCAGGTTCACCGGCCCCAGGCGGAAGGCTTCGCTGCCCGGTGCAGCCGGGAAGGCATAGCTGACGTTGTCCAGTTGCAGGCTGTTGACCACGGCCGGTTTTTTGCCGGTGTCGTTGAGCAGCAAGTGCGGCTCGGGCGAGGAAAACCGGCTCGACAGTTCGGCGATGCGGCGGAAGGCGATCCGCGCCCGGCTGACCACCGGCAAGGTACCGACCAGATGCTCGATGGGGCCTTTCATGTACAGCAGCACCAGGACGAAGCCGCTCATCACCGACTTGTCGGCGCTGGGCCAGAACGATTGCAGGGCCAGCGCCAGGCCGATGACCACGAAGAACAGCATCGACCCCAGCGTCTTGGCGATCACGAAGGTATTGATCGAGCGCACCTGGGTGTTGCAGATGAAATCCGCCGTGCCCTGAATGCCCGAGGTGAACATGCGCTGGCGGCGCGGACGGTGAATGCGCAGTTCCTTGGCGCCGCCGGCGATGGCGTTGTAGTGCTTTTGCAATTCGTCTTCGGCGTCACGGGCGGCCATGAAGCCCTTGATGCCCTTGCCCTGTGCGTAAAACTGGATGCCGGTGCCGATGGCAATCGCCAGCACCATCATCAGGAACATCGGCCACGACAACAGGGCCAGGTAGCCCATGCAGCCGAGGGTCACGGTCAGGGAAATGGCCAGCGGCGCGAAGGCAAACGCGAAGTCGCTGATGGTGTCGACGTCATGGGTCAGCACCGGGATCAGTCGGTGGCTGCGATAGCGTTCGATCTGTTCGATGGGCGCCGACAGCACCTTTTCCCCCAGCTCTTTGCGCACCTTGGCGATGATGTGCTGGCCGACGTAGTTGGTGCCGATGTCCGAGCAGATCGAACTCGCCAGCGCCAACAGGCAAAGGCCGCCGAACAGTGCGACCACGCCTTGGGTCAGGCCGCTTTCCGAATGCAGGGCATTGTTGATCGTGGCCAGCAGCACCGTCACGCTCAGACCGCCCACCATGCCCAGAATGATCGACAGGCTGACCACCAGCCGGAACGGTTTCAGGAGGGTGAACAATTCATGAATTGCACCGCGGGCAGGCTGGGTCTTGGGAAGATGCATGTGAGAAAGGTCTCTTGGGTCGTGAGGCAGATACCCAGAAGAACGTGTGGCCAGGCGTTTAATTTAGACGGCCGCCGACTGGCGGCGGCCGGGGGGAAGGGGTGTCAGCCTTTGGACGGCAGATCACGCACGACGCGGAAACCGATCCAGTCGCCACGGGTTTGTGGGTAGATGTTGTTGCGGTTGCCGGAACGCGAGAACACCGGCGCTTCGCCCCAGTCATTGCCGCGAATCTGCAAGGCTTCGCAGTTGGGTTCGACCCACGCGCTGCCGTCGGTGGGGGCGCCCACGTAATCGCTGTGCTCGCAGTCGGCGATCCACTCGTAGACGTTGCCGTGCATGTCGTACATGCCGAAGGCGTTCGGCGGGTAGCTGCCGGCCGGGGAGGTGTAGCTGTAGCCGTCGGTTGGCCCGTAAGTATTGGCATGGGTGGCGATGCTGTACTCGGTGCCCTCATCGAACGGGAACGGGAACGGCCCCGTTGAACCGGCACGGGCGGCGTATTCGCGCTGGGCCTCGCTGACGATGTGGTAGTGCTGGCCGGTCTTGAGCGACAGCCACGCGACATACGCGCTGACCTCGGCAAAGTTCATGCACACCGCCGGCTGACGCGGGCTTTGTGGATAACGCGGCTTGCTGTTGATGCACTCGCGGCCGGGGCGCGTATCGCCGTCGGGAATGGTGATCCCGGTTTCTTTCAGGTACTGGTCCCATTCGCCGGCGGTGATCTGGTAACGGCTCATGGCAAACGGCTTGTCGAACGTGACTTCGTGCATCGGGCCTTCATCGGGTTCGCGACCGACTTCACCTTCCGGCGTGCCCATGGTGAAGGTGCCGGCGGGCAGCACCACCATTTCCGGGCAGTTGCGGCAATCCTTGAACACCTTGCCCGGCAGCGGTGCGGTGGTGGCCTGGGCCGCGCCGGGCAACGCGGTGCCGAGCAATGCCAGGATTGTCAGTGCCCCGAGTTGTGGGCGCGACAACCCGAGTCTGTGCAGGATGTTTTTCATATGCATTCTCGCTAAAGGAAATCGGTGTTTCAGAGCTTGCCGGCCAACAACGTCATGATGCGATCGATGTGCGCCTCGGTGTTGAGCAGGCCCGGCGACAGGCGAATGATCGGGCCGACATCGCGGTCCACGGCATCGCAGACCACGCGCTGGTCCATCAGGAAATTGGCGACTTCTTCGCAGTCGCGGTTCTTGATCCGGAAGAACGTGAAGCCGGCGGAATACTCGGGCGACAACGGCGTGACGAGCTCCACCGACGGATGCGCCTGCAAGCGCTTTTTCAGGTAGCTGTTGATTTCATGGATGCGTGCCTGAACCTCGGCCTTGCCCAGGTCCAGATGCAACTTGAAGGCTTCGGTCAGCGCCCAGCGGTGTTCAAACGAGTGATAGCCGCCGTAGGTCATCACGGTCGAAAACGTGGTTGCTTCGGAGAATGTCGGGATGGTTGGCGTGAGGTCCTTCATTTCATCTGAGCGGGCGCAGATGATCCCGGTGCCCCGTGGGCCGAACATCCATTTGTGGGTGCCGGCGATGAAGTAGTCGCAATGCATGTCCGGGAAATCGAGGTTTTCCACGCCGAAGCCGTGGACGCCATCGACCACATAAAGGATGCGATCCTTTTCCTGGCGGTCGCGGTTTTTCTCGGCGACCAGTTTGCCAATCTCGCCGATGGGCAGCTTCACACCGCTGCCGGAATGCACCCAGGTCATGCCGAGCACGCGAGTCTCGGGGCGAATGTTGCGGGCAATCGAGGCCAGTATTTCTTTCGTCGAAACCTTGTACGGGTCTTCGAACAATTTGATTTTACGGACCTTGGTTCCGTCCTTTTGCGTACGGAATTCAAACACGCTGTTGGCGGCGTAGTGCTCATGTTCGCTGGTCAGGATTTCCTGATCCGCACGCACGTGAATGCCGGCGTAAATCATCGCCAGGCCTTCGGTGGTGCTGCCGGTCAGGGCGATCTGCGAAGGCTTGGCTTTCAAATAGCGGCCAGCCCACACGCGAACGTCTTCTTCGCGGCGTTCGGTTTCGCCGCGATGCCAGTCCATCGCCAGGCCTGGGTTGCGGTCGAGGTTGGCGCGGTGCATCTCGATGGCTTCGCGTACGGGGCGGGGGTGTGAGGTCACCAGGAAGTTGGCGAAATGCAGGTAATCGGGATCCTGATTGAACAGCTGGCGAAACTGCGCCCATTTGTCTTTGGGCAGCGGCGCCGGCGTGGCGGCCAGAGCCGGCAAGCTGACCGCTGAACCCAGGGGAATGGCGGCTGCGACAATGCCGGCCTGCTTGAGGAATGTACGACGGTTGGTCATGAATTCGGTTCGCTTGGCAAAGTGAATGTCAGTGTTTGGCGACGGGTCTGGAGGACTTCTGCACCTGATCCCAGACACGCAGGAAATTGCCGCCCCAGAGCTTGGCGATGTCGGCCTCGCTGTAACCGCGGCTGATCAGTTCGGCGGTCACGTTGCGTGCCTCGCTGACGTCTTTCCAGCCGTTCAGGCCGCCACCGTCGTTGAAGTCGGAGCTGATGCCGACGTGATCGATGCCGATTTTTTTCACGGCGTAGTCGATGGCGTCGCCGTAATCCTTGAGGGTGGCCTTGGGTTCTTCATCGACAATGCCGTAGAGCTGACTGGCGTATTCGCCGAAACGCTGTTCCGACCACACGGTGATCACCGGGTCGCCCGGCATCAGCGCCATCTCCAGGCCTTGCAGCGGTTGCAGGTCGAAACGTGCACGCAGGGCGTTGAGTTTGTCCTGGGTACCCTGGCTCAGCGGCTTGATGTAGGTCGGGAAGCCGACGATCTGCACCACGCCGCCGCTGTTCTTGATCAGCTGCATTTCGTTGTCGCTGAGGTTGCGCGGGATGTCCACCAGCGCCCGTGGCGCCGAGTGCGAGGCGACCATCGGTGCGCGGCTCAATTGGCTGACTTGCTCAAGCGCTTTGGTCGACATTTGCGACACATCGATGATGACCCCGAGGTCGTTCAGGCGATGCACCGCTTGTTTGCCCAGCTCTGACAGGCCGCCCAGCGCATCACGGGAATCATTGAAAAACGGCAACGGCCGGGACGAATCGGCCCAGGCGTTGTTGCCCACGTAACTGAAACCGAACATGCGCATTCCGCGCGCGGCCCACTTATCCAGGGCGTTGACGTCGTTGCCCAGCGGGTAGGCGTTGAGCATGCTGATGAACACGGCGAACTTGCCCTCGCCGTGCAGGCGTCGGAAATCGTCCGGGGTGTAGGCAATGGCCACCTGATTGGGGAAGTCGCGCACCAGGGTGGTGATGATTTTGTAGCGTGTTTCCTGCTCGTGACGGGCTTCGTCGATGAACCCGGCGGTCGGGCGGTGCGGGGCGTTGTCGCCGTTCCAGATTTCAGGCCAGCCGAAAATGGTCAGCGCCGCGCCGGACAGGCGACCACGCGCTGTCTTGACCAGGTCGAACTGGCCGCTGCCGTCCTTGTCGGCCTCGTTTTCGGCGGTGCCGAAATCCATGGGCACGGTGATGTGGCTGTCGAACGAGAGGATGCGTTCTTGCAGTTCATCGGCCTGTTTCATCACCGCGACCGGGTAGCCGGGGTTGTCGTTGAGCCAGTAATCCCAGGCCGCAAACCCTGCTGCGCCAGCGATGGCCAGCGCCAGGGGCAGGCCAATGAAAAGAGCCTTTTTCGAACGAGGTTTTGTCATTGCCATCTCAGTCAGGTTCGCCGTCGAGGGTGCAGGCGCGGGGGCCTTTGCTATCTGGGAAGAACGAGTGGCCGAGTGGGAAATTTAGTGCGGCTGAGGGCCTCTTCGCGGGCAAGTCGGATCGCCGCACCGCTCGCTCCTACAGGGTTTGTATGCCGACCTGTAGGAGCGAGGCTTGCCCGCGAAGCTTCTAAATTTGTCGAGGCAACAAACGTTCTAGCTTGGATAAAGCCTGCTCCATGGCTGACACAGGTAGGGCAATGACGATTTCTCGACGATGGTTCCTGGCGGGGCTGGCACTGACCGGTGCCGCCCTGCCTGCGGCGTATTACGGGCATCGCGAACTGACAAAACCGGACCCGACCATTACCCCCGGCGAAGCGTCATTCGACGTCGCGGATGTGGCCGGTCAGCGTTTGGCCAGCACCTTGCAGGGCGTCTGGGACATTCGCTTCGAGGGGCGTGACGCGGGGCTCGACGGCTTGCCTCGCGAGGGCTTGCAACTGCTGCTCGACGTCGGTCACAAGGGCCGAGGGCTCAACGGTTTTCTCGATACTTTCGAGGCGCTGCGTGCCGCACCGCCGCCGCGCTATCGCGTCCTCGGCGATCTGGCGGGCATAGATAACCAAGAGCTGAGCTGGCGCCTGATCGATTCCCGATCCCCGACCGGGACGCCGGACTACGAATTCACCTTCAAGCTGGACGAAGTCTGGGCCGCGTTCGGCAATGCCGGCAGCGGCACCTTGAGTGGGCGTGTGCTGCGTCTGGATCGTCCGTTGGCCTTGACCGCCCAGGACAACCGTTTTGTCGCGGTCAAACAGGTGTTCCCTGAAGCGCGCGAGCGCACGGGCCTGGGCCCGGCATTGCTGGCGTGGCTGATTTCGCCCGAGCACCGCTTGTTCCATCAGCTCTGGCACGCCTCCCGCGACAAATGGCACACCTTGTCCGAAGACAAGCGCAACGCCTTGCGCGGCATCGGCTGGCAGCCGGGGCTGCGGGACAAGGAGCGCGATGCGCGCGGGCCGCGCAAGGACCGCAATGGCTCGGGCATCGACTTTTTCTTCATGCACCGACACATGCTCGGCACCGCGCGCTCCCTGCAAGACTTGCCGTCGTGGCAGCAATTTCCGTTGCCGCAACCGGAACTGGTGCGTGATCGCCAGGCCTTTGCCCGTTACTTCGACAACCACGACGGCACCGCTTTGCCGCCAGCCTGGCGCGCTGATGACGATGACGAGTATTCGCAATGGGTGGCCGATCTCAAGACCGCCGAGACCTATCACAGCAATTTTCAGGTCTGGGAATCGCGATACCGTGACCCGCGTTACTTGTCGAAATTGACCTTGGGGCAGTTCGGTTCCGAGGTTGAGCTCGGGTTGCATGACTGGCTGCACATGCGCTGGGCGTCGGTGCCCCGCGATCCGTCCAACGGCCAGCCTGTGCCGTTCGCCCGGGACACCGCAGACTTTTCCGCCCGTTGGTTCGCGGCGGAAAACGACTTTCTTGGCGACCCGTTTTCCTCCCATGTGAACCCGGTGTTCTGGCATTTCCATGGCTGGATCGATGACCGCCTCGAAGACTGGTTTCGTGCGCACGAGCGCTTTCATCCGGGGGAAGTCAGGCGGCTGGAGGTCAATGGTGTGCCGTGGTTTGCGCCCGGTCGCTGGGTCGAGATCGACGATCCGTGGCTCGGCCCGAGCACCCACGGCTGCAACACCACACCGGGGTTGCAGGCGGGCAAGTCGGTGGAAATGGACCCGGAAACCATGAAGCTGGCGCTGCGGATTACCTTTGGTGAAGATGAGAAGAAGCTCAAGGATTTGTTCAGGAAGGTGCCGCAACGACCCTGGTATGCGCGGAATTTGAAGGCTAAAGCGGTGATCAGTTAATCCAGAGATTCCGCGTTATCGTTCAATCGCCGGCAAGCCGACTCCTACAGGATTTATGTGTGCCCCAGGATTTGCGTACGGCACCCAAACTGTAGGAGCCGGCTTGCCGGCGATGGCGATTGTGAGATCGCCACACATCACAACACCTGCCACCCACCCCCAAGCGCCTTGTACAACGCAACACTCGCCTGCAACCTCGCCAACCGCAGCTGCACATTCAAATCCTGCGCGGCATACAGCGTGCGCTGGGTCTCCAGCACTGTCAGCAAATCCTCGGCCCCGGCCTGATAGCGGCTTTGCGCAATGTCGAAAGCCGTTTGCGCCTGATTCAATTCTTCACTTTGCCATTGGCGCTGGGCGTCCAGTCCGCGAATGCCGGTCAGGGCTTTTTCCACGTCGGCAAAGCCGTTGATGATCGCGCCACGGTAGGTTTCCAGCAGCTCTTCCTGGCGCGCGGTGGCTTTATCACGTTCGGCGCCCAGGCGACCGTTGTTGAAAATCGGCGCGACCAATCCGGCGGTGAGGTTGTAGAACGGGCTGCGCAGCACATCGCTGAACGTGTCGGCGCCAGAACCGATCTGGGCGCTCAATGTCACGGTGGGCAGCATTTTCGCCCGGGCCACGGTCACATCGGCGCGTGCGGCCGCCAGCTGCGCTTCGGCGCGAGCAATGTCCGGGCGACGGTTGAGCAAATCGCTGGGCACGCCCGCACCGATGACCGGCCAACTGAGCTGGTCGAAGCGCTGATCGTCGAGCGTCAATGCCTGAACCGGACGGCCGAGGAGGGCGGCGAGGGTGATCCGTGCTTCTTCGGCTTGTTGCTGCACCAGCGGCAACTGCCGTTGTTGCGCGGCCACCAGGCTTTTTTGCTGGGCCAGTTCCAGTGCCGTGGCAGAGCCTGAGTCGAAGCGGGTTTGTACCAGGTTCAAAACCTTTTGTGCGTTCGCCAGATTGAGCCGCGCGATACGCTGCTGTTCCTGCAATGACAATGCTTGCGCGTAGGTGCTGGCAACCGCACTGAGCAGCGTCAACTCAACCGTATCGCGATCGAACTCACTGGCTCGCAGGCCGAATTGCGCACTGTCGCGGGAGGCGCGCTGGCCGCCCCAGAAATCGATTTCATAACTGGCGCTGAGGCTGGCGTCGAAGTAATCCACCGCCTTGTTGCTGTCGTCGGCGTCCAGTTGGCTGTAGCCGTTGCCGCGCATCAGCTTCTGGCGATTGGCGTTCCCGGCGGCTTTCACTTCCGGCAACAGCGAACCGCCGGCGATCACGGTGGTGGCTTGCGCTTGACGCACCCGGGCCAGTGCCGCCGCCAGGTCATAACTGCCGACGCGGGCCTGTTCAATCAGTTGATCGAGCTGCGGGCTGCCAAAGTGCGTCCACCACTGGGCGTTCTGCATCAAGGCGTTTTCATGGTGTGCCGACTGCCAGGTGGGCGGCGGCTGCAGGCCACTGTCCGGGCGCGGGTCCGGGTTGGCGCACGCGCTGAGCAACACGCAGAGGGTCAACAGGCTGAGTGGCGCTTTCATAGATCGATCATTCACTGGTAAGGGCCGTGACCGGGTCGAGCCGGGCAGCTTTGCGGGCCGGCATGAAGCCGAAGACAACACCGGTGACCAGGGCGCAGCCGAAGGCACCGAGTACCGCTATCAAAGAGAACGCGACGGCCACTTCGCTGAGAATCAGCACGCCGCCGACGATCAGCGCCAGAGCAATGCCGGCGAGGCCGCCGACCACCGAGAGCATCACCGCTTCAGTGAGAAACTGCCGCAGGATGTCGCGCTGACGGGCGCCAGTGGCCATGCGGATGCCGATCTCGCGGGTACGTTCGCGCACGGTCATGAGCATGATGTTCATCACGCCAATCCCGCCCACCAACAGCGAAATCGCGGCGATCGAGCCGAGCATCAGCGACAGGGTATTTTGCGTGCGCGCCTCAGCCTGAATCATCGCTGCGTTGTTGGTCAGTTCGAAATCCTTTTTGCCGTCGTGCAGGCGCAACATCAACTGCTCGATGGCGGTTTCCGTCTCTTTGACCTTGCGCGCATCGGCCGCCGCGATGGCCACGTATTCGGGGTTGTGGGTGCCGAACAGCCGCACACTCGCGGCGGAATACGGGATGGCAATGCGGTCGTCGCTGTCGGTGTCGCCGGAGCTGGCACCTTTTTCCGCGAGCACGCCGACCACCTGGAAGGGCACGTTTTCGATCAGGATGTACTGGCCGATGGGGTTGGCCACGTCCTTGAGCAATTTGGTCCGCACCTTGTGCCCGATCACCGCGACGGCCGCCGCGTTGCGTTCATCGTCCTGGGTGAAATAGCTGCCTTCCACCACCGGCCAATTGAAGATCGCCGGGAAATTGGTGTCGTTGCCGCCGACGTAGCTCAAGTGGTCGAGGTTGCCGAAGCGCACCCCGGCCTCCTGGCCGTTGACCGGCATGATGCGCGTCACCTGCGGCAGGCTGCCGACCGCCGCGACGTCATCGAGGGTGATGATGCCCAGCGGTGTTCGCGGGTTCGGTGCCGAGCCGCTGAGGTAAATGATGTTCGAGCCGAACGCGCCCATCTGCGCCATCACCTGGCGCTTGCTGCCTTCACCGACGGCGAGCATCACCACCACCGACGCAACGCCGATGATGATCCCGAGCAGTGTCAGCGCGGTGCGAAACTTGTTGATCCACATCACCCGCCACGCGGCGTGCACGGCGTCCACCAGTTCGCCTTTCCAGGCCCCCGTGGCCTCGGCGCCTTCGCTCAGGCGCTTGCGCAAATCCACGGCTTGCAGGGCGCCGGGGTTGGCCGAGGTTTGTACGTCGGGGTTGTCGTGGGCACTGTCGCTGATGATCAGCCCGTCGCGGATTTCGATGATGCGTTTGGCCCGGGCCGCGACTTCGCGGTCGTGGGTGATGAGGATCACCACGTGGCCCTGGCTCGCCAGTTCATCCAGCAACGTCATCACCTCGGCACCGCTGTGGCTGTCGAGGGCGCCGGTGGGTTCGTCGGCGAGGATGATGTGGCCGCCGTTCATCAAGGCGCGGGCGATGGATACGCGTTGTTGCTGGCCGCCGGAGAGTTGGTGCGGGCGGTTGCCGGTGCGTGAGGCGAGGCCGAGGCGGTCGAGCAGGGCGGCAGCGCGGGCGTGGCGTTCGGCGGCCGGGGTGCCTGCGTAGATCGCCGGCATCTCGACGTTTTCCTGGGCCGAGCCGGACGGAATCAGGTGATAGCCCTGGAACACAAAACCAAAGGCTTCGCGGCGCAGCCAGGCCAGCTCATCGCTGTCGAGCCCGGCGACGTTCTCCCCGGCGAAGCGGTATTCGCCGGACGTCGGGCGGTCGAGGCAACCGAGGATGTTCATCAGCGTCGACTTGCCGGAACCGGACGCGCCAACAATCGCCACGAACTCCCCTGCATGGATCGACAGGTCGATGCCGCGCAGCACGTGTACTTGCGGTGCGTCGCCGCCGCCGTAGGATTTGCGGATGTCCTGCAGGTCGATCAGGGGCGTCAGCATCTAGCCGCCACTCCCGTCTGCCGGGCCGATCAACAGGTGATCGCCTTCCTGCAAGCCGTCGAGGATTTGCACCCGCAGGCGATCGCTGATGCCGGTGCGCACCTCGCGTTGCTCGATGCGGCCGTTTTTGGCAACGACCTGGGCGGTCTGGATGTTCGGTTGCGTGCCGCCTTGCAACGCAGCGATGGGCGCGGTGAGCACGTCTTTCGCCTGGTCGGACACGAAGAACACTTGTGTGGTCATTTCCGCCATCAGTGCGTTGTCGGCGTTATCGACGTCGAGCAGCACGGTGTACAGCACCACGCGAGCGCTGCCACTTTTGCTCGAACTGGTCGGGCTGCCACCGCCCTGGCTGGTCTGGTCCAGAGGCTTGGGCGGCACCGGCAGGATTTGCCGCACGGTACTGCTCCAGCGCCGCTTGCCACCGCTGAGGGTGGTGAACCAGGCCGTCATGCCGGGTTTGACGTGGCCGATGTCGGCTTCCGAGACTTCGGCCCAGACCGTCATCGGCGACAACTTGGCGATGCGCAGAATCAACGGTGTTTGCTGTTGCGCGTTGAGGGTCTGGCCGACCCGGGCGTCGAGTGCAACCACGGTGCCGGACATCGGCGCGTAAATGCGCGTGTAACCGAGCTCGGCCTGATCGCTGCGCAGGCTGGCCTGGGCCTGGCGGATCTGCGCCTGGAACATGTCGATGCGCGCCTGGGTGGCGCGCAGCTCTGCCTGGGCCGTTTGCACGTCTTCTTCGCGGGTGGCGCCGCCGGCCTTGAGGTTCTGCTGGCGCTGGAACTTTTGCCGGGCCAGCTCGTGCTGTGCCCGTTGTTCCTCGAGTTGCGCCTTGAGGTTTTCCACGGAAAAACGCCCGGCGTCGAGTTTGGCCTGTTGCGTGGACGGATCGATTTCCACCAGCAACTGGCCTTCCTTGATCACGTCACCGACTTCCACATGGATCTTCTGGATCTGCCCGGACGCCTGCGCACCGACGTCCACGTAGCGTCGAGGTTGCAGGGTGCCCAGCGCCGTGACGCTGCTTTCGATGTCCCCCCGACTGACTTGTACGGTGGCGAATTTGTCTCGGCCGGGCGGGATGACCTGCCAGGCAGCCACGGCGATAACGGGGATCAGACAAAGTGCTACAAGCAGGGCGCGTCGGGTGTGTCGGGGACGTTTCATGCAGGGTTCCGGCCAATGGATATCGGCCCGTCGCTCAGCCTGCGCACGAAATCCGGCAACAGTTGAACGCTGTCGGGAAGCCGACAGAGACGGGGAGCTGTCCTTTATACGAGGAAAGAACCGAGGAATTTAGGCGCGGACACAAGCCGACACAATCACATTGCGGGAGCGGCGGGGATCGTATTCACAACACAAAACTTTGTAGGAGCCGGCTTGCTGGCGATGGACGAAAGTGCGCCGCGTTGATTCAAGCAGAACGCGTTATCGTTAACGACCATCGCCAGCAAGCCGGCTCCTACAGGGGATCGGGTGCATAAAATAGCCGGTTGCAAGCAGGGAGTATTAAACAGATCGAAGACTATTTATCGGGCAAATTGAAGCAATACTTTAAATCTATATGAGAATTACTATAAATTACGCACCTCGAACTGCCACTATCGTGCCACTGCCCATTTCGGCGGTCGTTGCGGTGGCTCAAGGAAAGAAACCGCACCCCTGCGGCCGGGAGTCATGGTTGGAAAACTACTATCGCGAGCTGGTGTGTTTCCTCAACGCCAAGCTGGGCAACCGTCAGGTGGCCGAAGATGTGGTGCATGACGCTTATGTGCGGGTTCTGGAACGTTCCAGCGACACGCCGATCGAGCAGCCCCGGGCATTCCTTTATCGCACCGCGCTCAATCTGGTGATCGACGACCATCGGCGCAATGCCTTGCGTCAGGTCGAATCGCTGGAAGTGCTCGACAACGAAGAACGCTATTTCACCCCGTCCCCGCACAACAGCCTCGACCACGGTCAACGCCTGGAAATGCTCCAGCGTGCCCTGGCGGAATTGCCACGGCTGTGCCGCGAGAGTTTCCTGCTGCGCAAGATCGATGGCCTGTCGCACCCGGAAATCGCCGAACGCCTGGGAATTTCCCGGGCGCTGGTCGAGAAGCACATCGTCAATGCGATGAAGCATTGCCGCGTGCGGATGCGCCAGTGGGATGCCCACTGATCTTCTCCGCTGGGTAAAAAAACAATATTAAATTTTGTTTCATTGTCCTCGTTCCCTATCAACAGACGACCTGCTGTCCTGCTCAAGGCTGGTCAGGTCACTTAGGCTTACGCCCCACTGTTGAGGGGTTCATCCAGAGGACACTGGAAATGACACAGGCAATTGCATCGCCCATCGTTCACGACCTGATCGGCGTCGGTTTCGGCCCTTCGAACCTGGCGCTGGCCATCGCACTGCAAGAGCGCGGGCCGAGCCAGGGCGAGCTGGATGTACTGTTTCTCGACAAGCAGGCGGACTATCGCTGGCACGGCAACACCCTGGTGACCCAGAGCGAATTGCAGATTTCCTTCCTCAAGGACCTGGTGACCCTGCGCAATCCGACCAGCCCGTATTCCTTCGTCAACTACCTCAAGCAACACGGTCGTCTGGTGGATTTCATCAACCTCGGCACCTTCTATCCGTGCCGCATGGAATACAACGACTACCTGTGCTGGGTCGCCGGGCAATTCGCCGAGCAGAGCCGTTACGGCGAAGAAGTGCTGACCATCGAGCCGGTGCTGCACAACCAGCAGGTCGAAGCGTTGCGCGTGATCTCCCGCGATACCCAAGGCCAGCAACACGTGCGCACCGCCCGCTCGGTGGTGGTCAGCGCCGGTGGTACACCGCGTATTCCCGAAGCGTTCAAGGCGCTGAAGGATGACGGTCGGGTGTTCCACCACTCGCAGTACCTGGCGCAGATGGCCAAGCAGCCGTGCGTGAACAATCAACCGATGAGCATCGCGATCATCGGCGGCGGGCAGAGCGCGGCGGAAGCCTTCATCGATTTGAACGACAGCTTCCCGTCGGTGCAGGTCGACATGATCCTGCGTGGCTCGGCGCTGAAGCCGGCGGACGACAGCCCGTTCGTCAACGAGGTGTTCTCGCCGGAGTTCACCGACCTGGTGTTCCAGCAGGCGAGCAGCGAGCGCGAGCGTCTGGTCAACGAGTACCACAACACCAACTATTCGGTGGTGGACATTGACCTGATCGAACGCATCTACGGGATCTTCTATCGCCAGAAAGTCTCGGGTATCGCGCGTCATGCGTTCCGTACCCTGACCACTATTGAAAAAGCCACCGCCACCGAGCGCGGCATCGAACTGGCAGTGCGTAACAACGCCACCGGCGAAGTCACGGTTCGGCATTACGACGCGGTGGTACTGGCTACCGGTTATGAGCGTCAGATGCATCGCAAACTGCTGGCGCCGCTGGAGCAATACCTCGGTGATTTCGAGGTGGACCGCAACTACAAGCTGATCACCGACGAACGCTGCAAGGCCGGCATTTATATGCAGGGCTTCTGCCAGGCGAGCCATGGTTTGAGCGACACCCTGTTGTCGATCCTGCCAATTCGCGCGGATGAGATTGCCGGTTCGCTGTATGAGCATGGTAAGCACCGTGGGCATGGCCGTTCGGTGGTGGATCTGCTGCTCGCGACAGCTAGCTAAGATCTTCTGCGTCTGTTCGGTCGCCATCGCCAGCAAGCCGGCTCCTACAGGGGAATGCGATCACCTGTAGGAGCCGGCTTGCTGGCGATAGCGGTCTGAACAACACCACAAAATATTCAATCCTGAACCCTTCCTGAAGATCCCGGCAATTCCCCGACGACTTGCCAATGCATCGTTTACTCTCCAGAAATCGGGGCGTAAGCTTCGCGCGTTTTCATCAATAGCGGAGACCCACAGTGGGTACTTGTTCGAGTGACAGTAGTCGGCCGGTTTCGATAACCGGCAACAACCCGGCAAGATAACGCGCAACCTTTTGTGCCGTTGTCTCGCCTGATAGCGAGCAGCGGCATCCCGATCGCGGCCAGTCCTGGTCCGTGTCCCGACGTCCTCTCATCGACGCTGAACCGTGCGTGATGTTCGACTTTTTGTCGTCATCGCGGCGCACCGACACGCCTGCTGGAAGGTTTCCCGGCTGACCCTGGGGGAACTGCCATGAACCTGAACCTGCTCAAAGAATTCTTTGCCGGATTCCTGCGCACCCGTCACATCGCCCGACACTTCCGTCGCCTGGCGCTGCTGGAAACCTTCACCGACACCACGGTCAGCCGCGAGGTGCCGCCCACTTTGGCGCAAACCCTGGTGAGCGCCGCCAACAGCGACACCGGCCAACTGCTACACAACCTCGGCAGTCACACCGATGGCCTGAGCGAAGCCGAAGCCGATGCACTGCGCGTGCAATTCGGCCTCAACGAAGTCGAGCACGAGCAACCGCTGCCGTGGTGGACTCACCTGTGGCACTGCTACAAAAACCCGTTCAACCTGCTGCTGACATTGCTCGCGGTCATCTCGTGGCTGACCGAGGACATGAAAGCCGCCATCGTGATTTTCTCGATGGTGGTGCTCTCGACCTTGCTGCGCTTCTGGCAGGAAACCAAATCCAACCAGGCGGCCGACGCGCTCAAGGCGATGGTCAGCAACACCGCCACGGTGATGCGTCGCGATGCCCTGCGCACCGAAGTGCCCATCAAACAGCTTGTGCCGGGCGATCTGATCGTGCTTTCGGCCGGCGACATGATTCCCGCCGATTGCCGGGTGCTCAGCGCCAAGGACCTGTTCGTCAGCCAGGCGGCGATGACCGGCGAATCGATGCCGGTGGAAAAATTCCGCCACCAGCAGGACAGCGACACCAGCAATCCGCTGGACCTGGACAACATCCTGTTCATGGGCACCAACGTCGTGTCCGGCACGGCGATCGCGGTGATTCTGACCACGGGCAACAGCACCTATTTTGGCGCGCTGGCCCAGCGGGTCGGCGCCACCGATCGCGCGCCGACGTCGTTCCAGACCGGGGTCAACAAAGTCAGCTGGTTGCTGATCCGCTTCATGTTCGTCATGGCGCCGCTGGTGCTGTTCATCAATGGGTTCACCAAAGGCGACTGGACCGAAGCGCTGCTGTTCGCACTGTCGATTGCCGTGGGCCTGACCCCGGAAATGCTGCCGATGATCGTCACCTCGACGCTGGCAAAAGGTGCGGTGTTCCTGTCGCGCAAAAAAGTCATCGTCAAGCGCCTCGACGCGATTCAGAACTTCGGCGCCATGGACGTGCTGTGCACGGACAAGACCGGCACCCTGACCCAGGACAAAATCTTTCTGGCGCGCAACGTCGACGTCTGGGGCAACGACTCCGACGACGTGCTGGAAATGGCCTACCTCAACAGCTACTACCAGACCGGCCTGAAAAACCTGCTGGACGTGGCGGTGCTCGAACACGTTGAAATCCACCGTGAACTGAAAGTCGGCACGGCGTTTCACAAAGTCGACGAGATCCCGTTCGACTTCACCCGGCGGCGCATGTCGGTGGTGGTCGCCGAGCGCGGTCAACCGCATCTGTTGATCTGCAAAGGTGCGGTGGAAGAGGTGCTGGCGGTGTGCACGCGGGTGCGTCACGGCGAACGCGATGAAGCACTGAGCGATGAACTGCTGGCGCGGATTCGTCAGGTCACCGCCTCATTCAATGCCGAAGGGCTGCGGGTGGTGGCGGTTGCCGCGCGGCCAATGATCGAGGGGCGCGACACTTACAGCCTGGCGGACGAACAGGCCCTGACGCTGATCGGCTACGTGGCGTTTCTCGATCCACCGAAGGAAAGCACCGCGCCGGCCTTGAAAGCGCTGGCCGCGCATGGCGTGGCGGTGAAAGTGCTGACCGGCGACAACGAACTGGTGACCGCGAAGATCTGCCGCGAGGTCGGTCTGGAGCAGCAAGGCCTGCTGATGGGCAACGACATCGAGCGCATGACCGACGCTGAACTGGCGCGGGCCGTGGAGACCACCAACGTCTTCGCCAAACTGACGCCGTCGCACAAGGAACGCATCGTCCGTCTGCTCAAGGGCAACGGCCACGTGGTCGGGTTCATGGGCGACGGCATCAACGACGCCCCCGCGCTGCGCACCGCTGACATCGGCATTTCGGTGGACAGCGCCGTGGACATCGCCAAGGAAGCGGCGGACATCATCCTGCTGGAGAAAAGCCTGATGGTCCTGGAGGAGGGCGTGCTGGAAGGGCGGCGGACCTTCGCCAACATGCTCAAGTACATCAAGATGACCGCGAGTTCGAACTTCGGCAACGTGTTCTCGGTGCTGGTGGCCAGCGCATTCATTCCGTTCCTGCCGATGCTGCCGATGCACCTGCTGGTGCAGAACCTGCTCTACGACATTTCGCAGATCGCCATTCCGTTCGATAACGTCGATGAAGAAATGCTCAAGCAACCGCAGCGCTGGCAACCGGCGGATGTCGGGCGCTTCATGCTGTTCTTCGGCCCGATCAGTTCGATCTTCGACATCACCACGTTTGCCTTGATGTGGTACGTGTTCGACGCCAATACCCCGGACCACCAGACCCTGTTCCAGTCCGGCTGGTTCGTGGTCGGGCTGCTGACCCAGACGCTGATCGTGCACATGATTCGCACGCCGAAGATTCCGTTCCTGCAAAGCCGCGCTGCCATGCCGCTGCTGGTGATGACCGGAATCATCATGGCCGTGGGGATTTTACTGCCGATGGGCCCCTTGGCGCACTACTTCAAATTGCAGGCGCTGCCGTCGCTGTACTTTGTGTTTTTGCCGGTGATTCTGCTGGCGTACATGGCGCTCACCCAGGCGGTGAAGGGCTTCTACATCCGCCGGTTTGGCTGGCAGTAATGCTGCCAGATGTAGGAGTGAGCCTGCTCGCGATAGCGGTAGATCAGCCACTTTAATGTTGGATGTACCACCGTCATCGCGAGCAGGCTCACTCCTACAGGGGATCGTGTGTTTTTCAAAGGATTCATCATGCAAGCACTCAACAACATCAACCTGACCTCCCTGGTCGACACCCTGGTCAGCCTCAGCGCGGCCTTCATCCTCGGTGGCCTGATCGGCTTCGAGCGCCAATACCGCCAACGCACCGCCGGCCTGCGCACCAACGTGCTGGTCGCGGTGGGGGCGGCGATTTTCGTCGACATGGCCAACCGCCTCGGCGGGGCCGAAGGCGCGGTGCGGGTGGTCGCCTACGTGGTTTCCGGCATCGGCTTCCTCGGTGCCGGGGTGATCATGCGCGAAGAGGGCAACGTGCGTGGCCTCAACACCGCGGCAACGCTTTGGGCCTCGGCGGCGGTCGGTGCCTGCGCGGGGGCCGATCTGGTCCTGGAGGCCTTGCTCGGTACGCTGTTCGTACTGGCGGCCAATACCTTGCTGCGGCCGATCGTCAACAACATCAACCGTCAGCCGCTGGATGTGATTTCGGCTGAAGTCACCAACATCGTTTACGTGATCGCCCGCCGTTCCCAACAAAAAGCCGTGCTGGCGCTGCTGGAAGCGGAACTTGAGCGCAGCAATTACCCGGCGAGCGATGTCGATGTACATGCGTTCGGCGCAGATGAAATCGAGGTGGAGGCGACCCTCGCGACGACGTCCGTGGACGGCGACGAACTGGATGCGTTGGTGGCGCGGATTTCGACATCGACGCTGGTGGTGCAGGCGTTCTGGAGTCCGAGTACGACGGAATAGCGTTGAATCCCCTCTGACAACGGAATAAATGCCTCGGGTTTTAGGAATAGTCCTACAGAAAGCTCGTTGGCTCTTCCGTAGCCTTGCGGCCTCACGAATCTGAAACCCTCCTGGGGGCCCCGGTTGCCGAACAAAGCGTTACGTATCCTGATTGCCGACGAGCAGCATTTTCAGCGGATGAGAATCGAGCGCCTGTTCAACCGGCTCGACTATTACCGCGTGGCCCCCGTGCAAAGCCTTGCCGAACTGTTGACCCTGATCGAGTACGGCGGCGTGTCTTTCGACCTGGTGGTCATCAATGCCGCGCTGTCGGACGGGGCCCTGGACCTGCGCGACTTCTTCCTCGATCACCCACAGGTTCACCACGCCTTGATCTATGACGGGCTGCTGATCCCGGCTTGCGGGCAGCAAAAGGTTCAGGTGAGCGCTGCTGCATTGCCCGATCTGGCGTGCATTCAACGACTGATGGCGACCGTTGATCCTCAGCTACCGTTCGTCGGCACTGTCATTTCTGTCAGGTAGTCGGGCGCGTGTTTCCGTGCAAGAGTCTTCGCGCAGCTGCTGCGTGTAGCCGGGGTCTGACCCATGGGCATTCATTACCCAATCGTCTTGTATCTGCACAGGGAGTTGCCATGAAGTCAGCGGTAATAGCAGACGATCATCCTGTGGTGTGCGCTGCAGTCGCGATGTTGCTTACACAGCTGGGATTCAAACTGATTCATAAGGTATCCAACGGCAACGAGGTCTTTTCAGCGATCCGTAAGCATCAACCCGATCTGGTGGTGCTGGATCTGATGATGCCCTGTCTCGGCGGGCTGGAGGTGTTGGCCCGCATTCAGGCCAGCGACGAGCGATGCCGAGTACTGGTTTTCACCGGGCAAGATCCGCGGTTTTATCAGGAGCGCTGTATGCGTGCCGGCGCCAGGGCGTATGTTTCCAAGGCCAACGACTTGAAGCATTTGCACGAGGCAGTGCTGGCGGTGATGGCCGGTTACACCTATTTCGCCAAGCTGCCGTCGAGTTCGGTGTCGTTGAGCACAATGCAACTCAGCGAGATGGAGAGGATCGACAAGCTCTCCGACCGTGAACTGACCATATTCCGGTACCTGGCCGAGGGATTAAGCAACAAGGAAATCGCCAAACTCTTGAACCTGAGCCACAAGACCATCAGCACCTACAAAACCCGTTTGACGGAAAAACTCAATGTGCAATCCAAGGTTCACTTGAGAGAGACCGCCCAGCGTAACGGTCTGATTTGAGTGAGTACCTCTCGGCAATGGCGTCGGCTGATTTACCTCGTACTCCCGGTCTGTTTGTGGGTATCGACTGCCTATGCCCAACCGCAATCACTGACCCTGCTGGGACGCTCCAGCGTCGACGGCTACGACGTCAAACTGTCGGATGCCGATTCGCGTGTGCTGCGCCAGAAGGGCCGGCTGGTGCTGGCCGTCTCGGCGCCGGATTATCCGCCCTTCGACATCACCACCACCGGCACCGACTACGAAGGGCTGACGGCTGACTATGCCGGGCTGCTCAAACAGCTATTGAACGTAGAGATCGATGTTCACCGCTATGCATCGCGGGACGAGGCGGTGCGTGCGATCAAGGACGGCGCGGCTGACCTTCTGGGAACGGCCAACCGTTATGAGGTCGAGGATCCACAACTGCGGATGTCCAGTGCCTATGCCGATGATCAACCGGTGCTGGTCACGCGCACCGATTCATCCCAGCCACTGGACCCGGACCTGGCCGGTAAACGGCTGGCGATGCTGTACCACTATTTGCCCAAGCAGCAAGTGCAGGCTTTTTATCCCAAGGCGAATGTGCAGCTGTTCCCTTCGACGCTGGGCGCGGTGGGCGCCGTTGCGTTTGGTCAGTCGGACGCTTATCTGGGGGACGCCATCAGCGTCAATCACCTGATCAGCAAAAATTACCTCAACAACGTTCAACTGGCGGATTTTTCCCGTATGGAATCCGGGCGTTTCGCGTTTGCGATGAACCTCGACAACCTCCAGTTGCAACGTATCGTCAACCGGGCGCTGGCGGCGATCCCGACCAATGAACGAATGAATATCCTGCGGCGATGGGGCGGCAGCGGGGCTTCCATTGCCGGCACGCAAGCCCTGCACTTCAGTGTCGCCGAGCAACGCTGGCTCAATAATCATCCACGCGTGCGAGTGGCGATCAACCAAAACCTCATGCCGATTTCCTTTATCGACAGTGAGGGCAAGTACCGGGGCATCAGCATTGATGTGCTGGCGAAAATCAGTTTGCGCACAGGTTTGAAATTCGACATTCAGCCAACCCGGTCAGTGGCCGAATTGTTCGAATGGATCAGGAGCGGTCATGTTGATGTGGTCGCCGGGATCAGCCCCAGCATTGAGCGTGAAACAGAACTGCGATTTACCCGGCCGTTTCTGACCAGCCCGAATGTGCTGGTGACCCGCATCGCATCCGACAGTCCGCAGACACTGGATGAGATGGCGGGAAAAAAACTGGCCATCACCCAGGGCAACAGTGCAGGGGAGTTCATTCGCCAGCATTTCCCGCAGGTCGAACTGGTCACTGCGCCGTTGACCGCGGACGGGATGGAAATGGTCGCCCAGGGCAGGACGGATGGCGCCATCAACTCGTTGATCGGTGCCCGGATCATGATTTCCCGGCAATACCGCGACCGCCTGCAAGTGACCAGCACCGTCGGCACCGATCCTGCCCGCAGTACCCTGGCAACCAGTCGCGAGGCCGTTGAGCTGCATTCGATCCTGGACAAGGCGCTGCTGAGTATCTCCCCTGAAGAAATCGATGAAATGACCGGTTATTGGCGCAATGACCTGATGGTCGAGCAGAGCTTCTGGCTGCGTCACCGGCAGGACATTCTCCAGGCGTTTGTCGGTGCCGGCGCCTTGCTGTTGCTGGCGCTGGCCTGGATCGCCTGGCAGCGCCGGCAAATCCGCCTGCGTCAGCAATTGCTCAGTCAACTGCAGGACGCCAAGGATGCGGCGGATGTGGCGAACCGTGCCAAGACCACGTTTCTGGCGATCATGAGCCATGAGATCCGCACGCCGATGAATGCGCTGCTTGGCATGCTCGAACTGGCGCTGATGCGAGCGGATGAAGGCGTCACCGACCGGTCGGCCATCGAGGTGGCGGCCAATGCCGGGCAACAGTTGCTGGCGTTGATTGGCGACATCCTGGACATCGCCCGCATCGAATCCGGGCATTTGTCCCTGACGCCGGAACGGGCCAACCTGCGCACGCTTGTTGAATCGGTGTGCCGGGTGTTTGAAGGCTTGGCCCGGCAGAAGAACCTGGAGTGGCGCGTCGACCTGGGCGAGCACAGCGACGCCGACGTGTTGATCGACCCCACGCGTTTCAAGCAGGTGCTGTCCAATCTGCTGAGCAATGCGATCAAGTTCACCCAAGAAGGTGAAGTGCGCCTGACGCTACGGGTCGAGCCCCGTCGGGCAACTGGCGGTCTCGGTGCGCATTGAAGACACCGGCATCGGCATCAGCGATATCGATCGGCAGCGACTGTTCAGCCCGTTTGTGCAGGCGCAAAACAGTCAGCAAACAGGTCGAAACGGCTCAGGCCTGGGGCTGGTGATCAGCCGCACGCTGTGCGAAATGATGGGCGGTCAATTGCAGCTTGCCAGCGTGTTGGGGAAGGGCACGCGGATTGATGTCTGCCTGGATCTGCCCGCCTTGCAACCGTTGCCGTCCAGTGAGTTACCTGACCGTGAGGAACAGGCGCAGACCCGGCCACTGACCATTCTGGTGGTCGACGATTACCCGGCCAATCGATTGCTGCTCTCACGGCAGTTGAGCTACTTGGGCCACCGGGTGATGGACGCCGAGGACGGTCAGCAAGGTCTTGATCGGTGGCGCGAGTATGAGTTTGATGTGTTGATTACCGACTGCAACATGCCGGTGCTCAGCGGCTATGAGTTGGCCGGGGCCATCCGCGATGAAGAGCAGGCTCAGGGATTGCAACCGATCCTGATTCTGGGGTTGACCGCCAATGCGCAGCCCGAGGAGAAAGCCCGTTGCCTGGAAGCGGGGATGGACGACTGCCTGTTCAAACCGATCCGCCTGGCGGATCTGGGCGCCTGGTTGGCGTCCAGATTTGCCGATGGGTCACCGGTGCCGCCGCTCGAAATACCCTCAACCGCCGAGATCGACTTGAGCGGTCTGGAGCGCTACGTCGGCGAGGACGACGAGCTGATCAATCAACTGTTGAGCGACCTGGCCGCGACCAATCGCACGGATCGGCAGGAGTTGCTCAAGGCCCATGCCCGTGGCGAACAGCATGCCCTGTGCAAGTTGGCGCACCGCATCAAGGGCGGGGCGCTGATGGTGCGGGCGGTCAGTCTGATCGAATGTTGCGAGGACCTCGAGCGTGCCTGCGGTGATGGTCGTGCGGGACTGATCGACGAAGCTGTCGATCAGTTGCAGCAGGCCATGATGCGCCTCGACCAACGCCTGGCGCAGGGCTGACGCTTAATCCCAGTTCGGCGCGATGCCTTTGGGGCTGGTCAGGCGGTGGGCGCGTTCAAGGCCGGCGATCAGTGCCATGTCGGCGTCGCTCAGGGTCAGCGCGCAGGCCTTGAGGTTGCTTTCCAGGTTGGCGCGCTTGGTCGACGACGGGATCACCGCGTAACCCGATTGCATGGCCCAGGCCAGGGTGACTTGCGCAGGCGTTGCTTGCAGACGCTCGGCAATCTGCTGGATGACCGGGTCTTTCAGCACTTCGCCGTACGCCAGGGTCATGTAGGAGGTGATCTGGATGTCCTGGTTCTGCGCGAACTCGACGACCTTGCGGTTTTGCAGGTACGGGTGCAGTTCGATCTGGTTGGTGGCGATGTGCTCGGCACCGATAGCGGCGATGGCTTGTTTCATCAGGTCGACGGTGAAGTTGGAGACGCCGATCTGCCGGGTCAATCCGAGTTTTTTGGCTTCGAGCAACGCGCCCATGAATTCTTCGACCGGCACCTGGTTTTCCGGCGATGGCCAGTGGATCAGCGTCAGGTCGAGGTAGTCGGTCTGCAGTTTTTGCAGGCTCTCTTTGAGGCTGTCGAACAAGCGTTCCTTGGCGAAGTTGGCGACCCAGATCTTGCTGGTGATGAACAGCTCTTCACGGGCAATGCCGCTGGCCGCGATGGCCTCGCCGACCTCGGCTTCGTTCTCGTAGATTTGCGCGGTATCGATGGCGCGGTAGCCCAGTTCCAGGCCAGTGCTCACCGAATCAATGACCACCTGGCCTTGCAAGCGAAACGTACCAAGACCGAATGCGGGAATAGACATCAATGACTCCAGGGGTTGCAGTGGGAATGGGCACGAGTATCCGTGCCTGCATCCTTGAGAAAAACCGCTGGATGGGCAAAGCAATGTTTACCGCAAGTCATGAATCGTAAGGCAAGAGGATTCGCGGCGTTGCAACGGACGCCTTCGCGGGCAAGCCTCGCTCCTACAAGAACATCACACGCCCCTGTAGGAGCGAGGCTTGCCCGCGAAGGCCGCGCCTCGGTTTCGGATCTTATCCGCGAGCCTCAAGAATCATGCAAGTCGTCGACCCCGTCGCATACAACCGCCCATCCACATCATAAATCCGCCCCTCGGCCAGTGCCGTCGAACGCCCCAGGTGCACAATCTTGCCCTCGGCCCGCACCGGTCCGCTGGCGCCGGTCAACGCGCGGACATAACTGATGCGCAGATCCAGCGTCGTATACCCCTGGCCCTTTTTCAGCTGCGTATGAATCGCGCAGCCCATGCATGAATCCAGCAAGGTCGCCGCATAGCCGCCATGCACGCTGCCCAGCGGGTTGTAATGCCGAGCGTCCGGCGTGCCCTGATATGGGGCCTATTAGTAGTTAGGAAATGCTCCATGTAAGGAGGGCGACCGAAGAGTTTTTTGAGAGAAGAGAGGCGATTGTGCGTCGTTGCCCACACGGAGCTGCTCGAGCTAAATGAAATGGCTGAAGCTACAGTTTGATCGAGGTGTAGATGGTCGGAGCATGAGGATTTTGGACACCTAGGTCATACAAGGTAATATGTCCCTGGTTTCGCAGGCACATCCGATTGGCTCGCCTAGGCCGGACAAAACGATCAAGTTTCGACCATCGCATTTAGCATTAATGTTTACGAGTTATCTGGGGGGCAATATCCGAGCACTCGATACCATTCACGATTTGCTAATTCGTGACCTGCCGAAGATGAGCCACCAAAGCAATGCTACCTTTACCATATTGATCTCCGTCGCATAGCTTATGGCGATTCCATTTTCATCCAGCAACACACCTCCGGCGCCTCTCAAAAGTGCATGCCCAGATACGACATCGTGCTGAAACCTGATAGAGCGAGATACCGCATACAGCATCGCCGGCGGCTACTCGGGCTAATCTGTAGGCGATTGATGGCTTGGGCTGGCATTTGCAGCTTATGTTGTGTGCTTGCCGGGCAGCATTAGCCCGGTTGACCAAGTTGTCATCAAGAATGTGTATGCCGTTGGTTTTGGTGCCAATCAGGTGGTAGTTACGATCAACGCGAGCGATTGTGATTATGAGCTTTCAGGCAAGTTCACCTGTGATGCTCACGTGGTACGAGCAGCCTTATCCTCAACGCTGCCGAATAGTCCGGCCGAGTGATTCGAATATCGGGCCTTCCTGGTTAGAGAGCAGAGATGAAATTTCAGAAGACGCTTCAGGGCAAACCAAGAGGATCTACTACGCCAGAAGTGCTAATGCAGCACCTCAACTTCTTGGCCAGAGAGAGTGTGAATATCGCCAAAGGTGGCATAACGGTTAGGGAGATCATCCTTCAGAGCTGGCATTTTGACGGGGATTACTTCGATCTTATTTTTTCGGAGCCGGCGCTCGAGTTCCTGCAGTCAACGGACGACCCACGAATTGAAATTGTTCAGATTGTATTTGACCAGGTTGAACCGAATTTTCATTTCCACGATGACCTAAAAGACGCCAAGGTGCATTCGGCGGTATTGGCTCTCCATACGTTTGAATTTGGGGATCGTCGCTTCCTTCCACAGCCTGAGGACCTAACAGGTACGGTCACGTTCATTCGCTATGGCGAGAAGTGTTACGCCGTCACAGCCAAACACGTGGTGACGTATTTGACTGATCAGGCATCCGAGCGAAAACAGCCTGTCCGTTACTATTGTCCAGTAAATACAGGTTTGGTAATTCGCGGTCCTTTTGTGGCACCACCAAGGGAATTTTTTCCTGATCACGAGCCAGATGTCGCCATAACACCGATCGACGAAGCGGCGTTGTTGAGAATCGGCAAGCGACCTTTTGTAATTTCGGATAATGATCCTGTTTGGCCTCTTCCATACGCTATGGCCACCGGTTTTCCGACTGCAGAGAAAAAGGACGTTGATTCCAAATTTGGGGGCGTTCAGCTGAGTATGGGTTTCGTCAGGGCTGTTGCTGCCGGAAATGGTGCGGATGGCAAACATCACAGCGTGACCTTCTACAGCGATTTAGACTCTCTCCCTCCTATTTCGAAGTTGAGTGGAATGAGTGGCGGACCGGTGTTTTGGTCTGATGCCGAGAGCTATGGTCTCGTTGGTTTTGTGAAGGAGGCTCTCGAACAGGAGGGCGGCGAGGTGAGCGGCGACACCGCCAAGGTCCATTTCTGGGTGCAAAGAGTCGATCAAGTCATCCTCCGCGATTGGATTAATCATGTAGAGGAAAATTGGCCACACGAAAGGGAGAAACAGGACGCTTCTGATTCGCTGCTATTCAAGGAAATTGAAGAGCGGAACCTTCGAAATCGAGAGGATTTTTTTAGACGATCCCGTCGCGATATCGCGTATCTAGAGTGGTGCGCAAAATTGGGGCAGCGTGATCGCAAACCGCGTAAGAAAAACGCCGAACTATACCTTCCAGAGTGGATGTAGCAGAGGTAGTGACCAGGTAATGATTTCCAAGCTCCTGTTGAATGACACTTGTTTTTTCATCATCTGCGTAGTTGTAACCCTTGTAGGCGTTTGCCTTGGGGTTTGGATGATCGGTTCGGGTGATACCTTCGAGACGGTCAAAGGCATCGCCCTGATTGTCATCTGCACTGCTTAGCCGTAAGTAAAGAAATGTTGTCTCTAGGTCCATTTTCAGCGCTTAAAGGAAAGAATTCTTTACCTTACTGCATGATTTTTTGGACAAGGGCAAAACGACATAGCAATCGCGCATACGACCCCATTGACAAAAGCGCCCCTAGCCCTGACAGAGACCTTCAGAAAACGACCCAAAGGCCTAGGGTTTTGAGAGTCGGTTGCATCCACCCAGTTTTCATCAGCGTATTACACACCTCGTTATTCGTCGCCCAGCCATGTATCGAGACAAATTATGAATTCTCACATAATTGTGCATAAAGCTAATTTTTTAGAATCTGCAACCTTTTATGTTACCCCGTGCTTTTAGTTTTTCTGAATCGACACCATAACCGAGTGAAAATTCTTTACTAGAAGCGCAACGGCTTTTGCCTTTGGCTAAAGCGTCTCAAGTCCGAGCGCTTCAATACATCGCCCAACGCCACTGACGAGACACCCTGTGTTGGCGCTTCTCACTTGACGTAAGCTTGCGGCCAGAGCATGACTAAATATCATCTGGCCGCAAGCACACGAAGTTACCAAAGCGCCAAGCTGTAGCTGACAATCAAGCGGTTCTCGTCAATGTTGCTGAGGAAGTTGCTGCGAGTGGTTGCGTTACGCAGCTTCAACCCAACATTCTTAAGCGGCCCGCTTTGAATGACATAACCTAGGTCGGTGTTCCGCTCCCAGGTTTTACCGTCGCTTAGGCCTGGGCCACGATCGACGTTGTCACCTGACAGGTAACGGGTCATCAGATTCAGTCCGGGCACACCCAACGCTGCAAAGTCGTAGTCATAACGCACCTGCCAGGAGTGTTCGTCCTGATTACCAAAATCGTTGATCTGCACTTGGTTGATCAGTGCATCGTCGGCACCGTTTACGTTGGCGAACCCGGTGTTGCCGCTCAGGTGCTGGTAACCGGAGCTAAAAGCGTGGCCGCCTAGCTTGTAGGTAAACAGCGCGCCGAAGGCATTGTTATCCACGTTACTGCCACCGTCGCCGCTGGAGTGGACAAAACGCAGGTCGGACTTGAGGCTATGGCCTTCCCCTAACGAAAGTTGATGCACCAGGTTTACCAAGTGTTGCTTGTAGATGCCGTCCAGGCCGCCGTAGTAATAACTGGTGGTCAACTCCGGCTTCCATTGGTAGCGACCACCGCCAAATAGGAACTCATTGCTAGTCTTGGACTGACCCAGCACGATGTTTCGCTTGCCGCCATTGAATACCGTCAATACCTCGTTATTTGAAGAGTCACGCTGGTTGACGCGATCAATACGGCCAAGGTCGAGGCTTAGGCCATCGATCTCGTTGCTGTTCACCCAGGCACCCCGAAAGGTTTGCGGCAACAAACGACCGTCGTTACGCATCAATGGCGGAAGCACTGGCTGAAGGGTGCCGAGCTTGAGAGTGCTTTTGGATACCCGTACTTTGGCCGTGATGCCAGCCTCACCGTATTCGTCCTTGGCGCGCTTGGGCGCCTCGCTGTTTGTCTTGAGCAGACCGGTTCCGACCCGATCAGGACTGGAGTCCAGTTTGATACCGAGCAGGCCGCTCACATCGATACCCAAGCCGATGGGTCCTTCTGTAAAGCCTGACTCCAATCGTAAAGTGAGTCCCTGAGCCCATTCCTCTGCTTTGCTCTGCGTCGCACCGTCCTGCCGGAAGTCGCGGTTCATGTAGAAGTTGCGCGTATCGAGACTGGCCTTACTATCGCCCACAAAAGCGGCACTGGCTGATCCGGCAGCGCCCAGGATAGAACCCGTGCAGACCACATGAATTAAGGTTTTCAAGTCGTACCGCATGGAAAGTTTTCCTCTTGCTATTATTATTGTCATTACTGTTTCTTATTTTTCTGATTATTCATAAACCTGAGCCAGCCAAACCGTCGATTAGGCGTGGCTGATGTTCGCAGGTCGACATAGCTGAAACGCTCTATCATTGAGCCGAGATCGAAGCAGCGATTGAAGCGATATTCGAACTCGGCCAGATAGCGGGGGGAGCTCAAAATTGGTGGGGAGGGCGCTTGCCTGCCCTCACATCAGCGGCCTTTCTTCCAGAGATAGCCACCCAACAAGATGCCTATGCTGCAAATAATCGCCACATAGTAGGCCGGGCCCATAGGGCTTTCCTTGAGCAGCAGGGTGACAGCCATCGGGGTAAGGCCACCGAAGATTGCGTAGGCAAGGTTGTAGGAGAACGACAGTCCGCTGAAACGGACAACCGCCGGGAAGGCTTTAACCATCACGAACGGCACCGCTCCGATGGTGCCGACGAACAGGCCGGTCAGTGCGTACAGCGGGAACAACCAGTCGGGGTGGTCGAACAGGCTGTGATAGAAGGTCCATGAGGTGACCAGCAGCGCGGCGCTGCCGAATACGAATACCCGGCCAGCGCCGAAGCGGTCCGCCAGTGCGCCGGAGCACACGCAACCGACGCTGAGAAATACGATCGCCAGACTATTGGCTTGCAACGCAGTGGTCGGTGAGAAGTGGTAAATGGTTTGCAGCACGGTCGGGGTCATCAATATGACCACGATAATCCCGGCCGAAAGCAACCAGGTGAGCAGCATCGAGATCGCAATCGCCCCGCGATGGTCACGCAGTACCGCACGCAACGGCACCTCTTCGGCCAGTGCCTTGCGAAGCTGCAGCTCGGCGAACACTGGGGTTTCATGCAGCCAGCGGCGAAGATAGACCGAGAACAGACCGAACACACCACCGAGCAGGAAAGGGAGTCGCCAGGCGTAATCGGAGACCTCAGTCGGGGTATAAATGCTGTTGATTACCGTAGCGACCAGTGAGCCGAGCAGGATCCCGGCGGTTAGGCCGCTGGTCAGCGTGCCGCAGGCATAACCCACATGGCGTTGCGGCACGTGTTCTGAAACGAACACCCACGCCCCCGGCACTTCACCGCCAATCGCCGCGCCTTGAATGACCCGCATCAGCAGCAACAGAATCGGCGCCCACATGCCAATCTGCGCATAGGTCGGCAGCAACCCCATGATCAGCGTCGGCACGGCCATCATGAAGATGCTTAGGGTAAACATCTTCTTGCGCCCCAGCAGGTCGCCAAAGTGCGCCATGACGATGCCACCCAACGGCCGTGACAGATAGCCGGCGGCAAAGATGCCGAAGGTCTGCATCAGACGCAGCCATTCTGGCATTTCGGGCGGGAAGAACAACTTGCCGACCACAGCAGCGAAAAATACAAAGATAATGAAATCGTAAAATTCCAGCGCACCGCCTAGGGCAGATAGAGATAGGGTCTTGTAATCATTGCGTGTCAACGGACGTGTCGATTGTACGGGTTGCACGATGCTTGAATGCACTGTGGTCATGGCAAGGGCTTCTCTTATTAGTTAGATCCAGAATCCACAACAGAGTTGGGTGTGGCCTGACAGGTTCGGCGCGATAGCAACTTGTTCGAAAAAGCATATTCTCAACGCCTGGTAGGCATTAAGAAGGAGTTTGCGACCAAAGTGGTGTGCCGAGTCAGAATTCTTTCTCTTAATATTATTATTGGGAACCGCGTGATAACTGGAAAATAATGAGGTTCAAGCCAAAAAAGACGCAATGGCCAAAACTCTCAACTTCGCTGACTGGTTTGGACTGAACGCTTTGCAAAACGATCTGATACGGTAAATACCCTCGTATCTGATATGGGTGCTTAGTATCACTTATATCAATACTTATCTAATTTGCTTCAACTTGGAGCGTGTACACACACAGATTTTGTCTTATCGGATAGCTCCAGCAGCGCCGTCATCAGTAGCATCTTCTAGTTGTGGCGCAGGGGATATGCATGCTGTCTACGTAGTAACACGTAGGCGTTGCGTACGTAGTAACGCGGATTTATTTGTATAGTACATGCGCGGATATTTGCTCGGTTCCGCGCCGCGGACACAATTATAAAAATTACCGCCGCAGTCATGGGCTGTCGGCAGGAGACACGCTATGCCCCGTCTGGCTAAACACCTCGCCTGGTTTGCCGTGGCTGTCCTGGGAGCGTTTGCGCTGAGTGTCGTGGCCCTGCGCCGCGGCGAAGCGATCAATGCCCTCTGGATCGTAGTCGCAGCAGTCGCTATCTATCTCGTCGCATACCGCTACTACAGCCTGTTCATCGCTACCAAAGTGATGCAACTCGACCCCAATCGTGCCACGCCCGCTGTCGTTAACAATGACGGTCTGGACTACGTGCCGACCAACAAACACGTACTCTTCGGTCACCACTTCGCCGCCATTGCTGGCGCGGGGCCGCTGGTCGGTCCGGTCCTGGCGGCGCAGATGGGTTACCTGCCCGGTACGCTGTGGCTGATTGCCGGCGTGGTGCTGGCCGGTGCCGTTCAGGACTTCATGGTCTTGTTCATGTCCACCCGCCGCAACGGCCGTTCCCTCGGCGACATGGTCCGTGAAGAGATGGGCCGCATCCCCGGAACCATTGCGCTGTTTGGCTGCTTCCTGATCATGATCATCATCCTCGCGGTGCTGGCGCTGATCGTGGTCAAGGCCCTGGCCGAGAGCCCCTGGGGGATTTTCACGGTGATGGCGACCATCCCGATCGCGATGTTCATGGGCATTTACATGCGCTACATCCGTCCGGGCCGCATCGGTGAAATCTCCGTTGTCGGCGTGCTGTTGCTGCTGGGTTCGATCTGGCTCGGCGGGCAGATTGCCGCTGATCCGGTCTGGGCCAAGGCCTTTACCTTCACCGGGATCCAGATCACCTGGATGTTGATCGGTTACGGTTTCGTCGCCGCGGTATTGCCGGTGTGGCTGATTCTGGCGCCGCGGGATTACCTGTCGACCTTCCTCAAAATCGGCACCATCGTGGCCTTGGCGATCGGCATCCTGATCACCATGCCCGACCTGAAAATGCCGGCACTCACCCAGTTTGTCGACGGCACCGGGCCGGTGTGGAAGGGCGGGTTGTTCCCGTTCCTGTTCATCACCATCGCCTGTGGTGCGGTCTCCGGTTTCCACGCGCTGATTGCTTCCGGCACCACGCCGAAGTTGCTGGCCAGTGAAGGCCATGCCCGTTACATCGGTTACGGCGGCATGCTGATGGAATCCTTCGTCGCCATCATGGCCATGGTTGCCGCGTCGGTGATCGAGCCGGGCGTGTACTTCGCCATGAACAGCCCAGCGGCGCTTGTCGGCTCCGATGCTGTTTCAGTGGCTCAGACCGTCAGCAGCTGGGGTTTTGCAATCACCCCGGAAGCGCTGCAAGCGGTGGCCAGGGACATCGGTGAAACCACCATCCTGGCCCGTGCCGGCGGTGCGCCGACCCTGGCGGTAGGTATCGCGCAGATCCTGCACCAGCTTCTGCCGGGTGAAAACACCATGGCATTCTGGTACCACTTCGCGATCCTGTTCGAAGCGCTGTTCATCCTGACGGCAGTCGATGCCGGTACCCGGGCCGGCCGATTCATGCTGCAGGACTTGCTCGGCTCCTTCGTGCCGGCGCTGAAACGCACCGAATCCTGGACCGCCAACCTGATCGCGACCGCCGGTTGTGTGGCGATGTGGGGTTATCTGCTGTACCAGGGCGTGATCGATCCGCTGGGTGGCATCAACACCTTGTGGCCGCTGTTCGGTATCTCCAACCAGATGCTGGCCGGTATCGCGCTGATGTTGGCGACCGTTGTGCTGATCAAAATGAAACGCCAGCGCTACGTCTGGGTCACCATGCTGCCCGCCGTGTGGCTGCTGATCTGCACCACCACCGCCGGCTTCATCAAGCTGTTCGACGCTAACCCGGCGATCGGTTTCCTGGCCCTGGCCAAGAAGTACAGCGATGCCCTGGCCAACGGTCAGATCCTCGCTCCGGCCAAGAGCATCGATCAGATGCAGCACGTGATCTACAACGCGTACACCAACGCAACGCTGACCGCGCTGTTCTTGCTGGTGGTCTTCAGCATCCTGTTCTTTGCACTCAAGGTCGGTATCGCCGCCTGGGGCAGCAAGGAACGTACGGATAAAGAAGCACCATTCCAGGCAATGCCGAACGCTTGATCGAGGATTGCAGCATGTTCAATGACCTGAGTCGCCTCGGTAAATACCTCGGTCAGGCCGCGCGCCTGATGGTCGGGATGCCCGACTACGACAACTACGTCGAGCATATGCAAACCAAACACCCGGACAAACCGGTGATGGACTACGAGATGTTCTTCCGGGAACGGCAGGAAGCCCGCTACGGAAGCAAGGCCGGGCCGAAGTGCTGTTAGTCTGCTAAGCGGGCTCGACAGTTGATGTGGGAGCGGTATAACGTCGCTCCCATTTCTTTTGCATAGCTAATAGAACTGTTTTTACGCTCTCTTGACCGATTATCGGTCCGTACATGGTTGTCGCACTGTCTCAACGGAGCGTAGTCGTCGGTTAGAGCTCAAACCACGACGTCACCAAAGCATGGTCACTGGCAGCTAAAATATTCGTCAGCTACTCTGCTTGTCTCATGTTTTTTAGTAGAACACCCGTGGCGATTTCCCTGATTCAAATGTTTGATGAAAGGTGACGTTTGAATGCATGGATTTCAAAGTTTTGTTTTTGGTGTATTGTTTAGGAACTAATCACGTAGAGATTTCCTATGTCCAAACTAGCAGAATTTCGTCAGCTCGAAAAACATCTCGCCGAACAGCTTCAAGCGCTAGAAGCCCTCAAGGGTGATGCTGGTCTCAAGAAAGAAATCGAATTCGAATCGAAGCTGCGTGACCTTCTGGCCAAGTACGGCTACAGCTTAAAGGACGTCATCAATTTGCTCGATCCACAAGCTGGTCGCCGCGCTCCAATGGCCGAAACTAAATCCGGCAGCCGTAAGCCTAGGCAAGTGAAAATTTACAAAAATCCAGAGTCTGGTGAGGTTGTGGAAACCAAAGGTGGGAACCATAAGACGTTGAAAGAATGGAAAACCAAATATGGCTCAGACAAAGTCGAATCTTGGCTGAGTAAGTAATGTAAATTTGAATGCAAAAGGGCCTTTTGAGGCCCTTCTTGTTATCTGCTACCAAGGGCTGCGGAGTATTTCGGCGTAGTGGAACCGCAAAGGTCCCGCAAATCACCTTCAGGCCTCCACCATTAACGACGATGGTGCGCGCCTTTTAACACACGCCATCGCTCTGGACGTATGGGCTGTTGCGCCTCGTTATCTATTAAAAAACGATAAGACTTTCTTGTATAGCTGATCGTCGCGATTAACCGGAATACGCGGTTATACCGTGTGTCCGGTTGCCTGTGCATGAGCGCCTCAAACCAATAATGTCCTCAGCATAGAAACCTGCTCGGCATCTGCTTTTTGGATGGTAGTTTGACATCGAAATCGGGACTGCCTCTTAATCCCACAATTGAGTTGCGCGGCGTCGACATTCGAAAATAACAAAAAACCTTACCGCTCAGGCAGCAGTTCCTTTCTTAAGCGTTCTGCGGCTTATCTGTTCAGGGTTCTATCCATGAGTGAAAGATCATCAGTTTTATAGGTAAATAGAGTCGTCAGAGCGCTAACGCTGGCTAGACGGTTGGGGTCAGCGAAAAGCAGGCGTCACCCGTAAAGTGAATGGAATCTCTCAGGCAGTTCATTTCATACTGCGTGTCACTTCAAGCGCTTACGCCCAAAAATGGATAGCGTTTGAACAAGCTGTTACCGGAAGGATCTTCGCTGATCGCGAAGCTTCAAACTTTTCCACCTCTGCCCGAGGCGCATCATGCGAATTCACGTCACGTTCACTGATCGCGTCGGTATTACCCAGGAAGTCCTGGCGTTGCTCGGTGCGCGTAACCTCAACTTGGACGCGGTGGAGATGATCCCACCTAACGTCTACATAGATGCGCCGGACCTCAGCCAGACGGTGCTGGACGAGCTAAATTACGCGCTATTACGGGTAGAGGGAGTCAAAGCTGTGGAGCTTGTCGACATGCTCCCGGGTCAACGTCGCCGTCTTCAACTTGATGCGCTGTTGGCCGCCATGAGCGATCCGGTATTGGCGGTGGATCCGGGTGGTTACGTCCTGTTGGCCAATCACAAATTGGTCAGTCTTTATGGCAGCGATCCGACGGGTGAGCCCCTTTCAAATTTGTTCGCGGCGCCGGACTTGGCAAAATCCTTGGTCGAAAAAAACTTTCGGTTGCCGATGTGCGAGGTAAATTTCAAGGGGCATGACCTTTTGCTTGACGCCACTCCAATCATAGGCACAACTCAAAGCGCACGTTTGCTCGCGGGTGGTTTGTTGACGCTTTACCCCCCGAGCCGTATCGGAGAGCGCCTAGCTTCGCTGCATCACGATCACGCGGAAGGTCTGGGAGCATTGCTTGGAAAATCGCCTGTGCTTGAACAGCTCAAGACGCGACTGCATAAAGTGGCCGGCCTCGACGCACCGTTGTTGATTCAGGGTGAGACGGGAACGGGTAAAGAGCTTGTCGCGAGAGCTTGTCATACCATGAGTGCTCGACGCGACGCGCCATTTTTGGCTCTGAACTGCGCTGCGCTGCCGGAAAGCCTGGCCGAAAGTGAACTGTTTGGCTATGCAGCGGGTGCGTTTACAGGCGCACAGCGCGGTGGTAAGCCGGGGTTGTTGGAGCTATCGGATCGAGGCACGGTGTTTCTCGATGAAGTTGGCGAAATGTCGCCATACTTGCAAGCCAAATTGCTGCGTTTTCTTAGTGATGGCTGCTTCCGCCGTGTCGGTGGCGATCGCGAGGTGCATGTCAGCGTGCGGGTCCTGTGCGCCACCCACCGCAATCTGGAACGCATGGTGGCAGAAGGTAGTTTCCGCGAAGATCTCTTTTACCGACTCAACGTCCTGAATCTGACGGTGCCGGCGCTTCGCGAGCGTGGGCAGGATATCCTGCTGTTGGCTGAACACTTCTTGCGCCAGGCTTGCGAACAAATTCAACGTTCGTCCTGTTGTCTGGCGCCATCGACCTATCCGCTGTTACTGAACAATCGATGGTCAGGGAATGTTCGCCAGTTGCAGAACGTCATTTTTCGAGCGGCCGCAATCTGCGAAGGGGATGTGATTGACTGCGATGGGCTTGAGCTGGCCGGTACTGAGCTGATCAGTCAGAAGGCAGATTCCGAAGCGGTGGTCAGTCTGGAAGCGGCGGTGCAGGACTTCGAGAAATCGTTGTTGGAGAGATTTTATCTGGCGTATCCCTCAACCCGTCAATTGGCACATCGGCTGCAAACCTCGCACACCGCGATTGGACAGCGGCTACGCAAATACGGGATCGGCTCGCGATCGTAGCTTTCGCCTGTTGGGGTTACGCGGTTCGAAAACGTTCCGCCGGAGCGTTTTCGCTCCAATGGCGGTTAAGCGCCGCGTGCCTTGGATTTGGCCTCGCCGCCAAGATGAAGCCAGTCTGCTGCCTGGAACGAATTCGATCCGCACAACCTGTATTTGTTCTCATTAATAAAATAACCCACTGATATATATAGCAATATGTAGATGGCATCGTCTTTGCTCTTGTTCTATCAACCCAGCCGACTTTTCGCCGGCCTGTTCGTCCTAACATTGGACACATTGATAACAAGAGGAAAATCCATGAGCACGCTGCGTTTCACTTCCGAGCATGAATGGTTACGTCTGGAAGCTTCCGGCGAATTGACAGTCGGCATTACAAACTTTGCTCAAGAGGCATTGGGCGACGTGGTTTTCGTGCAATTGCCAGACCTGGGGCCCTTTGCCGAAGGACATGAGGTGGCGGTGCTGGAGTCGGTGAAAGCCGCGAGTAATATCAGCATGCCATTGACCGGCGATGTGGTCGCGGTCAACCAGGCGCTGGCCGATGACCCCGAGCAGGTCAATGCCTCGCCGATGAACGATGGCTGGTTCTTCCGTATCCGTGTCGACAATCTTGATGCTTTCAACGATCTGATGGATCAGGAAGGCTATGACCGTTTCCTGGCCGAAAACGCCTGAGCCGGGGGTAGAGATGAACAAGCCACAGATTCCCTTGGGCACGGACAACGAATTCATTGCCCGCCACATCGGTCCTCGCGACGAAGACATTAGCGCCATGTTGACGCTGATCGGTCATGACTCGCTGGAAACCCTGATCGACAGCGTCGTTCCGCAGAGCATCAAGGGCACCAGTGTGCTCGAGTTATCGGCGGGGCAGGGCGAAGCCGAGGCCCTGGCCGCGATCAAGACCGTCGCCGGCAAGAACCAGCTGTTGCGCACCCACATCGGCCAAGGCTATTACCCTTGCCATACGCCGACGCCGATCCTGCGCAACCTGCTGGAGAACCCGGGTTGGTACACCGCGTACACACCATATCAACCGGAAATTTCCCAAGGTCGACTGGAAGCGCTGCTGAATTTCCAGACTTTGATCAGCGACTTAACCGGGATGGAAATTGCCAACGCCTCGTTGCTCGATGAAGCGACTGCCGCCGCCGAAGCCATGACCTTCTGCAAGCGCCTGGCAAAAAACAAAGCGCCGGCTTTTTTTGTCTCGCGCCACTGCCATCCGCAGACCCTCGACGTTCTGCGCACCCGTTCCGAACCGTTAAACATCGAGATTGTGATCGGCGACGAGTCCGAACTGGAGAAAGAAGGGCTCGACGGGTATTTTGGCCTGCTGTTGCAATACCCGGCCAGTACCGGCGAGATTGTCGATCATCGTTCGCTGGTCGAGCGCGCCCACCAGGCCGGTGCATTGGTGGCGGTGGCGGCCGATCTGCTGGCATTGACCCTGCTGACACCGCCAGGTGAATTTGGTGCCGATGTGGTGTTGGGCAGTGCCCAACGCTTCGGCGTGCCCTTGGGTTTCGGTGGCCCGCACGCCGCTTACTTTGCGACACGCGATGGCTTCAAGCGCGACATGCCCGGGCGCCTGGTAGGCATTTCCATCGACCACCATGGCAACCCGGCGCTGCGCCTGGCGATGCAAACCCGTGAACAACACATTCGTCGTGAGAAAGCCACGAGCAACATCTGCACCGCGCAAGTGCTACTGGCCAATATCGCCAGCATGTACGCGGTCTACCATGGCCCCAAAGGCCTGACAGACATCGCCCGCCGTGTGCATCGCTTGACGTCGATCCTGGCCCAGGGCCTGGAACAACTGGGGCATCGGGTTGAGCAACAGCATTTCTTCGACACCCTCAGTGTCGTGCCGTCAATCCCGGTGCAAGCCGTGCATGACGCGGCCAGGTCGGCGGGAATCAACCTACGTGTCATCGACCCACCTCGCGTCGGTCTGTCGCTGGACGAAACCTGCGAGCAACAAAGCGTAGAGGCGCTGTGGGCCGTGTTTGCAGTCAAAGGACAGTCGCTGCCGGACTTCCTCGCCCTGGCGAAAACCACTGGCGATTGCCTGCCACTGTCGTTGTTGCGTGAGACACCGATCTTGCAGCACGAAGTGTTCAATCGTTATCACTCGGAAACCGAGCTGATGCGCTACCTGCGCAGACTGGCGGACAAGGACCTGGCGCTCGATCGCACCATGATTCCGTTGGGCTCCTGCACCATGAAGCTCAATGCCGCCAGCGAAATGATCCCGATCACCTGGCCCGAGTTTGGCGCCTTGCATCCGTTCGCGCCTGGCGAGCAAACCCGGGGTTATCAGCAACTGATCAAGGAGCTGGAGCAGATGCTGTGCGCGGCTACGGGTTACGACGCCATGTCGTTGCAACCCAATGCAGGCTCGCAGGGCGAGTACGCAGGGCTGCTCGCCATTCGTGCGTATCACGCCAGTCGTGGCGAAGCCAATCGCGACGTCTGTCTGATTCCTTCGTCGGCCCACGGCACTAACCCGGCCACCGCACAAATGGCCGGTATGCGCGTAGTCGTGGTCGATTGTGATGCCAGGGGCAACGTCGATATCGCCGACCTTGAGTACAAGGCGCAACTGCACGAAGAGCGCTTGGCGGCATTGATGATTACCTACCCATCGACCCATGGAGTGTTTGAAGACGGCATCCGGCAAATCTGCGCTATCGTGCATGAGCGCGGCGGCCAGGTGTATATCGATGGTGCCAACATGAACGCCATGGTGGGGCTCTGCGCACCGGGCAAGTTTGGTGGTGATGTCTCGCACCTGAATTTGCACAAGACCTTCTGCATTCCCCACGGCGGTGGCGGGCCAGGCGTTGGACCGATCGGTGTCAAGGCACACCTGGCGCCGTTCCTGCCAGGGCACGAAACCATGGCGCGCAAGCAAGGCGCCGTCAGCGCCGCGGCCTTCGGCAGCGCCAGCATCCTGCCGATCACCTGGATGTACATGCGCATGATGGGCGGGGAAGGCCTCAAGCGTGCGTCGCAACTGGCCATCCTCAGCGCCAACTACATTGCCCGGCGGCTAGAGGATCATTACCCGGTGCTATACACCGGCGAAAACGGCTTGGTCGCGCACGAATGCATCCTCGATTTGCGCCCGCTCAAGGAGACCAGCGGCATCAGCGTGGAAGACGTGGCCAAGCGTCTGATCGACTTCGGTTTCCATGCTCCGACCATGTCGTTCCCGGTGGCGGGCACGCTGATGGTCGAGCCGACCGAGAGTGAATCCATGGAAGAGTTGGACCGCTTCTGCGACGCGATGATCTGCATCCGCGAAGAAATTCGTGCCGTGGAAAGTGGCGAACTCGATTCGCACGACAACCCGCTGAAAAACGCTCCGCACACTGCCGCCGAACTGGTCGGTGAATGGGGGCATTGCTACAGCCGGGAATTGGCGGTGTACCCGCTCGAGTCGCTACGCGACAGCAAATACTGGCCACCGGTCGGTCGTGTCGACAACGTTTATGGCGACCGCAACCTGTCCTGTGCCTGCCCACCGATGTCGATTTACCAAGACGCTTGATGACTGTGCCCGGATCTCGCCCGGGCCTTCGCGCGAGTGCGTTGTGTCTACTCAAACAAAAAAGGAAAGCTCACCATGTTCCATAAAAGTCTGACTCTGTCCGATTTCGACCCTGTGCTCGCTGAGGCCATTAATCGCGAAGTGAAGCGCCAGGAAGACCACATCGAATTGATCGCCTCCGAGAACTACACCAGCCCGCAGGTGATGGAAGCCCAGGGTACCGAACTGACCAACAAGTACGCCGAGGGCTATCCCGGCAAGCGCTACTATGGTGGTTGTGAACATGTCGACGTGGTCGAGCAACTGGCGATCGATCGCGCCAAGGCGTTGTTCGGTGCCGGCTACGCCAACGTGCAGCCGCACTCCGGTTCTCAGGCCAATGCTGCGGTCTATTTGGCCTTGCTGCAAGCCGGCGATACGATCCTGGGCATGAGCCTGGCCCATGGCGGGCATCTTACGCACGGGGCGAAGGTCAGCTCGTCCGGCAAGCTGTACAACGCCGTGCAATACGGCATCGATGCCAATGGCCTGATCGACTATGACGAGGTCGAGCGCCTGGCGGTTGAGCACAGACCGAAAATGATCGTCGCCGGTTTCTCCGCCTATTCCAAAACCCTCGACTTTCCACGTTTCCGTGCCATTGCCGACAAGGTCGGGGCGTACCTGTTCGTTGACATGGCGCATGTCGCCGGTCTGGTGGCTGCCGGCCTCTACCCGAACCCACTGCCGTACGCTGATGTGGTCACCACCACCACGCACAAGACCCTGCGCGGTCCACGCGGTGGGCTGATTTTGGCCAAGGCCGATGCGGAACTGGAGAAGAAGCTCAACTCGGCCGTGTTTCCGGGCGGGCAGGGCGGGCCGTTGATGCATGTGATTGCCGCCAAGGCGGTGTGCTTCAAGGAGGCGTTGGAGCCGGGTTTCACGGATTACCAGCTGCAGGTCATCAGGAACGCACAAGCCATGGCTGAAGTGTTCAAGCAGCGGGGCTACGACGTTGTGTCCGGTGGCACTGACAATCACCTGTTCCTGGTCAGCCTTATCCGTCAGGGCATTACCGGCAAAGACGCCGATGCTGCGCTGGGTCGTGCTCGTATCACAGTTAACAAAAATGCCGTGCCTAACGACCCGCAATCTCCATTTGTGACGTCCGGTCTGCGCATCGGTACGCCCGCCGTCACCACGCGTGGCTTGAAGGTTGTTGAGTGCGTAGGGTTGGCTAACTGGATCTGCGACATTCTGGACAACCTCGGCGATGCCGACGTCGAGGCTCATGTCGCGCGGCAAGTGGCCGGTCTGTGCGCGTTGTTCCCAGTGTACGGGGCCTGATCAATATCAACATTCGATGACCCAAGGCACACGGCCCGCCGTCGCTGGGCCGTGAACTTCATCGAATGTTGACCGCCGTTCAATTCATGCCAGGAGTTAACCATGTCCAATAACGAACTGTTGCGCACTCCATTGCATGCGTTGCACCTAGAACTGGGTGCACGCATGGTGCCCTTCGCGGGCTACGAGATGCCGGTGCAATACCCGCTGGGTGTCATGAAAGAACATCAACACACGCGCGCACAGGCAGGCCTGTTCGATGTATCGCACATGGGGCAGATACGCCTGCACGGCGCCGGTGCCGCCCAGGCGCTGGAAGCCCTGGTGCCTGTGGACATCGTCGACCTGCCGGTGGGCATGCAACGTTATGCACTGTTCACCAATGAGGACGGCGGCATTATCGATGACTTGATGGTGGCGAACGCCGGTGACCATTTGTTCTTGGTGGTAAACGCCGCCTGCAAGGATCAGGACTTGGCGCATCTGAGCAAACACTTGCAGGGCCATTGCGAGGTCGAGTCGCTGTTCGAGAGCCGTGCATTGCTCGCACTTCAGGGGCCCCGCGCTGCCGATGTGCTGGCGCGCCTGGCACCTGAAGTGAAAAGCATGACGTTCATGCAATTTGCGCAGGTGCGCTTGCTTGGCGTCGATTGCTACGTCAGTCGCTCCGGCTACACCGGTGAGGACGGGTACGAAATTTCCGTACCGGTCGAGCAGGCGGCCACGTTGACCCGTTCACTCCTGGCCGAACCAGAAGTGAAGGCGATCGGCCTGGGTGCCCGGGATTCATTGCGACTAGAAGCGGGTCTGTGCCTGTACGGCCATGATATGAACCCGGACACGACGCCCATCGAAGCCAGCCTGACTTGGGCCATTTCCAAAGCACGACGCGCCGATGGTGTCCGTGCCGGCGGCTTCCCGGGTGCGGAACGTATCCTTGCCCAGCAACTCGATGGCGTGGCCAGCAAGCGCGTCGGGTTCCTGCCGAAAGATCGCACACCTGTACGTGAGGGGACGCAGATCATCAACGCGCAGCAAGAATTGATCGGTCAAATCACCAGCGGTGGTTTCGGTCCCAGCTTCGACGGGCCGGTCGCGATGGGCTATTTAGAGAGTGCCTATGCCGTCCTCGGCACGGAGGTGTTCGCGCTGGTGCGGGGCAAGCCTGTGGCCATGGAAGTCGTCAAAACGCCGTTTGTGGCGCAGCGTTACTACCGTGGTTAACACTGGTGCTATTTTCCTGGGAGCTGGGCAATGACAGACATGCAAAAGGCTGATCTTCGGCCGGAGCCGTTGCAGGCTGGTGTCAAGCTGCGGGGCGCGGAGAAGGTCGCGCGTATTCCGGTAAAAATTCTTCCCACCGAAGACATCCCGCGCAAACCGGACTGGATTCGCGTACCGATCTCCACGTCGCCCGAAGTCGCGAGGATCAAGGCATTGTTGCGCAAGCACAAATTGCACAGCGTCTGTGAAGAGGCTTCTTGTCCAAACCTCGGCGAGTGCTTCAGTGGAGGCACTGCCACCTTCATGATCATGGGGGACATCTGTACCCGCCGCTGTCCGTTCTGCGATGTGGGGCACGGGCGCCCGAAACCGCTGGATGCCGATGAACCACGCAACCTGGCGACTGCCATTGCGGATTTGCGGTTGAAGTACGTCGTAATCACTTCGGTGGATCGCGACGATCTGCGAGACGGCGGAGCAGGGCATTTTGTTGAATGCCTTCGCGAGATTCGAAAGCTTTCACCGGGCGTGCAGTTAGAAACCTTGGTTCCCGATTACCGCGGGCGTATGGACGTGGCCCTGGCCATCACCGAGCAGGAGCCGCCAGATGTGTTCAACCACAATTTGGAAACAGTGCCGCGGCTGTACAAGGCGGCCCGCCCGGGTTCGGATTTCGATTGGTCGTTGGACCTGCTGGAAAAATTCAAGAAACGCGTGCCTGGTGTTCCCACCAAGTCCGGCTTGATGCTCGGGCTGGGTGAGACGGATGACGAGGTGATTGAAGTCATGCAGCACATGCGTGAACACGGTATTGAAATGTTGACCTTGGGGCAGTACCTGCAACCTTCACGCAGCCATTTGCCGGTTCAGCGTTTCGTCCACCCGGATGTATTCGCCTGGCTGGCAGAGGAAGGTTTGCGCATGGGGTTCAGCAATGTCGCGTCGGGTCCGTTGGTTCGTTCTTCATATCATGCGGATCAACAGGTGCAAGGCATCCGATTGCCATGATCAGGACGATGGTGCAGGGCTCCAGATTTGTTTTTTTCCTACAAGAAGGAATAATAATCGGCTCCCAGTGATTTATAGTTGGATGTTGATTGCGTTAGCGTCGATGCGGATGTCGAAAAAGCGGCGCCACTCACGAAACGAATGCGCTGCTTTTATCGATCAGTGGACAGATGTCTTGAGCTCACAGTAGCGCGATCAACTTCCTTCAGCCGGTAATCATTCTTTCGCGCCATGCCCAACCTGATGGCGCCGATCCCGCATCGGTGATGGTCAGAGAATGGCGGCAATTTTCGAACGCGCTCCAGCCCAACGCCCGTTCCGTATGAAGGAGGGTATTCATATGCTCCAGTCGAGGATGCCTTTTAACCACGGTTCATGATGCGTTGTAGCAACAGTCGCTCAATCGCGCCGCTCACCAAGATGCATGTCCGTTCTTCACGAACCTTTCATGGACCGGGTGGTGCGCCAGTCATCTCGTCGTGGTTCAGGACTACCTTAAGTTCCGCCGATGTCGAATTATCCACAGAATGAGTGCATATAACTGTGGATAATGGTCTGAGAGCCGCAGTGCAAACGGCTTGTCGCCTATTGATCGTTAAATGAGCATTGTGCAAGGCATGCCTGAATACCTCGTCAAATTCCCTTAATTGCCTTCGCTCCGGTGCAGTGTCATAGGTTCGACAGTAGAGCTTTTGGAATTGTGACTACTGCACGTCTTGTAGTGTGGCGAACGACACAATCAAACAGCGTTAAACCATATCAAGGACAATGAAAATTTCGCCAATACGTCTTCACCCGATTTGCGAGCTTGTCCAATCCCGCCCACTGGCGACTATGGCCGCATCCTCTGGAGTGATCAAATCACCGGTTGCTCAAGTGAGCCCGAACGACCAGGTGGGGTAGGATGAATTTGGATTTCAGTTACGTATCGCCCGCGACCGCCACACCATCATTTTCTCAACCTGCAGGTCTTTCAAGGTGTGAGGAATGGACAGCCACTACCGGACCGAACTCATTTTTGCATGTTCTGCGAGAGTACGTCTTGAATTCCAAAGCAGGGCAAAAGTGCTTCAGTACTAATTCTCGCAAACACACTCCGGTGAGAGCGTTAGCTTGAAACCTCATTCAGTTTCTCGCCGGTTCCGAGCAATACGCGACGCTGGGAATTCCAGTTTTTTGCAGAGAAAAAACGATTGCATAAAATGAGCGTAATTCTCGGGATAACGCAGCAAGTATGCGTAGAGACTTTAAGTTTTGACGTTTTCGAGTCAGTGGCGGCCCTAAGCTTGTGTCCATAGACATAACGCTAGATGACTGCCATGACCAATATTGCTAGAGACGCACTGAATAACCTCACTCGCAAGGATCTGCTGGAGCTGCGGGCGTATATCAACGGCGAGTGGGTGGATACCGACGGAAAGCTCGCCGTTGTCGATCCGGCCACGGGGGAGCGCATTGCGCAGGTGGCCCATTGCAGCCCTGTCTGGGCCGACCGGGCTGTTGAGGCCGCCAGTGCGGCACTCTCTGGTTGGGGACAGCTATTGCCGCTTCAGCGCGGGTTGATTTTGCGTAAATGGGCGGTGCTCATGCGCGGGCATGCCCAAGACCTGGCCGTCATCATGACGGCAGAACAGGGCAAGCCGTTGGCGGAATCGTTGGGTGAGATTTCGTATGGCGCCGCGTTCCTCGACTGGTTTGCGGCGGAAGGCGAGCGCTGCTATGGCGAAACCATACCTAGCCATCTGGTGGGTAGTCAGTTGCTGACGAAGTTGCAGCCGATTGGCGTGACGGTTGCGATCACACCATGGAATTTCCCCAGCGCGATGATTACTCGCAAAGCGGGTGCAGCACTGGCTGCGGGTTGCACAATGATTGTCAAACCGGCGCCAGAAACACCGCTATCGGCGCTAGCGTTGGCCAAACTGGCCGAAGAAGCAGGCATGCCCGCTGGTGTGTTCCAAGTGCTGACCGGCGATGCGGTCGCCCAGTCTGCAAGATTGCTTCAATTTCCTGAAGTGCGCGCCTTCAGTTTTACCGGTTCGACTGAAGTCGGGAAAATCCTGCTCAAGGCATCCGGTGATACGGTCAAGCGGGTATCGCTTGAACTCGGTGGCCACGCCCCTTTCATTGTTTTTGACGACGCATCGATTGATGAGGCAGTGGCCGCTTGCATCAACGCAAAGTTCACCACGTCCGGTCAGGACTGCCTGGCGGCCAACAGGATCTACGTTCAGCGCGGCTATTACGACAATTTCGTGGCGGCGCTTGCTGCGCAGGTCAGGACGCTGAGAGTGGGCCATGGACTGAGTCCCAATGTCGATATCGGCCCTATGACGCGCAGTTCCGTGGCTGCTAAGTGTCAGGCCCAGATCATCAATGCTGTGTCCTTGGGCGCGACCCTTGTTGTGGGGGGGACCGAGATCAACGGCAATTTCGTGCAGCCTACCGTGCTGGCCGATGCAACGGACGAGATGGACATTGCGCAGGACGAGACATTCGGGCCGGTTGCAGCGGTGTTTGTCTTTGACACGGAAGAAGAAGTGCTGCAGCGCGCTAACAACTCTGAATTCGCATTAGCAGCTTATGTGTACACCAACGATTTGCGGCGTGCACTTCGCCTTTCCGATCGCCTGCAGTACGGCATGGTCGCGATCAACACGCCGAAGTTTACCGGGGCACCCATTCCATTCGGTGGATGGAAGCAGTCCGGATTGGGAAGGGAAGGCTCGAAGCACGGCCTGGAAGAGTACATGGAAATCAAATATGTCTGTTTTGGCAACCTGTGAAAGTTAAGGAGATACTCAAATGAACAAAAATCAACACGATATCACCGCAGCCCAGGATCGTAATTCAGTGCTTCATCCCTTCACTAATCTGAAGGATTTTGCCTCTGGCAAAATGGGCGATCCGACCATCATCGAAACGGGCAAAGGGATTCGCATCACTGACTCCACCGGCCGCGAATACATCGACGGGTTTGCCGGCCTGTATTGCATGAACATCGGTTATGGCCGTACTGAAGTGGCCGACGCTATCTCTCGTCAGGCGCACAAGCTGGCTTACTATCACAGCTACGCCGCGCATACCACGGATGAACTGGCGAAGCTGTCTGATCGCTTGGTGAAAATGTCGCCTGGCAAAATGAGCAAGGTGTTCTACGGTACCTCGGGCTCTGACGCGAACGAAACCCAGGCGAAACTGGTGTGGTATTACAACAACCTGCGCGGCTTGCCGAAGAAGAAAAAAATCATCACGCGTGATCGTGGCTATCACGGTTGCTCGGTGATTGCAGGTTCCATGACTGGCATGAACTTCTACCACGATCACATGGACCTGCCGGTATCGGGCATCTTGCGCACGGGCGTTCCCCATCACTATTGGGACACCCTGGCTGGCGAAACCGAACTGCAATTTTCCGCCCGACGCGCACAGGAACTCGAAGCGCTGATCCTGCGTGAAGACCCGGATACCATCGGTGCTTTCATCGCGGAACCGGTACTGGGTACCGGCGGTATCACGCCTCCGCCTGAAGGGTACTGGGCAGCGATTCAGCCGATCCTGAAAAAGTACGACATTCTGTTGATAGCTGACGAAGTGATCACCGGTTTTGGCCGTACGGGGGCGATGTTCGGTTGCGATAAATACGACATGGAGCCTGATCTGATTACCGTTGCCAAAGGCCTCACTTCGGCCTACATGCCGCTCTCGGCGGCGATCGTTGGCGAGAAAGTCTACAAGGTCATGGAAGAGGGCGCGGATCGCGTGGGGGCGTTCTCACATGGGTTTACGTACTCCGGCCATCCCATCTGTGTTGCCGCTGCGAATTCGGTGCTCGACATCGTTGAGCGTGAGGACATCCCAGGCAATGCTGGCCGTGTTGGTGAGTACCTGCAAACCAGCCTCAAAGAAGTATTCGGGCATCTGCCGATCGTGGGTGAGGTGCGTGGTGTGGGTCTCATGGCCGCCATTGAATTCGTCGCAGACCCGGCGACTAAAAAACGCTTTGACCCAGCACTGAAGGTTGGCGCCCGGATCTCCAAAGCAGCACGCGATCTGAACCTGATTGCACGGGCGATGCCGCACGGAGAAATCCTGGGCTTCGCACCGCCACTGGTGGCCACAAGGCAGGACGTGGACCAGATGGTCGATATCGCCCATCGCTCCGTGCAAAAGGTCATCGACGAATTGGCCAAAGAAGGCGCGCTGCGCTAAACCACGCAGACGCTGTCATGAATCAAGGCCGGTTTCGTACCGGCCTTTTTTCTGGGCAAGTGACAAGACGCGCCGGGTATTGGCAGCCTGTTGATGTCCCTCGGGCTTTGCCGAGCAGGGGGGCCGTATGAGAGGATCCGGCTCCCGATCTCGTCATCTTGTCACTGTCGTCGTGTTGCTCTGAGGGGAAGCCAAATGTTTGTTCTTGATCGAATCGACGCCAACATATTAAACGCCGTGCAAAAGAACAACCGGATCACCTCGGAAGAGCTGGGCAATCTGGTGGGGTTGTCAGCCACTGCCTGCCAGCGTCGCTTGAAGACGTTGCGCAAAGAGGGCGTGATTGAAGGCGATGTGTCGATTGTCTCGCCGAAAGCCGTTGGGCGAAATGTGTTCATGCTGGTGCTCGTTACATTGGAACGAGAACGCTCCGACATTATTGACCGGTTCAAGAAGTCCATTCGCAATACGCCGGAAGTTATGACGGGTTACTACGTCACGGGTGACTCGGACTTCGTCCTGGTGATCACGTCCAGGAACATGGAAGATTATGAACAGTTCACGCGCCGGTTTTTCTATGAGAACTCGGATATCAAAAGTTTCAAGACACTGGTGGTCATGGATCGAGTAAAGGCCGGATTCGAGTTACCCATCAACCTCGATTGATTTGTCCATATCCCGAAAGCCTCCGATCGCCTCTGGCAAGCGAGGCACCGGCAGCCTACGGGGCAGCCCAAGCTTTCTGTAATCCTCCCGCAATTCTCCAGCGCACCCGCTCCCAGTTTCTTCTTTTTAGCCACTTTCATGGGCCACTTCGCCACTGGCAACTGCTACCGGATCACGCAGCTTTTCCTCGTTAATCGCCGATATTGTACGAATTTACTCTTCAGCAGAGTGTTTATCGTCGGATATGGTTTGTGGGAATGGCTATTATTTGTCCAGGGCAGTAGTTGCATAGAGACACTGAGTTGGTTGCGAGGGCATATGAATAAGAAGAGCAAGGGTCGGCTGACAATAGACTGGGAACTGACAGGTCGTCAGTACGGAAGTCTCAACTTTCCTTGGTCCAGGAACGAGTCTGCATGGGGCAGTCTGCAAATTCCGGTGATTGTCATCAAGAACGGGAAAGGGCCGTTCATTTTGCTGACGGGGGGCAATCACGGTGATGAGTACGAGGGGCCGATCGCCTTGTCCAACCTGGCGCGGGCACTTGACGTGCAACGTGTCACCGGAACCATCTGCATCGTTCCAGCCCTTAACTATCCCGCGCTGAAATCCGGCACCCGACTTTCTCCCATCGATGGTTTGAATATGAACCGAGCCTTTCTGGGTCGGGCAGAAGGGACCATCACCGAACAGATTGCGCACTTCGTCGAAGCTGAGCTGATCAGTCGCGCCGACGCCGTACTGGATATACACGCGGGTGGGCGGACCATGTTTTTCCAGCCCTTCGCGGTCTCTCATCAGTTGCCCGACGAAGCTCAGACATTGCGTGCCCGCGAGGCGTTGATCGCCTTCGGTGCGCCGATCGGTCTGATTCTGGAAGAGCTGGACAACGAAGGCATGCTGGACACCGCCGTGGAGCAGAAGGGCAAACTGTTTCTGTCTACCGAACTGGGCGGAGGCGGTTCCACCACCGCGGCCACCGTCAAACTGGCTCAAGACGGCGCCCACAACTTCCTCGTGCACACGGGCGTCTATGACGCTGCGATGAAGACTCCTGCGACACCGGTCTCAATCATGGAGAACGAGGCCAACGGTTATGTCAGTGCGCAGACCAGCGGCTTCATCGAGTTCACACACGAACTGGGTGACGGGGTGGAAGCCGGGCAGGTGATTGCCCGCATCCATGACTTCGAAAATTTGCACAAAGAGCCTGAGGCAATCCTGGCACCGGTCACGGGCACTCTGTTGGGCCGTCACTTCGGAGGCCACATCACGAAAGGTGATTTTCTGGCGATGTTTGCCAGTCCGGAAAACTGACAGGCACGTCCTGCCACTAGAGTTGCTAGGCACCCCCATAATTCAAATAAGACGAGGTGAATCATGAGTGACCCGTTTTTCACAGACGCTGAATACGAGAGCCGTCTGCAAAAGGTAAAACATCGAATGGCGGAGGCTTCCGTCGATACCTTGTTGGTGGCAGATGCCAACAATATCTTCTGGCTTACAGGTGCCGCAGACTGGTCGTTCTACACGCCGCAGTTCGTGATCGTCAGTCTGCAGGAAAGCAAACCGATCTGGATCGGCCGCGCCATGGATGCACCCGGCGCCGCGCTGACCAGTTGGATGGGCGCAGAACATGTCATCGGCTATCCCGAAGACTACGTCATGCGCAAGGACATTCATCCCAGCCAATACATCGGCGAGTACGTTGCCAACCGCTGGCCGAATGCACGACGGGTCGGCTACGAATCAGACAGCTATTTCTTCTCGCCTCGTTCCCTGAGTTGCCTGATTGCGCAGTTGCCCAACGCTGTGTTCGTGGACTGCGACTTACTCGTCAACCGGGTGCGGGTCGTAAAAAGCGAGACCGAAATACGGTACCACCGCGAAGCCGCAGTGATCGTGCAAGGGGCGATGCGCGTCGCTCAGGATCTGATCCGGCCAGGCGTTCGCCAGTCCGACGTCATTGCAGAAATCTACAAGGCCCAGATTACTCCGGATGCACCTTTCGGCGGTGATATCACGGCGCTGTGCCCGATCATCCTGGCTGGCGAAAAAGCGTCCGCGGCGCATCCGGCCTGGACCGACGAGAAGTTCACCGACAATCAGACGGTCGCCATTGAATTGGCCGGCGCTCGCCGGCATTACACCACCGGCCTGGCGCGCACGGTTCACCTGGGGTCGAACCCGCCTGCGGAGTTGGTCAACACCGCCGCTGCAGTCGAGGAGGGCATGCATGAAGTCCTGGCCATGGTCAAAGCCGGGGTCAGCGGGGCGGATGTCCATGCCACCTGGCAGCAAGTCCTGAATCGGCACGGACTGCGCAAGGACAGTCGGATCGGTTACTCGATCGGTATCGGTCTGCCGCCAGACTGGGGCGAGCACGTCATCAGTTTACGTCCGGGGGAGCATGAGCCGATTGAAGGCAACACCACGCTCCATATCATCCTGGGCATGTGGATGAAAGGTTGGGGGATGGAAACCTCCGAAACCATCGTTGTTCAGCCGCAAGGTTATGAGTGTCTGACCCGGTTTCCTCGCAGCGTTAATATCAAGCGTTAATCGCTGACACCTATCATCAATGGCGGCTCTAATACCAGAGTCGCACTTCAACTGCTAAACGGCGGAGAGTGCCATGAAAACTATTTCAAGCATGATGTGCGCGTGCGCGTGCGCGTTTTTCGCGAGTATTGCTGCAACTTACGCTTATTCAGCCAACGATGTTTCGCCTCTTAAGAAGGAACTTTCCATTGGCGCCGATTTAAACTATCCGCCTTATGATTATTATGTGGATGGCAAACCAACAGGCTTTGATCCATCGCTGTTGGCGCTATTGGCAAAAAGAATGAACGTCGAACTGACGTTCTCCGATACTCGCTTTGCAAGCTTGCTGCTGGGTCTTAAATCCAACCGCTTCGATCTGGCTTCCGCCGGTATGTACGTCACCCCGGAACGCGCGCAACAGATCAATTTCCTGCCTTACATGAAAACCGGTGTGTCGTTGGTGGTTTTGAAAGGCAGTGCGAATCAGCCGTTGACGCCTGAGGAACTGTGCGGGTTGCGGGTCAGCAGTATTCAGGGTGCGGCGTGGATTCCCAAACTGACAGAGTTCTCGAAAACCGGATGTGTGGACAAGGGTAAAGCGCCGATCAAGCTGTCGGAGTTCCCATCCTCGGCAGAGGCGGTCCAGACGCTGTTCGCGAAAACCGCGGATGTCCAGACTGAAGACGCAGCGGTTGCCGCGGTCGCGGTAAAGAATACGGCCGGGCGCATTGAAATCAGTTCCAAAGAAATTCTCTATCCCGTCGTGGGTGGTTATGGGCTGCGCAAGGACAACGAAGTGTTGCTGACGGCGATGACCAAGGCGCTTCAAGACATCAAGGATTCTGGTGAATATGCCGCATTGTTGAAGGAGTACAACTTGGCCGAGCCTTCTAAGGAAGAAATAGCAGCGGCTCTTGGCAAGACCAACTAACACTTCCGCAATTACAATAAAAGGTGGCTCAAGTGGAATTCGACGTGCGCTATGCGATCAGTCTTTTGTGGAATCGCGAGTTTTGGAGCGCCACATTACTGGTCGTTGAATTAAGTATTCTGGCGTGGCTGTCAGGCATTGTATTCGGTTTTTTTCTCGCGTTGGGCAAGTCGTCTAACAGGATATGGCTGAAGCAATTGTGCAGTGGCTATATCTGGTTCTTCAGAAGCTTGCCGCTGTTGGTACTGCTGATACTGATCTATAACTTGCCGCAGGTATTTCCCCAGACAGGGGCGGTACTTTCGAATCCATTCCTGGCGGGCTTGATCGGCATGATCTTGAACGAATCGGCCTACATCGCTGAAATCCATCGGAGCGGTCTGGTTGCCATTCCCAAGGGCCAAGGAGAAGCGGGCAGATCGCTGGGGCTGGGACGGCTGGCATTGCAAAGCCGGATCATCATTCCGCAGACCATCAGGGTGACACTCCCGGCCCTGGCCAACGAATACGTCAACATTGTGAAGCTGACGTCGCTCGTTTCGGTCATTTCCCTGTATGAAATTCTGGCGGTCGGTCAGCGCTTGTACACGCAGAACTTCCGGGTTCTGGAAACCATGCTGGGCGTGGCGTTCTACTACGTGTTCATCGTTACGGTTGTGGGCTGGCTGCTGTCGTACCTAGAGCGCAGGCTGGACTTCACGGCGGCCAGGAACACCAATCCGACTGCCGGACCATCGGGGACTTCCAGCGATATTTTGCCAGTGCGTGAAACGGCCACCGGCGAGACCGCCTTGGAAATTGTCGGGGCCAGGAAAAGCTACGGCAATCTGGAGGTCTTGAAGAGCATTGACCTGAGTATCAAGCGCGGTCAGGTGGTGTCGATCATCGGGCCGTCCGGCTCCGGCAAGACTTCCTTGATCCGTGCCATGAACGGGCTCGAACCGCTGGACAAGGGCAAGGTGCTGTTGGACGGCAAACCATTTCTGGATGCGGATGCGGGCAAAGTCGTCCCGTCGCTGGATCAGGCAGTCGATATCGGCATGGTGTTTCAGAACTTTAATTTGTTCCCGCACAAGACCGTGCTGGAAAACGTGACCCTGGCGCCGGAGTACCACCAACGAGGATCGAAGCTGGCATGCGAACTGTCGGCCCGCGCGATTCTGCAGAAAGTTGGCCTGAGCGAACATGTGCACAAGTATCCCCATCAGCTCTCGGGTGGCCAGGCGCAACGGGTCGCAATTGCACGGGCGATGGCGATGCAGCCTTCCATGATCCTGTTCGACGAACCCACTTCTGCGCTCGATCCCGAACTGGTGGGGGATGTGTTGCGGTGCATCGAAGACCTGGCGAGCGAAGGGATGACCATGGTCATCGTGACTCACGAGATGGAGTTCGCGTTCAAGGTGTCGAATCGCGTGATTTTCATGGAGAAAGGCGTGGTGGTCAAAGACGCCGCACCTGCCGACATGATGCGATCGTCCGATCAGCGCATCACCCGATTCATCGGTAACTCGGAGCATTTCAAACTCAGGGCGGTGTAATGTGCGAGGAAGCGATGTGAATCTGCACAGGCGGGAAAGAGGGCGTCTTTCCCGCCTTATAAAAAATCGGGGGCGTACCTCCACTCAGACTATCGCCTGATAGAACGCCTGAGGCTGGTCGAGGATGGCGCGTAATAGCTGCAATCCTTCCTCCAAGATCTGGCGGTCGGCGGCAGCACCTAACGAGATTCGAACTGACTAGCTGGAGCGGTGACTTGGCGTAGGCGCAAAGCTCGGGCAGGAAGGATCTTGATCTGCTGGCGTTCCGCTTGATGCCGTACGAGGACCTACCAGGGTTGCGGAAGATGCAGCCAGATGTGCGAGCGCTGGGGTGGGGCACTGAAGTTCAGATCGGCGAAAACCTGCTCTGCGATGTGCAGTCGCGCGGCGTTTTCCGTGAGAGGCGAGGTCAGCGAAGTCATCACTTTCGGATGGAGGGACACAGCACAGGCTCCATGCCCTTTACTTGACCGACACTGGCGATATGGCCAATCAGAAAATCGGCAAACGAATAGGTTTTCGAGGTTGTTTTTATCTGGTCCCGGAAAACGATATGAACGGGTAGCGGGGCAGGCTCGTAGTCTTCAAGCAGCAGTTCCAGGCGACCTTCCTGTACGTCGTTAGCGACCTGAAACAAAAGCGCACGCGTGATCCCCCAGCCTCCCCTAGCGATGTTGATGGCGGCTGCATGGGTGGTGACGGTCACTCGAGAGTCCAGGATGATTTCCAGCTCCCGATCCTGACTCTGAAAGTGCCATACCTGTGCAGGCCCAATGGTGGTGGAGTCGACGATCACTTTGTGACGCAACTGCTCAGGTTCTTCCGGTCGACCATACCGTTGAAGGAAAGACGGTGAGGCGCAGACGATTTGTCTCACTTCGCCAATCTTTATCGCATGAATGCTTTCCGATTCCAGCTCGCCGACCCGTATCGACAAGTCCACATTTTCGTTGACCATGTCGATTTTCTGATCGACGAATAAACACGTCAGGCTGACCTCGGGAAATTGGTTCAAGTAATCGCTGATGAGCGGGGCGATAAATGACTGACCGAACTGGATAGGGGCCGCCACGGTCAAAAGTCCGCAGGGTTCGATGTGGTGACCAACGGCGGCCGCCTCGGCCTCGCGGATCTCGGCGATAATATGTCGGCAGTCCACCAGAAAGCTTTTTCCGGCGTCACTTAAACTCACGCTCCGAGTATTGCGTAAGAAGAGAACCTGCCCGACTCTTTGTTCCAGTAAAGCGACCGAGCGGGTCACGCTAGGTGCAGAAATACGCGCTCGTCGAGCGGCGGCAGCAAAACTTCCCTCCTCAACCACCGCGAGAAAAATTTCCATTTCCCGAAATCGAATCACTGGTATTCCCCTACACCGCGAGTGAAGTGTCCTTTAGCGCTTGAGCGATAAGTCACAGAGTTGAGTAGTGCCGTGGCCTCGGCCAGGCGGGCGGCGTCTTACATTTCCAGTTGCAACGGCTCGGTGCCAGTTGCCGGGACGGCGCAGCAGATCAGGGCTTCACCTGAGGGCAGTTGAAACTCGGGAGGTTCGGCATAGGTCACCGTACCCTGAAGAAGAGGGGTACGGCAGGTGCCGCAGGAGCCGTTACGGCAGCCAAAGAGCGGCGTTAAATCATTCTGTTCGGCCAGATCCAGCAGCGAACCACTCTCCGGATCCCAGGACGCCTCCTTGCTCGACGCCTTGAACGTGACAGGCACCGGTTCGCTTGCAACCGGCCCAAGCTCCCCCCGTGGTTGATCCTCGCTGGCGGTACGCTGGAGGCTAGACGGGCCGAACGTTTCGGCGTGGATGCGTGAGTCGTTGACGTCCAATGCGCGCAGACCGTCGTACATCTGCTGCATGAACCCCTTGGGGCCACAAAGGTAAAAGTCATAGTCATCGAACGGCAGCTGTTGACGCAGTAGGTCGATGCTCAGCCGACCCGGGTGCTCAAAATGAACATCCGGTTTGGCATCCGTGAAGTGGCTTAAAGCACGCAGGTAGTGAAGTTTGCCGTCCGCGGCCGCGACGAGGTCGGCGAACTCTTGCTGGAAGGCCAGTTGAGCCTTGTTGGAGGCGGAATGAAAAACCCAGATGGGGCGGCGATGCAGGGTGCGCGTGCCCTCGTGAACCAGATGCCGCGCCATAGCTAACGCCGGGGTAACGCCGACGCCCGCCGCGAGCAGGACCACTGGGCGATGCACGGAAGCGTCGATCGTGAAGCTACCGGCCGGGGCGCGGGCATCAATCAGGTCGCCAACCCGAATGTTGTCGTGCAGATGCGTCGACACCGTGCCTTCGCGCTTGACGCTGATGCGCAGCGCGCCATCTGCCGGGCCGCTGGAAAGCGTATACGTTCGCACCAACGACTTGTCCTGTCCGGCGAGGGTGACGCGGATTGGCAAATGCTGCCCGGCCAGATACGTTGGCATGCCGAGGCCGTCGTCGGGCAACAGTTGGAACGAACGGATGGTTTCAGTCTCGTCGACGATGCCAGCCACCCGGTACGGACGCCAGCTCTGCGCCAGTGCAGCCGCTTTCAGACGCCTGTCCGCGTCTTCCCAACTGCCGGTCATCAGCACGTTGGGCGAGGTGCCGTCCTCTATCTCCACCCAGCGCAGCGGGAGCCCGCCGGGACGGCGGATGACGCGCTCCGGGAAAAAGCGCCACAGGCGCTCGGCGCCTGTGAACGCCTGGGTTTCCGGCGATTCGAGAATTACCTCGGCGCGTCCGGTCAACTGAAGCAGATCGCCACGACGCATGTCGACGAACACCAGGCCTGCGCGTGGATTGAGCAGCATGTTACCCAACGTGTTGAAGAACAGATTGCCGTTGAATTCCGGCACGGTCAGCACGCCATATTCATCGACCCGCACGAAACCCGGCTTGCCGCCACGATGGGAAACGTCGACCTGACGTTTTTCTTCACGCACCACGTAGGAGGCGACATAGAATGAGTCCGCGGCGGTGATCATCGCGATGTCGTGGCTGTTCAGGGTGTCGGACCGACTGAGTTCCCCTGGCGGCGTGTCATCGAACACATAACGGCGTAGCTGAATGTAGCGGGGGCAATGACCGTAAGTCTGTGTCGGATCGATTTCGAAACCGGTATTGTCATCACGCCGCACAAAACCGTTGAGCCGGTTGCGTCGTCGGGTATGCAGTTCTATGCCCAGCATGGCGATGCCGTCGCCGTCTTCCATGCCGACGTCTGCCGGGTCCGCCGGCTCTCGCGGCAGATCAAGGATCAGTCTCCGTGGATCGGGCGACTGGGCGAATCCCGGCTGCCCCGTGCGCAAGGTCGCCCACGGGTTACCCTGCGGATCGACGCTGCCCAGGACCACAAACGGCAGCTGCGCGTAAAACTCCCGATGCTGGTCGGGCAGCCAGTTGCGCGACATCTGCATTTTGCCGACCTTAACCATTTGCTCGACCGCACCGACGCTTCTTTGCAACTGCAACTCGCCTTCGTTCCAGGGGGATTTTTCTGTCTCTTCCATGGGCGTGCTCTCGGCGGTGATTTCGGCGAATGAATGCGTCAATCGTCCCATAGCTGCCTGGGGGGCAGAACCGTCGCGCCGCTCAATTCATCATTTCGCTTTTTGAAATGATGAGGCGGTTATCGCGAGCGGCGGATCAGGGGCGGAAGCCGGGCATAGCAGGTGCTGACATCTGAAAAACCAACCGGTTTTTTGAGTCTGCACGGACAGAGAGGGGGGCAAAATCGAGTGGCGTTCCAGGGTTCATGGGGTGCCTGCAGGGGCAGGCACCCAGGAAATGTTTGTGGAGCTTGAGGGACGGCTATCTAAACAGCGTGACGATCTACTTGTCTTTGAAAGGCCGAATCGACAGGCAAACGGAAAGGATCTCCGTAGCACCTTCAGCACCGGAGACAAAGGCATGTCGCATGGTGCTGTCGATGTAGCAGCTGTCGCCCACATTCAACGTCAGCGGCGCATAGTGATCAGTGTGGAAAATAAGCACGCCTGACAACACGAAGACGAATTCCTCGCCGTCGTGCAGGCTCCAGTCTTCAATCGGCGGAACTTCGTGGTTCCTGATCGTCATGCGTAACGGCACCATGACTTTGGATTTCAGCGCCGCCGAATGTACCCGGTAATCGTAGAACGGCGTGCTGAACAGCTCCGCTTCCTCGGCCTTGGTGGAGATCAGTCGGGCCATGCCGGTTTGAGGCTGGCTGGCCGACGCCCCATCCATGATGTCGACAAAGTTCATTTGCAGGCATCGAGCGATACTCAACAACGTATCAAAGCTGGGGCGTGACTGGCCTTTTTCGATTTTCGAGATCGCCGCTATCGACACCCCGCTGCGCTGGCTGAGTTCCTCCAGCGTCCAGCCGCGCGCATTGCGCTGGGCCTTGATCTCAGTGCCGAGCAAGGGATCAGGTCTGGGTTTAATAGGGTTAATACTCAACTTCCATCTCCGTAAATTTCAACCGAGGCAGCGGGTCAATACGTCTGCAACCAACGATTCGACCCTGGGTTGTACCTCTTTTACCTTGGCGACGGCAGTATAGAGAAATTGTTCGACGTCAACATCGTTGCGGATCAGTGACTCGAGATTAATCTCAACCCATGTTCTGATCGTCGCCTCATCAACTTCTGGGTGAAACTGCATCCCGACGGTATTGCCCTTCTGGAAGCCCTGTAACACCGCACCCGAGCTGGCCAGCTTTTCGGCGCCTGCAGGGAGGGTGAAATTGTCGCCGTGCCAGCGAAACCACGGACCGGCCCAGGTTGTATCGACGGCCACATCATTCAGCAGCCAGCCCGAATCGCGGTATCCCATCGGCTTGACCTCGGCGTCATGGGCGGCAGCGAGCATCTGCCCGCCGAAACAGATACCAAATATGGGGCGACCGCGCGCGATCAGTTGTTTCGTGAACGCGAGCTCGGCCTCGATCCAGGGAATGTGCAGGTCGTAAACCCCATTTGGCGATCCCAGGAGAACAAAAAGATCAGCCGACTCTGGATCGATGTCATCGAAATTGGCCGTCCTGGCATCGATCGTTTGCAGTTCGAAACCGTGCAAATCACGAAGGATTGGGCCAACCAATCCAATCCCCGTGTCGGGGGAGTGCTGAAGAACAATGGCTTTCATATTTGGGCAGTCCAAAGATGTTGAATAAAAGTAGTTTTTATTTTTTTACAAACGAGTCGTGGTTGTGGATCGCTTGTTGACGCGTTCGATCGATCGAGACGCGGAATACGTCCTGTCGGGAGTAGTGGCCAGTGGGGTCGAAGTTGTGTCGCTCTTCGCGCACACGGCCTAGATCGGCATCGAAGGAAATGATCTGTTCCTTGCCATCCTCAGCCTGCGCGACAACCTGCCCGGAAGGGTCGACGATGCACGAGCCTCCTGTGAATATGACGTCCACGCCGTCGTCTTTGAGTGCGTCGTAAAACACAAAATCCTCAGGCACGTCCGACAGCGAGAGAAGGCCGCTGGAGCTGACTACCCAGACTCTGCCTTCGGTGGCAATCAGTTGCCCGGCATTCTTGATCGCTGACGCGTTGCCTGGCCACACGCTGACATGAATGTCCTCGCCTTGCGCATAGAGCGCAAAGCGAGCCAGCGGCATCCAGTTTTCCCAGCAGTTGAGGCCGCCGACCTTGAACTCGCCAAAGTCGTGGGCCTGCAATCCGTGACCATCGCCCGGTGCCCAGCAGAGACGTTCGTCGAACGTCGGGACCAGCTTTCTGTGGACCCCAAGTAGACCCCGCTCGGGGTGAATGGCCACGAGCGTGCAGTAGATTGAGCCGCGGCCTTCTCGTACGCCGCGCTCGTTGATTCCCAGATAAACGCCAACGCCATAGTCACGACTGGCCTCGACGATCAAATTGATTTCGTGGCCCGGCACTTCGACGGCTGCCTCGAGAAACTGCGAGTACGCACGTTTCTGAAGAGGGTCATCGAAGGCCGATCCATTGGTGCGGCATATCCAGAACGGGTAGCCGCTCAGAAACGACTCCGAAAACACCAAGAGTTCGATACCCTGTTCGCTCGCTTCCTTGATCGCGTCGATGACGATCTGGCATGTCCTGGCTCGATTGAGCCAGGCAGGCCGCAACTGAGCTGCGCCAATTTTCATAGTTAACCTCCTGGTTCTTGAGTTCATGAGTACGCTTCTGAGCAGCTAACGCTCAATTAGTACATTTCGAAGTATTCAGACTGTTCCCAATCGGTGACTGCGGAGAGGAAGCGGTTGGCTTCAAACTCCTTCAACATCACCATGTAATTGTGGAAAACAGGCCCCAGTTCTTCCTTGAGCACTTCGTTGTTCTTGAACGCGACAATCGCTTCCATCAGGCTCATCGGCAGTTGCGGACGATCCGCCAGGTAGGCAGCCTTGACTGCTTCACCTGGATTGAGCTTGTTCGCGATGCCGTTTCTGCCCGCAATGATCTGCGAGGCGATGTACAGGTACGGGTTCGCCGTCGGTTCACCCACACGGTTTTCGATGCGCGAAGCCTTGTCGCCAGGACCGCCGATCGAACGCAACATGGAGCCGCGGTTTTCGTGGGCCCAGGAAGCCTTGTTCGGGGCAAAACCGTCTGGCCGGTGGCGTTTGTAGCCGTTGACGGTCGGGGTGGTGAGCAGTGCGGTACCCGCGGCGTTTTTCAGCAGACCGCCCATGTAGTGCATGCCCAGTGGCGACAATGGACCTTCGTGATCTTCTCCTGCCATGAACACGTTGTTGCCATTGTTGTCCACGACGGACTGGTGCATGTGCCAGCCACTCGGGAACACGTTCTGTACCTTCGGAATTGCCATGAAGCTGGCGTGCAGGCCATTGCGGCGGCACAGCTGTTTGACCGCCGAGCGGAACAGCAGTGCAGCGTCGGCCGCTTGCATGGCGTCCATTGGCAGGAAAGTAACTTCGCATTGACCAGGACCCCACTCGTCTTCGAGGGTTGCTAGTGGCAAGCCGAGCTTCTGGACATTCTCATGAATGAACGAAAGCAAGCCTTCCACTTCGTCGCCCCGGTTTTCCGTCAGGTACTGATAGCCGTGCTGGATCATCATGACTTCAGGCGGTGCTGCCGGGTTGGCGCAAGATTCTGGCGAAAGCTTCGGATCCAGCAGTTTGAAGACGTAGAACTCGAACTCCAGACCCACGACCATGTTCAAGCCGTCGGCTTTCAATTTCGCGATCTGGTCACGCAGGATCTGCCGCGTCGAGAACGGGCAGGGCGCACCGTTCGAGAGGTACGCATCGCTCAGGCACCAGCCAGTGTCTTTTACCCAAGGGAGCACACGGAATGTGGTCGGATCCGGTACCAGGATGCCGTCCGGCAGACCGATCATCTCAGGTACGCCAAGCGCGTTCTCAGCGCCGAAAGGAGGGACGATCGGATGGTTGGTCGTGTCGAAGATCGCTGTAACGAGCTGGAAGTCCTTACCGCTGTGCAGGGCGGTCTTGAATTCTTCGACGGTTATCGTTTTCCCGCGAACGATACCGTGTTGGTCACCCCATCCCAGACGAATAAAGCGTAATCCTTCTTCCTCGATACGCTGGAGGACACCGGCCGCGGCGCGTTCCATGTCCTCAGTCCAGAGGTTGTGACGCTTGATGAAGTGAGCTCTTTCGGTAGACATATCTGGCCTCATTTTTGTTGTGATGCAGCTTGGCTATGACGAATGCGCTTTACGGTTTTCGTCCCTTCGAATGTGGGGGGGACAGTTCCAGCATACAGCTATTTTTCTTTTGCGCGAGAAAAATTTTACTGATATGTTTCTTATGCGTCCTGTTTTTCTCCTTTACGAAAATAATAAGAGGGTAAAACGTATGAACTCTGTTCTCGCAACCGCAATCGGCGTCGGCGTCATGGGTGGCATAGCCACCTTCATGTTCCTAAGCATAGAAACTCTGCTTCTATGGGCCGCTTTTGTTGCCTGGGCGTGCTATTTCGCCTTGGGCGGTGATCGGCCCGCCATCTCACTCAACCTCACGTCAAACGCCTTTGGCGTCGTGGTCGCATGGATTGTTGCGTTGCTCGCACTGGCCAAGCCCTTTCCCGCGCTCCCAGCACCGGTGTGGGTAGGTTTGCTCGTCGCTCTCAGCGTCTTCCTCTACATCATGGCCTCGCGCATATACATCTTCTCCTCGGTCCCGGCAGCGACCTTGGGCTATGCCACAACCTTTGCTTACATCAGCCAGACACCTGGCGCTTTCGCTTATCCAGCGTTGCTGTCCGCCGGGTTTCACAACGTGCTGATAGTGGTCATTGTTTCGATGTCTATAGGAACAGCTTTCGCAGTGGCTTCCGCGAAGCTGTCAGCGGCTTTGACAGCCAAGGCATAAACCGAAGAAACCGCCGCGGGTCCGCTTGGAGCGGGCCACGGCAACTCTGCGCAATCCGAGGAAATACTCATGTCCAAAGACTGGAAAACTGCACGTCGATCGATGTATTACGCGGGGGCGCCAGAACCTGATGATCCTGTGCTTGAGAAAGGCAAGGTGGCGCTACTGGTCATCGATGTGCAAAACACCTACCTGGAACGCCCAGACCCCGCATTGCTCGACGAAATGGAGCGGGCCCGATTCGACGCATGGACACCGTTCCATCAGCGAATGCATGGAACCGTAATTCCGAACCTGGAACGATTGATTGGTGCTTTCCGCCGAGCGGATCTCGAAGTCCTATTCGCGCGCATCGCCTGTCAGAAAGAGGATGGCAGCGATCGTTCGCTGAGCCAGAAAAAGCCCGGCTGGAACAACCTGCTGCTACCTGCGAACGAGCACGCCTCTCAGGTGATCGACCGTCTCGCACCTGCTTCGGACGAGATCGTCGTTCTAAAGACGACAGACAGCGCGTTGACTGGCACCAACCTGCGACTGATCTTGCGCAACTTGGGCATCACCCACGTGGTGTGCGCGGGGCTGTTTACCGACCAATGCGTTTCATCCACAGTGCGTAGCCTCGCCGACGAGAGCTTCGATGTCATTGTGATCGACGATGCCAGCGCGGCCGGCAGCATAGAGCTTCACAACAAAGAGTTGGAGATCCTCAACATGATCTACTGCAATGTGATGACAACCAATGAGCTCTTCGACTATCTCCCTTGAGCCCAAGTCGGCAATTACGGGACGCATGGTGCTGATTCTGAAGGGGTGAACCGCGGTGGAGCTGGTGGCAACTCACAGAGTAGGTGGGGGCCGCCGGCGACCTGAATGCAACAGCGATCAGCGTGTCGATTCGAGACCCAGGGCCCCTAGTTTTCCAGAAGCAGCGACGGCAGGTCGGAAAAATTCGATGAACAATAGTTTGATCGTAAATTTTCAACTGGATCACCTAGTCATCGCCGTGAAGGACCTACCGCGCGCAATTGAAAACTATAGGCAAATGGGATTCAACGTGGTGTCTGGCGGCCGTTCTGAGCATGCTCCCACGAAAAATGCGCGGGTGTTTTTCTTCGACGGGTCTTACCTCGAACTCATTGAGTGGACGGCGCCGGCGCCTGGCGAGAAATGGTACGACCGCCTGACTCAGTATGGAGAGGGCTATGTTGGCTTTGCCCTTCTGCCATCAGACATCACCCGTGCAATCAGTCAAGCAGCGCTTGCCGGCATACATTGTAGCGGGCCTGTTGCGGGTGCGAGCATCAAGTACTCGGACGAGCAAGTGCAGTGGCATTTGAGCTGGCCAGACATCCACGCATTACCCTTTTTATGCAGTGATGTGACGCCTCGCTCCCTGCGAGTCACGGAAGGTCACGTCCGTCATCATCCAAATCTTGCGTTGGGCATTCAATCCATCGCGTTTCGCGTGGCCAAACTGGAGTCCAGCACGCGATTTTATTGTGGGCTGCTGGGAACGAAGGCTGAGCAGGGCCCTGATGAGCTTTCATTGCTCGAATCGGAAGGCGTAGTCGTACGAACATTCAGATTCGGTGGCACTGAGCTCCACCTGGTAACCCCTGTCGACTCCTCGGGCCCCGGTTTGGGAGCATGGCTTTCAAGAGAGTTGAAAACCAAGGGGGAGGGCATCTACGGCCTGTGCATTCGGGGAATCAGGCAAGGCTTTTCAAGCGAGTCGTTATCGGAGCTCAGCCCTGGGACAACATTGCGTGTTGCCTCTGAGGACATGAGTTTACTCGAGCAGATATCGCCCGTCGCCAAGTCCAATTGATGTCGAGATGAGGCTTCACAGTACTTTGGCTACCAAGGGCATTGGATGATCGAAATGCGGACTGCCGAGCCGTTATTTTGTGGTCGCGAGTTGAAGAGAGCAGGGCGCGTTTCAATGGGAAGCCGACGAAGCGAAAGGGTTATTGGCGGCTATTTACCTCCAAGACCCATCAGATCACTCTTCCAGATTTGGCAATTCCGTTAACCAAGTTCATACCTGTATGTTCGTTTGAATCGACTTCATATTGCACACAAGTCACCCAGACACAGTGAATGGGCTGACGAAAATATTTCCAGTGTTGCGCACCTTTCTCAGCGTATTTCCATGAGCTGTCTGCCAGGCGATAACGCCGTTTTCGGATACATGAATTGGAAGCCCCTGCGAAGTGACTGGTCGCTCACAGCTACTTGTAACCGCTATCAAGGAAATTGCATGAAGCCGCTTTTCGAACACATCGTGCTTGGAGCGTTGAAGGCCTCCAATCGAATCATCATGGCGCCTCTGACTCGTGCTCGCGCCACTCGCGACCATGTCCCGACCGAAATCATGGCCCAGTATTACGCGCAGCGCGCCTCGGCCGGTCTCATTATCGGCGAAGCTACCGGCATTTCCCGTCAAGGTGTTGGATGGCCTTACGCACCAGGGATCTGGTCCGAAGAGCAAGTTAAGGCATGGAAGCTGGTGACACGGGCGGTGCATGACAAAGGTGGGTTGATCATCGCGCAACTTTGGCATATGGGGCGTATGGCTCATTCTGCCGTAACTGGTCAGCAACCGATATCGTCGAGCGCGACCGCTATGCCGGGAGACGCTCACACCTATGACGGCAAGAAGCCTTTCGAGGTGGCTCGCCCCCTGGCCGTGGATGAGATTCCAGATCTCATCGCTGATTATGTCCGTGCTGCCAAGAATGCCATGGCTGCGGGTTTTGACGGCGTTCAAATCCACGCGGCGAACGGTCAATTGATGGATCAGTTCTTGCGCGACAACAGCAATATGCGCGCCGATGAATATGGCGGCAGTATTGAAAATCGTGTGCGCCTGTTAGAACAGGTTACGCGAGCGGTGGCGGATGCCATTGGTGCGAATCGTACGGCGGTTAGGCTATCCCCCAATGGCGAAAGCTATGGTGTGGACGACAGCAATCCTGCCCCCCTGTTTACGGCAGCCGCTCAGATGCTGGATGACATCGGTATTGCCTTTCTGGAATTGCGAGAACCGCCACCTAACGGCACGTTCGGTGCAACCGACGTACCGCGGCTTTCTCCACTGATCCGCAAGCATTTCAAGGGGCCGATCATCCTCAACAGCGACTATGACGTGACTCGAGCCCAGGCTGACCTCCTGAGCGGTCTTGCCGATGCCATCAGCTTTGGGCGTCCCTTCCTGGCCAACCCCGATTTGGTCGATCGCCTGCACAAAGGCGCGCCGCTGAACGAGGATGATATGGAGACCTACTACAGCCAGGGTGCAGAAGGTTATACCGACTACCCGACGCTTACAGAGAGCCAGGCAACGCTAGCCTAAACAACTCGAAGCGGCTTACGAATGAATGACGACAAAAAAAAGGCGCGATGGTGGGTGATAGAAAAAGGTCCTGGATTCTACCGGCGTTACTGAGTCTGTTCGCGTTCGCCGCTAACTCGCTGTTCTGCCGCTTAGCGCTAATTGACAGGGATATCGACCCAGAGTCCTTCACTGCAATTCGACTGCTAAGCGGTGCAACATTTCTCCTGCTGCTAGTCAGTATAAGGATGCCGGGCAAGGCAACGGGCGGCAGCTGGAAGGGCGGCGCGTCTTTGTTTATATACGCCTGGTTCTTCTCGATCGCCTACGTCGAACTCGGTGCTGGCATAGGCGCACTAATACTGTTTGGCGCTGTGCAAATCACCATGTTCACGTATTCCTGGCTTAAGGGTGAGCGGGTCCGCACCAGGGTATTGGCGGGAATGCTGATGGCGTTCGGTGGTCTGATCGTTCTACTTCTCCCGGGCGCGACTGCGCCTGAACTCGGTAGCTCGATGTTGATGATGATTTCCGGGATCGCATGGGGCGCCTATTCGCTAATTGGGCGCGGGTCTGCCAATCCGACTGCCGACACCTCTGGGAATTTCCTCAGAAGCCTTCCATTTATAACGTGTCTGGTTTGGGTGGCACTGTTGGGAGATGGGCTGCATGTAAGTGCGGCCGGATCGACGTACGCCGTGGCATCGGGCGTATTGGCATCCGGTTCTGGATATACAATCTGGTATGGGGTGGTCAAACGCATTTCAACCCAGCATGCAGCCATACTTCAGTTGAGTGTTCCGATCATTGCTTCTCTGGGGGCCGTCATCTTTTTGAGCGAGCCCATTTCTCTGCGCTTGGTGATTGCTACGACAGCGGTTCTAGGGGGAGTTGCGCTGTCTTTGGCTTCTCCTCGGCAGGAACGTATCGTTTCAGCCCCGGAAAAGCTTCGTTAGTTACTTCTGTAGAATTTTAATTCTGATTATCAAGTTTGGTGATAAATGATCAAGCGGGGATTGAAGCTTGACATTGTTGCCGAAGATAAGGGAGTGTTGAATAAACTATCATCTAAAGTGATATGCATAATGAGTCGCAAAAAAAACCGCCTGGAAACAGGCGGTAAACCAAAGGGTGGCGCTTAAAAACTTCACCGATATCTTTGCTGGTGAAATATCTCGTTGCCACATTTATCAAATTACCTCAAGGTCAGGCTTTTTTCCATTATTTATATCAATATTAATAATCGACATTGGTTGCTGTACCTGAGTTGTCATTAGTTGTATTTATCGCCTCGCGGCATATGCTGGCTTTCTAATACCAATAAGATCTGAATTCGTAACCAGTCGCCATTTGTTGGTTAACGATCACTTAAGCGTCCTGCCAATAATAAATCCAGTACGTTTTCTTGGAGCATCTATGATTAATCGCAAAACTATCGCGGTGGCGTGTGCGTTGTTCTCGATCAACACACCAACTGCATTCGCCAGTGAGCAGTCCGAGTCCAAAGGATTTGTCGAGGACAGTGACCTGAAATTGCTGTTGCGTAACGCCTACTTCAATCGCGATTATAAAAATCACGCCAATGACGCGAAAGTATGGGGTCAAGGCTTCATCAGTACGTTTCAGTCGGGCTTCACCCAAGGCACTGTAGGGGTGGGGGTGGACGCCTTCGGTCTGCTTGGCGTCAAACTCGACAGTGGTCGGGGTCGAAACTACAAAGCTTTTTTTGATACCGATAGTAATGGGCGCCCGGTGGACGATCTGTCGGAAGCTGGCGCTGTTCTCAAACTGCGTATTTCCAACACTGTGCTGCGCTACGGTAACCAGTTTCCATCGATGCCGGTGCTGGCGTATGACGACTCTCGTCTATTACCCGAGGCGTTTACCGGTACGCTGGTCACCAGCAAGGAAATCGAAGGCCTGGAACTGAATGCAGGTCGATTCACCGCCGATAGCCCGATGGGCGATCCGGCGCGGGATCCGAACCGTCTCAAGAGCATCAACGTGATCGGTGGCACTTACAGCGTCACCGACGCTTTGAGTGTCGCGGCTTATCACTCCGACGTGGAGGACACCTACAAGAAGTACTATGGCAACGTGAACTATACGGTGCCGTTTTCCGAATCCCAGGCGTTGAATCTGGACTTCAACATCTATCGCACCGACTACGACAACGGCTCTCAAGCCGCGCTGGATTTTGGCGGCGATGGCGTCAACGACAGCAATACCATCTGGAGCTTGGCGGCCAAGTACAGCGTCGGCGCGCATTCCTTCATCGTCGCTCATCAGCGTAACAGCGGCGATGCGGGTTATGCCTATGACTATGGCGACGGCGGCAGCACTATTTATGTGGCGAACTCGTACTACTCCGACTTCAACCTAAAGGACGAGCGGTCCTGGCAATTAAGCTACGAGTTGGACTTCGCGGAGTTCGGGCTACCGGGACTCACCTACAAGACTGCTTATGTTCGCGGTAGCAACATCGATGCGGGCGGCGAGCAGGACGGCACCGAGCGTGAGTTCTTCAATCAGGTCAAATACGTGGTGCAGGACGGCACGTTGAAGGATATGTCATTCAAGTTGCGCAATTCGATCTACCGGGCAGACCGCGATGTCGGTCCCAACCTGAATGAAGTCCGGGCCTTTATCGAATACCCGCTGGACTTGCTTTAATCGATTGCGCCGTTCAGCCATTGCATTCCGGGCGCTGTGTAACTTGGAGATGTTGTGGAAATGGCTGCGGCGCAAACCTTCGCACCGTTCTTTGATCGGTGCGAAGGTCCAAGCAGATGCCGGCGAAAAAAAACAGCGCATTCAGGGTATGAATGCGCTGCCAGCTATCTCGAAAGGCAGAGTGTTTTGAGGTTATAGCAGCGGGATGGAGTAACTGACGATCAGGCGGTTTTCATCCTGGGAGCGGGTATTCGGCAGCTCAGTACGCCAAGTGGCGTTTTTCCACATCAGGCCCAAGTTCTTCAAGGCGCCAGACTGAACAACATAACCAACGGTCAAATCCCGTTCCCACTCTGAGGCGTCATCAGCCGCTTTACGACCTGCCGCATTCACGGTATCGATATTGTTCCCGCGTACGTAGACTACGCCAGCAGTCAAACCAGGCACGCCAACTTTAGCGAAATCATAGGAGTAGCGTGCTTGCCAGGAGCGCTCGCCGGCTCGGGCAAATTTCTGGATTTGCATGTCACTGATGATGTATGCCGAAGAACCGTCGCCCTGGTTAAGCCAAGGGAAGTCACTGCTGCCGTTACTGACTTGGTAGCCTCCACCGAAGGTATGACCGGCTACCGAGTACAGGAACAGGCCACTGTAAAGATTGTTATCGACCTTCCCCTTTCCGCTGGGCGCGTTGTAGTTGCCAGTGGTGTAGTAAGTCGAGTCGTGACCATTGGCGCCGTCATCGGAGCTGTTGAAGTAACGCAGGTCGGATTTCAGAACACCCGTACCGATTTCCCAGTTGTGAATCAACCCTAGGAAATGCTGCTTGTAAAAATTGTCCAGGTTTCCGTAATAGTACTGGGCAGTCAGATCCTTTGTGATTTTGTAGTCACCGCCGCCGTAAATAAACTTGTTGCTGTCACGCCCCGATGCTGTGCGGCCATTAGCGCCCGCGATCGACAATTCTTCGTTGTTGCTCGAGTTACGACCCTTGACGTGCTCGATCTGACCGCCGACCAGTGTCAAGTCTTTGATGTCATTCGAAGTGATCTGACCGCCCTGGAAGGTTTGCGGCAACAGGCGACCGTCGTTGGTAACGATGACTGGCAGCTTCGGCTGCAGGGTGCCTAGCCTCAATTCAGTCTGCGAGATCTTGGCTTTGGCGGTTAGGCCTAGGCTGGAAAAGTTATCAACCGCTTCGCCGTTGGACTTGCTTGGGAAAACTATACCGCCATAAGCGTTGTTGCTCGCACCGTTCGTACCTCCACCCGAATCAAGTCGTACGCCCAGCAGGCCTATTGCGTCTACACCGAAACCGACCGTGCCTTGGGTATAACCGGAGGTAAAGCGCAGGTCGAAGCCTTGCCCCCACTCCTCATATTTACTCGGCCCGGTACCATCACGGAGGTCTTGGTTGATGTAGAAGTTACGCAGCCCCAATGTAGCCTTACTGTCTTCTATAAAACCGGCGGCGTTTGCGTTCTGGGCGAGCACGACCGAGGCGACCGCTAAGGACAAGGTGGATCGATACATGTTTAGCACTCCATTTACTATTATTGTTTTGCGCACAGAGCAGAGCCGACACAGCGAAGGTCGGCTCCAAATTGAGGAGGATTAATCAGAGGTTAAAAACGATAGCAGTCACTGACTCAACTAAAAGCCATTAGCCGGAAATGACTTCCAGTTTGGGAACCATACGAATGGCCTTTGAGAAGTTGGCCAGATTAACCGAGGTTTTAGTGGCGACGCGATGCAACTCTTCCACTTTCTCGGTTGGTGCATCGGTATGAATGCGGACGACGAAGCTTACCTCGTCATAGCCTGGATTGACGTTCTCATCCAATCCCAGAAATCCACGCAGATCCAGTTCACCATCGGTTTCAATTTCGAGGCTGTGAATAGTGATTCCCATCACCGAAGCGTTCACTGCATAACCAACGGATAGGCAGGCGTTCAACGCTGCCATCAGTAGTTCTTGTGGATTTGGCGCTGTGTTTTCCCCCAACAGTTCCAGTGGTTCATCGGCCGCAATTTCAAAGTGACGAGGGTGATCCTGACCACTCAGGTGATAGCGGCTCACAGTCGCCACGCTGCGGGTTTGATGCTGCCACTTAGTCTTTACGTTGAAGCGCGCATGACGTTTGGATTCATCTTGCTTGATGCTTTGCGCAAAATCTTGCAGGGCAGGGACATTGATACCGTTGAGGAAGTTGCTCATATCTAAATCCTGTTTGAATTGTGGATGAAATCAAAACTACAAAGCTGTCGCATGCGAAAGCTCTGTCAGTGCGAATAAGCAAAACTCGAGCACGGCCTTGTTCAACTTTATTGTTGGCGAATTCCGTCTGACGGTTAAAAATTGGTCGCGTGCAATGAAGGCTTTTAATGCTGTACTTAATTAAACTTGGGCAGTTTCGTACCATTTTCGATCTGGTGTAGGAAATCGCATGATTTTGCGAATAGTGTCGGCGTTGGATTTGTTCGTCAGCATTTCAATTAACAAAAAGGCAACTTCCGATGCGGTACCGGGACCGCTGGAGGTAATGATATTTTTATCGCGGACGATTGGCTGATCAATGAACACTGCCCCTGTATCAACAAGCTGCTGCTTCCTGCGTCCACCGACTTGATGATAAATCGTAGCCTTCCTGTCTTGCAGCGCTCCGGCACGTCCCAGACTCAGCGATGAAACACAAACGCTAGCGACAATTTTTTGGGCATTCATAAAGTGCTTGATAGCGGCTAGATACGGTTCGCTCAACGCTTCCTCGTAGAATCCGCTGGGTTCGAACCCCCCGGGTAGCGCCAGTGCATCAAAATCATTGAGGTCCAAATCTGCCAGCATTCGGTTTGGCCGAATAGTGATATCGAAAGTAGAAACGATTTCTGGCCTGAGTCCCGCCATTACCAGTTCAATTTTTTCATCTCCCAGTAAATCAGCCCAACCAAGAATGTCGGTAAACGCAGCCATTTCCATTGGCTCAACGCCATTTGCGAGCAGCATCAAGACCTTTTTCACACTCGTTCTCCATCTAACGGCAGGCATCAGCCTGTCTACCGGATTAATGGGCGGGATACTTGATGGTTTGTTCCTTGGTTACAACCCTCGGATTTGCAATAAACAATTCCACTGTGTGAAAAAAACGTGTTGGTGGGCAGCGACATGTGCTGTTCATGCCAATCGCCAACTAGGTTCCGCCTCACGAACAACATCGGCTACCCAGTCCACGAACGCTCGCACGGTAGGTGAAAGGTGACGGTTTTTTGGGTAGATGACAGATAGTGGAACTGAAGGAGCGGAGTAGTCGGTCAGTATGGGCTGAAGGCGTCCACTCATGAGGTGCTGAATCACCATATAGCTTCCTGCACGAATGATCCCCAAGCCTTCGAGGGCGCACGCTACGTACGCATCCGTATCGTTGACGATGAGGCGCTCCGGCATTCTGATACAGCGGTCCTCGCCATCCACAACGTAGTGCCATTCCATCGAACGTGCCGTTCGACTCGATAAGTAGCCCACGGCTTGATGTCCGGCCAGATCCTCAAGGGATTTCGGCGTTCCGTGAAGGGCGAGGTACTCCGGTGAGGCGCATGTTATCCAGTCAAAGCCGCCAATGCGCTTTGCAACCAGCGTCGAAGAGTCTTCAGGGGTTCCCGTGCGGATGACGCAATCAATACCCTCCTGAACCAATTCGACGGTTCGGTCAGCCATTGTCAAAGTCAGTTCGACGTCTGGAAAACGAGACTGGAAGTCCTTGATCGAGGGCAGCACAACAAGGCGCGCTAGGGACAGTGTCATGTCTACTCGCAAGCGGCCACGAGGCTTTCCGGCAGATCCCGGGAAGCTTGACTCGACAGCTTCAACGTCGGCCAGTAATCGCCTGCAGTGGTCGTAATAGAACGTGCCATCCGGGGTCAGGCTGATATGGCGAGTGGTCCGTCGTAACAGGCATACGCCGAGAAATGCCTCCAGATCCTTCACCGCGCGCGTTACCCGCGAAGGCGGTAGGGAAAGGCTATCGGCGGCCCGGCTGAAACTGTGCATTTCGACGACGCGAGTGAAAATTTGCATTGATTGGAGGCGGTTCACTTCATCACTCCTTACCAGAATTTGTTCTCATTCAAGCAATAAGTATGACTTATTACTGTTGAATTCTACCTACTTACGCCATTTTGGTGCTGGCGAAAGGGGGTGATTATTCCAAACAAGGCAATAAATTTACCCAGGTTTTGATCTAGATGTCCATGCGAAGCGTGCTCAGACTCCAAGCTATCCAACTTGGCTAGGCACATCACATGAATCCCTTTAAGAAACATCATCTAGCGGTCCTGACGGTTGCCATCGCAGTGATTGGCGGTGGGAGTGTCCTCTTGAATAATGGTTCGCAGGTACGCGCAGAAGCAGCTGCGGCACTGCCGACCGTGAAGTACCAACCAGCACTGCAACGCGCGGTGTCGGACTCGCAGGATTACACCGGTCGCCTCGAAGCGGTGGACGTCGTAGACGTACGACCGAAAGTGCCGGGAACTTTGCTGACCGTGCATTTCAAGGCCGGTCAGCATGTTCGTCAGGGCGAGCTTCTTTTCACCATTGACCCGGCGCCGCTTGAGACCCAGGTGCGTCAGGCGCAGGCGAACCTATCCGTTACTGAAGAGCGCAAACGGCTTACTGAACTCGAGCAGGCTCGTGGGAAAAGGCTGATGGAGTCGAACTCAATCGCGCGCAGAGAGTTTGACGTGCTCGACAATGCGGCCCGAGAGGCAGCGGCATCTTTGAAAGGCGCGCAGGCTGCATTGGCTGAGGCTCAGTTACAGCTCAGCTACACGCAAGTGAAGGCGCCGATTGCAGGGCGTATCTCGCGCGCGGAAATCACGGCGGGCAACGTAGTGCGGGCAGGTGGGGATGCGACACCACTCACCCGAATTGTTTCTGACGACAAGCTCTACGCGTCTTTCAACGTGGACGAGCAGAGCTACCTGCGAATCATCGCACCCTCGCTGCAGGCCGGTGCGCAACCGGTGATCAAAGTTGGTCTTGCTAACGATAACGCCTTCCCCTATGCGGCCATCATCGAGGCGATCGATAACCAGATGGATACTCGCTCGGGAACAGTGCGAGTTCGCGCCAGGATTGACCGTGTGAGCCCCGAAATGCTCCCGGGTCTCCAGGCAAGAGTTCGTCTTCAGGGTGGGAAGCCGTACAACGCCGTGATGGTCGACGATGCCGTCGTGGGCACCGACCAGGACCGCAAGTACGTGCTGATCGTGAACGCTCAGAACAAGGTCGAACGGCGTTTCGTCGAGCTCGGCGTTCTCCAGGGAAAAGAACGGGTTCTGCGCAGCGGAGTTGAAGCGGGTGCCAGAATCATTGTGGACGGTGCATTCCGAGCTCCACCGGGTTCCGAGGTGTCTGCGGTCGCCGCCGACGTTCAGAAGGAGCCTGCCAGTGCCTCCAACGGAGGCCGGTCGTGAACATCTCCAAATTCTTCATCGATCGCCCGATCTTTGCGTGTGTGCTATCGGCGCTTATCCTGCTTGCGGGGATCGTCTCGGCGTTCAATATGCCGGTGTCGGAATACCCGCAGGTCATTCCTCCCTCTGTTGTGGTGCATGCTCAATACCCGGGCGCGAACGCCAAGACCATCGCGGAAACAGTTGCGGCACCACTGGAGCAGTCCATTAACGGCGTGCAAGACATGCTGTACATGGATTCGAAAGCCAGCGGTGACGGGCACCTGTATCTGACGGTGACTTTCAAGCTTGGAACCGATCCCGATAAAGCTCAACAGTTCGTGCAGACGCGTGTCTCCCAGGCTCAAGCGCGACTTCCAGAGGATGTTCAACGGCTGGGCGTTACAGCTATTAAGAACTCGCCCATCATCACCATTGCCGTACACATGGTTTCGCCGAATGGCACCTACGACAATAACTACGTGAGCAACTACGCCATCCTCCACGTGAAGGATCGTTTGGCAAGAATTGCAGGCGTTGGTGAAGTGTCGATCTGGGGGCCTGGTGGTTATGCCATGCGTGTGTGGCTGAACCCGGCCGCGCTGGCTGAGCGTGGTCTTAGCGCCAACGATGTTGCCGACGCTATTCGTCGTCAAAACATTCAGGCTGCAGTCGGTACCATCGGCAGCGCACCTACGCCTTCGGACACTGCATTCCAGCTTAACGTCAACGCCGATGGGCGACTCAAAACCCCTGAAGAGTTCAAAAGCATTGTCATCAAGTCCGATGCTCGAGGGGCAATTACTCGACTGGGAGATGTTGCCCGCGTAGAGCTCGGCGCCGAGGATTACGGCATCCGCGCAACACTGGACAACGCACCTGCGGTCGCGGTGACCGTGCAAGAAGCTCCCGGAGCCAACTCGCTAGAAATTTCTCGCGAAGTGCATCGGGTCATGAAGGAGCTCGAAAAGGACTTTCCACAAGACCTCATCTACCGAGTTGTCTATGAGCCGAGCCGTGCGGTTCAGAGTGGTATCGATGCTGTTATCGAAACGCTCTTGGAGTCCGTGGCGCTGGTGGTGCTGGTCGTATTTCTGTTCCTGCAGACATGGCGCGCGTCGATTATCCCTTTGCTGGCGGTACCGATCTCGATCATCGGCACGTTTACCTTCCTACTGCTGGCAGGGTACTCCATCAACACGCTTTCGCTATTCGGCCTGGTGGTAGCGATCGGCATTGTGGTCGACGATGCCATCGTGGTAGTCGAGAACGTGGAGCGAAACATCGCGCGCGGGCTGAATCCCCGTGAGGCGACGTATCAGGCGATGCGGGAGGTTAGTGGCCCTATCATTGCCATCGCTCTTACGCTGTCCGCTGTCTTCCTGCCGCTGGCCTTCCTCAGTGGCTTGACCGGGGAGTTCTACAAACAGTTCGCGGTCACCATCGCCATTTCCACACTGATCTCTGCCGTCAACTCGCTGACATTGTCTCCAGCACTCTCGGCTTTGCTGTTGAAGGGACATGGCGAGGCTCCTGATGCCGTGACCCGTGTGACGCAAAAGCTGTTTGGCCGCTTCTTCGGACGCTTCAATCGGACGTTTGATCGTGCATCCGTTGGATACGGAGGCAGCATTGGTGGTCTGGTCAAGCATAAGGGCGCAATGCTCGTGGTGTACGCGGGACTGCTATGCGCTACCTGGTGGCTCACCGGTCATGTTCCAGGTGGTTTTGTGCCTGCACAGGACAAAGAATACCTGGTTAGCCTCGCTCAGTTGCCGGAGGGATCGACACTGGATCGCACCGAAGCAACCATGAACCTGATGAACGAGATCGCGCTCAAGCATCCTGCGGTCATGGGGACGTCGGCCTACAGCGGCCTTTCGATCAACGCCGTGACGAAAAGCTCCAGCACTGCGCTGAGCTTCGTCCTGCTCAAGCCGTTCAAAGATCGCCAAGGTATCAGCGCAAATCAGGTGGCGGCCGATCTTGCCCGTGAATTCAGCACCATCGGTAACGCTTTCACCGGCATTTTTCCACCTCCGCCGGTTTATGGTCTGGGAACACTTGGGGGCTTCAAACTACAGATCGAAGATCGATCGGACCTCGGCTATGAAGAGCTCTACAAAGCGACTCAGGCTTTCATAAAAAAAGCATCCGAAGCGCCAGAACTCGGTCCGCTGTTTTCAACCTACACGGTAAACGTTCCTCAGCTGAAGATTGACATCGACCGTGCGAAAGCGCTGCAGCTCGGCGTGGACACGCCGGCGATATTCGACACGTTGCAAGCCTTCCTTGGCTCGTACTACGTCAATGACTTCAACTTCCTGGGGCGTGTCTATCAAGTACGCATGCAGGCCGACAATCAATTCCGCTCCAAACCGGATGACATTGGGCAACTGCACGTACGCAGCGAGTCAGGGCAAATGATTCCGCTTGCCTCGGTGGCGAAGGTGTCTCAGACCTATGGTCCGGATCAAGTCGTTCGATACAACGGTTTTACCGCTGCTGACATTGGCGGAAGTCCGGCTCCAGGCTACTCATCGGACCAGGCCATGGCCGCGATCCAAAGGATCGCCACTGAAACGTTGCCAGCGGGCATGACCTATGAATGGACCGACCTGACGTATCAACAAATTATTGCAGGTAACACCGCGATCTGGATTCTTCCGCTCTGCGTGCTCCTTGTGTTCTTCGTTTTGGCCGCCCAGTACGAAAGCCTGACGTTGCCGCTGGCCATCATCCTGATCATCCCGATGAGCATCTTCTCCGCATTGCTCGGGGTGTGGCTCACAAAGGGCGACAACAACATCTTCACGCAAATCGGTCTCATCGTGCTGGTGGGTCTGGCGTCGAAAAACGCCATCCTGATTGTCGAGTTTGCCCGTGAGCTGGAGATGGCCGGGATGTCCACGGTGAAGGCAGTGATCGAAGCCTGTCGTCTGCGTCTGCGGCCGATCCTGATGACTTCAATGGCCTTCATCATGGGCGTCATTCCTCTCGTTCTGTCCACAGGGGCAGGTGCAGAGATGCGCCAGGCGATGGGTATTTCGGTGTTCTTCGGAATGATTGGCGTCACGCTGTTCGGTCTGTTCCTCACACCGCTGTTTTACGTGGTCGTGCGGGCGCTTGGCGGCAGCAAACCCTTGCGCTCTGCAGCGCATCACGAAGCCCCGGCCCTCGTCCCTCATCATCTTGAACAGAAGCAGCCGGAGAGTCTGGTATGAGCAACCGAAACCACGCACGCCTGCCAGGGGCACGGGTAAACAGAAGTGCAATTGCACTCGCAGTCGGTGTGTCGCTTCTGTCGGCGTGCTCGATGACGCCCGTCGAGAACAGACCGGACATCGATGTGCCAGCGAATTATGCGGAGTACGATCACCGGGCATTTGTAGCATTGAAGTCCACCGAAGAACCTGGGCGCTGGCAGCCAGCTGAACCTGCGGACCAGCAAAAACCTTCTCCGTGGTGGAAGGTACTGGGCGACTCGACGCTGGAGCAACTGGAAGAGGAGGCCCTTGTAGCCAATCCCGATGTCACCATCGCAATGGCGCGGCTCAAGCAATCCCGGGCCCTCACTGCTCGAAGCCAGGCGGCCCGTTTCCCGGACGTTGACCTCGGTTTCGGCCCAACTCGTCAGCGCACTTCAGGTGCAGCTGACGGGTACGGGGATGGCGCACCCGGAACCACTCAAACACTATGGCGGGCGCAGGCAACCGTTGCCTACGAAGTAGACCTTTTTGGTCGTGTCTCGGCTGGGGTCGCAGCCGCTCAGGCTGATGCGGATCAGCAGCAAGCATTGGCCCACCAGATGTTGCTGCTTGTTCAGGCCGACGTCGCCAGAACCTACTTCAGCCTCCGTCAACTGGAGGGCGAACATCGCCTGCTACGGGAAACCGTGAAGCTTCGCGAAGACACCGAGACACTGCTGCAGCGAAGGCTGAATGACGGCGACGTGGCCAGCTATGTTGTCGATCAGGCAAAAACAGAACTGTTCTCTGCCCGGGCTGAACAATTAGCAGTCGAACGCCAGTACGCACTGACGGCGCACGCGTTGGCGACGTTGCTGGGCAAGCCTCCGGCGTCGTTTACGCTTGAGCCAAAACCCCTGGAAAACGTCACCGTTCAGATTCCGCCAGGTATCCCATCGACGTTGCTTGAGCGTCGGCCGGACATCGCAGCCGCAGAGCGAGCCATGGCCGCCGAGAACGCCAGGATCGGCGTGGCGAAGGCTGCCTTTTTTCCTTCGCTCTCGCTGACCGGGGCTGTGGGCTATGAGTCGACGGATCTGGGAAACCTGACCAATTGGTCGCAGCGAACATTCCTCCTAGGTCCTTTGGTAGGAACGGCCTTGAGCCTACCTATCTTTGATGGCGGAAGACGCGAGGCCGACATTGATCGCGCCCGCGCCCTTTATGACGAGCGGGTCGGTGAATATCGCAAAACGGTACTCCAAGCCTTCCGCGAGGTTGAGGACTCATTGGTGTCCATCAGGACACTCGACGAGCGAATCGGCCATCAACGCGGTGGAGAAGAAGCATCGTCGCGTGTCGCACGGTCTGCGCAGCAAAGATTCGATGAGGGCGATGTCGACTATCTCGTGGTGGTTGATGCGCAGCGCACCCTACTGCGCAGTCAGCAATCGCTTATCCAGTCAGAAGGCGAGCGTGCTCGAGCGACCGTAGATCTGGTGCGCGCACTCGGCGGCGGCTGGCAAGTCGGCGACGCTGAGAAGTCCGGGACGAAAGGCTGATAGGGAAGGGGGCGAAGGGCCATTCGAACTTGTCTGGCCTTTACCCAACCCTACCGGTCGATCTTGGTAAGACACACTTGGCAGTTGGAGATTTTTACATGTCCGTCTCAGATTTATTCAAACCGCTCACTCTCTTGCATGGTCCAGCAATGCGAAACCGTTTCATGCTGGCCCCGCTTACCAATCAACAGAGTGGGCGTGACGGTTTCGCGTCTGAATTCGATCAGGAATGGATCAGACAGGTTGCGCAAGGGGGTTACGCATTGATGCAAACCTGCGCCACGCACGTCGAGGAAACGGGTATTGGATTTGACCGACAGTTGGGCATCTTCAGCGACGCTCATTTGCCAGGTTTGACGCAGATGGCCACTTCGATCCGCGAAGGTGGTGGTCTCTCTGCGGTGCAATTGCACCATGCGGGACATCGTGCAAATCCGTTGTTGGGAGGCGTTCCAGCGCCTGCTTCCGATTACACCGTGCCGGGTGTCAGAGCGCTGCCGACTGAAGAAGTAGAACGCATTCGCGATAGCTTTATTACCGGCGCCAAAAGAGCAGAACTGGCAGGGTTTGATGGTGTTGCAGTGCATGGTGCTTTCGGGTGGATCCTGTCGGAGTTCATGTCCCCGCAATTCAACGACCGGACCGATAAATACGGCGGTAGTATCGAGAATCGCGCCCGCCTCACGCTCGAGGTCATCGAGGGTATTCGGCGCGAATGTGGCCCTGAATTTCAAATCGGCTGGCGTTTGTCGGTCGAGCGCTACGGGCTGCGTCTGGAGGAATTGCGCGATATTACTGCAGACATACTTGATCGAGAGTTGATCGACTATCTGGACCTGGCCCTTTGGGACTCCGCTCAGATCGTGCAAGACGGTACGTTCAAAGGACAGAGCATGCTGAGTGTTTTCACAGAGCTTCCACGCAGAGGTGTAAGGATAGGAACAGCAGGCAAGATCATGAGCGCCCAACGCGCCGGGCAATTAATGGATGAAGGATGCGACTTTGTGTTGATTGGTCGGGCCGGCATTCTTCAGCGCGACTTCCCTCTTCAAGTAGAGGCAGACCCCTTCTACGACAGTCCAAAACTTCCAGTGACGGCTGACTATTTGCGCAAGGGTGGGTTGAGCGAGCGATTCATCAATCATATGCGCGGATGGCAGAGCTTTGTTCAACGTGGAAGTTTGTGAGATCCAGGGCGTAAGCAACGTTGCTCGGAATTAAACGACGGGCACTGGATAAATGTCTGGTGTCCACTCTATTGATCAATAAGCGCTTTTAAGGGTTGGTTGAGTAATTCAGTTTTTATCATCTAAAAATATTAACATAAGAAAAAAACGATGGTTTTATCCTATTAAGGGGAGGGCGCTGTGTTTCTAAAATTTCGCAGTAAAGTCATATTGCTTGCCGTTATTCCAAGCCTTTCTTTGGCACTGGTCATCAGCGGAATAATTTGGTTTGTATTGCAAAGTCTGGCTGCAGAAGAGGTCGAGCAGGCTAGGGAATTGCTTCTGGAAGAGCGCAAACTTGCCCTCAAGAATTATCAGCAAATCGCAGAGGCGGCTATCAAGCCAATTTACGATGCCTCTGAGCAGGGGGATATGGAGGCTCGCAAACAAGCCATTGCCATTCTCAAGACTCTTCAATTCGACAAAGCGAGCTACTTCGCTGGGTATACGTCCGGCAGCGTGCGTGTTTTTTGGTCTGATAAGGACCAGGATATAGGGAAGGATTTTTCGGACGTCAAGGATGCCAACGGGATCTATGTGATTCGCGGCCTGGTCGCAGCCAGTAAATCAGGGCCAGCATTTTTTAGCTACGACTGGCCAACGCCGGGCAGTGACAAGCCAGTTCCAAAGATCGGTTATTACCACTACCTTCCTAAATGGGACCTGTCGTTTGGCACTCAAGTCAATCTGGATGACGTAGAAGAACGTGTACAGGTCATTGCGACATCGATGCAGACACGATTGGGTGCTTCTGCCGCAATGATCGTAACTGTGGTGGCGTTGCTGCTGCTCATCGTTGCAGTCGTAGCTGCTGTCCTGGGTAATGGTCTGGTTAAACCTATCCTAGCAATCAAGCAGAATCTCGATGATATAGCGGCCGGAGACGGAGATCTCACACGCCGTCTACCCGACGGAAACGACGATGAACTAGGAGCACTGTCGAAGTCGTTTAATCGATTTGTCGAAAAAATTCGTGGACTGGTCCGACAGATCTCCGAGATGACAGATCAATTGGCACTGTTGGTCGACAATGTATCTGTGCAGGCCTCTCGTTCCGAAAAAGCAATGACTGGGCAGCGACTTGAGACCGATCAGGTTGCCACTGCCATTCACGAAATGTCCGCGGCAGCTCATCAGGTTTCTGCCAGCGCGCAAAGTGCCTCGCAGGCTGCCCGCGAAGGCTCCGATGTGAGCAGCGAAGCCAAGTCTGTAGTGAACAAGAGCATCGCCAGCATTCATGAACTGATTTCGGATGTTAACCAAACGAGTGCTTCGCTCGATAACCTCCGTTCAGATGTTCATTCGATCGCGAGCGTTGTGGACGTTATCCGATCAATTGCTGAACAGACGAACCTACTGGCGCTCAATGCTGCAATTGAGGCAGCGAGAGCCGGAGATGCTGGCCGTGGATTTGCTGTAGTGGCAGATGAAGTACGAGCGCTTGCCAGTCGTACCCAACAAAGCACCGTAGAGATCAACGAGATGATCAGTTCATTGCAGCGCGGCGCCGAAGAAGCGGTGGTTGCCATGGAGCGTTCCAGTGAGTCCGGCAAGATCACTGGGAAGCTGGCCAATCAGGCCGGAGAGTCATTGGACTCGATTGCGCTATTGATCGAAACCATCAATGACATGAATGCGCAAATTGCCAGCGCTTCAGAAGAACAGACGTCGGTTGCCGAGGAAATCAATCGCAGCATGACCGCTATTGCCCACGCAGTGGATTCTGTAGCAGATGATGCGTTGGTCGGTGCGAACACAGCACAAAAACTTACGGAACTCGGCGAGCGACTAAGGATGCAGGTCAAGCAATTCAAGATTTGATGGATTTTTGAAGTGTGAAACCTTCCATACTTATATTCGGCGTTACAGTTTTGTCCTGAGACGCAGATTGAAGTAATTAAATAGGGGCACTGCCATGTTAATCAACGCTGTCAGCACTCTTGAAATCGAAATCACGGAGGGCAATGTAAGCGCGTTCAGATGCTGCGTTGTCAACTATATATCTAGATTTGAAAAGTTGCCCGGCTGCTTAGCATACGGGTTAACTAATAGTGCGTTGTATCCTAACCTTTGGTTACTTAGTGGCTATTGGGAAAACAAGGAAGCGATGCGAGCTCATTTTATCGCTTCAGAGTTCAACGCATTGATTTGGATGATTGGCAGGCGTTCACTGGGCGTTCGATTTGCCAGCTACTTTCCGCACACTGGCGGAGAAGCATGATGCCAATTGATCAAACGATCTTCCACAAGTTTGACCTCAATTCGTTAGTCACGTTTCTGGTGGTTTATCAGGAGAGAGGTGTATCCAAAGCGGCCAAAACGCTGAAAGTGACGCAACCTGCAGTCAGCAATGTGCTGAGCAAACTACGGGCAAGATTTAACGATCCGCTCTTCATCCCTTGTGGCCGAGTGGTGCGACCGACCCATAAGGCAGATCTGATCGCTGAAGTGCTGGGACCCGCGATGATCATCGTGCAAGCGCTCATCACTCAGGATGCGATAGACAAAGTAGCTGTATGCCCGACTACACAACAGATGAAAGCTGGAAATTTCAGCCTGACAGGAAAATAAATAAACATGTTTGCCAAGTATAAATTCTCAACGAAATTGCAGAGTGCTTTTTTTTTATGTGCCTGTATCACGCTGCTCGTTGGATCAATTGGAATTACGGGAGTTGGACGGTTAGCAGATGCGCTGTCGAAGACCTATTCTGAGGATCTGATAGCGGTCTCCAGCGTGGGAAATATTTTGAGCGGGGTGACGGCACACAATCGGGGGGTTTATCGCTTAATAAGCGCCAAGGCACTGAATGCTCCCGAGGCCGATATCCAAAGACTGCATAGCGAAATAACGAACAGCCTTGACACTGTAGAACGGACGTTGAGCGCTTCGCGCGACCTTCTCCAGGGCAAAGATAAAGATGTTTTCAAGAATATTGACGAGCGCTGGTCGAGCTATATCGCAACCTCTCGCAAAGCACTCGAGCATATCAATAATGGTGAAATCGAGATTGCACAGAAGCAGCTTGATAACGGGAACCTTCAAGTATTTCGAGAGCTGCGACAGTCTTTGCGAGAAATGGTGACTCACAATGACAAAGGGATTCAGGACGGCGCCAAACGGGCCATGGAGCTGCGTCAGACTGTTTTCTCTCAGTTAATCATCGGCATCGTTGCCGCCTTTTTATTTGCCTTGGGCACTGGCGTCATCATTACGCGCATGATCACCCGCCCTCTGGCCGAAGCTGTGGCAAGTGCCGAGCGTATTGCCAGTGGCGATCTCACGCATCCGATCTGCACTGAGCGCTCTGATGAGGCAGGCCGACTCCTGGCCGCGTTGAGCGACATGCAGATCAGTCTCAAGAATACATTGCTGGAAATTGCGAGCGCAGCGGATCAACTGGCTACATCCTCAGAAGAACTGAGTGCGGTCACCGATGAGAGTACACGTAGCCTGATCCGGCAAAATGATGAGATTCAACAAGCCGCGACTGCTGTCACTGAGATGACCAATGCTATAGAACACGTGGCTACAAATGCGGTCTCCACATCGGATGCCTCACGACACGCTACAGACGAGGCGGAGGATGGGCGCAACCAGGTTGAGCGGACAGTCGACGGCATTCATATCGTGCTAAGTGATATTCAGAGGTCATCCGAGACAGTTACTGATTTGGCTTCTCGTGTGCACAACATCAGTGGGGTTCTGGATGTTATCCGCAGCATCTCTGAACAGACCAATTTACTGGCGTTGAACGCCGCGATTGAGGCAGCGCGCGCTGGCGAGCAGGGGCGAGGATTTGCAGTGGTCGCCGATGAAGTTCGTGCGCTGGCTCATCGAACGCAAGCGTCAACAGTCGAGATTGAAACCATGATTGGCGCGGTGAAGACCGATGCCGACAGCGCGGTCGCCGCGATGGGCAAGAGTCTTGCGGTGGCAACGGCTACCCAGAATAAAGCGCGCCAGGCAGGCACCGCGCTCGAGCAAATCGCACGCAACGTTTATCAGATCAACGAACGTAACCTGGTGATTGCCTCCGCCTCCGAACAACAGGCGCAAGTCGCTCGCGAAGTCGACAAAAATCTACACAACATCCAACAGCTGTCTGAACAAACCACTGCCGGAGCGAACCAGACGGCAGGATCCAGTCGAGAACTGTCCCACCTTGCGGCCTCATTCAATATGATGGTTTCGAAATTCAAACTGTAAAAAGCTATTGGCTCCGCGCACTCAAGGAACAATATGAACAAATTCCAAGCAATGGAGGTGTTCGTCCAGGTGGTGGATACCGGCGGATTCAATCGTGCGGCTGAAAACCTGAAGCTTCCCAAGGCAACCGTCACCACCCTGATACAGTCGTTGGAAACTTCTCTATCGGTGAAGTTGTTGAACCGGACCACGCGCCACGTCAGTGTGACTTCCGATGGTGCTGTCTACTATGAGCGGTGCTTACAGATACTTTCAGACGTTCGCGATGCGGAGGATTCTTTAATACAAAGCCGCCGGAATCCATCGGGGCGTCTGCGCGTCGATGCTCCTACCGGCCTGGCCAGCGACGTGATCATTCCTGCTCTTCCTGACTTCTTCGCGTTGTACCCGGATATCCGATTGGAACTGGGTTGCAGCGATCGTCCGGTTGACCTGGTGGAAGAGGGCGTGGATTGTGCCATACGTGGTGGTCGCCGTTTGGCTGACTCACGGTTGATTGCGCGACGGGTTGGAACAATGAATTACGTCACTTGCGCCTCACCCGCATATCTGGAGCAACACGGGCGACCAACGCACCCCGACGATCTTGTGCATCATCGTTGTGTGAACTACTTCTCCTCCCGTGGGGGTAAACCATTTGATTGGTATTTCACGCGAGGCGACGAAAGTGTTCAGGTCGCGCTATCCAGTCACATTGCGCTTAGCGACAGTTATGCTTATACCTCCGCGGGCCTGTCAGGGCTGGGCATTGTGCAAATGGCCAATTTTCTGATGACACCCTTTATCGAGGACGGACGATTAATTCCAATACTGGAAGACTGGACCAATGAGCCCCTGCCGATTCATGTCGTATATCCACAGAACCGTCACCTTTCGGCCAAGGTTCGCGTGTTTGTAGAGTGGATCGCAGATTTGTTTTCCAATCATCCGACGATGCGCGAATAAAGACCTGCAAAACTCCACATTACAAATTGCCATGGAGCTTTGCAGGGGCGCTTATCTAATTAAAGCTGTTCGGCTGCCAAAGCATCGCGAACACTTGGCCGCGTCCCCATTCGTGCCATGAATTTCTGAATGGAGGTGTATTTGGATAGGTCAATATTCACTCTTGGTGCCCAAGTCAAAACATTATACAAGTAGGCATCCGCGATTGAAAATGTGTCGCCTAAAACATAATCGTTGTTAGTCAGGTGCTTTTCAATATAGTCAAAATGAGGACCCATATAGCCTTCCGCAAAGCGACTCTTCGACGCTCCATCCACAAACGACGAAAACATCACGCCCATGCCTTTATGCAAATCAGAAGCCACAAAGTTTAACCATTCCAGGGCCTTATAGCGCTCCCGGGTACCAAATTCAGGTAAAAGTCTACGCTCAGGGTTGCCATCTGCAATCCATTGCAAAATCACCGCCCCTTCAGTGAGGACGTCACCGTTCTTCAATTTTAAGGCAGGCACGTAGCCTTTTGGCGTTACCTCGTAGTAATTACCTTCAACAGTTGTTTTGGTGGCGAAGTCGACTTTGATAAGTTCAAACTTCTGCTCGGACTCGCGCAATGCGATTTGTGAAGCAAGACCGCAAGAGCCAGGCGCAAAATACAGTTTCACAGTACCTTCCTTCTATTTTATCAACGATTCAAAATCACGTGCATCATGACGCTCTCGCAAGAACTCGCCCGGAGCTCCAGAGGTGCGGTTAACGACTTTGCCGCGCGCAACTGCGGGTCGAGCGGCAATCGCGTGATACCAGCGCAGCAGATGCTTGTATTCCTCTACAGCAAGGAACTCGTGTGTGGCGTAAACACCGTAAAGACTGCCGGGGTACCACGGCCAAACAGCCATATCTGCGATCGTATATTCGTCCCCCGCTAGGAATTCATTCGATGCCAGGTGGGTATCCAGAACATGTAACTGTCGCTTGGTTTCCATGGCATAACGATCGATCGCGTATTCGATCTTGATCGGCGCGTAAGCATAGAAATGGCCCAGGCCGCCGCCAACGAAGGGAGCGGATCCCATTTGCCACATCAGCCAGTTGAAAGTCTCGGCTCGCGCTCTGGGGTTAGTGGGCAGGAACGCGCCGAACTGCTCCGCAAGGTAGACCAGGATCGAGCCGCTCTCGAAAACCCGAGTAACGGGATCCGTTGTATGGTCCACAAGCGCTGGAATCTTGGAGTTGGGGTTGATATTGACGAAGCCGCTGCCGAACTGGTCTCCCTCGAAAATATCTATCAGCCATGCATCGTATTCAGCGCCTGAATGCCCTGCCGCAAGTAGTTCCTCCAGCATGATCGTGATCTTCTGACCATTGGGCGTTCCCTGCGAGTAAAGCTGTAGGGGGTGCTTACCTACCGGCAGCTCTTGTACGAACCGGGAACCTGATACCGGACGATTGATGCTGGCAAATTGGCCGCCGTAGGTGGACTTCGGACTCCAGACCTTAGCTGGCATATAACCTGCTGGCTGGTTCTCATGAGAATTGTCTGACATCGATTACTCCTTAGGTCGGAGACATTCAGAATGTTTAAAACGCTGTATGCAATATCATAAAGCGACTTGAAGAAAGTTGACGTCGAAATACTATCGAGGCTTGGAAGATTGATATATAGCGACTGGGCGAATTCACAATTCACCAAATTGAATAATGTGGTGGTGTGATGAGTGTTTTGAAGAGTGGACTAAGAGGTTTGATGCGAAGAAAGGAGGGGGAGACCCTCCTTTTGCTTTTTAGACGACATTAATTCGATTAGTGCGATTACCAATGTACCATCGGAAGTCCGGCGACGGGCGACTTAAAGTAAGCTATGCGGTCGTGCCTCAGGCTGCCAACATATACTGTAGAAAGGTCAACTCCACCGAATGTGATACTCGTGAACCAAGGAGAAATTTTTCCGCCACACGCGAGCATCAACTCAGCATTAGCCTTGTCTTCATCAAACGCTGCGAGCAGCTTTTTACCTGCCTCGCTTCCTTTGTCATCATCCAGAATTATTTTAAGTTCGCCATCAGGAGTAATTGCGAAAATTCTATCGAGCATAATGTGAGTGCCCCACAGATTGCCGAAAGAATCGAAAGCTATTCCATCGATAAAACCACGATGGTTATCAGGGCCAAAGACTTGGCGATCGGTCAGAGAGCCATCGTCGAGTACACGCAACCTTGAAACTCGCATTGCGCAGGTCTCGGCAACGTATAACCACTCTTCATTTGCATCTAGTCTGATCTCATTTGTAAAATGAAATCCATCTGCAACGACTCTCAATTTTCCATTTTCGTATAAGGCAATATAGCCGTCGCAGACATTGGGACTCATCGCCTCCATCCAGTTTTTTGTGCGTGTGGAGATGGTCATCCAGATCCGGTCTTTACTATCTCTTAGAACGAAATTTACCTTTCCTATCGGTAGGCTGTCTATCGAGTCTGCGAGTAAACTGAACGCTCCGGAGCGACTCATTAGTTCCAGTCGATCAGTCCCAAAATTCGAAATAATGATGTCCCCGTTACGAGCGAAAGCCAAGCCGTTTGGCAGACTACCCGTGGTTAACCTGGACTCTTCATCGTCAGATGACACTATTGATTGTGTAGCTGCTTCGCTAGGCAAAATCAGCGCTTGCCTACCGTCAGGTTGAATGTGAACGACGCCGCCGCGAGCATCAGCAGTCCATAATGATCCGTCGCGCTCTGCCAAAATACATTCAGGTCTATGGAGGTTGTGACCGATATATTTGATGGCAGATGGATCTACTTTAAATCCTTCCAGTGGGTTTAATGGGCGCATGAGCAACTCCTATTTGGTTGTTATGAGGTTTAGCGCAATTCAACAGGTCGATTTGGTATTTCATCACTAGGATTTATAGCAATAATTTGACGCTGAGTTTTCGTCGCTATCTTTCTATCAATAATTGCTGATCCGCGGGCTTAAGAAATTGAAAATTGGCAAGATCAAGCGTACCCTTCAACCTGAATCGATATAAATGGATTCTGTGAATACCAGCAATTCATGCGAAAAATATAAAAAGAGGCACAGGCATGCGATTTAACCGACTTGATTTGAACCAACTTGTAGCGCTCGATGCATTGCTGCGTGAAAAAAGTGTTTCTAAAGCGGCAGAGCATGTTTTTTTAAGTCAGTCCGCTATGAGTAACTCACTGACGCGCCTTAGAGAGTATTTCCAGGATGAGCTTTTGGTTCCCGCGGGAAGAAAAATGGTGATTACATCTCTTGGAGAACGTCTCGCTCCGGAAGTGCAATCAATCCTTATCAGGATTCAGGCGGTTACCCAGCTACGCGAAAATTTCGATATTTATACTTCAACTATCGAAATCTCGCTCATCGTCTCTGATTATATTTGTAGTACATTTATGCCTGCTGTGGTTAAGGCTGTTGCACTCGAAGCGCCCCACGTTAAGATTAGAATGACACTACTAAATGGCACCTATCTTGAAAAACTGGACAGGGGAGAGGTTGATTTTTTAATCGTCCCTGACCACTTTTCCCATAAATCCCACCCGACTGAACCGCTTTTTGAAGACAGGTTTTGCTGCGTCGCTTGGAACGAAAATACAGAGCTGCAAGGTAAAGTCACCTTTGAGGATTATCAGAAGCTTGGGCATGTTGTGACGCAAATCGGTGATGGGCGCACTACGTTGTTTGAGGACTGGTTTTTAGAAAAGCATGGAGATGTACGCAGAATAGAAATTGTTTGCCCGTATTTTAGTCTTTTGCCAAGCTTGGTTGTCGGAACGAATCGTATTGCGACCGTGCACTATCAGTTGGCACATCTATATCGAACGACATTCCCAATCGCGATTTATGACCTTCCTGTAGAAACCCCCGTTTTTCGAGAGTTGATCCAGTATCATAAGTCTTTTGAGAGTGATCAGGTTTCGGTATGGTTTCGGGACCTGTTGCGTAGAGTCGCGAGTACTATAACTGAAAGGTAATGAGCATTTAATTTGGCGGCGATATCGACTTTTCCGAACATCACCATCATCGACGGTTGATCGCAAATGTCGGGAGGCTGTTTTTGTAGCGATGGAGCTTGCTCCCGTTCACAGCGCAGCAATCGAATGCCCGAATGACGCGTTTTCAGCAGTAAAACGCGTCGGCTGGTTTGGGTGGCTTCGTCACCAAACGGGAGCAAGTTCCCTCGATACAAAGGCGGGTTGTTGAGGGTCAGATCCGCAACCCGCCATCCATTTCCAGAATCCGCCCGGTGTAGTAATCGTTCCCGAAGATGTACGCCGCTGAATGGGCGATCTCTTCCGGTTTACCCATGCGCTTGAGCGGAATCCCCACGGTCATTTTCTCCAGCGCTTCGGGCTTCATACCCAGGGTCATCTCGGTTTCGATGAACCCCGGGGCAATGCCAGCCACACGAATACCGTAGCGTGCCAATTCCTTGGCCCAGGTCACAGTAGCAGCGGCGACACCGGCCTTGGCGGCGGAGTAGTTGGTCTGGCCGGCGTTGCCGGCACGGGAGATCGACGAGATATTAATGATCGCGCCGCTGTTGTTCAGCTCAATCATTTTGGCCGCGACTTCACGGGTGCACAGGAATACGCCGGTCAGGTTGACGTCGATGACCGACTGCCACTGGGCCAGGCTCATCTTAGTCATCTCGCCATCCTTGACCTTGATCAGCAGACCGTCGCGCAGAATCCCGGCGTTGTTGATCAGGCCATGGATCGCCCCGAAGTCCTCGGCAACCTGGGCGACCATGTGGGTCACTTGCTCTTCATTGGCGACGTTGCACAGGTAGGCGCGGGCTTCGATTCCCTTTGCCTTGCAAGCGGCGACGGTGTCGTCGAGCTTTTCCTGGTTCAGGTCCACCAGCGCCAGCTTCGCGCCTTTACCGGCGAAATACTCGGCCATGGAACGGCCTAAACCCTGGCAACCGCCAGTGATAATGATTACTTTGTCAGTTACTTGCATTCTCTTGCCTCATTAGCAGAATGAGCGAACTGGGGGATCAGCCTTTTGGTTTTACTTTTGGCACGCTATCTTCCAAGAATTTCACGACCCAGCCTGGTTCTTCTTGTAAAAATGGAGGCAGGTTGTGGACATAATGTGCGAAGCCAAAAATAGGTTCTTCCCAGTCTCGTGGAATCCAGTTGTCATCTACGTAATCAGCATCTGCACCATATTCAGCTTCACCACCGGCAGGACATGGCAGGTAATAAAATAAGCCCGAATCAATACGATGGCGACCTAGGCCAAAATGGGATTTTTCCCACCCCTTGCGCTCCATATAATTCGCACCGATCATCATTTCATCAATATCTTCTACGCCAAAGTTGGCATGGTGGAAACTAACGGCACCGTCGTTACCCGCGAATGGCAAACTGGCATTCAAGAAGAAAATGTTGTGATGATTATTGCAACCATCAGCGCGTGCGTAGATACCGAATGTACGTTGATAGTCGGATAGTCTGAAGCCAAGGCGCTCGCGCATGAATTCGAAAGTTTTTTCGAAATCGGCCACAGCGAATACGACATGCTGGAGGACCTTTGGACGTGCTCGCAAGCGCCATTTGCGATGTTGGTTCAGACGATTAATTCGTCCTGGAGAGTTCAAGGCATCAGGCGCAGTCAATACCGTCTTCTTCTGGTATAGCCGTAAAGCCATCGCCAGTCCACAGTCGGTCAAAAAGTGAACTGTTCCATCTACATCGATGGTTAGATCTCGATCCCTTGCTAGTCCCTTGGTAAGGACACTCAGCGAATCCTGAGTGTCTACCCCCCAAACAGTTTCCTGTACCCCGCACCCAACAAGTTTGGATTGTGGAAGCCGCGGATCCTCAATATGACGCAGAATTATCCGAGAGCCTTCCTCCAACTTGAATACAGAGGAGTGTTCATCCTGGGAGTATAGCGGCAAACCGAAATCGTCAAAAAAACGCGTTGACTCTTTTAAGTTTTCTACGCCATACACTAGTGACTCAATTCCAATAATTGGCATTATAATCATCCATATGATTGTTGTTTTTGTCAGTTTTTTTGCATTTGCATCGCACTTGGCGGGTGCGAGTGGTCGTGTTGACGTCTTGTTCGTCTCGATCACTCTGAACTAAATGCAGTTAGCACCAGACATTACCGTGGTAAGTCACGTTGTTGGAGTGGGTTTGATAAATACATCGGATTGATGAGATGGATGCCTGACTCGCTACCCATCATTCCTCGTTCCCCGCAGGTGCGCCGGCTTGCGCACGAGGTATTCATGAGATCCATCGGAGCCATTTATAAAAGCCACTTATCAGGATCCATCGCCATCGATAACTTGGCTGAACAAATACAAAAATCGATGGGTCCGGCACGCTTCGGCTCATCCTGATGTAGGGGTTCAGGCTCATGGGATGTATCAAAAAAGCTCTTATCGTCGGTGGCGGCATCGGTGGTCTGGCGGCTGCAGTTGCAATGCGTCAAAAAGGGGTCGAGGTCGACCTCGTGGAAATCAAGAAAGAGTGGACCGTTGTAGGGGTGGGTATCATTCAGCCTTCCAACGCTTTGCGTGCCCTTTCTCACATTGGCCTGGCGCAGCAATGCATCGAAAATGGATGGCCCTTTGAAGGTTGGCAATTGTTCGATAACAATGGGGTTCTTCTTGGCGAGGTTCCAACGCCGAAGGCTGAGAATTCTGATTGCCCTCCTAATAATGGGATTACACGACCTATTCTCCACAGTTTGCTATCCGAGGCTGCCATTGATCTCGGTGTGTCCATTCAGCTGGGAGCGTCGGTTGAGTCCATTGATCAGTCGGTTGAATCTGCGTTAGTTACTTTTACCGACGGTCGACAGGCCTCCTACGATCTGGTGGTTGGCGCAGATGGGGTTTACTCCAAGGTGCGCGATCTGGTATTTGGACACACTGAGCTTAAATTCGTTGGCCAGGCGGTTTGGCGGTTTATCACCGCTCGTCCGAAGGAAATGCGTTGGGGCGGCATCTACTACGGCAAAAATAATAAAGTCGGACTGGTCCCGCTCAGTGAAGAATTGATGTATTTGTTCCTGGTGACGTCAGAACCAGGTAATCCACGAAAACCCAATGATCAATTACACACATTATTGCGTGAGCAACTCAGCGATTATACGGGCCTGGTCGGTCGACTCGCTGAAGAGTTGAAGGACGCGTCACAGGTCGTTTACAAGCCAATTGAAGAGTTGTTTGTTGAAGGTTCCTGGTGCCGGGAACGCGTCGTGTTGATTGGGGATGCTGCCCATGCGTCCAGCCCACATCTTGCTGCAGGCGCGTCGATGGCACTTGAGGATGCGGTTCTGTTGGCGCAACTGGTGGATGAAAGCGAAGATCTCCAAGAGGCTCTAAAAGTTTACGACGAGCGACGTCAGCCCCGGTGTCGTAATGTCTCGGATGCCTGCGCAAAACTTGTGAAGACTGAACTTCAAGAGTGGGCTGGAGAGCCGCTTAGCCACGAGCCTGGCCAGGTTTTTGCTGGGGCCCTGCAAGATCTGGCGAGGCCTTATTAATTTTCGAACAAAAGTGATGATTCACAATTGTTATCGAAATCCATGGCGCGTCGATTAAACCGGTGCTAGCCATTCTTATTCATATGCCAAACCACAAACTGCTCCTGCCACCTATCAAGCAGATCCGTGGCGCGAGTTGGTTTGTGTGCAGTTTGATCATAGCGTCGGACAGTTTGCTCGCAAATATTTCTGGAGAGATAGGATGTTAGAGTACTTCCCAACCAATTATGTCTGGAATTTGGCAACGAATATTTCGTTGAACACAGGTGGCCATTTTGGCGAGGTTCATAATATATGCCACAGGCTCATTGAAGTTTCGAAGCAGGGTGATGATGAAAGCAGTGTCGCTTTCTACGAAGCCTGGAGTGAGCAGGCTAACACTTTGATTGAACTCGCTCTTGAAGACCTCGCCGCCGGTCATACATTAAGCGCCGCTGCGAAATACGGGCGTGCATCCAATTACTATTTAACCGCCGAACGCATGCTCTCACAACACTTCTCGCAGCGTGAGGAAGCCTATAAGCGTGGTATCGATTATTTCGTCAAGCAGATCAGCTTGGGCAATGAGAACTGCGAAACAGTAGAGGTTCCTTATCGTGGGACCAGTTTGCCCGCACTGTTCGTCAAGGCCGAAGGCGTAGATGGGCGTAAGGCCCCTGTTGTTGCGCTATTCAATGGGCTGGATAGCTTCAAGGAAATGATCTATGGCTCAGGTATCGCCCAACAACTGGCAAAGCGTGGCATTTCGAGCATTATTGTTGATCAACCTGGAGCGGGCGGTGCTATTCGCCTCAAAGGGCTGACTGCAGTGGTTGAAAGCGAGCATTGGGCCGGTGCCGTGGTCGATTATTTGGAAACCCGCCCCGAGGTTGACTCTGGAAAGATCGGCGTTACTGCATGGTCTTTAGGCGGTTACTACGCGCCCCGTGCAGCTGCCTTTGAGAAGCGCTTCAAGCTTTGTGTTGCATGGGGGGCTAACCACAATTGGGGCGAAGTACAGAAACAGCGTCAGGCTCGCGAGGGCGCCAATCCTGTACCGCACTATTGGGAGCACGTGAAGTGGGTCTGGGGAGAGGAGAGCACGGAGAGTTTCATGGCTATGGCGCCTCGTGTGACGTTGGAAGGCGTCGTGGACAAGATTACGGTGCCATTCCTGGTTCTACACGGCAGTAACGATCGTCAAATAAATATCAAGTACGCCCACCAATCTTACGAACAAGCTGTAAACAGCCCTTTGCGTGAGCTGAAAATTTTCACAGAGCGCGAAGGTGGCGTCGAACATTGTAGCGCCGACAATATGTCGAACGCTCGAGATTACATTGTCGATTGGATTAGTGATGTTTTCAAAGAATACGTTTCCTAAAGATATAAGTTAATAGACGGATGATTAAGTCTTTTTTTTCTGTTCTCTTTCACTATAGGAAAACTTATGAAAAATATTAAGGGTAAGGTAATCATCACCTGCGCTATTACAGGTGGTGTTCATACACCCAGCATGTCCGAGCACCTGCCTGTCACTGCGCGGCAAATCTCCAATGCTGCCATCGGCGCCGTGCAGGCTGGCGCATCAATCGTACATCTTCATGCCCGTGATCCTTTAAGCGGCCGACCTAGTCAAGACACTTCATTGTTTCGCGAGTTTGTAGGCACTATTAAAGAACAGTGCAACGGCATTATCAACATCACTACAGGTGGCGCGCCGACGATGGGCGTCGATGAGCGACTGCAGCCGGCGCTTCAACTCAAACCAGAATTGGCGTCCTTGAATATGGGATCGATGAATTTTGGGCTTTTCCCAATGCTGGGACGCTACAAAGAGTTCAAGCATGATTGGGAAGCGAAGTACTTGGAGAGCACTCGCGATACCGTGTTTCGGAACACTTTCAAAGACATCGAAAATATCCTGCAATCCTGTACGGATAATGGCACTCGTTTTGAGTTCGAGTGCTATGACACTGCTCATCTCTATAATCTCGCGCACTTTCTCGACCGCAAGCTTGTAACTCCGCCGCTATTTGTACAGACGGTATTTGGCATTCTTGGTGGCATCGGCCCGCATCCCGATGATGTTGCTCACATGAAACGAACCGCCGATCGTTTGTTTGGCGATGATTTCGTTTGGTCCGTTCTGGGTGCCGGGCGCGCGCAGATGCCTACGGCGGCCATTGCTGCGGCTAACGGAGGCAATGTCAGGGTTGGCCTGGAGGATTCCTTGTGGGATCAACAAGGCGTACTGGCTCGAGAAAACGCAGATCAGGTTCGCAGAGTCAGGAAGATCATCGAAGGCCTGGCGCTAGACGTAGCAACCCCTGACGAAGCCCGGGCACTGCTCGCCCTGAAAGGCGCGGATCAAGTGGGTTTCTAGCCAGGTTTTCGCTTCCTTGTGGCTTGAATGCGGCAGCGAATTCAGCGGCTGATGCATTCATGCCATCCATGCGTTCCATTGATGTAAACCGTTTAACGAATGGATGGCATGACTGTAGCGTAAGGGTCGTAGCGAGGGGAGAGGTTTAACAGGAAGTTAGAAGGCCAACATCGCAGATGTAGGACCTACGTCTAACACTCTGTAATGCAGTACTAATAAATAAAATAAAAATGGTATTTTCTCATGCGTATTGATAATAAAAGCCTGGCTCGTGCTGCCCAATTTTCATCATTGCTAATTTCTGTGCCATTGATGGCTCCCGTTGCATCGGCATTTCAATTTACGACCGACAACCCTGATGTTAAAGGTTATTGGGATAATACCGTAAAGTACAGCAGTGCCTACAGGTTGCATGGGCAAGATAGTTCATTGACGTCTGATGTGAATGCGGATGACGGGGACAGAAATTTTAATAAAGGGTTGGCGTCCAATCGATTCGACCTCTTCTCGGAGTTAGGAATGAGCTATCAACAGTTCGGCTTCCGGGTTACCGGGGCTGCCTGGTATGACAGCGTCTATAACAAAAGTAATGACAACAGTTCCACCACGGTCAATCATCTTGGTCAGAGCGACCATTTCGACAATGAGACAGAAGAGCTGGCTGGCCGTAAAGCTGAATTGCTCGACGCTTTCGTATATGGCAGCTCAGAAATTGCCGGTCATAACACATCTTTCCGCTTGGGTAAGCACACACTTTTGTGGGGACAAAGCCTGTTTTTCCCAACCAATGGTATTGCTTACGGACAAGCGCCGATTGACGCAGCGAAAGCGCTTTCGGTTCCAAACACCAGAGCGGCTGAACTGTTCAAACCGATCAACCAACTGTCGATGCAATTTCAGTTTTCCGATACGGTGAGCATGGCCGCGTTTTATCAACTGGATTGGGATAAAACCCGTTTAGCCCCTTCAGGTGGATTTTTTAGTACCTCTGATGTAGTCGGGGAAGGTAATAAACGGATCATTGTTGGCCAAAATCCGGTCATTGGCGATGCTGATGGAAACATTTCGCTCTATCGAGGTAAGTCGAAAGATGCCAGTAAATCGGGTCAGTTCGGCTTAGCGTTAAACTTCAACCCGGCTGAAGGTAATACCGAGTACGGGCTATATGCGATCCGTTTCAACAATCGACTTCCTCAAATCTATGCCTATCAAGGAAAGAATTTCCTTGGTCAGCCAGGGCAGGTGGGCGAATTCTCCGAGGTTTACTCCGAAGGCGTAAAAATGCTGGGCGCCAGCTTCAGTACCAGCGTCGGTGACGCCAGCTTCGGCGGGGAAGTTTCCACTCGCTACGACATGCCTCTGCGTAAGCTGGGGCCGGTATTCGTTGATGTTGATGACAACAGCCGTGATGCACATGCGCTTGGCCGTACTGTTCATGCACAGTTGTCCAGTATTTACCTGGTGCCTCGAACCCCATTGTGGGAGTCGGCGAGCTTCGTTGGCGAGTTGGCTTGGCACCGATTGTTGTCTGTTACAGATAATAAAGAACAGTTCGACTCCAAGGATTTCACCGACAGTGCTGTGGGTGCAAGGTTTGTTCTTGAGCCAAATTATTACCAAGCTGCGCCTGGATTGGATTTGTTTGTACCCATGGGTGTTGGTTACACACACGGTAAGTCTCCAATCGACCCTGCGTTCAACAATTATAATGCCGACGGTGGCGGCGACATGAGTATTGGTCTGCGAGCCGTTTACGACAATACGTGGAATGGTTTGCTTAATTACACTCACTTTTACGGCAGTGGCAACAGTTCCGATAATGCCTATCGGGATCGCGATTTCATTTCATTCTCTATACAGCGTGCATTCTAGTATTAATCACAAAAATAATAGTTGAGGAATATTCAATGAAGCTCTGTTCAGTAGGTGCTATCGGTTTAATTTTCTCATTCATTGGCACGGCACATGCCGCCGTTGCGCCACAAGAAGCGGCTCAACTGAATACAACGTTAACTCCCTTCGGCGGCGAACGTGCGGCGAGCCCGGACGGTAAAATTCCAGCCTGGACTGGAGGTTATACAACCCCAGACGCCAATTACAAATCAGGTGGGAAACGGAGCGATCCATTTGCGAACGAAAAACCTGTATATAGCATAACTGCGAAAAACTACCAGGATTACAAGGCGACCTTGACCGAGGGTCAGCAGGCGATGTTTGTTAAATATCCTGATTATCGAATCGATGTTTATCCAACTCACCGTACAGCTGCAGCACCTCAATGGGTGTACGACAATACGGCGCGCAATGCCATTGAAGCGAAGCTGATTAAAGATGGTTTCGCTGTCGAAGGCGCTTATGGTGGCATACCGTTTCCTATTCCGAAAAACGGAAATGAGGCGATGTGGAATCACATGCTTCGGTGGCAGGGCCAAAGTTTGACTTTTGAATTCAGTGCTTACAACGGCACTTCATCTGGCCGCACCGTGTTGACTTCCACGAACAGTAGCTATTATCAGTTTCCTTATTATCTGAAGGACGGGCGAGACAGTTTTAATGGCATCTATCGCCAACTGAAGCTCGTACCAACTGCACCACCGTTGCAAGCAGGGCAGTCGATCCTGGCTCTGGATCCTCTCGATCAAGTTGCTCAAGGCCGTCCTACATGGCAGTACCTGACTGGGCAACGCCGCACACGGAAGTTACCTAACGCAGCGTTCGATACGCCATCGTTTGTTACTTCCGGGCAGATGAATTTCGACGAAGTTTATATGTTTGAAGGACCGATGACCCGTTATAAGTGGAATTTGGTAGGTAAGAAAGAAATGCTCGTCCCTTATAACAACAACAAGGGGCTGTCGCCTACCAAAGATGCTGATGTTTTAGGCGCCAATTTCCTGAATCCGGATTACGTTCGGTGGGAGTTGCACCGCGTATGGGTGGTAGAAGCGGATCTCGCTCCTGGTATGAGGCACGTCATGCCCAAGCGTCGATTCTATCTCGACGAAGACACCTGGCAGGCTGTGTTGTCTGATAGCTGGGATGCGAATGGAAAAATCTGGAAGACTGGCTACATGCATAGTTTAGTCATCCCTGATCTTCCTGGGACAATTAACGGCAGCTTTGGTGTTTACGATTTGCAAAGCGGCAGTTGGTTTGCGAACAACATCATGAGTGGGCATCAGGATCAAATCACACTTCGTGCTCCTTGGCCTAACTCGTTTTTTACAGCTGACTCGCTGTCGAGTGAAGGCGTTCGTTAATTATTTTGCGATCAGCGCCGGTGGTGCTCATCGCGTTAGGTGCTGATCGTGACCTGCAGACTTTTCAGTATTATTGCGTTTTTTTTATCGTTCGCCGGGACATTTCCGGTTGCCGGACTTGTAGAGGCTGCGTCAATTAGTAATGCCTCCCCAAGTTATTATTTAACGGCGGTTGCAAGCTCTGATGGCAAGAAGCTTATCGGGGTTGGTGAAAGAGGGATTATCACACTATCCGAGGACGGTGGTTCAACCTGGCACATTGCTGAGAATGCAGGGCAGGATACGCTCACTGACGTGGTGTTCACCGACGCTGATAAAGTTTGGGTTGTTGGGCATGCGGGCACCTTATTGAGCAGTGTGGACGCTGGTGGATCGTGGAAGACGGTGCTTCAAGGTTCGAAAGTTTCCGAACTCGCGCTGGCGGAGGCACAGCGGATCAAAGACACAGCTGTCAGCGACGAACAGCACCAACTCGCCGCGAATTTGCAAGCGAATGCTCAGCGAATGATCGAAAGTGGATCAAGTGAACCGTTGTTTTCGCTGCTATTTACAGATGAGTTACACGGGTACGCCGTAGGGGCTTATGGGGTGGTATTGCGTACCGATGACGGAGGGCATACCTGGAAGGCCTGGTTGGGGCACGTGGACAACCCTCAAAAATTGCACATCTATGCCATTGCGCAGGCGCAGGGCGGGATCTACCTGGTAGGGGAACAAGGATTTATCGCTCGTTCGACCAACGATGGCGATCATTTTTCCCGCCTGGAAACCGATTTTTCAGGGAGCTTTTTTACTATCGCCGCCGCTGCTGACAAGAGTCTCTACGTTGCCGGACTTGAAGGCGTGGTCATCCGATCGACCGACAACGGCAGTACTTGGGCCGCCGTGGAAGTGGCTACGAAGCAAAGTTGGGTCGCTAGCGAAGCGATGCCAGATGGGTCGGTTATTTTAGCGAACGCTAACGGCGGTTTTTTCCGGTCCGTTACGGGGCATAAATTCTCAACGCTATCGGTTTCACAGGATGACGGACTGTGTGGCTTCAAAACCCTGTCGAACGGAACCGTTATTACTGCGGGCCCTCGTGGCATCTCGACCAAGTCTCTCAACTTATCTGGCAGTGCTAGTACGGAAGTAAACCAATGAAACAACATAATGCAGCTGCCGGAGAGATCGAGAATGACCCGGTCACCCTCGAGCAATTTGATCCGAAATCAGGATCTTTCGTAGAACGGGCCATTTTCAACAACCGTGCAGTGGTCATACTGATTTGCGTATTGCTGACAGTGATATTGGGTTTCCAGTTTAAAAACCTTGGGCTTAATGCCAGCTTCGAGAAAATGATTCCCAGCGGCCACCCTTATATTGTCAACTATCTGCAAAATAAGGCTGAGCTCGCCGGGCAAGGAAATTCACTGCGCATTTCCGTGGAGAATCCTTCCGGTTCGGTGTATGACGCGAAATATCTGGAAGTGTTGAAACAGATCAGTGATGAAGTGTTTCTGATTCCCGGGGTTGACCGTCCATTCATGAAATCGCTCTGGACGCCCTCTACACGCTGGATGGCCATCACGGAAGAAGGCTTGGACGGCGGACCGGTCATGCCTGACGACTATGATGGGTCCAACGCTTCCCTGAACAAGCTGCATACGAACGTCAATAACTCGGGTGAGATCGGACGCCTGGTCGGACTGGACGGAAAATCCAGCATTATCTATGTTCCGTTGTTGGCGGTGGATACTCAAACTGGACAAGCAATCGATTACCGTCATCTATCCAGTCGCCTTGAACAGATACGTGGTAAATATCAAACCGATAATATAAAGATTCGCATTATCGGCTTTGCGAAAGTCGTCGGCGATCTGATCGACGGGCTCCAGAAGATTTTACTCTTCTTTATCCTGGCAATCGTTATCACAGGGGGCGTGCTATTCCTCTATACGCGTTGCGTACGCAGCACGCTGTTGGTCCTGGGTTGCTCAATGGTCGCAATCATTTGGCAACTTGGAATTCTTCCGCTGATTGGGCTACAACTGGATCCGTATTCAGTGCTGGTGCCCTTTTTGGTCTTCGCGATTGGTATCAGTCACGGTGCCCAGAAAATGAATGGCATCATGCAGGACATCGGCCGTGGCACTCATCGGCTGGTTGCTGCACGGTTTACCTTTCGTAGATTGTTTCTGACCGGACTCACTGCATTGCTGTGTGATGCCGTAGGTTTCGGTGTGCTTACCATCATTCAGATTCAGATCATCCGTGAACTTGCAATGGTTGCGAGTATCGGTGTCGCTACGCTGATTTTCACAAATCTAATTTTGCTTCCGGTGTTGTTGTCTTACATCGGGGTCAGTTCATCCTCGGCTTTGCGCAGCTGTCAGCAAGACGAAGGTACTGCGGCTTCACGAAATCCACTTTGGGTATTTCTTGATCGATTTACAGAACGTCGCTGGGCCAGTGCGACGCTGATTTGTTCGGTTATTTTGGCGGGTGCCGGTTATTGGGTTAGCCTGGATGTAAAGATCGGAGATCTTGATCGCGGCGCGCCGGAATTGCGACCCGATTCCCGTTACAATTTGGATAATGACTTTATTACCAAGCACTATGCTGCTACAAGCGATGTCATGGTGATTATGGTCAAAACGCCGAATAACCAATGCACTCGTTATGAGACACTCAAAAAAGTCGATGAGCTCGAATGGCGCCTGAATAAAATACCTGGTGTTGAGTCGACGAGCTCCCTTGCAAGCTTAAGCCGTACTGCGCTCGTTGGAATGAACGAAGGCAATCCGAAATGGTACGAACTAAGTCATAACCAGGGTATGTTGAACGCAATCGCTACCAACATGCCCAGAGATGTTTTCAACCAGGATTGCAATCTTTTATCGATCTTTGTTTACCTAAGTGATCATAAAGCTAGCACTCTTAAGGCGGTAACGCGGGTTGTTGAGGCATTTGCGGACTCTGCCAACGATTCGCAAACTACAACGCTGCTCGCGGCTGGAAGTGCCGGCTTTGAGGCTGCTACCAATCAGGTTGTGGAGCGCGCCAATCATGAAATGCTGTTGTGGGTTTATGCTGCTGTTACGATCCTCTGCCTCATCACATTCAGGTCTTGGAGAGCTACTCTTTGTGCAATCCTGCCGTTAATGCTCACATCGGTTTTATGTGAAGCGCTAATGGTTGCGCTAGGTATGGGCATCAAAGTCGCAACCCTTCCGGTAATTGCCTTGGGTGTTGGGATCGGGATCGACTATGCGCTATATGTGATGAGCGTGATGATTGCCCATCGACGTGAAGGATATACTCTGTCGCAGTCCTATTTTCAGGCTCTGTTATTCACCGGTAAGGTGGTGATGCTGACTGGGGTTACCTTGGCATGTGCAGTATTTCTTTGGGTATTTTCGCCGATCAAATTTCAGGCAGACATGGGTGTCCTGCTCGCCTTTATGTTTTTATGGAATATGCTCGGTGCGTTGATACTGTTACCGGCCCTGGCCCATTTTTTGCTCCCGGATACTCAACGACAATCAGAGCCCGTGTCGGGCCCTTATGATAGGGAGGTCGACGAGGTCAGATCACACAGTCAGGAAAATTCGATAATGCGTGAGTACACATAAGGATCTCACGCCGGATTGCACTGGGGGGGAGGAGCGGGAAGTCGTCCTCCTTTCGGCTTTTTTCCAAATATGCTGGCATTGGCGAGCTTTCAGGTATTCACCTTGTCAATGTGAAGTATTCATACAAGCTGTTTGATCAATACAATAATCGCTTGTATTTTCCAGTTTGATAAGGTTGTTACGTGTTCACCTGTTGTCGCGAAGCAAAGCTAGAAAAAACAATAATAGGCGGTGTTTTATGCAACTCATTACTTGTCGTTTGGCCACTCCCATCATCGTGTATTGTCATCCCAAAATTAAGGCATTGATCTATATCTGAGTGTGTTTGGCGAAGTGACGTCTTTGCAGGCGTTATTATCCATAACATTAAAGCAGCAAGCTTATTGTCAACTTATATAAAATTTGGGAGCCGCCACATGACTTTTCTGCTTAACGCCTGGTATCCAGCAGCCTGGGATTACGAAATTGAGAAAGAGAAGCTCTTTCCGCGTAAACTTTTGAATCAAAATATCTTGTTTTTTCGCAACTTAGAAGGTATCGCCCAAGGTGTCAGTGATCGTTGTCCGCATCGTTTTGCGCCATTACATATGGGGCATCTCGTTGGAGATTCCGTGCGGTGTGCTTACCACGGTCTTGAATTTAATGGTAAGGGCGAGTGTGTACACAATCCACATGGCGATGGAAAGATACCGAAAGCAGCCAAAATAAAAGGTTATAAGCTTGTTGAACGTTACGGTATTGTCTGGATATGGATGGGGGCAGAAGAACGGGCTAACCCAGACGATATTCCTATTTTCGAAGAGTTGAATACCGACGATTATTATATTGGCCGCGATTACCTGCACGCCAGAGCGAACTATGTTCTGGAAACCGATAACATCATGGACTTGAGTCACATCGAATATTTACACCCCAGCACCCTGGGCAGTGACTCGGTGAAGCGTGCAACCACAACGGTTGAGCAGGACGGTAATACTGTATGGTCCAAACGGTTTATAGAAGGAGAAATCATGCCGGATTTTCTCTATGACGTTTTTGATTTTCCCGCTGGTACAGTTATGGATCGGTGGCTGGAAGTGCGTTGGGATGCACCTGCGACACTGTTGTTGAATACCGGCGCGACGCCTACGGGTAAAAGCCGTGAAGAGGGAAGTCCCGTTCCAACCGTTCACCTCTTTACCCCGGAGACAGAGACGACAACGCACTACTGGTTCTCGATTTGCTTCCCGAAATACTTGGAGGATGTGGGAGAGCGGAAGGCGAAAATGTATATCCAGGGTCTTCGTGTTCCTTTCGAAACTGAAGATCTGCCGATGCTTGAAGCACAACAAAAAAGCATGGGGGATGAGGAGTTCTGGGATCTGAAGCCAATCCTGCTCATCGGGGATGCTGGCGCAATTCGCGCACGCCGAATACTCGACCAAATGATTGCAGATGAACAGAACCTGGATAGCAAGGTAAGCGTCTCGGGGGCGCAGGGATGATCAATGTTCGCGTTGTATCTCGCAGAAGTGAAGCTGTTGATATCGATAGCTTCGAGCTTGTCAGCGTCGATGGCAAAGAACTCCCGCCCTTCAGCGCAGGATCGCATATTGACGTGCACACCAAAGCAGGGTTGACGCGTCAATATTCACTATGTAACGCACCCGATGAAAGGCATCAATATCGAATTGGCGTGCTAAAGGATCCGTCCTCTCGTGGTGGTTCGCAGTCCATGCACGAGCTTGACGTAGGTGACACACTATTTATCAGCTCTCCAAGAAACCTGTTTCCGCTTGCCCATGAGTCACGATACACCATGCTTTTTGCAGGCGGTATAGGCATTACGCCGATCCTGTGTATGGCGCAAAGGCTGGCGAAAACCAGTGCCGCTTTCGAACTGCATTACTGTGCGCGCGCCTCTGATCGAGCGGCGTTTGTTGATGAACTGCGTCAATCCAGCTTTTCTGATCGAGTATTTTTTCACTTCGATGACGGTGAACAAGAGCAAAAGCTAAACGCTGATAAAGTGTTGGCCGTACCTCCTCCTGGAACTGATCTCTATGTCTGTGGACCTACAGGTTTCATGGATTTCATCCTTGGAACTGCTGAAGGAAAAGGTTGGCCTGCAGGCAGTTTACATAAAGAGTATTTTTCCGCGCCTCAAGTGATTGGCGACACTGATGCATTCGAGGTGATGCTCGCTAGCACGGGGGAAACGTATGTTATTGCCGCGGACAAAAGCGTCGTAGAAGTTCTGGCTGAAAATGGGGTTGAGATACCTGTTTCTTGCGAGCAGGGGGTTTGTGGCACTTGTGTCACTAAAGTGCTTGAGGGCACGCCTGATCATAGAGACATGTTTATGACTCAAGAGGAACACTTACGAAACGACCAGTTTACTCCATGCTGTTCTCGTGCCAAGAGTGCGAGACTTGTTCTGGATATATAGAATAACCTCTCACGTGTTTGTAATTTCAAGAGTTCAATAGAATATTTGATACGGCGATATAGCGTGCTTGAGGCATCTACGTGTGTCTTGGGTCAGCGCTTCGCCTCCGGAAAGCGCAAATGTTGCTACACATCTAACCGATGTTTGAAAAGACGGAATTAACGGGGGCGTAGTATATGTTTGGTTGGAGTAAGGTTGCGTTAATTAATAAAATATTGGAGCAGCTGGTAAGTATTCTGGAAAGACAAGTGTTGGATGAGGATTTGCTCGCTAAATTTGAGCATCCACTCGCAAGCCGTGCCTCCAGAGCGTTGCTGAATTTGCATCGTCGCGAGCAAAGTTATATTGAGCAGTTAGATCTTCAAACTGCACGCTGCAATGATCTTACGCATATGGTTGCTACTGTCCAACAACAGGGTTCGCGTGATAGCTCGCGACTCGTGCATTTCAATAGCCTCAGCCAGGAAGGGTTGTGGGAGATCGAGACTGAAAAGCGCGAGTTGACCGACGACAACAACACCTTTTGGTGTTCCACTCGTTTCGGAGAGTTGCTTGGTCTGGATCAACAAGCAATCGCAAGTGACTGGTTCGCCCGAATTGAAGCTGATAGTCGTCCGGATTTCTTAGGCTGGCTGTCCATGTTGTTGCGCCAACAAGGTAGCGGCCAGCGCGACATACGAATGACCAAGGCTGATGGTGGTGACGCTTGGTTCAGTTGTGTAGCCAGTGTTGTGAAGTCTGGTAGCAAATCTCGTTTGTTTGGACTGTTGCGTGACATCCGGGTCGAACGCAAGCGAGAGGAGGAGTTGTCGAAAGTATTGACGCGCTTCGAGCTGTCCCGCGAACTGCTCAGTGATGGTATATGGGACATGGAGATCGTTGGGGGGGATCCATTCAATCCGAACAACAAAGTGTGGTGGTCGCAGCAGTTTCGTACGCTTCTCGGTTTCGAAGGCGAGGAAGACTTTCCTTCCCGCCAGGAGAGCATGACCAGTCTGATGCATCCGGAGGAAATCGCCAGTAACGTCGATTTGCTTTTGGCGCACCTCAATGATCGAACGGGTAAAATCCGGCTGGATGCCACCTATCGTCTACGTATGAAAACGGGTCAGTACCGTTGGTTCCGGGCTCGGGGGGAGACCCGTAGGACTCCTGATGGCAGCCCCCTGAGAATTGTCGGGTCGTTGGAAGATGTCCATATCCAACATGAGCAGCAGCATCTGCGCGCGGCTCAAGAAGTTCAGCGCCGGGAGCTGGAGGACAAACTGACAGAGCTGACGGGCGTTGTATCTACAATCCGAAGCATCGCCAATCAAACCAATCTGCTGGCACTCAACGCTGCAATTGAAGCTGCCCGCGCCGGAGAGGCTGGACGTGGATTTGCGGTCGTCGCCGACGAAGTACGTAAACTTGCCACGCTCAGCAGTATCGCCACCCAGAAAGCTGTAACGCTGGTAAGTGGGCGTAGTGACTGAAGTGTTTCGCATTTCTTGGTGCTCTTCTTTATCAGAACACCTCTGATCAACCACAACTTCTCCAGCCTGAAGAAACAGAAATTTGACCGAGCGTGCAATTCATATTTTCTGTCGCCCAGGCTATTACTCCACTTATTAGCAAATTCCTTCGTGCAAAAAAAAGCCGCCTGAAAACAGGCGGCAAAACCAAAGGATGATGAAGTGGAGCTCACCACAACGAATGTTCGCATGGGACATTTGCTGGAGTCTGCACTCTTCATCGCGGTTGATAATAATCGAAATTACTAATAAATATGCATCATTGTTGACAATTTCAATTATCAATTTAATGTCGTTGAATAAATTTGCCTAGCTTGATATATATGAGAATTAGCTCAGATAAAGTATATCATTTAAATAAATATATTTATTGTAGTGATGTGTTGTGCGGAAGCTTCTATCGGAGGCTGCAGCTTCGCTACTTGCCCTTCTGTCTGCGCATCGAAAAACATGAGAGCTGCCCATATTTTATGAATGAGGAGCGATTGCATAAAAAGAGCGTATTTCTTGGCGTAACGCAGTAAGTGTGTATACAAGATTAACTTTTTGACGTTTTCGAATAGGTTCGCGGCCCTAAGCTTCTGTCCATAGACATAACGCTAGACGACCGCCATAACCGACAAGATCTATTGGAGCTCCGCACGTTACCATTGCGGTCCTGTCTGGGCCGATCGCGTTGTTGACGCCGCCATGCGGCACTTTCCGGTTGGGGGCAACTGCTGCCTCTTCAGTGTGGATTGATTTTGCGTAAATGGCCTGTGCTCATGCATGAGCATGCTCAAAACATGGCTGTCATCATGATGGCGGAGCAGGGCAAGCCACTGGCGGAGTCATTGAGTGTGATTTCGTCCGGCTTGGCATTTCTTAAATGATCCGCGTCTGACGTCGGGCGCAGCTACGGCGTAACCATTTCTGGCAGTCTATCCGGCACTCAGTTGCTGAGGAAATTGCAGTCTATAGGGTGATGGTTGCGATCACGCCATGGAACTTCCCAAGCGCGATGAATACCCGCAAGGCAGACGCGGTACTGGCAGCCGGTTGCACAATGATCGTCAAGCCTGCGCCAGACTCCCGCTCTCCGCACTGGTGCTTGCCAAACAGTCCGAATAAGCAGGCATCCCGGCAGGTAGTCCAGGTACGGGACGCCATTTTTGCAAACGGCGCTAAATGTATGGGTGTTACCAATCGCGTGACCGAGAAGATTGCCAAACTGGATGTACGCTTCGGAGTGCAACTGTCTCGGACAGACATAGGAATCACGGCCGTGCGTGGCGTTTTGATAATTTGAGTGGTTTGCTCTACAAACCTTTCCTGAATTGAAACTGGATTGGATAACCTGGTGATGTATGGTGAGACTTGGTGATGAAGACGACAGGGCGTTTACACTCGTTCATTCGAGTTCATGAAGCTCGCGAGTTACGCGTTCTAATAAATTAGAAAGGTCACCGTCGTCAATAAGATAGCTGCGCGCGAAAAGCGTGACCGGGTGGATTCCTAAAACGGTCGCTAACTCATCAACTTTCTCTATAGATGGGCTCTTACGGCCATTTTCGACCTCGCTGACGTAAGCCTGACTCGGGGCAAGGGCTTCCTGTGCCAAACCCTTTGTGAGACGCGTCTGGCGCAGGGCTTTTCCAAATGCTTCCTTCAGTTCCATTTGCCCGACTCGCAAAAGGAATGATGAAGCCCGTCACGCTAGAAATTAACTATACTCAATAGCGATATTTATGGAGGGCGATCGATGTTTCGAACCTTTGAGTGGGCGGAAGTACCGTTAGTCCCTTTGCTGGGAGAGACCTTTCGCACCTGGATGTGCGTCGAGTACGACGCGAATCTCCGCTGGTTCAATGTGTTAATTGAGGAACGAACTGGAAGGCGACGTTTCCCAATCATGCTCATGGTCGTCGGTGAACGTGCGTTGTGTGCGTTACTCGCGCAGCAAACTAAAGCGATGGTGGTTCGGAGCGTCCAATTCGTGAGCCCTGGAGAGATTAATCGGTCTGGTCGCCAACGGATGGAACCATTGTGTAAGATTGAATTGCTATCCCAGCACGGCCTCGAAGGATTTTTGTACGAGGTTGAAAATGGCACGACTTACTTCGTCGGTGATGCCAGCTTGCAACCGTTCAATGGGACATTTCGCGAAGTTATTTTTGATAAGTCAATGTGCTTAGGCAGTCTTTGAAGATTAATGATTCCCCAAACATCTTCGTAACAGCCAAGTGTGCATATGCCATGTGTCATCTTACCTATACACGGCATCTTGATGTTTTGAAGGGAACGTATGATGAGCAACCTAAAAATAATCAAAAGGGCAGGTTGGCAAGCATAGATCGGAGGCTACCGTCGTATCGATGAGGTAGCACGCATTTCGAACAGTCCGAGTGGCCAAACATATCAAAACATTACTGCTTTCATTTTGCGGTACGTGCTAAGGCCGAAAATGAATAAGCCTGTAGGGATGACTTCCGGGTGGCGGCTGCACCCAAGCTAGAGATAGACCAGCGCTGCGAGCAGTCTTTTGTTTGTTTGTTTGTTTGTTTGTTTGTTTGTTTTGCGTAACATTCAATCGCACATTTTCGACAGTCAGTTCGAGTGCATGTATGCAATTCATCGGATCTGCCTTGTTTGCGCATCCAACTTTCATGTACCGTTTCGATAAAGCTAACCTCGATTGCTTGCAGCCGCCCCACATCGGCTGCTGAATACATGGCTGCCGCAAATCGCGTGTGTCAACCTGAAATTGCTGGGCTAAGTCCCGGAGCAGACCGCTAACCAAACTCAACCATGTTGGCAATGGCGGCACTCTGGGAATATCCATTTCCCGGTTCATCTTGGCCCGTTCCAATAGTTGCTTCAGAGTTGGAGAAGTCCAATGGAGTTGGTGTGGGCTACCGAAGACTTGCTAATGGCCGGGCGTCCCTATCCCGGCTTTCCGATCTTGCTATGGGACACGATGGAGAGTTGCGTCCCAGTCAATGACTTTATACGTCACTACCTGTTGCACGGAAAAATTGAATCCAGGAAATCGTGGGCAAGCACGGGGCGCGCAATGTATGACTTTTTCAGTTTTCTCCAGGCGCACGACCTTGACTGGCGCGATGTAGACCGTGGCGAGGCCAAGACTCTCGTGGCGGGCTACAGAGGTTATTGCCAGGAGGAATGCGCGTTGGCGCCATCGACGACGCGGCAACGGTTGAGTTATGTCTGCAGTTTTTATGATTATGCACTGTTGCAGGGGTGGGTGTCCCGGCTGCCATTCGAGTATGAGGAGCGAGTAGGCCAGCGTGCGCCAGGGTTTCTGGCTCACATTGCTGCCCGCGGTGGCGGGATTGAGACTAAAGACGTCATGCCGCGCGCGCACCGGACTTTACCGAAGTTCCTCAGCATGGATCAGATCAGGGTGTTATTGGCCTCGGCAAAAAACCCGCATCACCGGATGATGATCCGATTCGGGCTGCACACCGGCTTGCGCCGAGAGGAAATTGCGACGTTTCCGCTTGCCTACGTCATCGACTCGGAAAAGGCTAGTCGAAGGGAGGGCAACATTGAAATACATCTCAATCCCTATGATGGCAGTGGCATGCGCACGAAGGGCAGTAAGCGACGCACCATCCACGTCAGTCCACGCTTTTTTTCGGAGTTGTCCCGCTATGTGGAGCAGGTTCGCGGTGAGCGAGCCTGGTTAACAGACAACAGGCACAAGCCGCTGTTTCTGAACCAGTTCGGTGAGCCTTTTGCGGATAGCGGCAAAGGTATCGAACGCATCGTTAGAAAAATCGGCAAGCGCGCGGCAATCAAAGTTCATCCGCACATGCTACGCCACACATACGCTACACACACTCTCTCGACTCTTCAACGGAGTGGCGCAAGCATTAAGGCGTTGGTGTTTATACAGCGGCAGTTGGGTCATAGCTCGATCCAGACGACCATGGTGTACCTGCACTTGATTAACGAGTTGGCCGACGACGCAGTACTGGCCTACGAGGATGAATTGAACGATGAGTTGGAAGCCGCCTGATGGGCAAGCGCAAGCTCTTCCACAAAACAGACCTTTCTATCCCACAAGTCGAATATCGCCATGACGCAGCAGGGTGTGTCGTTATTCTCCCGGAGGCAATCCCCCCAGCTAACACGCTCGTTGCTTTTAGCCGCAATGCCTCAAGTGTTCGCAGTTTCGACTTCGCGCGATGGTACGGTTTGGACATTGATCCAATCACCTACGCCTGTCAGCGTCAGATCGAGCGTTATCTGGCCGGCCAAGACGGTCAGCTTGCTCAGAGTACCATCGTGGGCTACTGCAATGGAGGCATACAGCGTTTGCTCGATTACCTTGTGCTTTGCGCGACGGCGCTTGGGCGTGAGCTGACGTTGAATGACATTGATCGGGCACTGATCGACGGATTTCTTGGATTTCTTGCTGCACAGGATATTACTACTGTCAGTCAGAAGGCGTATTACACCGAGGTGAAGTCGGTACTGACTGCGTTGGGCCGACGCGGGCTGATTATTTTAGTGAGAACGGGAGATGACGCAACTTTTCCCACCAACCCATTTCCGAACAGCAATCGTAAGAGCAAGGGGGAAACGTCGTTACCGCGGTTGCAAAGACAGGCCCTTTCCAAAGCCCTCAAACAGGATGTCCAGCCGATCTGGCGGGAAGACGCGCAGTTAACTGCCGACCTGTTAGCCTGCGCAATGCTGATAGTCGCACTGTACACCGGTCGCAATACCACACCGCTGTTGGAACTCGGGCGCAATTGTTTAGTTTCTCATCCCAAGGACAGTACTTCGTTCTTGGTTTTGTGGAAACGCCGAGGGCACACCTCCAGCAAGGTGGCCTTACGGAAGGGCAGCGTGCGTGGGGTGGAATCCACGCCGACTGTCAGGGGTAATGTCGAGCGAATAATGAAGCGCGTACTGGAGCTTAGCGAACCCTTGCGCGCCATTGCGCCGGAGGATCTAAAAGAGCGTGTGTGGTTATATATCTCGCGCGCTAGCCGAACTACTGGCGATGTTACGGTGCTCACGGATGGGAGTCTAAGGAATGCGATCAAAAAGCTGGTCAAAAAATACAATCTCATGGATAGCGTTGGTATGCCGTTGCGCGTCAACGTCTCGCGTTTGCGAAAAACATTTGCTAATCGCATTTATGAGTTGTTGGGCGGGGACCTAGTTAGTACAGCCATTGCCCTGGGTAATACGCCACAGGTGGCTGGTCGGAACTATCTAGCTCCCGGCGAGACGGCGATGCGTAACTGGCAGTTCATGGGCGAAATCCTGGTTCAGGAGTTGCTAACTCACACTATCGGCGCAACATATCATTCCAGCCCAATGGGGCACTGCGGCGATCCAGAAAATGGCGAGTTTGCCCCGAAGCAGAAAGGGGCTGTGTGCACGTCATTTCTCAACTGCCTACGTTGCAAACATTACGCCGTGACGGGGGAAGACCTATACAAACTATTCAGCTTTTACTACCGCGTATTTGCGGAGCGTACGCACATGAGCAAGGCGCGTTGGGCGCGGGAGTATGCACATATTCCTCGATTAATTGATGACTATATCGTTGCCGAGGGGTTGCGCCGTGGAGTTTTCAAAGCAAGAGACGTCGATGCTGCTCGCACACGTGCGCGGCAAGAGCCGCATCCGTTTTGGTCCTACGATGTCATAGAGACGCTCGAGGTATTTTCATGAACGAGTATATCGCGACAACTGTGTCGCCGGCACGTATCGCAGCGCAACCGGCCGATGTGCGCGATTTGGAGTGTCGCGAGCGTGACGCGCTGATCGTGAAGGCCCTAAAGGTCGATGGCCATTGGCTCATCTTAAGTCGGTATAGTGATGACCTCTGGAACTTGGACGGTTTTACCAGCAATACGCCGGATAGCGAAGAGTGCGTCGATTTTCGTCGGGTGCCTCTTGAGTTGCGTCCAGTAATGAAGGAATTGATGTACCGCTACTTGCGAAGAGGGCTAAAGGGACAGAAGCGACCAAAGGGTAGTACGATCCGCGGCTATTTTAAAGTTACCTTGCCGTTTCTCGAATATTTAACGGCCTTCAAAATCCATAGCTTCAGCGGGATCACTCCAGCTGTCTGCGCTGCATATGTAGAGTTCTGCAAAGCCCTAACGGTGAGCGGGTGTAATACTAAGCCGCTTTCGAATTCATATCTGCTCAAACGCCTTTATGCAATAGAATGGCTTTATGAGTTGAGTCAGTACAGTCATGATCCAATCCGCGAGCACCCTTGGGCTGATAGCTCAGCATTGGCAATCTCAGGGTTGCCGGGCAGAGGTCAAGAGGCATCACGGGGAATCAAGACACCTCTAATTCCAGATGATGTGTTCTGTATTTTGTTTGAGAATGCCTACCGGGCAATTGAGAGTGGAAAGGATTTACTTAATATTCGCGACGCGTTGATAGGCGCCGTCAAAGCGCAAAAAAGTCGCTCCGCATCCACACTTCTACGAGCCAGAACAGAATGTCTTACCTCTTTCGGCTGGGAAGGAGGAGTTGAAGCATTTGAGGTAGCCTTTTTACGTTTACGAACGGCGTGCTATATCGTTCTAGCTAGCATCTCGGGTTGCCGTAATCATGAGTTGGCCTATCTGCAGATAGGTGCACACCACCGTACCGAAGATGATGAGGGGACAATCTTTCATTGGATGAGATCCCGCTCCGATAAAACAGACGCTGGTTTACACGATTGGATGATTCCGGACGTGGGGGTGCGAGTTTTACGTTTGATGGAACGCTGGGCTCAACCGTATCAAACCATGCTTGCCAATGAGATTGCATCTCGCCGCCGGAGCAATCCTCTTGATCCAGAGATCGCCAAGGCACAACAGCATCGCCGAGCTCTATTTATAGGGGTGGATTCGAAGCGGGGCAATCGCGTTCGGACGTTATGCCACCGTCGGTGGAACCATTGGCTCAGCACATTCGCGCGCGAATGTGGTGTTGATTGGAATCTCGCCAGTCATCAGTTTCGCAGAAAATTCGCCAACTATGTTGCTCACAGCAAATTTGGCGATCTCCGTTATCTACGTGAGCACTTTGCACATTGGACAATGGACATGACATTGGGCTATGCAATCGACGAGAGTTGGAGCCTGCGCCTTGATTTCGAACTATTCAATGACATTCAGTCCGAATTGGCAGATATCAAATTTAGTGTGGTTAACACCTGGTTGGGAAATGAGCCGTTAGCGGGGGGATATGGTCGGGCGATTCATCGGTGGAAGCGGGACCCGGACAACCTTGCCATTTTTGAGAATCATAAAACATTGGTGTCCTCTATCGCCGAAAGTACGGCAATCCGCAGCAACGGTCACGCCTGGTGTACCGCAGATAACGATGGCTGCATCGGCAACACCCTGGATCGGAGTCGCTGTACTGACTGCAACAACGCAGTGATTGCTCAGGGGCATATCGGCATCTACAAGCGGCTCTATGAAAACTTAAAAGAGTTGCTGGCATGTAAAGATATTGGTGAGGGTGGCCGCCGGCGTGTTCTGCGCGATCAGGCGCGATACCGGGACTTGCTGGTGCAACTAGGGTACGACCCGGAGACAAAGGACGAATGACCATCAAGCGCAAACCGGCTGATGCACGCGAAAAGGATTTGCAACTTGCGCTAGCCCGTATCCAACGAAATCGATCACGCACAGGTGAAGTTAAAGTCAGCATTGCTGCGGTGGCGCGTGAGGCGGGCGTTTCATCAGCGCTGATCCATAATCATTATCCGAAGATCGCTGAGGCCATTCGCACCGTTCAGGGACGCGCTAGTCGCGCGCTGCGGGATGTGAAGCATCAGGAACTCATTGCGCAGCGTAAGAGGAATCGTGAACTACGCGAGGAAATCGAGGAACTGCGCAGCAAGGTGGCCCGCCTAGCTTCCATTAATGAGATGCTGCTAAACGAAAACTGCCTGCTTAAGTCAAAACAAAGCCATCTCAACATCTTTGACCTAATACCAAAACCATAAAAACCGTTACCAACAATAAGTCGTTGAAAGTCTTACGCAAACGTATAACTAACTGTTAGCAAGGCTCCGGAAGGCATGGAAGATGAACAGCCCGGCCGACCATTCGATAGGGATGAAGTCCATCAGCGTGCCAATCGGCGGCGAGGGCAGTTCACCGTTGCCGATGCCCTCGAAGAACTCGGCCGGCGACAGCGCGCTGACCTCGGCCAGCGACAGGCTGCCGGGCCCGGCCAGACGTGCGCGCATGGCGTCTTCCTGAGCGATCCATTGGGCGAGGGAGGCTTCTCGGTTGGGGCTTTGCATGTTCAGTGTCCTCGGACGGGCGCAGATATTATGGTTGTAATCTGTGCTGATATTATGTCCGAAATAAACACTCCGCCAGCCCCCACTCATCGGCCCTGTAGGAGCGAGCCTGCTCGCGATGGAGGTCAACGGTAACGCAGCCAGTCTGACACCCCGCGGAGCTCTCACGTTTTTCGCGAGCAAGCTCACTCCTACAGGTTCGTCCGTGTCGGCAAAAAAGGGCTAGGCGATGTCGCTGTGGGTGAATTCCTCTCCCAGAAAATCGATCAACGCCCGTACCGACGGCAGCAACCCACGGCGAGAGGGGAAGATCGCATGGACGATCCCGCACTTGGGCGCCCAGCCCGGCACCAGTTCGACGAGGCGTCCTGCGGCAATGTCATCGCGCACCACCACGCTGGGCAGGTGCGCGACGCCAATCCCCGCGAGCACCGCGTGACGCAGGGCCAGCAAGTCATCGGTGACCATGCGCGGCGCGTGTCGGATCAGCGCGCTGGCGCCGTTCGCACCGAACAATTCCCACTGATATTCACGCTGCGCCGCGCCCCAGTGCACGCTGGGCAAACCGCTGAGGTCGGCCGGGGAGGCGGGCGTCGACAAGCGTTCGGCAAAGGCCGGGCTGCCCACCAGGCATTGGGTGCTGTTGCCCAGCACCTTCATCACCATGTCGGTGTTCTCCAGCGGCGGAAAGCGCACGCGCAAGGCAATGTCGAAACCCTCATGGATCAGGTCGACCCGGCGGTTGGTGCTCTCGATGAACAACTCCACCAACGGGTATTTGAGCATGTAGCGGGTCAGCATCGGCCCGACCCAGGAGTTGAGCAACGCGGTCGGGCAACTGATGCGCACCAGGCCTTGCGGTTCGGAGCGGTTGCGTTCGATCAGTTCGGCGGCGCTTTCCGCTTCCACGCGCATGGCCAGGCAGCGCTGGTAATAGGCCTGGCCGATTTCGGTCAGCGAACAATGTCGGCTGGTGCGGTGCAACAGACGCACACCGAGGCGCTCTTCAAGTTCGGCGATGCGTCGGCTGAGCTTCGATTTGGGCATGTCCAGCGCCCGCCCGGCCGCAGCGAAACCCTGATGTTCCACCACTTGGGTGAAGTAGTAGAGGGTGTTTAGGTCTTCCACCATCGTTCTCCATATAGAACGCTAAGGCTGATTTTTGCAGTCTAGCGCACCAAAGGGTTCGGTTTTAAGCTTTGTCCATCGCGTCAAACCACAGATTTCGGAGGCAGCATGAAAAACATCATCGGCATCTACACGAGCCCTCGGACCCATTGGGTCGGCGACGGTTTTCCGGTTCGTACGCTGTTTTCCTACGACAACCTGGGCAAACACATCAGCCCGTTTTTACTGCTGGATCACGCCGGCCCTGCTGAGTTCACCCCGACCACCGAGCGTCGTGGCGTTGGTCAGCATCCGCACCGCGGTTTCGAAACCGTGACTATCGTTTACAAGGGCGAACTGGAGCACCGCGACTCCACCGGCAGCGGCGGCAAGATCGGCCCGGGCGATGTGCAATGGATGACCGCCGCCTCGGGGATTCTCCACGAAGAGTTCCACTCCGAAGGCTTCGCCAAAACCGGCGGCACCCTGGAAATGGTCCAGCTGTGGGTCAACCTGCCGGCCAAAGACAAAATGGCCGACGCCGGTTACCAGACGATTCTCGACGGTGATATTCCGAGCATCCCGCTCAAGGACGAGGCCGGCAGCCTGCGCCTGATCGCCGGCGAATTCGACGGCCACACCGGCCCGGCGCGGACATTCACCCCGGTCGATGTCTGGGACTTGCGCCTCAACGGCGGCAAGTTGCTGACCCTCGATCTGCATGAAGGTCGCAACACCGCACTGGTGGTCCTGCGTGGCACGGTTCAGGTCAACGGCCTGGAGCTGGTGCGCGAAGGGCAGTTGGCGTTGTTCGAACGCAATGGCCATCAGATCAGTCTGGAAGCCAATAACGACGCCGTCGTGTTGCTGCTCAGCGGCGAGCCGATCGACGAACCCATCGTTGGCCACGGCCCGTTCGTGATGAACAGCGAGCAAGAGATTCACCAGGCCTTTGCTGACTTCCAGTCCGGTCGGTTCGGCCGGATGCACGGTTAACCCTACAGGTTCAACAACCCGCTCTACACAGGATGCGTAGGCCGGTTCCGGGGCCAGGGATGGCTGTTGCCTGAAATAAAGAGGAGACGCACATGAGTACCGTTAACGCGGCCAACTTCAATGGCCAAAAACCGACCATCGATCCCAACGACAGCGCGATGCTGTTGATCGACCACCAGAGCGGATTGTTCCAGATCGTCAAGGACATGGACGTACCGCAACTGCGCGCCAACGCCATTGCCCTGGCCAAAGCCGCGACACTGCTGAAGATGCCGGTGATCACCACCGCTTCCGTACCGCAAGGACCGAACGGACCGTTGATTCCGGAAATCCACGAAGCCGCGCCGCATGCTCAATACGTGGCGCGCAAAGGTGAAATCAACGCCTGGGACAATGCCGAGTTTCACGCGGCAGTCAAAGCCACCGGCAAGAAAACCCTGGTGATCGCCGGCACCCTGACCAGCGTATGCCTGGCGTTCCCGTCCATTGCGGCGGTGCATGAAGGCTACAAAGTGTTTGCCGTGGTCGATGCTTCCGGCAACCACTCGAAACTGGCCACTGATCTGACGATTGCCCGTTTGGCACAAGCCGGGGTGGTGCCGATCGACATCATGGCTACGCTCTCTGAGCTGCAAGGCTCGTGGAACCGTCCGGACGCCGAGCAGTGGGCGGCTGTCTACGCCCAGGCCATGCCGCATTATCAATTGCTGATCGAGAGTTACCTCAAGGCCCAGCAAGTGGCGAACGAACACGAAGTGCTGGATTCCCAGCGCTAACCGGGTACCCCACGCCGATTTCCACTCGGCATCGATAACACGCGAGGACTACTGAAATGACTACTTCTTACAAACGTCTCGACAAGGATAACGCCGCCGTTCTGTTGGTGGATCATCAGGCGGGCCTGCTGTCTCTGGTGCGGGACATTGAACCGGACCGTTTCAAGAACAACGTGCTGGCCCTGGCCGACCTGGCCAAGTACTTCAAATTGCCGACCATCCTCACCACCAGTTTCGAAACCGGCCCCAACGGCCCGCTGGTGCCCGAGCTCAAAGCGCTGTTTCCGGATGCGCCTTACATTGCCCGTCCTGGCCAGATCAATGCCTGGGACAACGAAGACTTCGTCAAGGCGATCAAGGCCACCGGCAAGAAGCAACTGATCATCGCCGGCGTGGTGACCGAGGTGTGCGTGGCATTCCCGGCGCTGTCGGCACTGGCGGAAGGTTTTGACGTGTTTGTGGTGACGGACGCTTCCGGCACGTTCAACGAGCTGACCCGCCAATCGGCCTGGGACCGCATGTCGTCCTCCGGCGCGCAATTGATGACCTGGTTCGGCCTGGCCTGCGAGCTGCATCGCGACTGGCGCAACGACGTGGAAGGCCTGGCGACCCTGTTCTCCAACCACATCCCGGACTACCGCAACCTGATGACCAGCTACAACACGCTGACCAATAGCAAATAATCACTGACACACATCACCCCTGTAGGAGCCGGCTTGCTGCGGGCGGCGTTCCGACGATAGCGGTAGAGCAGTCAACAATTGAGTGACTGTCAGACCGCCATCGTCGGAACGCCGCCCGCAGCAAGCCGGCTCCTACAGGTTTTTGTGTTGTTCTCAAGCCTGCGTTTGCTCCTACACTGTGCCCATCCGTACATGGCTGGAGTTGCTTGATGCTGTCACTGCTTACCAATCACCCGCTGGTCTGTGCCCTGATCCTGATCATCATCGATCTGGGGCTGTGGCGCTTGATCAGTGCCAGTGGCAGCAACTGGAAACTGTTGGTGCGGCTGCTGATTTTCACGTTGTTCAGCATCCTGTTGTTCAACGAAGGCCTGAACCCTCTGGAACCCGCGCCCTGGGCGGACAACGTGCCGTTGCACCTGGCGGCGACCGGTTTGCAGATTGGCTGGTGGCTGTTCGGCGCGCGCACCCTGACGGTGTTGATCGGCGCTGGGATGATGCAACGGGTCGGGCACACCGGTCGCCTGCTCCAGGATTTGCTCGGCGCGGTGATTTTCCTGATCGCGATCATCGCGGCCCTGGCGTATGTGCTCGACCTGCCGGTCAAAGGCGTGCTGGCGACGTCCGGCGCGTTGGCGATCATCGTCGGCCTGGCGTTGCAAAGCACCCTCAGCGACGTGTTCTCCGGGATCGTCCTCAACACCACCAAACCCTATCAACTGGATGACTGGATCTCCATCGACGGCACCGAAGGTCGGGTCACCGACATCGATTGGCGCGCCACGCGCCTGCAAACGTCCCAGGGCAGCATGGCGGTGATCCCCAACTCGCTGGCGGCCAAGGCCAAGATCATCAACTTCAGCCGGCCGAGCGATATTTTCGGCGTGTCGATCAGCTTGCAGTTGAGCCCGCACGCACGTCCGCAAACGGTGATCGATGCGCTGGAGCGGGCGATGGAGGGGTGCCGATACCTGCTGGCCAAGCCGGCGCCGTGTGTCGCGCTCAAAGGTTCGAGCGCCACCGGCGTGGAGTACGAAATCAGCGGCTTTGTGGTCTCGATGGACCAGAAGCGCATGGTGCGCAATCTGCTGTTCGATCTGGCGTTCCGGCACTTGCAAGCGTCGGGCGTGAGCCTGTTGTCCAGCGTCGAATCGAATGCACCGGTGAACCTGTCGCGGCCACGGGCGTTGCTGGAAAGCTCGGCGATTTTTTCGACTCTGCGTCAGGAAGAAAAAGAAACCTTCAGCCAGCACATGACCCTGCAAAACTTCCGCGCCGGGGAAATGATCCTGCCGGCGGGGGAGGTCAGCGATCATCTGTTCATCATCGAATCCGGCGTGGTCTCGGTGGCGCTGAGCCGCGCCGGGGGCAAGTTCGAGTCCGGGCGCATGGGGCCGGGCGAGGTGATCGGCGAGGGCGGGATCTTGTCGGACACGGCGCTGCCGGCGGACTTCAGCGCCAAGACCGCCTGCAGCCTGTACCGGATCGAAAAGGATTACCTCAAACCGTGCCTGGATGCGCGGCATGACATCGGCGAAGCGATGAAGGCGTTGCTGGATTTCCGTTTGCACAAGGCACAGACGTTGACCCAGGAAACGCCGAAGGTGGTGGAGAAGAAGGGGTTTTTGCAGTGGTTGCGCAGTCGGGCTTAGCGATCCGGGTTGGATGGCCGCTACGCGGATCGCTGGCAAGCCAGCTCCTACAGGATGGATGCAAGGCTCGGGTCACACGGCCCCTGTAGGAGCTGGCTTGCCGGCGATGGCGGTAGCCGGCTCACTGCAAATTCCGGATCAGAAATCCAGCGTCGCCGACACCTTCAGCGTCCGCGGCGTGCCCTGCGTCAGGTACCCGCCATTCGCCGAGGCCCAATACGCCTTGTTCGCTACGTTCTCCAGATTGGCGCGCAAGGTGATGTACTTCTCGTCCATCTTGAAGGCATACCGCGACCCCACATCAAAGCGGTTCCACGCCGGAATGCTCTGGGTGTTGGCGGCGTTCAGGTATTGCCCGCCGGTGCGCAGCATCCGCGCACTGAGCGCCGCGCCTTCGATCCCCGGAACGTCCCAATCCGCCCCGACGTTGAGTTGAAAACGCGGTACGCCGACAGCGCGGTTGCCGTCGTTGACCCCGTTGGTGCTGCCTTCGATTTCGGTCTTCATCAGCGTCGCACCGCTCAGCAGGCGCAGGCCATCAAGCGGCTCGCCATAGACGTTCAACTCCACGCCTTTGTTTTGCTGCTCGCCATCGACCCGGAAGATCCCGTCCTGGGTGTAGCTCGACGGTTGTTCGATGCGGTACACGCCCAGGCTCGCGCCATAGGTGTCCATGTCCAGGCGCACGCCGGCTTCGATTTGCTTGCTGCGCACCGGGGCGAAGGTTTCGTCGCGGTTGATCGCGCTGGTCGGCGGCGTGGGCCCCTTGGCCAGGCCTTCGATGCGGTTGGCGTAGAACGAAACGTGTTCCCACGGCTTGATCACCAGGCCATAGACCGGCGTGCTGATCGACTCTTCATAACTTGAAGTGCGCGCGCCGGTGGTGGTGTTCCAGCCGTCGACGTTGAGCGTCTGGCGCCGTACGCCGAGGGTGAGCAAGACGCGATCATCGATGAAACCCAGGGTGTCGGACACCGCGGCGCTGCGCAGGGTGTTCTTGCCGACGATGCGCGGATCGTGAATGTCGCTGGCAAACGATGTGGGGCTTGGGCGCGGTTTGTCAGTGACGTCGTAGAGGTTGGTGCTATAGCGCGTGGCGGCGCCTATGGTTTCGAACGCCGAGCGTTGCTGGCCCCAGATACCCGCGAGGCCCAGGTTCAATTGGTGACTGATCGGCCCGGTGTTCAAGTGGCCGTTGAGGCCGGTCATCAGGCTTTTGTTGTCCTCATCGTGAGGCGAGTAGAGCATGCCGCCCCGGGCATTGCCGTTGAGGTCGGTGACGGTCAGCGACGAATACACGCCGTTCTCCCGTGTGTGTTTGGCGCCGCCGGACAGATAGGCGGTCCAGTTGTCACTGAGGTCATACTCGGCGCGGGCCATGCCGAAGGTGTCTTCCAGTTGCGAGTAGCTCCAGCTCTGTGCGTAACCGGCGTTGGCATCCGGCACCTTGGGCGCTTTGCTCAAGGTCGAATCGACATAGATCACCGAGCGGCCCTGATTGATCACCTGTTTCTGATAGCCCAGGTCCGTCGACACCCGCAGGCGATCACCTCGGTAGTCCAGGCCGACGCTGATCAGCGACGAGCGACGGTCTTCGTCATCGACGGCGGTGGCGCCTTCGCGTTGCAACAGATTGACCCGCGCGCCGAATCGGTTGTCTTCACCAAAGCGCTGGCCCAGGTCCAGATGCCCGCCGACCCGGCCATCGTCACTGTAATCGAGAGTGACGCTGCGGGTCGGCACATCGTTGGCGCGTTTGGGTTGCAGGTTGACGCCACCGCCAATCCCGCTGCCGCTGGGTGTAACACCATTCACAAAAGCGTTCGGTCCCTTGAACAACTCGACCCGTTCCAGCGCTTCGGTGGCGATGATCTGCCGGGGCAGGATGCCGTAAAGACCGTTATAGGAAATGTCATCGGACAGCAGCGGCAAACCGCGGATCACGAACACCTGGGAGAAGTTGCCAAAGCCGGCGGACTGCCGCACCGAAGCGTCGTTGAGCAACACATCACCCACGGTCTGCGCTTGCTGGTCGGCGATGGTTTTGGCGGTGTAGCTGGTGACACTGAAGGGCAGGTCTTTCAAGGCCTGGTTACCGAGCATGCCGATCTGCGCAACCTTGGCGACCTGACCGCCACCGTAGGTGTCCGCGTTGTCGTCGCGCAGGGCGCTGACGCTGGTGGCGCCCAGCTCCAGCGCACCGTTGGCAGCGACTCGCGGCGCCACGGTGTAACCGTTTCCGCCCGTGCTGATCAACTCGAAACCGCTGCCCTCAAGCAATTGCGCGAAGCCCGATTGCCCGCTGTAGTTGCCTTGCAATCCCGGACTCTGGCGATTGCCCAGTTGCGCCGGATCGAACGACAACGGCACGCCGACCGCCACGGCGAATTGCGCCAGAGTATGACTGAGCAAGCCCGGCCCTATATCGACGTTGCGGCTGGCACTTTCGCTGACGGTGTCAGCGGCATGGCTGTTGATCGGCAGCAACGCGGTAAAGGCCAGGGCAATGCTCAGGCTCAGGGCCTTGAGCGGGAAATCGGCGGGGCGGTGCAGCGGTGTTGAAGTCATTCGGCGTTCCTGTCGAGCGCGTGGAATTGAAGAGGTCTATCCACACACCGAACGAAACGCGGAAAGGTATCAGGGGACTGTGAAATAGTTTTTCAGCGCGCTCAGGCCCGCGGCTCGACCGACAGCCAGTAGCGGGTCAGGCTGCTGATTTTCAGTGGCAGCGTATCGCTGAGCAGACGCAGGCTGGCATCGGTGTCACGCAGGGAAAACGCCCCCGACACCCGCAACCCCGCGACATCCGCATGACAACGCAACACGCCGGGGCGATAGCGGCTCAATTCGCCGAGCAATTCGTCCAGGCGCATATTGCTCGCCAGCAACATGCCCTTGTCCCAGGCCAGGGCGCTGGTGTCGAAAGGTTCGAGCGCATCGAGGCGATTGAGCTTGAAGCTCTGGCGCTCACCGGCCTTGAGGGTCGTGCTCTGCTGGAGCAACTGCGGCGTGACTTCCACCAGCCCTTCGAGCACCGACACCTGGCTTCGCGAGCCAGTGATGCGCACGCAAAACCGCGTACCCAGCGCACGGGCGATGCCTTGCGGGGTTTCGACGATAAAGGGCCGGGCGCCGGGGTCCTTGGCGGTGCTGATCAACACTTCGCCATCCAGCAGCACCACTCGGCGTTCACGCGGGGTAAAGGCAATGTCCACCGCACTTTCGGTGTTGAGCAGCACCTGACTGCCATCGGGGAGTTGCAGGTTTTTCTGTTCGCCCACTGCCGTGCGCTGATCGGCGGTCCATTGTTGCCAGGACACGTGTTGTGAGGCGATGCCCAAGGGGCCGGCCATCAGCAGCAAGCCAATACGCGTGAGGGTCTGGCGGCGGCTCAAGCCATCCTTGCGTGCCGCTCGCTGCAGGGTCTGGATGGCCAGGTTGGCCGGCACGCTGCGAAATTCTCCGAGCAGCGCTTCGGCCCGTTGCCAGGCCAGCGCATGCTCGGCACTGCGATTGCGCCATTGGGCAATGGCGTGATGGTCGGACGGCGTCGCGCTGCCTGAATGCAACTGCACCAGCCAGTCGGCGGCTTCGCCGAGAATGTGCGGGTTGATCATCGACGAATTCATCAGGCGACACTCAGGCAGGTAATGAACGCGGTGCGCATGTGCCGTTTGACGGTGATCAGCGACACATTCAGGCGTGCGGCGATCTGGTTGTAGGTCAGCCCTTCGATCTGTGACAGCAGGAAGGTTTCGCGAGTGATGGCCGGCAATTCGCGCAGCAGCGCTTCGATGCGCATCAGGGTTTCGAGAATCAGCAGGCGGGTTTCCGGTGATGGCACCTCTGTGGCCGGAAGGTGGGCAATGGTCTCCAGATAAGCGCGCTCGATGTCCTGTCGACGCCAGCGATCAATCACCAGGCCCTTGGCGATGTGCGTCAGCAATGCCCGGGGCTCGCTGCCCCATGGCTTGACGACTTGCCGGGTCAGCAAACGCAGGAACGTATCGTGGGCCAGGTCCGCCGCGTCGCAGCGATTGCCGAGTTTTCGCTGCAGCCATCCCTGCAGCCAACCGTGGTGTTCGCTGTAGAGGGTATGGATTTGCTGGTTCAAAGGCTGGTCGGCTGACGACATGGGGGACTGATACTCTTTTCCGGCGTCCTGGCCTGATGCAATTAAGAATTGATCGCATTCTAGTGGCGAGGACCGAGTGCTGGCAATCAGCCCGACAGACTATTTTTGGCCCCCCTGTAGGAGCCGGCTTGCTGGCGATAGCATCACCTCACTCATCAATTTGCTCCGAGTTGCCCGCATCGCCAGCAAGCCGGCTCCTACAAGGGGGGGCGGCGGTCTACTCGACTTCTGAGAAATTGGATATTCCAGCAGCCGGCCTGCGGGACTAACTTAGCTCCACCCCCACTTGCTCCTGGAGCCTGCCATGAAACCTCGTATCGATTTCTACACCGCGTCCCCTGATGCCCTCAAAGCCATGATCGCCTTGGAAACCGCCGTTTCGAAGCTGCCGCTGGAAAAGACTCTGATCGAACTGGTCAAGCTGCGTGCATCGCAAATCAACGGCTGCGCCTTCTGCATCGACATGCACACCGCCGATGCGATCAAGGGCGGCGAAACCCCGCGTCGCCTGTTTGCCGTGACCGCCTGGCGCGAGGCCCCGTTCTTCACCGAGCGCGAACGTGCTGCGTTGCTCTGGACCGAATCCCTGACCCAACTGAGCCTGACCCATGCTCCGGACGAAGATTACGAAGTGGTCGCTGCGCAGTTCAGCCCCAAGGAAATGGTCGACCTGACCGTGGCGATTTCCACCATCAACAGCTGGAATCGTCTGGCCGTAGGCTTCCGTAAAACGCCTCAGGCCTGATCAGTGAGCGTCCGCTGACGGCGCGGCCGGTGGTTGCACCTTGCGCATCAAGGGCACCATCGCCGTGGCGATGATGAAGCAGACCATGATCATCAGAAACGCATCGCCGTAGGTTTGCGTCTGCGCTTCGCGGTAGGTCAGCAGCCATAACTGGTGCAGGCTGGCGGTGACACCCGCATCACCGCTTTGGCCGAGCGTGGCGAAGTTGTTGCCGACCTGGGACAGCCATTGATTCAGGGCTTCGTTGGTGCTGTTGAGGTTTTCCGCCAATCGTGTGAAGTGCAGGTTGGTGCGGTCATTGAGGATCGTCGCACAGGCCGCGATGCCAATGGCTCCGCCGAGGTTGCGCATCAGGTTGAACAGCCCGGAAGCGTGTTTGAGTCGCGCCGGTGCCAGGCCGCCGAGGGTCAAGGTGACCGCTGGCGGCACCGCCAGTTGCTGGGCAATTCCGCGCAGCGCTTGCGGCAGCATCAATTCCTTGCCTCCCCAGTCATGGGTGATCGGGCTGAAATCCCACATCGACAAAGCGAACAACCCAAGGCCGGTCATCATGACCCAGCGCAGATCGATGCGGTTGGCCAGAAAGGCGTACAGCGGAATCGCCATGATCTGGAACACCCCGGTGGAGAAAACCGCCAGACCAATGTCCAGCGCGCCATAACCCCGCACCCGACCGAGAAACAGCGGCGTCAGGTAAATCGTGGCAAACAGGCCGATCCCGGTGACAAACGAGAAGAAGCAGCCGAGGGCGAAGTTGCGGTCTTTGAGGGCGCGCAAATCGACGATCGGGTTGGCCACGTGCAAGGTCCGCCCGATGAACGCCAGGCCTGCCAGGCCGCTGATCCAGGCGGTGGTCAGAATCGTGCGGTCACTGAACCAGTTCCAGCGCGGGCCTTCTTCAAGGGTGTATTCCAGGCAGCCGAGAAACAGCGCCAGAAACACCATGCTCAAATAGTCGGCGCCCTTGAGCAGCGACAGTTCCGGCTGATCGATTTTCACCAGCATCGGCACCGCCACCGCAACAAAAATCCCCGGCACCAGGTTGATGTAGAACAGCCAGTGCCAGGAGGACACGTCGGTAATCCAGCCACCAATCACTGGCCCCAGTGTCGGTGCCAATGACGCCACCGCGCCGATGGTCGCGGCGGCGATCACCCGTTGTTTGCCGGTGAAGAAAAAGAATGCCGTGGTGAACACCAGCGGGATCATCGAGCCGCCAAGAAACCCTTGCAGGGCGCGGAAGGCGATCATGCTCTGAATGTTCCAGGCCGCGCCACAGAGCAGGCTGGCCAGGGTGAAACCCACCGCGGATGCGCAGAACAGCCAGCGGGTCGAGAACACGCGGGAGAGCCAGCCGGACAGCGGAATCACGATGATTTCGGCGATCAGGTAGCTGGTCTGTACCCACGCCGTTTCATCAGTGCCCGCCGACAACCCGCCGCCGATATCGCGCAACGAAGCCGAGACGATCTGGATATCCAGCAGGGCAATGAACATGCCGATGCACATGGTGGCGAAGGCGAACACCTTGGTCGCCGTCGCCATGTTCGCGGCGTTGAACGGCTGCGCGGGGGCGGCGAGGGCGCGGCTCATGGCGCGCTGGCCACGGCAGGCGTTTCAGGCTCCTTGCGTGTGTCGACTTCAGCGGTCACCGACAGGCCGGGACGCAGATGCCCGAGCACGCCGTCGGCGGGATCGAGCACGATCCGCACCGGCACTCGCTGCACGATTTTGGTGAAGTTGCCGGTGGCGTTTTCCGGTGGCAACACGCTGAACTGCGAACCGCTGGCTGGCGCGAGGCTGTCGAGGTGCCCGTGGAATACCTGCCCGGAGAGCACGTCGGCGTGAATGATCACCGGTTGGCCCGGTGTCATGTGCGCCAGTTGGTCTTCCTTGAAGTTGGCATCGACCCACAGCCCGCTGGCCGGCACCACCGACAACTGCTGCGAACCGGCCTGCGCATACGCACCGACCCGCGCCCGGCGATTGCCGATCACGCCATCCATCGGTGCGCGCAACTCGGTGTAGCCGACGTTCAATTGCGCCAGGTCTCGTTCGGCCTTGGCCTGCATCAGCGCGGCACGTGCTTGCTGTTTCTGAGTGTCGATCACGTTCAATTGGCGTTGCGCTGCCAGCAGTTCAGCCTGGGCTCGAGCGCTCAAGGCCTGGGCGGTCTTGAAGGTGGCGTCGGCCCGTTGCGCACTTTCCACGGAGACAGCGTTGCTACCGACCAGGCGTTTGTAGCGTGCATTGTCGTCCCGTGAGCGGGCCGTTTCAGCGCCGGCGGCATCGATCCCCGCACGGGCCTGACCGATCACCGCGTGTTGCAGTTGCTCAGTGGCGTCGAGGTTGGACAGCAAGGCTTCTTGCGCGGCCACCGCGCCTTCGGCCTTGGCCAGGTTGGCGCGGTAGTCACGGGAATCGAGGCGGATCAACACATCGCCGGCCTTCACTTTCTGGTTGTCGCTGACCAGCACTTCTTCGATGTAACCCGCGACCTTCGGCCCGATCACCGTCACGTCGCCGCCAATGTAGGCATCGTCGGTTTCTTCGATGAAACGCCCGGCGGTCCACCAATGGGCGGCGTAAAGGCCTGAAAATACCAGGGCAGCAATGGCCAGCGTCAGCAGGATCAGGCGCTTGAGCAGGGGAGGCTTGGGCGTGCTCACCGCAACGGCAACGTCGGGTTCAAGGCTGGGCATGCTGGTCATGGAGGATTACCTGTGGGAATCGGCGTTTAATTACGTGCGTAATATGACGCATGTAATATTTGGTCGCAATTAATTTCTGCTGCCGATCGTCAGGTGCTTATTTTCACCAATGGCCAGGGGTGATGCCGGTCATGTCCTTGAAGAAGGCAATAAACGCACCGTCACAGGCAAAAACCAGTGCGAAGGCGCTGTAACAGGAATTCGCAGTATCCCCTTGCAGGAGCCGGCTTGCTGGCGATGGGGCCCTTGGATGTGCATCGATCATGCGGACGCCATCGCCAGCAAGCCGGCTCCTACAGTGGATCGATGTGAACGTTGAAACCGGAGCTCACACAAAACCCTTGTAGGAGCCGGCTTGCTGGCGATGGGGCCTTTGGATTGGCATCGATCATGCGGACGCCATCGCCGGCAAGCCAGCGCCTACAGGACTGCGTTAATCCTCGCGTTTGACGACCAAAGTGAGGATGTCGTAACTGGCGACCAGTTCACCCAGCTGGTTGGTGACTTCCACGTCCCACGCCACCACGCCCTGCGGAATGCCCTGCGGGCTCTTTTTGCCCTGATCGATTTTACGTTTGCAGGTCAGGCGCGCCTGGATGGTGTCGCCGATGCCCACCGGGTTGATGAAGCGCAACGTATCCAGGCCGTAGTTGGCCAGCACCGGGCCCGGTGCCGGGGAGACGAACAGACCGGCCGCCGCCGACAGCACGAAGTAGCCGTGGGCGATGCGTTTGCCGAATTGCGATTCCTTGGCGGCGATCTCGTCGAAGTGCATGTAGAAGTGATCGCCGGACAGGCAACCGAAGTTCACCAGATCGGCCTCGGTCACGGTGCGACGGTGGGTCAGCAGCGACTCGCCGATCTGCAGGTCCTGGAAGAACCGGCGGAACGGATGTACTTCAGTCTCGATGACCTTGGCACCGCGCACGTATTCGCCGGTGACGGCAGCGAGCATGGTCGGCGAGCCTTGCACTGCGGCGCGTTGCAGGTAGTGTTTCACTGCGCGTAGGCCACCGAGCTCTTCACCGCCACCGGCACGACCCGGCCCGCCATGCTTGAGTTGTGGCAGGGGCGAACCGTGGCCGGTGGATTCGGCGGCGGATTCGCGGTCCAGCACCAGCAAGCGACCGTGCCAGGCTGCCGCGACAGGAATGGCTTTGGCCGCGATCTGCGGATCCTTGGTGATCAGGCTCGCCACCAGGCTGCCTTTACCGCGTGCGGCCAGGACCAGTGCTTCGTCGAGGTCGTCGTAGGCCATCAGCGTGCTGACCGGGCCGAACGCTTCGATGTCGTGCGCGCCGCCTTCAGCGTGCGGGTCGCGGGCCTGCAACAGGGTCGGCGCGAAGAACGCACCCTGGCTGACGTTTTCGCCACGCGGTTCAAAACCGTCGCGAGCGCCAAACAGCATGTCGCTGCTTTGCAGCAGGCTTTCCAGACGCTCGGCGACGTCCTTTTGCTGATCGTGAGAGGCCAGTGCCCCCATGCGCACGCCTTCCACCGACGGGTCGCCGACCACGACTTTCTTCAGGCGGTCGCGCAAACGGGTCGCGACGGCATCGATGTGTTTGGCCGGCACGATGGCGCGGCGGATGGCGGTGCATTTCTGCCCGGCCTTGGTGGTCATTTCCCGTGCGACTTCCTTGATGAACAGCTCGAACTCTTCGTCGTCCGGGGTCACGTCCGGGGCGAGGATCGCGCAGTTCAGCGAGTCTGCTTCGGCGTTGAACGGCACCGAATTGCGGATCAGGTTCGGATTGACGCGCAACTTGGCTGCGGTGTCGGCGGAACCGGTGAACGTCACCACGTCCTGGCCTTGCAGGCGGTCGAGCAAGTCACCGGTGCTGCCGATGATCAGTTGCAGGCTGCCCGCCGGCAGCAAGCCGGATTCGTCCATCAGCCGCACCACGGCTTCGGTCAGGTAGCTGGTGGCGCTGGCCGGTTTGACGATGCATGGCATGCCGGCGAGAAAGCTCGGCGCGAACTTTTCCAGCATGCCCCAGATCGGGAAGTTGAACGCATTGATGTGCACCGCCAGACCACCGCGCGGCACCAGAATGTGCGTGCCGGCGAAGGTGCCGAGCTTGCTCAGCTGCATCGCCGGGCCTTCGTGGACGATGTTGCCCGACGGCAGTTCCCGCGAGCCGAGGCTGGCGTAGGTGAACAGCGTGCTGTTGCCGCCCTCGATATCGATCCAGCTGTCGGCGCGGGTGGCGCCGCTGTGGTGGGAGATCGCGTAAAGCTGTTCCTTGCGTTCGCTCAGGTACAAGGCCAGTGCCTTGAGGCGTTGCGCCCGTTGCTGGAAGTCCAGCGCCATCAAGCCGCTGATGCCTTGGCGACGACCGTGCTCGACGGCTTCGGCGAAGTCCGGGCGTTCCTCGTGGGTGCGTGCAATCTCGTGGCCGTCGATGGCGCTGCGCAGCACCTGGGCACCGTGTTGGCCGATCCAGCGACCGGCGATGAAACTTTGCAGGGTAGGGGCGTGAGACATCACGATTCCTCCAGGTTGTGAAAGGTGTTGGCGCGGCGGTAACCGCGCCCTTCAGGGATTACCAAAGCGCCACGGTGTAACCGACGATCAGCCGGTTTTCATCGAGGGCGGTGTTCAGGCCATTGCCGGAGCGGAAGGTCACGTTGCGCCAGCGCAGGCTGACGTCCTTGAAAACGCCGCTCTGGATGACGTAACTGATGTCGGTGTCGCGCTCGCGCTCACGACCGTTGTCGACGGTGCCGGCCTTGACGTGGCGACCGTCGGTGTAGCGGGTCATGAAGGTCAGACCGGGAATGCCCTGCGCCGCGAAGTCATAGTCGTAACGCAACTGCCAGGAGTCCTCGTCGGCGCGGGTGTAGGTGTTGAAGGTCACCAGGTTGACCACGTACGGATCGCCGCCGTTGAGGAACGGAAAGGCACTGTCGCCGGACAACTGCTGGTACGTGGCACTGACCTTGTGGGCACCGTGGGACACAGTGAACATGCTGTTGAAGTTGCGGTTGTCGATACGCCCGGCGCGCTCGGCGCCATCGCCCCGGCTGTCGAAATAGCGCAAGTCGCTGCGCAGATTGAAACCGTTGCCCAGCGGCTGGGTATGCACCAACCCGACAAATTGCTGGCGATAAATCTGATCGAGCTTGCCGTAGTAGTAGCTCAGGTTCAGTTGCGGACTGAACGCGTAGCTGCCGCCGGCAAAGTCGAAGTGATCACTGCTGGCGGCGGCGTAACCGATGTCATCGTTGCTGGAGGAATCCCGCAGGTTGGCCTTGGTCAGGCGCCCGGTATTCAGCGTCAGGCCACTGATTTCCTGGCTGGTCAGCAAACCGCCTTCGAAGGTCGAACCGAGCAGGCGGGTGTCGTTGTAGGTCGCCACCGGCAGCAGGGGTTGCAGGGTGCCGAGCTTCAACACGCTTTTCGACACCCGCACCTTGCCGGTCAGCCCCAACTCGCTGAACTCGTCCGCCGGCTCATGGCTTTTCGGACCGAAGGGCAGCAGCCCGGTGCCACGGCGATCCGGGCTGGAGTCGAGTTTCAATCCCAGCTCCCCCAACGCATCGAGACCGAAGCCTAAAGTGCCGTCGGTGAACCCGGACTCGATGCGCGCGGTGAAACCCTGCGCCCATTCTTCAGCCTTGGATTGCGCCGCGTTGTCCTGGCGGAAATCGCGATTGATGTAGTGATTGCGCATTTCAATGCGGGCCTTGCTGTCGTCGATGAAGTCGGCCATGGCGCTGGGGGCGACCATGGGCAGGCTCAATGCGGCGGCCAGCGAAAACAGTGATTCGTAGGGTGCAGAACGTGCGGGCTTCATTGTTTTTATTCCCTGCCATCAGTCGGTCGTGATTAGTGCTTGCTGGCGCCGGAGGCACCGATGCCGGTCATCGAACGGATGAACTGCGCCAGGTAGCGGCCGCGCTCAAGGGCCGCTCGCGGCGAGGTGTCGGTGACCGAAAACAGCCAGGCACTGAAAAACGCGAGGCTCATGGAAAACAGCGCCGGGTTGGAGTACGGGAACAGCGCCTTGTCGTGATGCAACACGTTGACCCACACCGCCGGGCTCAGCACCAGCAGGACAATCGCCGAGACCAGCCCCGTCAGGCTGCCGGTGACCGCGCCGCGAGTGGTCAGGCCTTTCCAGTACATCGAAAGGAACAGCACCGGGAAATTCACCGACGCGGCGATGGCCAGCACCAGGCCGGAAAGGAACGCAATATTCTGCGATTCGAACAGCAGGCCGAGGATGATCGCCAGCACGCCGATGCACAGCGTGGCAATGCGCGACACGCGGATTTCCTGCTGCTCGGTGGCCTGGCCCTTGCGCATAACGCAGGCATACAAATCGTGGGACACCGCCGAGGCACCGGACAACGCCAGGCCTGCAACCACCGCCAGAATGGTGGCGAACGCGACTGCCGAGATGAAGCCGAGGAACAGGTTGCCGCCCACGGCTTGCGCCAGGTGCACGGCGATCATGTTGCCGCCGCCGATGATCGCGCCGCTGGCATCGCGGAACGCAGGATCGGTGCCGACCATGACGATGGCGCCGAAGCCGACGATGATCAGCAGCAAGTAGAAGTAGCCGATGAAACCGGTGGCGTAGAACACGCTTTTACGCGCTTCCTTGGCATCGCTGACGGTGAAGAAACGCATCAGGATATGCGGCAGGCCGGCGGTGCCGAACATCATGCCCAGCCCCAGCGAGATCGCATCGATCGGGTTCGACAGCAAACCACCGGGCGCCATGATCGCGCTGCCCTTGGCGTGCACGGCAGTGGCGCCGGCGAACATCGCTTCGGTGCTGAAACCGAAATGCTTGAGCACCATGAACGCCATGAACGTGGTGCCGAACAGCAGCATCACCGCTTTGATGATCTGCACCCAGGTGGTGGCGAGCATGCCGCCGAAGGTCACGTAGAACACCATCAACACACCGACCAGCATCACCGCGTAGAGGTAGTCGATGCCGAACAGCAACTCGATCAATTTGCCGGCACCGACCATCTGCGCCACCAGGTACATCAACGCGACAGTCAGGGTGCCGAACGCCGAGGTCAGGCGCACCGGGGTTTGCTCCAGGCGATAAGAGACCACGTCGGCGAACGTATATTTGCCGAGGTTGCGCAGGCGCTCAGCGATCAGGAACAGGATGATCGGCCAGCCCGCCAACACGCCCAGGGCGTAGAGCAAGCCGTCGTAGCCATTGAGAAACATCATCGCCGAGATGCCGAGGAAGGACGCCGCCGAGATCATGTCGCCGGCAATCGCCAGGCCGTTTTGGAAGCCAGTCATGCCACCGCCGGCGGTGTAGAAGTCGCTGGCGGAGCGGGTACGCAATGCGGCCCAACGCGTGACGCCGAGGGTGAACAGCACGAACACCAGGAACATGCCGATGGCGTTCCAGTTCAGTGGGCGGGACGCGCCGTCGGCGGCGACCGCGAAGTCGGTGACTGCTGCCAGCGGCAACAGGAACAACGCCAGGAGCCGGCTCATCGGGCGCACTCCTGTTTCAGCTTTTCGTTGAGCGGATCAATCACGTTGTTGGCGCGATAGACGTAGAAACCGGTCAGCGCGAAGGCCAACACCACAATCACCACACCGACCAGCATGCCCACCGAGGTCACGCCGCCGCTCAAGGATTGGCCGAGGGTGGCGGGGGAGAACGCCACCAGCAACACGAAGCCGAAATAGATCACCAGCATGATCAGCGACAGCGACCAGTACAGGTTTTGTTTGCGACGAACCAGCTGGATGAAATCGGGGTGCTGGCGGATGAGTTCTACGTCTGTGGGTGTCATGGCACGCTCTCTGTTGTTTTTGTTGTGGGGTGAAACGTGGTGTTTCGGCGTAATGCCTGCTGGAACCGGTTTTCTGTAGGAGCCGGCTTGCTGGCGATTGCGGCCTGATATTCACCGGTGATCTCAAGCGCCTCATCGCCAGCAAGCCGGCTCCTACAGAAACCGGATTCCGGCAGGCAGTACACGAAACCTGTAGGAGCTGGCTTGCCAGCGATGACGGTCTGAAGTTCGCGGTGATTTAACGGACCTCATCGCCGGCAAGCCGGCTCCTACAGGGTTTGTGTTGTTTTCAGAGTTGGTCGAAATCCAGGATGACTTTGTCGCTGACCGGATACGCCTGGCACGACAGCACGTAACCGGCAGCCACTTCGTAGTCTTCCAGGGCGTGGTTGCTGTCCATTTCCACTTCGCCTTCGATGACCTTGCATTTGCACGTCGAGCACACGCCGGCCTTGCACGAGTAAGGCAGTTCGGCGCCCTGGGCGTTGCCGGCATCGAGGATGCTCTGGCTGTTGCGCGGCAGGTCGAAGGCCAGAGCGCGGCCGTCGCTGATGACGGTGATCTGACTGACCGCCGCATCAACTTGCCGTGCAGCCTCGCGAGCCTCGCGTTTTTGCTGGCTGCCAGCGGCGGCGAACAGTTCGAAATGGATGCGCTCCGGTGCCATGCCCTTGGCCTTGAGGCTGTCGCGCACGGTTTCGGTCATCTCCTGCGGGCCACAGATGAATGCCGCATCGAGGGCTTTGACATCGAGCCAGCGGGAGAACAGTTGCTCGCATTTCTCGGCGTTGATCCGGCCGTTGTACAGGTCGACATCCTGCTGCTCGCGGCTGAACACGAAGATCAGGTTCAGACGCTGCAAGTAGCGGTTTTTCAAATCTTCGAGCTGTTCACGGAACAGCGCGCCGGAACTTGAACGGTTGCCGTACAGCAGCGTGACGCGGCTGTGCGGTTCGGTTTGCAGGGTGGTCTTGATGATCGACAGGATCGGCGTGATGCCGCTGCCCGCCGCCACGGCCAGGTAATGACCGTGGCGTTGTGGGTCGAGCTCGACGCAGAAGTGCCCGGCCGGCGGCATCACTTCCAGGCTGTGCCCGGCCTTGAGCTGCTCATTGGCGAATGCGGAGAAACGCCCGCCAGCCACACGCTTGATCGCGACGCGCAGTTCGCCGTCATTAACGCCGGTGCAAATCGAATACGAACGACGCACTTCTTCGCCATCCATCTGCGTGCGCATCACCAGGTGCTGGCCCTGGGTGAAGTGAAAACTGTCTTGCAGGTGCTGCGGAATATCGAAGGCGATGGACACCGCGTCACGGGTTTCGGCGCGCACGTCCTTGATGGTCAGGCTGTGAAATTTGCTCATTATTGTTCTCCAGCTGGGACGGCCGATCGCCGCTCAGATGCACTTGAAATAGTCGAACGGCTCGCGGCAATCGACGCAGCGGTACAACGCCTTGCACGCGGTGGAACCGAACTCGCTGAGCACTTCGGTGTGCGCGCTGCGGCATTGCGGGCAAACGATCACGGGGCTTTCGCCGAGCAGGCTGCGCTTGCTGGTGCTGCCGTCGGGCGGTGCGATGCCATAAGCGCGCAGGCGTTCGCGGCCGATGTCGGTGATCCAGTCGGTGGTCCACGCCGGGGTCAATTTGCGTTCCAGTTGCGGTGCCCTGAAGCCGGCAAGCTCCAGCGCATCGCGGATGTCGCTTTCGATCACCTCGGTGGCGGGGCAGCCGGAGTAGGTCGGCGTGACCACCACGTGCAAGTGACCGGCTTGCCAGTCGAGATCGCGCACGATGCCGAGGTCGACCACGCTGACCACCGGCACTTCCGGGTCCATGACCTGCGCCAGGGTCGCCCACGCGGCGGCCAGGTCGGTCGGTTGGGCCGGCCGGGCGCCGAGGTCGCTGGCGATCAGCTCACCAGGTTGCATCGGGGTACGCTCGTGGCAGGAATTGCATCTCCGCCAACAGGATGCCGAGGTGTTCGGTGTGCAGCCCCTTGCGCGCATTCAGGTAGAAATAGCTCGGCGCGGCAGGCACGGGCAGGGTGGCGCTGGCGAAAATCTCGTTGACCCTGGCTTGCCACGCGGCGGCGACGGTGGCGATGTCCGGGGTGATGCCGGCTTCGCACAGACGCTGTTCGCTGTCATCGGCGGCGATCAGTTCCACGGTAAAGCGCCAGACCTCAGGGATCGCTGCGAGCATGCGCTTGTGGCTTTCCTCGGTGCCGTCGCCCAGACGCTCGACCCACTCGCTGGAGCGGCGCAGGTGATAGGTGACTTCCTTTACGGCTTTGGCAGCGATCCCGGCGATGCGCTCATCGCTGGACTGGCTCAAACCTTTAAGCACTTCCAGGTGCCAGGCGTCATACAGGAACTGCTTGAGGATGGTCACCGCGTAATCGCCGTTGGGTTGTTCCACCAACAGCAGGTTGCGATAGGCGCGCTCATCGCGACGGAACGCCAGGTGATCGGCATCGCGATCGTCGCCCAGCAGTTCAGCGGCGTATTCCAGCCAGTTGCGCGCCTGGCCGACGAGGTCGAGGCCGACGTTCATCAGCGCCAGTTCTTCTTCCAGCGCCGGTGCCTTGCCGCACCATTGGCACAGGCGCTGGCCCTGGATCAGGGCGCTGTCGCCGAGGCGCAGCAGGTATTCGATCAGATCGGTGTTGTTATTCATGGTCGACCTCACATGTGCCCGACTTCGGCCGGCAGCTCGTAGAAGCTGGCATGGCGATAAACCTTGTCGTCCGACGGGTCGAACAGCGGGTCTTTTTCATCCGGCGACGAGGCGGTGATCAGTGCAGACGGCACGACCCACAGGCTCACGCCTTCGCTGCGACGGGTGTACAACTCACGCGCGTTCTCGATGGCCATGGTGGTGTCGGCGGCATGCACGCTGCCGACGTGCTTGTGGTTGAGGCCGTGCTTGCTGCGCACGAAGACTTCGAAAAGGGTCCATTCGGACATGGCGGTGTCTCCAGATCAGGTGGCCGAATCAGGCGGCGTTCTTGTTTTGTTTTTTGCGGGCGTGGGCAACTGCGGCTTCGCGGACCCAGGCGCCGTCTTCAATGGCTTTGCGACGGGTGGCGACGCGTTCCTGGTTGCACGGGCCGTTGCCCTTGAGCACTTCGTAGAACTCGCTCCACTGGATTTCACCGAAGTCGTAATGGCCGCGTTCGGCGTTCCACTTCAGGTCCGGATCAGGGCAGGTGCAACCGAGCAATTCGAGTTGCGGGATGGTCTGGTCGATGAAGCGCTGGCGCAGTTCGTCGTTGCTCTGGCGCTTGATTTTCCAGGCCATGGACTGGGCGCTGTTCGGCGAGTGTTCGTCGCTCGGGCCGAACATCATCAGCGACGGCCACCACAGGCGGTTGATCGCGTCCTGGACCATGTCTTTTTGCGCCTGATTGCCGTGGCGCATCATGGTCAGAAGGATTTCGTAGCCTTGGCGCTGGTGGAAACTTTCTTCCTTGCAGATGCGCACCATGGCCCGGGAGTAGGGGCCGTATGAGGTGCGTTGCAACACCACCTGATTGACGATCGCGGCGCCGTCCACCAGCCAGCCCACTGCGCCCATGTCGGCCCAGTTCAGGGTCGGGTAGTTGAAGATGCTCGAGTACTTGGCCTTGCCGCTGTGCAGCTTGGCGATTTCTTCGTCGCGGTCGGCGCCGAGGGTTTCCATGGCGCTGTACAGGTACAGGCCGTGGCCGGCTTCGTCCTGAATCTTGGCCATCAATTGCAGTTTGCGTTTGAGCGATGGCGCGCGGGTGACCCAATTGCCTTCGGGCAGCATGCCGACGATTTCCGAGTGGGCGTGCTGCGAGATCTGCCGGATCAGGGTCTGGCGATAGGCATCAGGCATCCAGTTTTTCGCTTCGATCTTGATTTCTGAATCGATTTTTTCCTGGAAAGCGCGTTCCTGTTCGGACATTTCCGACAGGTCCTTGATGCGCTTAACGCCGGTTTCTACAAGCTGTGCGTACATTGGGGGTCTCCCGCCTTGAATCTGATCGAGGGCATGGAGAACTTTATAAGCGATACAGAATTTAATATCAAACACAAAATATCGTGTCGTATGTTTTTTTGTATCGCTTTTGGGTGGGGTGTATATCCGTTTCTTCGGTAACGGCGGCTATTGGTTTCGCCCTTACGGCGAGTCACTTGCAAAAGCGGCAAGTAACCAAGCGCTCTTGCCCCTTTCGTTCGGTGCCTCGCTAAGGCTCGGCATGCCCTCGCTCCGGTCCTGCTCCGTGGGCCCGCCGCGATCGGCCATCCATGGCCGTGCGCGGCTAACCCGGCATCCATGCCGGGTTGCCCACTGCGCAGAACCTCCACTCGGCCTCT